>DASVNT010000026.1:0-79256 GCA_036383715.1 Sphingobium sp. | reverse complement strand
CCAATATGTCGATGCCGCCCAGCCATTGTGCCGCGCGCTCGACCAGTGCGTTCCCATCCTCGTCGGAGCGTGTGTCCGCCGCGATGCCGATCACCTTGCCGCCGGTCTGCTGCGCCAAAGTGGTCGCGGCCTCGGTCAGGGCGGCTTCGTCGCGGGCGGCGATCACCACCTGAACGCCTTCGTCCAGCAGCGCGCGTGCGATGGCGCGGCCTATTCCCCGGCTCCCTCCCGTAACGATGGCGCGCTTTCCGGTGAGTTGCAGATCCATGGATTATCCTTCTTTTCCGTTTCGGGAGCGGCAGACCATGAATGGCGCGGGAAGACATATTCAAAGTGCGAAAGCGGGCTTTGGAAATTCTTGATCCGACGGGCGGAAAACCTGATGTTCCGGGGGTTTTGTCGCCGGGAAAAGCAAAACTGCGCAGGGGCCAAGCAAGACTGGTTCGCGAAAGTCGATCAATGAAGTAGAGAATGTGTCGACAGGGCGATTGCCGCTATCTGGAGCGTATCGTGAGTATAATTCCTCTGACAAGAGACGAGCCGGCGGACGACCGGGGCCGCTATTGGGATAGCGAGCGCCTGTCCGCGGACCTTGCGGACATCCGTCACGCCTGGCGCGCGGCGCAGACGCATCATGCCGAATATGGGGCGGAGGGTTTTCCGTCGCGGGGCGACCTCGCCAAGATCCTGCAGGCGCTGTGCGGCGCGCTGTTCCCGCTGCGGCTGGGACCGGAATTCGTGCGGATCCATAATGAGGACAGCTATGTCACGCAGACGCTGGAGACGGCGCTGTCACGCCTGTATGGGCAAATCCGGCTGGAGTTGATCTATGCCATGGCGGAGTCTCCCGCGACGGAGATCGACCGGCGCGCGGGCGAGATCATCGGGACGTTCGCCAGCGAGCTGCCCGCGCTGCGCAAGCTGCTCGACACCGATGTGGAGGCGGCCTTCCACGGCGATCCCGCCGCGCGCAGCGTGGACGAGGTGCTGATCTGCTATCCCTCGCTGTTCGCGATCATCCATCACCGCCTTGCCCACCGGCTGCACCTGCTGGGTGCACCGCTGGTGGCGCGGATCATCTCCGAAGTGGCGCATGGCAAGACCGGCATCGACATCCATCCGGGCGCGTCCATCGACGAGAGCTTCTTCATCGATCATGGCACCGGCGTCGTGATCGGCGAGACGGCGATCGTCGGCGCGCGGGTGCGTATCTATCAGGGCGTGACGCTGGGCGCGCGCAGTTTCCCGGCGGGCGAGGACGGCTTTCCGCTCAAGGAACAGGCGCGGCATCCCATCGTGGAGGACGACGTCATCATCTATGCGGGCGCGACCATATTGGGCCGGATCATCATCGGGCGCGGGTCGGAAGTCGGCGGCAATGTCTGGCTGACCCATAGCGTGCCAGCGGGCAGCCGCGTGACGCAGGCAGTGACACAGAACAGCATCACCCTGATCGATCAGCCGTCGGCGCCGCATCGGCATCATCGATAGGATGGTGCAGGTGGTGGCTATTTTGGGTATTTCCTAAAAATCCGTCCGTTTCGAGTGTAGGTTCGAGCTCGTCGAGAACCGAAGTCGAGAAATTGGCGCGACGCTGCGAGTTCTCGACGGACGCTTCTCGACGTCGCTCGAAGCTGCTCGAACCGAACGGGGTTCAGGGCAGGATCGGCAATCCACCCAAACCTGCCTCCGCATGGATGCGCATGAGGCATTGTTTCGCCCCGCGCAGAATTGTGTTGCATTGCAGCAAGGATCGCGGTTTCATGCGCGGGTGATTACTGCCGCGCTGCATCACAAGACGGCTTACCGTTACGACCGGCTGATAAGGCTGGGTCCGCAGGTTATCCGCCTTCGTCCCGCTCCCCATAGCCGAACGAAGATCCCCAATTATTCGCTGAAGATCGAACCGGCGAACCATTTCCTGAACTGGCAACAGGACCCGCACGGGAACTGGCTGGCGCGGGTGGTCTTTCCCGATCCGGTCGATCATTTCAGCATCGAGGTCGACCTGCTGGCCGACATGGCGGTCATCAACCCGTTCGACTTCTTCGTGGAACCTTATGCGGAGGAGTATCCCTTCGCCTATGAGGAGGAGATCGCCGCCGACCTCGCCGCCTATAATGACGTCGAGATTCAGGGGCCGCTGTTCGAGGCGCTGGTCGCGGAATTCGCGCCGTGGCGGGGGCGGACGGTCGATTTTCTGGTCGAGGTGAACTCGAAGCTCCAACAAAAGGTCGGCTACGTCATCCGCATGGAGACGGGCGTGCAGTCGCCGGAGGAGACGTTGCAGATCGGCACCGGGTCGTGCCGCGATTCCGCGTGGCTGCTCGTCCAGTTGCTCCGCCGCCTGGGCTTTGCCGCGCGCTTCGTGTCGGGTTACTCGATCCAGCTGGTCGCCGATGTGGAGCCGGTGGACGGTCCCAAGGGCGTGACGCAGGACGTGGTCGATCTCCACGCCTGGGCAGAGGCCTATGTGCCCGGCGCGGGCTGGATCGCGCTCGACGCGACTTCGGGCATGTTCGCGGGCGAGGGACATATCCCGCTCGCCGCGACACCGCATTACCGCTCCGCCGCGCCGATTTCCGGCGTCGCGGATTATGCCGAGGTCGATTTCGAGTTCGAGATGTCCGTCTCCCGCATTGCGGAGGCGGTGCGGATCACCAAGCCGTTTACGGAGGGGCGCTGGGCCGCGCTGCTCGATCTGGGCGACCGGGTGGAGGCGGACCTGATCGCGCAGGACGTGCGGCTGACCACCGGCGGCGAGCCGACGTTCGTCGCCGCCGACGACCCGGAAGCGCCGGAATGGAACGGCGATGCGGTCGGCCCGACCAAGGCGATCTATGCCGACCAGTTGATCCGCCGCCTGCGCGAGCGTTATGCGCCGGGCGCGCTGCTGCATCATGGGCAGGGCAAATGGTATCCGGGGGAAAGCCTGCCGCGCTGGGGCTATTCGATCTACTGGCGCACCGATGGCGTGCCGGTGTGGCGCGATTCCAGCCTGATTGCCGGGTCCACCCTGCCGGTCAGGGCGCCAGAGGGGGAGGAGGCTGCCTCTCCGCCCGAATTGAATGTCGCGACCGCGCAGCAGTTCTTGGTCGCCACGGCGCAGGCGCTGGGTGTGGAGACGGATTTCGTCGATGCGGTCTATGAGGATGCGCTGAGCTGGTCGGTCAAGGAAGCCGAGCTGCCCGACAATGTCTCCCCCACCGATCCCAAGATCGACGACCCGGAGGAGCGCAGCCGCATCGTGCGCGCGTTCGAGCGGGGGCTGTCCAAGCCGGTCGGCTATGTCCTGCCGATCCAGCGGTGGAACACCAAGGTCGAGCCGGTGCGCCGCTGGCACAGCGAAAAGTGGAAGGTGCGGCGCGGCGTCCTGTTCGCGGTGCCGGGGGATAGTGCGCTGGGCTATCGCCTGCCGCTCGGATCGCTGCCCTATGTGCCGCCGTCCGATTTCCCCTATATCCACCCGCGCGACACCAGCGAACCGCGCGAGCCGCTGGCGGACTTTCGCGAGCAGCGCGTGACGCAAAGCGGCGGTGATCCGGGGCAGGGCATCGACCTCGAAACCCGCACCCGCCGCGATCAGCGGGCTGAGCGTGTCGAGGCGGCCGAGGGCAGCCATGCCGCGCAGGAGCGGGTGGAGCAGCGCATCATCGACGGCGCGGTTCGCACGGCGATCACCGTGGAGCCGCGCGAGGGATATCTCTCCATCTTCATTCCGCCGCTGGAAACGCTGGACGATTTCCTGGAACTGGTGGCGGAGGTGGAGGCGACCGCAGAGCGCACCCGCATTCCCGTGCGGATCGAGGGCTATCCGCCGCCGCCGGACCCAAGGTTGCGGGTGCTGAAAATCACGCCGGACCCCGGCGTGATTGAGGTGAATATCCACCCGGCGACAAGCTGGCGCGAGCAGGTCGATATCACCACGATCCTCTATGACGAGGCGCGGCTGGTTGGCCTGACCGCCGACAAGTTCATGGTCGACGGCCGGTCCATCGGCACGGGGGGCGGCAATCACCTCGTCATGGGCGGGGCCAGCCTGTCGGACTCGCCGTTCATCCGGCGGGCCGATCTGCTCAAGAGCCTCGTCCTGTATTGGCAGCGCCATCCGGCGCTCAGCTATTTGTTCTCCGGCCTGTTCATCGGCCCGACCAGTCAGGCGCCGCGCATCGACGAGGCGCGGCATGACGCGCTGTACGAGCTGGAAATCGCGCTGTCGCAGATACCGGGGCCAGAGGTGGATGACTTCCCGCCGTGGAAGCTCGACCGGCTGATGCGTAACCTGCTGGTGGATGTCACCGGCAACACGCATCGCACCGAAATCTGCATCGACAAGCTGTTCTCGCCCGATGGTCCCACGGGCCGCCTCGGCCTCGTCGAGTTTCGCGGGTTCGAGATGCCGCCAGATGCGCAGATGAGCGTGGCGCAGCAACTACTGCTGCGGGCGCTGGTCGCATGGTTCTGGCGCGAGCCGCAGCAGGGGCGTCTGGTCCGCTGGGGTACGAGCCTGCACGACCGTTTCCTGCTGCCGCATTTCGTGTGGAGCGACTTCCTCGACGTCCTCACCGACTTGCGGCAGGCGGGATATGACTTCGACCCTGCGTGGTTCGAGGCGCAGCGGCAGTTCCGCTTTCCGGTGCACGGCAGCATCGAGGCGGGCGGGGTGACGCTGGAGATCGCGCACGCGCTGGAGCCATGGCATGTGCTGGGCGAGACGGGGGCGATTGGCGGCACCGTGCGCTATGTCGACAGTTCGACCGAGCGGGTTCAGGTCCGCGCGACGGGCCTCGTCCCCGGTCGCCACATCATCGCCTGCAATGGCCGCCGGGTGCCGATGCAGGCGACCGCGACGCCAGGCGAGGGCGTGGCGGGCGTGCGGTACAAGGCATGGGAACCGGCGAACTGCCTCCACCCCTATCTGAAGGCGAACGCGCCGCTCACCTTCGATGTGCTGGATAGCTGGAGCGGGCGGTCGCTGGGCGGTTGCGTTTATCATGTCGCGCATCCGGGCGGGCGCAATTACGACATCGTGCCGGTCAACGACTTTGAGGCGGAGGCGCGGCGCAAGGCGCGGTTCCAGGACTATGGGCACACGCCGGGCGGTGTGGAGATGCCGCCGGAGGAACGGCCGGGCGAATTTCCGATGACACTGGATTTGCGGACGCCGGGGTAGGGATCGCGGCGTTCCCGCCCCTCTGCGCGTCAGGGTGATGCTTTCGTATCCGGTCTGAACCTTGTGGATAGGGTGCAGGCTACCAATATGGCGTCCGGTTCCTGACGCCTGCGCTTTGTCCGCGGCGCAAACGCGGAGATATTCTGTTGGCCTATTCCGATACCCGGCTTTTTATCGACGGCGCTTGGGTGGAGGCCGCCGACGGGCGCACTCTGGCGGTGCAGAACCCGGCCACGGGGGAGGAGATCGGGCGCGTCGCGCATGCGGGGCGCGCCGACCTCGACCGGGCGCTGGAGGCGGCGCAGCGTGGTTTTGAGGTGTGGCGCGACTATACGCCTGCCGCCCGCAGCAAGATCATGCGCAGGGCCGCCGATCTGATGCGGGAGCGGGCGGACGAGATCGCGCGGCTGCTCACGCTGGAACAGGGCAAGCCTCTGGCGGAAGCACGGGGCGAGACGGGCGCGGCGGGCGACCTGATCGACTGGTTCGCGGAGGAGGGGTTTCGCGTCTACGGCCGTCTGGTGCCCCACCGCAGCACCCTGTCGACGCGCCAGATGGTTATCAAGGACCCCGTCGGTCCCGTCGCCGCGTTCACCCCCTGGAACTTCCCCGTCAATCAGGTGGTGCGCAAGATCGCCGCCGGTCTGGCCACGGGCTGTTCGCTGATCGTCAAGGCGCCGGAGGAAACACCGGCCAGTCCGGCGGCGCTGATCAAGGCGTTTCAGGATGCGGGCTTGCCGGAAGGCGTACTGAACCTCGTTTACGGCGATCCCGCCGAAATCTCCGAATATCTGATCGCCAGCCCGATCATCCGCAAGATCACCTTCACGGGATCGACGCCGGTAGGCAAGCTGCTCGCGGGCCTCGCCGGCAAGCATATGAAGCGCGTGTCGATGGAGCTGGGCGGCCATGCGCCGGTGATCGTGTGCGAGGATGCCGATGTGGCGCTGGCTGTGAAGAGTGTCGGCGGGTCCAAATTCCGTAACGCGGGACAGGTCTGCATCTCGCCCACCCGCTTCCTCGTCCACAATAGCGTCAAGGAACAGTTCACCGAGGCGCTGACCGATCTGGCGCGCGGGATCACGGTGGGGGATGGTCTGACCGAGGGCACGCAAATGGGTCCGCTGGCCAATGAGCGTCGCCTCGCCGCCATGGCGGAGTTCCAGCAGGATGCCGTGGATCGCGGCGCGAAACTGCTGATCGGCGGCGGTCGTATCGGCGAAACCGGCAATTTCTGGTCGCCGACCGTGCTGACCGACGTGCCGCTGGAGGCGCGGCTGTTCAATGACGAGCCTTTCGGCCCCGTCGCGGGCATTCGCGGTTTCGACAGGCTGGAGGAGGCGATTGCGGAGGCGAACCGGCTGTCCTTCGGTTTGGCGGGCTATGCCTTTACGCGGTCCTTGGCCAATGCCGACCTGCTGACACGCCGGGTCGAGGTCGGGATGCTGTGGGTGAACACGCCTGCCGCGCCGTCTGCGGAACTGCCTTTCGGCGGGATCAAGGACTCCGGCTATGGCACCGAGGGCGGCCCGGAGGCGCTGGACAATTATCTCAATACCCGCACCGTGGTTGTCGCCAACGCCTGACCGCGATCAGGGTCAATCAAAGGCCCTATTCTCGGCAGTTGGACAGGAGGCGCGGGGGGAATGCCGCCGCGCACTCGCCGCTTGGGTGCTGGCCGTGGCAGCCAAAAAATAACCTATTTGGATAAAATATCTTGACATCGTCACGCTGTTTTGGCACCTAACGGACATCGTTGACGAATCCGCCCCATGGGGTGCGGTGACGGCGGGCGGCGCGGAATGCGTGTCCCGCCTTTTGTATTTCTGACGCCATGGCGCTGAAGATAGTCGGGGATTTTCCAGATGAGCAGGAACGACGATCCGCGGGACGGAGCGGCCGTGGATATGGCTGTGCCCGCGCCGAGCGGGGAGGCGACGCCGCCTCGCAGGAAGCTCTACAATCGGTGGAGTGCCGCAAAGGAGGACAGGTTCTTCGAGGCGCTGGCGATGACGGCGAATGTGACCCATGCCGCCACTCAGGCAGGGATGACGAGCCAGTCGGCTCATTTTCGCAGACACAAGTGTCCCGCCTTTGCCGCCAGATGGCTGTCGGCGCTGGCGGAGGGCTATTCGCGGCTGGAGATGCGGATGCTGGATCATGCGCTCAACGGCTATGAGCGGACGGAGACGGTGACGGGGCCGGATGGCGCGGTGAAACAGGTGAAGACCGTCCACAGCTTTCCGCACGTCGTCGCGATGCAACTGTTGCATAGCCACAGGGAGGCAGCGGAACGGTATCGCACGATGGAAGCGATGCGGGGCAATGGCGATCCGGAACTGGTGAACAAGATTCGCGCGGAACTGGCGCGGGTGCGGGCGCGGCTGGCGGGCTCCACGATCGATGGGGCGGACACGATGCGGCGCATAGCCGAGACAACAGGGGAGGGTGGCCAGGAGGAGAGCAGCGGTGGATGAATCGCGGAAATTTTCGGATTTCGAGGCTCTGGCGGCGGTCCTGTCCGAGGCGGATGAGGAACGGCTGCTGCGTCAGGTCGGTCAGGAAGGGCTGGCGCGGCTGTGGGGCCGGTGGGAGCATCGGGCGCGCGTGGCGCAATTGCCGCCGCCCGGCGACTGGACCCTGTGGCTGATCATGGCGGGACGCGGTTTCGGCAAGACGCGGGCGGGCGCGGAATGGGTGCGGAGCATCGCGGAGGGGGACGGCGCGGCGCGGATCGCGCTGATCGGCGCCAGCCTGAACGATGCGCGGTCGGTGATGGTGGAGGGGGAGAGCGGCCTGCTCTCCATCGCGCCGCCCTGGGCGCGGCCGGACTGGCGACCCAGCCGCCGCGAGCTGATCTGGCCCAATGGCGCGCGGGCGACGATCTATGGTGCGGCGGATGCGGACACTCTGCGCGGACCGCAGCACAGCCATATCTGGGGCGACGAGATCGCCAAATGGGGCCGGGGCGTGGAGGCGTGGGACAATGCGATGATGGGCCTGCGGTTGGGTATGGAGCCGCGCGCGCTGGCGACGACGACGCCGCGCCCGGTGCCCCTGCTCCGCAGGCTGATCGGGCAGGCGGGGGTGGTGGTGACGCGGGGACGCACAATCGACAATCGCGGCGCGCTGCCCGACACGTTCCTCGCGGCGATGGAGCAGGGCTATGCCGGGACGCGGCTGGGGCGTCAGGAACTGGACGGGGAACTGGTGCTCGACCCCGACGGTGCGCTTTGGACGCGGGCGATGCTGGAGGCGTGCCGGGTGGCGGTCGTGCCGGGTGATAGTGGCGGAGGGGAGAGCGGCGCGGAGGCGCTGCTGGCGCGCGTGGTGGTGGGGGTCGATCCGCCCGCCAGCGCGACCGGCGACGCCTGCGGAATCGTGGTCGTGGGACTGGGCCGGGACGGGCGCGGCTATGTGATCGACGACGCCAGCGTGGAGCGGGCCAGCCCCGAACAATGGGCGCAGGCGGTCGCGCGGGCGCATCACCGATGGGGCGCGGACCGGATCGTGGCGGAGGCGAACAATGGCGGGGCCATGGTCGCGTCGGTGCTGCGCGCGGCGGACCATGCGCTTCCGCTGCGCCTCGTCCACGCCTCTCGTGGGAAAGTCGCGCGGGCGGAGCCGGTTGCGACCCTCTATGAAGCGGGGCGGGTGGTGCATGTCGGCCTGTTCGCCGCGCTGGAAGACGAGATGTGCGGATTGCTGGCAGGCGGCAGCTATGCGGGGCCGGGGCGGTCGCCGGATCGCGCGGATGCGCTTGTCTGGGCGCTCACCGATCTAATATTGGGACGAACGGTGCATGTGGGGGCCAGGCGGCTCTAGAAAATCATGCTGAACGCGGTCTGGAATCGTGATACTCTCTAAAATGCAAGTTCCGCGGGGGCATGGCTACTAGTGGACAATATAGTCGAACAGATCGCACGATGCGAAGCACTGCCGCAATTGTGGCGGTTGATGATCGGCTATTTCCGCGACCGGGGCTATGGTGCGGTCAGCTATTTCGCCTGTAGTCCGGGCGAGCCGGGGAGCGCGGCGACGAGCATCGCGGCGCCCATCCACCACGGATTCAACCCGGCGGCGGTCGAGGCCTATCTCAGTTCCAATTACGAACAGGTCGATATCGTGCCCCGCGTAACGATGGCGCAGGGACGCCCGCTGCGCTGGAGCGAGGTGTGGGCCAGTGTGGAACTGACCGAGGAGGAGGGGCGACACCTCGCCCTGATGCGCGCGGTGGAGATGGGCGATGGTTACAGCCTGCCCTGCTATGGCCCCGCCGGGCGCAACGGCTATGTCGGCATCGGGCGCATGAGCGACGCCGCTCTGGCGGACGAGGTGGGGCTGCGCGCGATGCACCTGACCGCGCAGGCGGCGCATCTGCGCATCCTGGACTTCACCGCATCCGTCCCCAGCCGGGGCAAGGCGCTGTCGGCGCGGGAGCGGGAGATCCTCGACTGGGTGGCGCGGGGCAAGAGCAACGGTGTGATCGCGGATATCCTCAGCATCTCGTCGGGGACGGTCGATACCTATTTGCGGCGCATCTACGAAAAACTGGGCGTATCGGATCGCACATCGGCGGCGGTACGCGGGATCGGCATGGGTTTGATCGCGGCGTAACGCCGTGAAACGATAAAGAGGGCGTGTCGGAGCGCCCATGATGAGGCTCTGGAGATGGCTCTGGGGATTGGAGAGATGTTCGGCCAGATCGAACGCGCCCGGAGCCTGAGCGGCCTCTGGACCCTGATGACGCACTATTTTCAGGAACAGGGTTTTGGCGCGGTCGCCTATATCCTGTTCGACCGGGGGCGGGCGGGTGAGGCGGTGGCGCTGCTGGAGCATGGCTTTCCGCCGGAGGTCGTCCACGCCTATGCGGCGATGGGTTATGGCCAGCACGATCCGACATTGCGCGTGGTGATGGCGACGGGGCGGCCCGACACGCCGAGCCGGGTGGCGGAGCGGTTCAGGCTGTCGCCGGACGAGAAACGCTATCGCGTGACGATGGAGGGACTGAGCGCGGGCGACGCCCTGTCCCTGCCTCTGTACGGGCCGCATGGCCGTGACGCCTATGGCGTATTGGCGCAGCCTGCCGACCCGGATTTCTTTCGCACGGCGCGCCGCACGGAACTGCACATGGCCGCGCAGGCCGCGCACCTCAAGACGTTCAGCCTGCTCACCCGCCGCCTGAAACCCGACAGCCACGGCCTGTCCCCGCGCGAAGTGGAGATTCTGCGCTGGGTCGCGCAGGGCAAGAGCAACAGCGTGATCGCGGACATACTGGAGATTTCGCCGGGGACGGTGGACACCTATTTGCGGCGGGTGTTCGAGAAACTGAAGGTAACGGATAGGACTTCGGCGGCGGTGAAGGGGGTTAGTCTGGGGTTGATACGGGTTTGAGGGGCGGTTTGCGCCGTACACTAACAGCGCCCGCTGACACCTGCACCAACCGCCCGCTGAGGCACAAAACACACCCAAAATCACAGGAGCATAAGCCATGAAATGGTTCGGTCGAAAGGCTGCGGCGGGAGCGTCGCGGCCGGTTTTGTCGCGGGCGTGGCTCAACAGTCTGTCCGGGGGCCTCGCGTCTGGAATGGGGGAGTGGCCGCAAAGCTACGACGCGCAATTGCGGGCTGCCGTGCTGTCCAATCCCGTCGCCCAGCGCGCCTTGCGGCTGGTGAGCGAGGGGGTGGGTGCGGTGGAGTTGCGGGCGCAGGCTGCCCTGCCGGAGGATGCGGCGCGGGCGCTGGCGCTGGTCGGCATGCGCTCTGCGGGGCAGGGGCTGATGGAGACGCTGGCGGCGCATCTGCTGCTGCACGGCAACGCCTTTGCCCAGGTGGCGGCGGACGCGGACGGCGCGCCGGTGCGGCTGTTCGCGCTGCGCCCGGAACGGGTGACGGTGGAGCCGGATGCGCTGGGCTGGCCGGTCGCGTACAGCTACCGGGTCGGTGAGCGGGCGACGCGCTATGCGGCGGAGGATGGTGCGGGGCGCACTGCGGTCATCCATGTCCGCGCCTTCCACCCGCTCGACGATCATTATGGTCTCGGTTGCCTAGGCGCGGCGGCAGGTGCGGTGGCGATCCACAATAGCGCGACGCGGTGGAACAAGGCGCTGCTGGACAATGCCGCCCGGCCTTCGGGCGCGATCGTCTATGACGGGACGGATGGCGCGGGCCTGTCGAGCGAGCAGTTCGACAGGCTGCGCGAGGAGATGGAGGCGGCGTTTCAGGGCGCGGCCAATGCGGGGCGTCCGCTGCTGCTGGAGGGCGGGCTGAAATGGCAGGCGCTGAGCCTGTCGCCCGCCGACATGGATTTCGTGTCGCTCAAAGCCTCCGCCGCGCGGGACATCGCGCTGGCTTTCGGGGTGCCGCCGATGCTGCTCGGCCTGCCGGGCGACAACACCTATGCGAACTATCGGGAGGCGAACAAGGCGCTGTGGCGGCAGACGATCCTGCCGCTGGCCGAGGCGATCCTGAGCGCGGTGGGGCAGGGGCTGGCGGGCTGCATGCCGGGGCTGGCGCTGGGCGTGGACCTGAACAAGGTCGCGGCGCTGGCCGACGACCGCGCGGCGATGTGGGAGCGGGTGGCGGCGGCGGACTTCCTGTCGGGGGAGGAGAAGCGGGCGATGTTGGGCATTGCGCCGGACGGCGCGGGGCTGGGCATCGGCACGCCGGGGATCGAAGCGGAGGGCTGAGCGATGCAGGATCAGGACATGCTGGCAAGCCTGGTGGCGCAGGCGGAGGCGGAAGGCGGCGATATCGTGATGATCCGCGCGATCATCGAGGAGGCGAGCATGATCGGCGCGACCCATGCGCTGGACCGGCTGGGCCTGTCCGATGCGGGCGCGACGGATGATGTGAAGCAGCTTCGCGAACTGCTGCGCGGATGGCGTGATGCAAAGAAGGCGGCGGGGAGCGCGGTGCTGGACTGGGTGGTGCGGGTGGCGGTGATGCTGCTGTTGCTCGGCCTGGCGGCGCGGGTGGGGTTGCGGCTGTGACGGGCGCGTCTGGCGAAGCGGGCGTGCGCTTTGCGGGCTATGCGGCGCTGTTCGAGCGGCGGGACCGGGGCGGCGACGTGATCGCGGCGGGGGCCTTTGCGCAGAGCCTGAAGCGGCGGCTGGGCGCGGGGGACGCCTTGCCGATATTGTGGCAGCATGACCCGGCGCAGCCCATCGGCACGGTGGAGCATGTGGAGGAGGATGCGCGCGGCCTGCGCGTGATCGGGCGGTTGTCGCAGCGGCCCGGCACGGCGGCGCGGGCGGGGGAACTGCTGCGCGCGGGCGCGGTGGACGGGCTGTCCTTTGGCTATCGCGTGGTGGATGCGCGGACCGGGCCGGGCGATGCGCGGCGGCTGGAGGCGCTGGATATTGTGGAGGTCAGTCTGGTTGCGCATCCGATGCAGCCGATGGCGCGGGTGCATGCGGTGGAGTGAGGCGTTCTGGCCCTCTCCCGCGAAGGCGGGAGAGGGCCAGAAGCGGATATCGTTTACGGATTACGCGCCAGAACCCGGTCGCAGGCGGCGTTGGTGCCTTCGCTCTTGCCGATGACGCGGCCAGCCACGGCGCCAGCCGCGCCCGCGAGGAGGGACTCGCCGAGGTTGCCGCCCGCCAGCGCGCCGACGCCGGCGCCGCCCGCCGCACCGATCAGCGTGCCCTTGTCGCGGCCCTTCTTGGCCTGAAGCAGGCAGTAGCGGACTTCGTCGCGGTCGCGCGGGGTGGCGCGGGAGATGCGGGCGCGGTCCTTGCTGTTCAGCTTTGCCGCCATGACGGGCGTGGCGACGAGCGACAGGCCGATGATGGCGGCCAGTGTCTTGGCGGTTTTCATGATCTCGAGTCCTTATTTGCGATGAGAGCGAAACGAGTTGGCGGGGGCGTGGTTCCCGCGGCCCATGGATGGGCGTGAGCGAATGAATGGGCGGTGAAGCGGGAGCTTTGCCGCCCTTTGTTTTTACCAGCAGGAGAAATGAGCATGGTGGACGTGAAGGCGGATGCGCTGGAGACGAGTTTCGACGCGATCCTCCAGGGGGAGAGGATTGCCGCGCTGGAGGCGCGGATCGAGGGGATGGACAAGGGGCGTAGCGCGGAGGTGGTGCGCCCGCCGCTCGACGGGGTGAAGGGGGCGGCGACCGATCCCGCGCGCACGGCGTTCGTGGACCGCTACCTGCGTCAGGGGCTGGAAGCCGGGGTGGAGCTGAAAAGCTTTTCCGGGGCGAGCGGCGCGTCGGGCGGCTATGCCGTACCGCGCGAACTGGATGGGGCGATCGACCATCTGCTCAAGACGATCTCGCCCATTCGCCAGATTGCCAATGTGGTGCGCACGGGGTCAGCGGGCTATCGCAAGCTCGTGACGACGGGCGGTGTCGCGTCGGGCTGGGCCAGCGAAATCGGTGCGCGAGCGGAGACGGCGACGCCGGTGTTCAACGAGATCGCGCCGCCGTCGGGTGAGCTCTACGCCAATCCGGCGGCCAGTCAGGCGATGCTGGACGACGTGCAGTTCGACGTCGAGACGTGGCTGGCGAGCGAAATCGCGGAGGAGTTCGCCAAGGCGGAGGGGACGGCCTTTGTTTCGGGCAATGGCACCAACCGGCCCAAGGGCTTCCTGACCTATGCCACGACGGCGGAGGTCGACGGGACGCGCGCGTTCGGTACGCTGCAATATGTGGCGTCGGGCGCGGCGGGGGCCTTTGCCGCCAATGGCGCGGACAAGCTGATCGACCTCGTCCAGACGTTGAAGGCGCCCTATCGCCAGGGCGCGGTATTCGTGATGAACTCCGCCACGCTGGCGCGCATCCGCAAGTTCAAGACGACGGATGGCGCGTTCCTGTGGCAGCCCTCGTTGATCGCGGGCAGTCCGGCGACGTTGCTGGGCTATCCCGTGGTCGAGGCGGAGGACATGCCGGATGTGGCGGCGGACAGCCTGTCGGTCGCGTTCGGCAACTTCCAGCTCGGCTATGTCATCGCGGAGCGCGGCGAGACGAGCATCCTGCGCGATCCCTACACCAACAAGCCGTTCGTCAACTTCTACGCCGTCAAGCGGATCGGCGGCGCGGTGGCGAACAGCGAGGCGATCAAGCTGATGAAGTTCGCGGTTTCCTGAGGAGATGACCCTCCCCCGTTCGTCCGAACGGGGGAGGGGTTCGGATGGGCTCCTGACAGGAAGGAAGCGGCATGACCGTGACGATGGAAAGCGCCACGACACCCGTCGTCGCGCTGGAAGACCTCAAGACATATCTGAAGATTTCGCTGGATGACGACGACGTGCTGCTGGGCAGGCTGATCGGTGCGGCGACCGACATGGCGGAGCGGTTTACCGGGCAGATATTGATCGACCGCGCGGTGACGGAAGTGATGCCGGCGACGGGCGAATGGCAGCGGCTGAGCGTGCGCCCAGTGCGCAGCGTGACGGGCGTCACCGGACTGCCCGATCAGGGGGCGGAGTTCGCGCTGGCGGTGGATGGCTATGCGATCGACATCGACCGCAATGGCGATGGCTGGGTGCGGGTTGGCTATCGCGGCATCGCGAAGCGGGTGCGGGTCGCCTATCGAGCTGGGATCGCGGCCGAGGGTGCGGGCGTGCCGGAGGCGATCCGGCATGGCATCATCCGGCTGGCGGGCGAATATCATGCGCAGCGTGATGGGCTGGAGCCGCGCCCGCCAGCAGCCGTCAGCGCGCTATGGCGGCCATGGCGCAGGATGCGGCTCTCGTGAGCGGGCTGATGGACAGGGCGCGGGCGGCGGCGGAGGCGCGGGCCGAGGTGCTGCGGACGCGGGTGCGGGCGCGTGTCGCGGAGTTGCTGCCGGGTGTCTCCGTTCGGAGCGACGGTGACAGGATCGAGGTGCGCGGGCGCGGCCTGATCGCGCGGTGGCTGGCGCGGGACGAACTGCGCGACTGGCGGGAGATGGAGCCATGAGCGGTGTCGTCGCCCTGCGGCAGGCGGTGCTGGAGGCCCTGCGCGCGGATGAGGGCCTGATGGCGCTGGTCAATGCGGTCGAGGATGGCAGCGCGGCGAAGGTCACGGCGCCAGCGGTGCTGCTGGGCCAGTTCGCCGCGAGTGAATGGGGGGCGCGCGGCCTGAAGGGGCTGAGCGTCCGCATACCGCTGACCAGTATCGACCGAAGCGACCGCCCGGACCGGCTGGATGCCGTTGCCGCGCGGATCGATGCGGTGATGGACGGCCTGCCGGTGACGGCGGGCGGCTGGCGCATCGGCACGGTGGGGCTGGACCGATCCCGCACGGTGCGCGGCGCGGACGGTCAGTGGTCGATGCTGACCGATTTTCTGGTGCGGCTGTCCCGCCTCGCCTGACCCCGATTTTAGATGAAAGGACGACATGATGAGCGTGGAAAAGGGCAGCGCATTTCTGCTCAAGATCGGCGATGGCAATGCGCCCGTCGCGTACAGCACCATGGCAGGGCTGCGCACGACGCAGCTATCCGTCAATGGCGAGGCGGTGAATATCACCAGCAAGGACAGCGGCGGCTGGCGCACCCTGTTGCCGGGCGCGGGCGTGCGGTCGGTCAGCGTATCGGGGGCGGGGGTGTTCACCGGCTCCGCCGCCGAGGTGCGGCTGCGCAATCAGGCGCTGTCGGGCGCGATCGACGATTATGAACTGAGCTTCGAGAGCGGGGAGCGGATGCGGGGACGGTTCCTTGTCACCCGCCTCGACTATGCCGGGGATTATAATGGCGAGCGCAATTATACGCTGAGCCTGGAAAGCTCCGGCCCGGTGGTGGCGCTATGAACGGGGTAGCCAATAGCCAGCGGGGCGAGGTCGGGCTGGTGCTGGGCGAGCGGGCGTGCGTGCTGCGCCCCAGTTTCGCGGCACTGGTCGCGGCGGAGGAGGAACTGGGGCCGTTGCTGGCGCTGGTCGACCGGGCGGCGGAGGGACGCATCGTCCTCAGCGAGATTGCGGGCCTGTTCTGGCACTGCCTCGTCGATGGCGAATGGGAGCGCGAGGCGCTGTGCGAGGCGGTGGTCGCGGCGGGGCTGGCGCGGGTGATGCCCGCCGTGCGCGGGGTGCTGCATCAGATACTGGCGGGCAGTCCGTGAGTGGCGGCGGGCATTTCGGCGAGGCGGCGCGGCGGCTGATGGCGGTCGCGGCGCTGCTGCTGGGTTGGCGGCCCGGCGAGTTCTGGGCGGCGACCCCGGCGGAACTGGCAGCGATCCTGGACGGAATGACGGACGGCGCGGGGGATGATGCGCGTGGCATGGGCGCGGCAGACCTCGCGCGATTGAAGGAGGCATGGCCCGATGGCGGATGAGATCGAGACTTTGACGGTCGGTGTGCGCGCGGAACTGGGCGGGTTCGCGCGTGACGTGGAGACGATGCGCGGCGCGCTGGAAGGGCCGCTGGCGGCGGGTGCGGACAAGGCGGGGCGGCTGATCGAGACGAGCCTGCTGCGTGCGGCCCGGCGCGGCGTGACGGGGTTCGAGGATTTGCGCCGCGTCGTGCTGGGCGTGCTGGCGGAGATTGCGGCGAGCGCGTTGCGGACGGGGTTGCAGAGCATCGGGGTCGGCGGGGGTGGTTCGTCGGGCGGCGGTGTCGGGGGATTGGTGGGGCTGGGAACGAGCCTGCTCGGCTCGGCGCTGGGTCTGCCGGGGCGGGCGACGGGCGGGCCGGTGTCGCCGGGGCGTGCCTTTCTGGTCGGCGAACGCGGACCGGAGGTCTTCGTACCGACGAGCAGCGGAAGCGTTGCGCCCGTGGGTGGTGGTGGCAGCAGGGATGTGCGGATCGCGATCCAGGTGAATGCGCCGCAGGGGGAGAACAGCCGA
The DNA here is from genome assembly GCA_036383715.1 of Sphingobium sp. Classification (GTDB taxonomy): domain Bacteria; phylum Pseudomonadota; class Alphaproteobacteria; order Sphingomonadales; family Sphingomonadaceae; genus Sphingobium. Next base: position 62,318 of record DASVNT010000026.1, on the reverse strand, counting down.
CTGCTGGCAAGGAGCGCGCGGCAGGTGGCGCGTGCGGTTCGGGGTGCGCTGGATGGGTAGGCTGCATCGCCCTCATCACCCTGTTCGCTTTATAAAATAAGGAAATTCCCATGCCCTATTGGCTTGCCCGCGAGCGTGCGGGGCAGGAGGCGGCGGCGTGCAAGCGTTTTGCGGCGCCCTATTGGACGGTCGATTTTCCCCGACCGATGATGGCGTCCGTCGTGACGACGGCGCCGGATGCGTTGCGGGTCGATGCGGTGTTCTATGGCAGCGGCGATCTGGCCGGGTTGATCTGGGCGTCGGAGGATCGGTGGGATCATCCGTTGCTCGGCTATGAGACGCGGCGCGATTATGCGCATTGCCGCCTGCGCTTTCGCTGGCGCAGCGGGGGCGTGAAGCCGCTCGACGCGATCCATGGCCCGACGTTGACCATCGAGGGGCGCGATGCGGGCGGGGCGGCGCGGTCCTGGTATGTGCGGTTGTGGAATTATGCTTCGGGCACGGGGACGGATGCGCTCGTAGACCTAAATTTCGATGCGCTGGACGGCGGCTTTGTGCTGCCGGGCGAGGCGGATCGGGTGTGGCCGCATGACATCGACCGGATGTTCATTTCCATCGTACCGGAAAGCTATGACGCGGGCGATACCGCTTTTGCAGCCGGGGTCGAGACGTGGGTGGCAATGTCGGAAATTCGCGCCGATGGCTCCGGCTCTGTGATCGCGATCGGGGACGTGATGCTGCCGGAGCATGGCTTGTCGATCGCGACCGGCTATGACGATGCCTATAACCAGACGCCGGAACGGGTGCTGCGGCAGGTGCTGGCGCTCGGCTATCGCGGGGCGATCACCCATTATGTGGGGATGAGCCATTATTTCCGGCTCGAACCCGTGGCTGGCGGGCATTTCGTCACTCTGGTCGGTGGGGCGCTGAACGCGCCGTGTGCGGCGTGGCACCGGGACTTTGCGGAGCGGGCGAAGGCTCTGGGCTTCGAGTTGATCTTGTCGCTGTCCTATGAACTGTTCGACGCGCATTGCTGGAGCGACTGGAAGCAGCGGGCGGCGGATGGGGCGCCTGCGCTGACCGGGTGGGAGCCGCCCTCCACATTGCTGTCGCCTGCCCATGGCGGGGCGATGGCCTATCTGCAGGCGGTGGCGGCGGCGTTTGTCGGGATCGCTCAGGGGGCCGGGCTGGCGGTGCGCTTTCAGGTGGGCGAGCCGTGGTGGTGGGTGATGCCTGATGGGCGGCCCTGCCTCTATGACGATGCCGCGCGGGCAGCATTTGGGGGTGCGCCGCCGGTCATCGCCACTGTGCGGGGTGCCTTGAGCGGGGCGGAGACGGCGTTGCTGGATGCGGCGGGCGCGGTGCTGGCGGCGTCGACGGCGGCGCTGTGTGCTGCGGTGCGGGCGATGGCGGCGGATGCGGAGACGTTGCTCCTCGTCTTTTTGCCGGGCGTGCTGGACCCGGCTGCGCCGGAGATCCGGCGCGCCAATGCGCCGGTCGGGTGGACTTCGCCTGCCTTCGACCGGTTGCAGGTCGAGGACTATGACTGGGTGACGGAGGGGCGCGTGGCCCTGTCGCGGGGCGGGCGCGCGGCGATCACGGCGCGGCTGGGCTATGCGCGCGACCGGCAGCACTATCTGGCGGGCTTTGTCCTGAACGGCGGCGACGATCCCGCCATGGCGCAAAAATGGCGGTGGATCGCGGAGGCTGCGGCGGTGTCGCGCGCGGGCGGCGATGACGCGACCTTCATCTGGGCGCTGCCGCAGGTGGCGCGCGACGGCTTTACCTGGTTCGACCTTGCGGGAGATGTGAGCGTGCAGGCATTTGACGATGTGGCCTTTCCCCTGAGCATCGGGCGCAAGGCGAGCGTGTCGCCCGGCTTTTCGACGCAGACGGTCGAGATGGCTTCGGGGCGGGAGCAGCGGAGCAGCGACTGGGCGGACGCGCGGATGCGCTTCGACGCGGGACCGGGGGTGCGGTCGGAGGCGGACATGGCGACGCTGATCGCCTTTTTCCGGGCGCGCAGGGGCGCGGCGCGGGGCTTTCGCTTCACCGATCCTTATGACCATGACAGCGCCGACTGGGGCGAGGCGGCGGGGCCGCTGGACCAGCGCATCGGCGTGGGCGACGGGACGGCGACGCGCTTCCAGCTGGTCAAGCATTATGGCGCGGGCGACGATCCGCAGGTGCGGCGGATAACGCGGCCCGTGGCGGGCAGCGTGCGCGTGGCGGTGGATGCGGAGGAACTGGCCGACGGCTGGCAGATGGGCGCTCTGGGCGAGGTGCTGTTCGAGGTGGCCCCGGCGACAGGCGCCATCGTGACCGCAGGGTTCGCCTTCGATGTGCCGGTGCGGTTCGAGGAGGACAGCATCGACATACAGGCGGACACCCATGGCGCGGGCGATGCGCCCTCGGTGCCGATGGTGGAGATACGGGAATGAGTGTGCCAGAAACGGTCGCGGACATTCTCGCGAAGCCGCTGTGCGCCCTCGCGTTCTGCTGGCGGCTGGAACGGCGTGACGGCGTGACCATCGGGCTGACCAGCCATGACCGGACCCTGTCCATCGGCGGCCTCGACTATGCGGCCAGTCCGGGGATGATGCCCTCCGCGATCCGGCAGACGGGGACGCTGGACCCGGCGGTGATGGATGTGGAGGGCGCTTTGTCGGCCGACAGCCTGTCGGCGGGCGATCTGGCGCTGGGTCGGTGGGACGGGGCGGCGGTGGCGCTGCATCTGACCGAATGGACGGAGCCGGGCGTTCTGTGGCTGGAACTGGCGCGCGGCACGCTGGGGCCGGTGAAGCAGTCGAAGGGGGCCTTCGTCGCATCGCTCAACGGGCGCAAGGCCGTGCTGGGGCAGGCGGTGGCGCCGCTGACCTCCCCGACATGTCGCGCCAGCCTGGGCGATGGGGACTGCCGGGTGGATATGGCGCCGCTGAGGCATGTGGTGCGGGTGACGGCGGTCGCGGGCGAGCGGGTGACGGTGCCGGGCGTCGACGGAGCACTCCATGCGGGCGGACGGCTGCGCTGGCTGAGCGGGTCACGCTGCGGCCTGTGGGACGGGATCGCGGATGGCGATGCAGGGGTGCTGGCGCTGGAGGAACCGCCGGACGGGACGATCGCGCCGGGCACGGCGGTGCTGATCGAGCAGGGGTGCGACAAGCGGATCGCGACCTGTGCGGCGCGCTTTGGCAATGCGGCGAATTTCCGGGGCGAACCCTATCTGCCGGGCAACGACCTGTTGACCCGCTATCCGGGGGCGTGAGGTGAGCGGCGTTGGCGAGCGCGTGCGGGACGTCGCGCTGTCCCTCCTCGATGTGCCCTTTCGCCTGCATGGGCGAAGCGCGGAGACGGGGGTGGATTGCGTCGGTCTGGCGCTCCTTTGCGTGCGGGAGGCGGGCGTGGTGGTGCCCGATCCCCCTGCCTATCGCATGCGGACCGGCGGCATGGCGGCGGCACCCGGCTGGCTGCGGCGGGCAGGCTTTGTACCCGGTGAGGGAGGGCGATGGCCGGGCGATCTGGTGATCGTCCGGGTCAGCGCCCTGCAACTCCATCTGGTGATCGATGCGGGGGATAGCGCGGTCCATGCCCATGCCGGGCTGGGCCGGGTGGTGCGGTCGCCCTGGCCGGAGGGCGATGCGGGCGGCTGGACCGAAGTGTCGCGCTGGCGACTGGATATTCCAATGGAAAGGTGACGGATCATGGCGACCATCGTACTGACCGCGGTCGGCAGCATTTTCGGCCCGATCGGCGCGGCCATCGGGGCGCTGGCAGGGCAGGCCATTGATGCGCAGATATTCCGGCCCGCCGGGCGGCAGGGGCCGCGGCTGTCGGACCTGCGCGTGCAGACGTCGAGTTTCGGCACGCAGGTGCCGCGCCTCTATGGCCGGATGCGGGTGGCGGGCACGGTGATCTGGGCCACGGACCTGATGGAAAGCGCGGATCGGTCGGGCGGGGGCAAGGGGCAGCCCGATGTCACCACCTATAGCTATTCCGCGAGTTTTGCGGTGGCGCTGTCGTCGCGCCCGATCCGGGGCGTGGCACGCATCTGGGCCGATGGCAATTTGCTGCGCGGGGAGGCGGGGGACTTTAAGAGCGGCATAGGGGCATTCCGCCTTCATGACGGCGGTTCGGACCAGCCCGTCGATCCGCTGATCGCGGCGGATCGGGGTTGGGGCGTTGCCCCCGCGCATCGCGGCGTGGCCTATGCGGTGTTCGAGGGCTTGCAACTCGCGGATTTCGGCAATCGGGTGCCGTCACTCACGTTCGAACTGATCGCGGATGAGGCGGAGGTGCCGGTGAGCGCGATCCTGGGCTCGTTGATCGGGGATGGGGCGGCGATGTTCGAGGGCGGGGCGGAGCCGATGCTGGGCGGTTATGCCGCGTCGGGCGACGGCGCAGCGGAGGCGGTGCAGCCGCTGATCGACGGCTATGGCCTGGTGCTGCGGGCCGATGCGGATGTGCTGACGCTGACAGCGGGCGTGGAGTGCGGCGTGATGCTGCAGGGGGACGGCGATTTGGGCAGTGCGCGGGGCCAGCGGCTGGCCGGGCGGGAGGTGGAGCGCCGGTCGGTGGAGAGCGTGCCGCGCCGCCTGTCCGTGCGCCATTATGATCCCGACCGCGATTATCAGGCTGGCGCGCAATCGGCGGAACGGCAGGGCGCGGGCTTGGAGGAGGGCATCGTCGATCTGCCCGCGACGCTGAGCGCCAGTGCGGCGCGGCAACGTGCGGCGGACCTGCTGCGTCGGCGCATGCTCGGGCGGCGGACGGTATCGGTGGCGCGGGGATGGGAGGCGCTGGCGCTGCGGCCGGGGGATGTCGTCGCGCTGGACGGTCATATTGGCGGCTGGCGCATCGAGACGCTGGAATGGGAAGGCATGGCGGTGCGGCTGGGCCTCGCGGGGGTGCCGGGGCAGGGTGTTACCGTGCCCGGCGGTGCGGATGGCGGGTCTGGCGTGCGTCAGAGCGACAGGCCGGTCGGACCCACGCATCTGGCGCTGGTGGAAGTGCCGCAACTGTTCGACAGTCCGGTGAGTGCGCCGCAGGTGCTGATCGCGGCATCCGGCGAGCATCGCGGCTGGCGCGGGGCGGCGATCCTGATGCAGGAGGAGGCGGACAGTCATACCGCGCTGGGGTCTGTCCGTCGTCCTGCCGTGATGGGGGAAACCTTGTCCGCATTGCCGCCGGGACCGAGCGGCCTGTTCGACATGCGGTCCTCCGTCGAGGTGCGCTTGTGGGACGGCGATGCGGTGCTGGCGCCGGTGAGCGATGCGGCGCTGATCGGTGGGGCCAACCTCTGCCTGATCGGCGAGGAACTGGTGCAATTCGGCCATGTCAGCCAGAGCGGACCGCGAAGCTATCGGCTCAGCCGCTTTTTGCGCGGGCGGCGCGGGTCAGAGCATTTGATGGCCGGGCATGCGGCTGGCGAGACAATGCTCATGCTGGATGCGGACAGGGTACTGCCTCTCGACGCCGGGCGCAGTGTGGCGGGCCGTAGCGTGCGGATCGTGGCGCAGGGCACCGGCGATGCGACGCCCGTGGAAGCGGTGCGAACGGTCGATGGCCGGGCGATGTTGCCCCTTTCGCCCGTGCATCTGCGCTGTGTCGCGGACGGTAGCGGCGCCCGGATAGTGCGATGGGTCAGGCGGAGTCGGCTGGGCTGGTCCTGGCTCGACGGCGCGGATGCGCCGCTGGGCGAAGAAACCGAGGCTTATGGCGTCGAGATCCGGGCGGGGAGCGATCTGCTCCGTAGCGGTGTCGTTTCCACGCCGGAGTGGACCTATCCAGCGGACGCCATCGTCGCGGATCTGGCTCTGAGCGGCGGCCATCCGCTGACATTATCCGTGCGGCAATACGGCACATTTGGTGCAGGCCCGGCGGCGGGTCTTGTCCTTTCCCTTTGATAGCAGGAGCCATTATGAGCGATGAAATCAGCCCTCGCCTGTCCCTTCCCCTTCTCGCAGCAGGGCAGGCGCAGAAGGAAGTGTTGGTGAACGAGGCGTTGCAGAGGGTGGATGCCCTCGTCCAGCCGGTGGCTCTTTCCGCCGGGCTGGTCGGTCCGCCGGATGCGCCGGTGTCGGGCGCTTGCTGGATCGTGGCCACGCCTGCCACGGGTGCGTGGACGGGGCAGGAGCGGGCGATTGCGCAATGGACGACGGGCGGATGGCGCTTCGCGGTGCCTCAAGACGGGTGGCGATGCGTGGTGCTGGACCGCGATGTGGTGATGCACTTTCGTGGCGGGGAATGGCATGACGACCCGGTCCGCCCGGACGCCATCTATATCGATGGTGTGAAGGTGGTCGGCTCCAGAATGCCGGACATATCGGGGCCGACGGGGGGCACTATTATCGACAGTCAGGCCCGCGCTGTTATTGAAGAATTACTTGCTGCCTGTCGGGAGCATGGTTTGATCGGAACTTAATGAGCGCAGCGGTGTTTCAGCACCGACAACGGACAGCGAAGACGACATTCCACAGGTGGTGGAATTTTACCACAGGGAGCCGGGGTGCAATAAATTTGCGCACTTGCAACGAAACTTTCTGGGGCTTACAGCGTTTTCGCAGTCCGTTGAGGCAGTACTGAAAGGGGAAATGACATGCGAAAGCTTGGCTTGGCCATGGCGCTCGCTACCACCGCGCTGGCGACGCCCGCGATGGCTCGTGATAATAGCTGGTACGTCGGCGCACACGGCGGTGCCGTGATCGTCGAAGATATGGACACGGTCGTCTCTGACCGTCGTGCCAACTCCACCTGGAACACCAACACCGGCTATGATGTCGATGGCGTTCTGGGCTATGACTTCGGCATGTTCCGCCTCGAAGGCGAGGTCGGCTATCGTCGCGCCTGGACCGACGTGAACACCTACTACAACTCGGTGCCCGTGTATAACAGCACGCGCGGCAACATCCGCTCGCTGAGCTTCATGGCGAACGCCCTGCTCGACTTCGGCAGCGACGACGGCATTCAGGCGTTCATCGGTGGTGGTGCCGGTGTCGCTCGTACCTATGCCTACTCGCTGATCACCGACGATTCCGACACCGGTTTCGCTTGGCAGGCTCTTGCGGGTCTTCGCTATCCGATCACCAAGCATCTCGATGGTGAACTGAAGTATCGCTACTTCAACCATGAGAATGTGAACCTGGTGACCTCGCGGTCGTTCGGTTCGGTTGCGGCTGGCCAGGCATTCAGCACGGACGTGCGTTCGCACTCGATCCTCGCTGGTCTGACCTACAACTTCGGTGGCGAAGAAGCGGCTCCGCCGCCGCCCCCGCCGCCCCCGCCGCCCCCGCCGCCTCCTCCGCCGCCCCCGCCGGTGGTGCAGTGCACGCCCGGACCGTACATCGTGTTCTTCGAATGGGACCGCTCGGACGTTACGCCCGACGCAGCCACCATCCTGGACAACGCGGTTTCGGCCTATGCGAACTGCGGCAACGCGCAGGTCATGCTGGCAGGCCACGCCGACAAGTCGGGTACGCCGAAGTACAACCTCGGCCTGTCCGAGCGTCGTAACACCTCGGTTCGTGGCTATCTCGCCTCGAAGGGTATCCCTGACGGTGTGATCACCAGCGAAGCGTTCGGTGAGAGCCGTCCGCGCGTCGAGACCGCCGATGGCGTTCGCGAGCTGCAGAACCGTCGCGTGGAAATCACCTACGGTCCGGGTTCGGGCAACTAAGATCGCATTCGAGCCTTCGGGTTCGATGCTTGAGGGGGATCGGCAGCAATGCCGGTCCCCTTTTCATTTGCGGTGGGAGATGTTTGCGTTCGCTCCCATTAACTTATCGCAGCGACACCCAGGCGAGTTCTTCATAATGGCTACCCTCGTCCGTCGACAGGCTTTCCATCAGGCTGCACCGTGCAAAGGGCATGGGGGGGATGACAAGGCCCGCATGGCTTTCCAGCCATGGTTCGACGGGGCCAGCGTTGCGGGAAAGCCGCGCAACCGTCATATGCGGGACATAGGCGCGCCGCTCCGGTTCCAGTCCCATGGCCTGACACGCCCGGTCCAGCTTGCGGTGGAGATGGGTGAGCGGTTCGCGCGGATCGGCACGGGCCCACAGGGCGTTGGGATGTCCCCTGGTCTCGAAAAAGCCGACGCCCGATAGACCTATCGGCGGCAGGGACGAAACGTGCAGCGGTAGGCCATCTGCAAGTTCATCAGCGATACGAGCGGATACCTCTCCCACATAGCGCAGCGTTATGTGCAACTGGCAGGGTGTCTGCCAGCGCGCGCCCTCTACGCCATGGAGAAGGGGCTGCAACGCATCGATCATCGCATCGGGCGGCACGAGGGCATAGAAGAGGCGCATGGTCTTTAGAATCCCGTAACCGTCAGCCACAAAACAGCAATCCGGTTTTCCTTGAAAAAGCTTGGCCAAAATCCGATATTCGGAAGGAGCCGACCCAGGGTTGGCGTTAAGGAGATGAATTGCAATGGCTGAGTGGCGTGATTCCCCGAGTTCGACAGTGGGGATTGGCAATCCTGCAACTGGCGCGCGGACGGTCGGCTATGACGCCGGGCTGCGCTCCTATATGCTGTCGGTTTATAATTATATGGCGAGCGGCGTCCTGCTGACGGGTATCGTCGCGGTGCTGTTCGCGCAGAGCGGCATGGCCGCGCAGGTGCTGGGCGGACCCGGCATCCTGAAATATATCATCATGTTTGCCCCGCTGGCGTTCGTGCTGGTGCTGAGCTTTGGCATCAACAAGCTGTCGACCCAGGCGGCGCAAGGCCTGTTCTGGGCTTATGCGGCGGTGATGGGCCTGTCGCTCTCGTCGATCTTCCTTGTCTACACCGGCACGTCGATCGCGCAGACGTTCTTCGCAACGGCGGCGGCTTTCGCGGGTCTCAGCCTGTTCGGCTATACGACCAAGAAGGATTTGTCGGGCTTCGGCACCTTCCTGATCATGGGCGTGGTGGGCTTGCTGGTTGCATCGCTGATCAACATCTTCCTGAAATCGTCGGCGCTGGATCTGGCGATCAGCTTCATCGGCGTTCTGCTTTTCGCGGGCCTGACCGCTTATGACACGCAGAAGATCAAGAGCATGTATGCCTATGTTCAGGGCACCGATTTCGTCGGCAAGTCCATCGTCATGGGCGCGCTGACGCTGTACCTCGACTTCATCAACATGTTCATGTTCCTGCTGCGCTTCATGGGCAACAGGGACTGATTTCCGGTTGAAGGAACAGTGAAAAGGAAACGGCCTGGAGAGCGATCTCCGGGCCGTTTGCGTTGGTGCAGGCTTAGTTGGCGGGCTGCGGGGGCAAGAGCGCGTCGTCGATCTCGCTGGCGCGGATATAGGCGGGCCGGGACGACAGGCGCGCACCATAGTCGCGAAAGGCCGCACGGTCGGGTAGCAGGCCGAAGCGGAGGAAGAATAATATCTCCGAACCGACATAGACGTCCGCCGCCGTGAAGCGGTCCCCGCATATATAGTCGTGGCCCGTTACCGCCTTTTCCAGCGTATCGATGGCCAGATCATAGGTGCCATAACCGTACATGCGGCTCATTTCCGGGGGAGTCTCGACCTTGGCGGCGCGGTTCGACAGGGCGGCTTCCACCGGCCCAGCGGCAAAGAACATCCAGCGATAATAGTCGGCTCGCTCGGTAGCGGTGGGAGCGAGCCCGGCGTCGGGGAAGGCTTCTGCCAGATAGGCGCAGATGGCCGCGCATTCGGTCACCACTTTGCCATCATGGACGATGGCCGGAACCTTGCCCATGGGGTTGATCGCCAGATAATCGGGCGCCTTCATCGTGGTGCCGTAATCCAGAAGTTCCGTCCGATAGGGCTGGCCGATCTCCTCCAGCATCCATCGGGCAATGCGAGCCCGCGACATGGGGTGGGCGTAGAAGATGATTTCGCTCATCGCATCCTCCTGATTGCAGGTGAGGAACGTACGGGGAACAGCGGCAGGAGTCGAGGGCGCATCGGTAGCAAGTGCCGAAGGTCAGATGGCGCGGCGAAAGCGCCCGTGGGTCAGGAAATGCGCTGTCTGCTCCTGCACGGCCCGGTCGAACGGCATGATGGCATGGGAGACGGGGAGGGTGATATGATCCGCCTCGCCCGCGAGATGGGTGGAGGCGACGCTGACCTTGCCATCATGCGGCGGCGGCATGACGCGCAGCAGATTGGCAAGAGGTCGGTCGCCCGCGATCACGCCAAAGGGGTAGCTAGGCGATGGCAGGTCGTCCAGCTGAGGCAGCAGGCGCTGCGTGACCAGTGCGGGACCGGCGCGGCCCAGGAAAGGACGCAATATCCGCCAGCGAGTGCAGAAGTCGGCCAGTTCACTGCCGGCATTGGGCGTGCCGATCATCACCATCCGTCCCATATGCGTCGGGTCGAGGCGCGCGGCTACCGCCCGCGCGATCAGGCCGCCCATGGAATGCCCGACGAGGTGCAGGGGGCGCTCACGGCCAAGGTGCCGGACTTCGATTTGTCTGCAGATACGATCGACGATGGCGTGGAAGGGATTGGCCCAACTTTCGTACCAGATGACCTGTGTGGACAAGCCCTGCCGCCCCAGCGTCCGTGCCATGGCGCGCATCGTCCATGGCGCCCCCATGAAGCCATGGAGCAACACCACGTCGGCCTCACGGGTGGGCGCACATGCAAAAGCGGGCGAAGCATTGCTCCGCCCGCTTTCCGTGTCGATAGTCCGATCGCTCAATCTTCGGTCACGCCATCCTTTGTGTGACCGCCGACGCCGTCCTTGGACGGCTTGGCCTTGGGCGTGCGGGTGGCCTTGGGCACGTTCTTCTGCTTGGCCTTCTTGGGCGCGGACGGCGTGATCTCGAAGGCCAGAGCCTCGTCCTTCAACCGTACCGTGACCTCGCCGCCATGGACCAGCTTGCCGAACAAGAGTTCCTCGGCCAGTGGCTGCTTGATCTTTTCCTGCATCAGGCGGCCCATCGGACGCGCACCGTACATCTTGTCATAGCCGCGGTCGGTCAGCCACTTGCGGGCATCCGCCTCCAAAGTGATGTGAACGTCGCGATCGGCCAGTTGCAACTCCAGCTGGAGGATGAACTTGTCGACAACGCGCTCCACCACTTCCGGCGGCAGATAGGCGAACGGCACGATGGCATCGAGGCGGTTGCGGAATTCAGGAGTGAAGAGGTTCTTCACAGCCTCCTCCTGCGCATCCTCGCGGGTTAGCTCGCCGAAGCCGATGCTTTCCTTCGCCATGTCGGACGCGCCCGCATTGGTCGTCATAATCAGGATGACGTTGCGGAAGTCGACCGTCTTGCCATGGTGGTCGGTCAGGCGGCCATTATCCATCACCTGCAACAGGATGTTGAACAGGTCCGGGTGCGCCTTTTCGATTTCATCCAGCAGCAGCACGCAATGCGGGTTCTGATCGATGGCATCGGTCAGCAGACCGCCCTGATCATAGCCGACATAGCCCGGAGGGGCGCCGATCAGACGGCTGACCGAATGACGCTCCATATATTCGGACATGTCGAACCGCTGCAGCGGGATGCCGAGCAGGATGGCGAGCTGGCGCGCAACCTCCGTCTTGCCGACGCCTGTGGGGCCGGAGAAGAGGTAGTTGCCGATGGGCTTGTCGGGATCGCGCAGGCCCGCACGGGACAGCTTGATCGCCGACGACAGCACGTCGATGGCCTTGTCCTGACCGAAGACCACCCGCTTGAGGTCGGTGGTCAGCGATTCCAGCACGCTCTTGTCGTCGCTCGACACCGTCTTGGGTGGGATGCGGGCCATGGTCGCGATGACCTGCTCGATCTCCTTGGGCGTAATGACCTTCTTGCGCTTGGACGGCACCACCAGCATCTGCATCGCGCCGACTTCGTCGATCACGTCGATCGCCTTGTCCGGCAGCTTGCGGTCGTTGATGTAGCGGGCCGACAGTTCCACCGCAGCCTTGATCGCTTCCGGCGTGTAGCGCACCGAATGATGCCCCTCGAAGGCGGAGCGCAGACCCGTCAGGATCTTGATCGTATCCTCGATGGTCGGTTCGTTCACGTCGATCTTCTGGAACCGGCGCAGCAGGGCGCGGTCCTTTTCGAAGTGGTTGCGGAACTCCTTGTAGGTGGTCGAGCCGATGCAGCGGATCGTGCCGCCCGACAGCGCGGGCTTCAGCAGGTTGGACGCATCCATCGCGCCGCCGCTGGTCGCGCCGGCACCGATGACGGTGTGAATCTCGTCGATGAAGAGGACCGCGTGCGGCATCTTCTCCAACTCGGTCACGACAGCCTTCAGCCGTTCCTCGAAATCGCCGCGATAGCGGGTTCCGGCTAGCAGCGCGCCCATGTCGAGCGAGTAGATGACGGCTTCGCGCAGCACCTCCGGCACGTCGCCTTCGATGATCTTGCGCGCCAGACCTTCCGCGATGGCGGTCTTGCCGACGCCCGGATCGCCCACATAGAGTGGGTTGTTCTTGGAGCGGCGGCACAGAATCTGGATGGTGCGGTCCACCTCGGCGGTGCGGCCGATCAGAGGGTCGACCTTGCCGTCCACGGCCTTCTCGTTGAGGTTGACGGTGAACTGGTCGAGGGCGCCGTCCTTCTTCTTTTCCGCCTTGGGCTTTTCCTCGGCGCTTTCGCTCTTGGGCGTTTCGGGCGCGGAGGCGGTGATGCCCTTGCCGACGCCGTGGCTGAGGAAAGATACCGCGTCGAGGCGGCTCATGTCCTGCTGCTGCAGGAAATAGACGGCATAGCTGTCCCGCTCGGAGAAGAGGGCGACCAGGACGTTGGCGCCGGTCACCTCTTCCTTGCCGGAGGACTGCACATGCAGGATGGCGCGCTGTACGACGCGCTGAAAGCTGCTGGTGGGGGAGGGGTCGACATTGCCCTCGATCTTCAGGCTGTCCAGCTCCGTATCGAGGTAATGCGTCACTGCATCGCCCAGTTCGCCCAGTTCGACGCCGCAGGCCTGCATCACCTTGGACGCATGTTCGTCATCGATGAGCGCGAGCAGCAGATGCTCCAGCGTGGCATATTCATGATGCCGCTCGGACGCATGGGTCAGCGCATTGTGAAGCGTGGATTCCAGGGCGGAGGCGAATGATGGCATGTTATTATACTCCAACTACCCGATGTGGGTCTGACGACCCACGGGCAACCCACTTGGGTTGAAACCAACCCAGATGTCGTCATGCCGTCCTGTCCCTTCAAGGGCTATTCAAACCCCTGTGTGGGTATGGTCGGCGAGCGACCGCGACAGGCCCCGGTTCTGGCGGACTGGCGATCCGCCGTCTCCTCGACCCAACTCTCCTATTTTCCTACCGTTCTCATCGTTTTCTATTTCTTGAATAGCGCGTCAGCACTTGCCTTATGGTTAACGGCCTTAAAGATTTTCTGTTTCGTCCGCTCGATCTCGGCAGACAAAATCGCGATGCGCTCTTCCAGTTCGGCAACGGAAAGTGGATCGAGATCCTGCTTTGCCAGCAGGGCCAGGATGTCGCTGTTACCGCGACGGGGTAGAAAGTCGTCCGCGTCCACGGGATGAATGTTGACCCATAAGTCTCGCCTGTCAATAAGCGAGAGATGCAGGGGTGACTGTTGCAATTGCGTGGGGTTTCGAATGAACGGCACTGGCAGCATCCCTAGTGAGATGACGGCAATCGGCATCAGTGAGCCGGGCGGGCCCGATGTATTGAAGCCCATAAGGCTGCCCGTCCCGGCGCCGGGTGAGGGCGAGGTGCTGATTCGGGTCCGCGCGGCGGGCGTCAATCGGCCCGACGTCATGCAGCGCCAGGGCAAATATCCACCGCCGCCGGGCGCACCCGAAACGCCGGGGCTGGAAGTGGCGGGAGAGGTGGTCGCGGTCGGCGACGACATGCTGGGGACGATGGTGGGCCAGCGCGTTTGCGCGCTGATTCAGGGTGGTGGCTATGCCGAATATGCGCTGGCCCATGCCACGCACTGCCTGCCCTTGCCGGACACCCTGTCTTTTGCCGAAGCGGCGGCGCTGCCGGAGACGCTTTTCACCGTTTGGTCCAACCTGTTCGAGCGGGCCTATGTCGCGGATGGCGATAGCGTGCTGGTCCATGGCGGGACGAGCGGGATCGGCACCATGGCGATTGCGTTGTGCCGCCTGTTCGACATCAACATCTTCGTGACCTGTGGCAGCGAGGAGAAATGCGCGGTGGCGCGCGATCTCGGCGCCTTTGCGATCAATTATCGGACCGAGGATTTCGTGGAGGTCGTCAAGGCGGAAACGGGCGGCAAGGGGGTGACCGCTGTGCTGGACATGGTTGGCGGCGACTATGTGCCGCGCAACCTGAAATGCCTGGCCGAAGACGGGCGGCATGTTTCCATCGCGGTTATGGGCGGGCCCAAAGCGACCGTGTTCGTACCGGAGATCATGCAGCGGCGATTGACCCTGACAGGCTCCACGCTGCGACCCCGGTCGGCGGCGTTCAAGACGATGCTGACGACGGAAATCCTCGAATCGGTCTGGCCGCTGGTGGAGGATGGATCGCTGCGCGCGGTGATGGATCGCAGTTTCCCGCTGGCCGATGCCGCCGCCGCCCATGCGCGGATGGATGCGGGGGAGCATGTCGGCAAGATCGTGCTGGAGGTGTGACCATGGCGGAGCCGCTGATCCTCCATGAATATGCCGCGTCGGGGAATTGCTACAAGATCCGGCTGACCGCCGCGCTACTGGGCATCGCGCTGGAGCGGCGGGAATATGACATCCTTAAGGGTGAGACGCGTACCCCGCAGTTTCTGGGGCAGGTCAATGCCAATGGCCGTATTCCGGTCTTGCAGATCGGGGAACGGTTCCTGCCGGAGAGCAATGCCGCCTGCTGCTGGCTGGCGGACGGGTCGGCGTTGATGCCGTTCGACCGGTTCGACAATGCCGACATGCTGCACTGGATGTTCTTCGAGCAATATAATCACGAACCCAATGTCGCGACCCTGCGCTTCTGGCGATTCATGATCGGCGAGGAGCGACTGACGGAGGCTCAGCGGGCCGCGATCCCGGCGAAGGAGGTCGGCGGCCATGCCGCGCTCGCCCTCATGGAGCGCCATCTGGAGGCGCGTGAATGGTTTGTGGGGGAGGCGGTGAGCCTCGCCGACATCTGCCTGTTCGCCTATACGCATGTGGCGGGTGAGGGGGGCTTCGACCTGGCGGATTATCCAGCGATTGAGGCGTGGATCGAGCGGGTCGCGGCGCTACCCAATTTTGTCCCGATGGCCCGGATTTAGGGGATCTGCGCGTCTCCCAACTGTCATAATCGGCGGAAAACTGTCATATTTTTCCGGTAGATGTCTCATCCCAAGGACAATGAACCCTGGGGTGCAGGATGAACGCGATCAGCGCGATACCGATGCGGGCGATGACGACCACCGAACCGAAACGGACGGACGGTCGCCGCCGTTTTCGAACCATCTGGATCAGTGACATTCACCTTGGCACGCGCGGCTGTAACGCGGAGATGCTGATCGATTTCCTCGACAGCGTCGATAGCCACACGCTCTACCTCGTGGGCGACATCATCGATGGCTGGCAGCTCAAGAAGCGGCTTTACTGGCCCACAGCGCATAATGACGTCGTCTGGCGCATCATGAAGCGGGCGCGACGCGGTACGCGCGTGATCTACATCCCCGGCAACCATGACGAGATGTTCCGCCAGTTCACCGGCCTGAACTTCGGCGGGGTCGAGGTGCGGCGCAAGAAAATCCACACCACGGCGGACGGGCGCAAGCTGCTGGTGCTGCATGGCGATGAATTCGACGCGATCATGCTGGCCCATCGCTGGCTCGCGGTGGTAGGCGATGCGGCCTACACGCTGCTCATGGGCCTCAACCGCCATGTGAACCGGGTCCGGCGCTGGATGGGCATGCCCTATTGGTCGCTGTCCAAAATGGCCAAGAACAAGGTCAAGAACGCCGTGTCGTTCATCTCCCGCTTCGAGGAGATTGTGGCGCATGAGGCGGAACGGCGTCACATCGACGGCGTGGTCTGCGGTCATATCCATACCGCTGAAATCCGCCAGTTCGGCGACATCACCTATTATAACGACGGCGACTGGGTGGAGGGATGCACCGCGCTGGTCGAGCATTTCGACGGCAGCATGGAGGTGCTCCACTGGGGCGACGAAATGGCGCGGCGCGATGCCGAACGGCAGGCCGCGCTGGAGATCGCCGCCTGATGCGCGCGCGGGCAAGCGATCTGCCCGGTCGCATCGTCGTCGTCACGGACGCCTGGGCGCCGCAGGTCAATGGTGTGGTCCGTACCCTGTCCGCCGTTCGCAGTGAACTGGAGGGCTGGGGTCATGAGATGATCGTGATTTCTCCCGACCGGTTCACGACCCTGCCGTGTCCCACCTATCCCGAAATCCGCCTCGCCATGTCCGCGCCGCGCACGGTCGGCCGGATGATCGCCGATTTGCAGCCCGACGCGATCCATCTGGCGACGGAAGGGCCGCTGTGCCTGGCCGCGCGCCATTGGTGCCTGCGCCGCGGCCTGCCGTTCACCACGGCGTTCCACACCAATTTCCCAGACTATATGGCGAGCCGAACGGGCCTGTCCGCCAAGCTGTTCTGGCCCTATTTTCGCTGGTTCCACGGCCCCGCCAATGTGGTGCTGGCGTCCACCCCCTCGGTGCGCCGGGCGCTGGCGGAGGAGGGCATCCATCAGACCCAGCATTGGGGACGCGGCGTGGACCTGTCGCAATTCTCGCCCCATGGCGCGCGGCATCCCCGGATGGCGGCGATAGACGGGCCTGTTCTCCTCTATGTCGGGCGCGTGGCGGTGGAGAAGAATGTCGAGGCGTTCCTCGCCATGGATCATCCCGGCACGCGGGTCGTGGTCGGCGACGGCCCGGCGCGTGAGGCGCTGGAGGCGCGTTTCCCCGACGCACTATTCCTTGGCCTGTTGATGGGGGAGGAACTGGCGAGCGCCTATCGCGCGGCGGATGCGTTGGTCTTCCCCAGCGTCACCGACACGTTCGGGCTGGTGATGATCGAGGCCATGGCATGCGGCACGCCGGTTGCAGCCTATCCCGTCACCGGGCCGGTCGACATTGTGACGGAAGCGGTCGGGTGCCTGGACGATGACCTTTCCCGTGCGGTCGATGGCGCCCTGACGCGCGACCGGAAAGCCTGCGCGGCCTATGGCGGCAGCTTCACCTGGGAGAGGAGCGCAAGCGAGTTCCTGAACAGCCTCCAACCCCTATCCCGAATCGACATGGCGCAAGCTGCTTGAGCCCTTGCCCTCGCGGCTCGCAATGACTAGATAGGATGGAAGCGGCCGCCCCTGAAAGGGCGGCCCTTATCATTTCTGTTCTCTTCAGGAGATGCTCGTGGCCCAGCCGCTCATGCCCCATGCAACCGCCAGCTGGCTGGTCGACAACACTGCGCTCTCCTTTGAGCAGATCGCGGAATTCTGCGGCCTGCACATCCTTGAAGTGCAGGCGATCGCAGACGATACCGCCGCGACCAAATATACCGGCCGCGATCCCGTCCGCGCGCATGAACTGACGCAGGACGAGATTCAGAAGGGTGAGGCGAACCCCGATTATCGCATGAAGATGCTGGCCGGACCGGAGCCGGTGCGCCGCACCAAGGGGCCGCGCTACACGCCTGTCTCCAAGCGTCAGGACAAGCCCGATGGCATCGCATGGATTCTGCGTAATCATGCGGAGATTTCGGATGGCGCCATCGGCAAGTTGATTGGCACCACCCGCACGACCATCGCGGCGATCCGCGACCGCACGCACTGGAACATCGCCAATATCGTGCCCAAGGATCCGGTGACGCTGGGCCTGTGCTCGCAGCGCGAACTGGATGGTCTGGTCGCCAAGGCGGCGAAGAAGGCCGGGATCGAGGCGCCCAGCGACAATCGTCTGGCCGGCGACCGCGAGGCGCTGATCACCGAACTGCGCAAGGAGCGCGACGACGCCAAGGCGCGCGCGGACGAAGCGCATCATGCCGAGGCGCAGGCGATCAACCAGATCGCGACCTTCCTCGACCCGTTCAGCGACAACAAGGGCCACGTCGGCCGCTGACGGAGACGAAAAACGCGCCGTCTGCGGGTGCAGAGGGCGCGTCGTCCAACAGAATGGAAAAAGCGGCGCGGGACATAAGGTCCGCGCCGTTTCTGTTTTGCGGCTCAGTGAACCGTGCCGAGCACGGTATCGATGCTGAGCAGTTCGATCATCCGCTCGATCTGACGCCAGTGGCAGAAATGGATGTGGTTGCCGACATCCCGGCTGGCATCGGCGCGATTCGCGGCTTCTATCCCGGCCTCGGCACCGAACAGGTCGATCAGGGCGCGCGCATCCTCGTAGCTCTTGCGGTCGAGAAGAATGGGCAGGTTCATGATCTTGTACCTTTTTTTGGCAACGGTGCTGCGGAAGGAGGAGCAAGGGGCGGGCCAGCACGTGCCAATGGCGGATTTCCGCGCTTTCCGGCAGTGAAGGCCCCATTAGGCATTTCCCGTTACGATACAATCTGTTCCTGCGCGGGCCGGGTGGCGTCCCGCATTGAACCATGCCATGAGGCGCGCATGAGTTCGAACCAGCCTTCTTC
This sequence comes from Sphingobium sp., assembly GCA_036383715.1. Taxonomy (GTDB): domain Bacteria; phylum Pseudomonadota; class Alphaproteobacteria; order Sphingomonadales; family Sphingomonadaceae; genus Sphingobium. The sequence goes on along the minus strand of DASVNT010000026.1, from coordinate 43,818 downwards.
CGACACGGGTGCCAACGGCGGCAAGCCGGGCAGCCCCATGGGGCCGGGTGCCCCCATCGCCCTTTTGATCATCGCAGGCGTCATCGTCGGCGGCCTGCTGGGCCAGCCCAGCATCGGCCTGTTGGTGGGCGCTGCCCTGGGCGCGGGTGTCGCGTTTCTCGCCTGGCGCAAATAAGCGTCGCTCCTGCGGTTGAAGGGGCGAGGACGGGCCGCTAGATTCACCCCATGAAAAAATATGTGCTGATGGCCATCGCGGCCCCGATCGTCGCCTTGGGTGGCATTTACGTTTATGCGACGTCGGATCAGGAGGCACGCCTGCCCGAAAGCGCGCTGGAGGGGCGGGAGCCGCAGTTCACTGAACAACGCAAGGAAATCATCCCCTCGGTCAAGATCGCGGACCCTGTCGGCTGGGCTGCGGGCGCCGCGCCCAAGGCGGTGGACGGCCTGACCGTCACGCGCTTTGCCGAGGGTCTGGACCATCCGCGCTCCCTTTATCGCCTGCCCAATGGTGATGTGCTGGTCGCCGAGACACGCGGGCCGAAGGAAGACCCCGATGGCATCGTCGGCTGGATACAGTCCAAGCTGATGGCGAGTGCCGGGGCAGAGGGCGTGTCGGCCAATCGCATCACCCTGCTGCGCGACGGCAATGGCGATGGCAAGGCGGAACAGCGTTTTCCGTTCCTGACCGGGCTCAACTCCCCCTATGGCATGGCTCTGGTCGGTGACACGCTCTATGTCGCCAACATCGACAGCCTGGTGGCCTTTCCCTATCGCGCCGGTGAGGCGCGCATCACCGCCAAGCCGCGCAAGATTCTGAACCTGCCGTCCAAGCCCGCCGGGCACTGGACGCGCACGCTGGTCGCCAGCCCCGATGGCACGAAGCTCTATGTCGGCATCGGCTCCGCGACCAATATCGCGGACAAGGGGCTGGACGTGGAGGAGAATCGCGCGATCATCCTCGAAGTCGAGCCGAAGACAGGCAAGTACAACATCTACGCCAGCGGCCTGCGCAATCCGTCGGGTCTGGCGATCAATCCCGACAATGGCGCGCTGTGGGCGACGGTGAACGAGCGCGATATGCTCGGCCCCGATCTGGTTCCCGACTATATGACGGAGGTGGAGTTTGCCGCCTTCTACGGCTGGCCCTGGAATTACTGGGGCGGCTATGAGGACAAGCGCGTCCAGCCGGAGCGCGCTGACCTGCGCGAATATACGCGCCGCCCCGATTTCGGGCTGGGCGCACATGTCGCGCCGCTGGGCATCACCTTTGGCAAGGGCAGCGCATTGGGTGCGGCATGGCAGCGGGGCGCGTTCGTCGCGCTTCACGGCAGCTGGAACCGCAAGCCCCCCGCCGGGTACAAGGTCGTGTTCGTCGGCTTTGACGAGAAGCAAAAGGCGCAGGGCAAGCCCCGCGATGTCCTGACCGGCTTCATCAACGTCGAGAAGGGAGAGGCGTTCGGTCGTCCCGTCGATGTTCAGGTCGCAAAGGACGGCGCGCTGCTGGTCAGCGACGACGTCGGCAATATCGTGTGGCGGGTGGCCGCGAAGAAATAGGTTGCGCTATCGGGCGAGCGCGCGGCGTCAGGCTGCGCGCTGCGCCCGTGCCACCTCGATGCTCGCGGTCAACTGCGTCGCCCGGAAAGGCTTGGACAGGCGCACGATGTCGGGTGCGATCAGGTCTATGCCCTGATAACCCGATACAATCAGGATCGCGATGTCGGGATGATCGACGCGCAGGCGAATGGCCAGTTCGGCCCCTGTCATGCCGGGCATGAGATGGTCGGTCACGACGATATCGGGCTTGTACCCGTCAGCAATCATGCTGAGCCCCTCCCGCGCGCTTTCCGTCTCCACCACCTCGAAACCAAGGTCGCGCAGCATTTCCGCGGTGGTCAGGCGCACCATGGGATCATCGTCGATGAGCAGCAACCGGCCATGGCTGACCCGGATATCGGCTGCATCGGAGGCGCGTGGGACAGGGGCCTGCGCGCTTTTGGTGATGGGGAGCCACAGGCGCACCTCCGTACCCTTGCCCGGCTCGCTGAAGATTTCCAGCGTGCCGCCCATCTGGTTGGTCAGGCCGTCCACCATCGACAGGCCCAGGCCCGTGCCCTGTCCCACATCCTTGGTCGTGAAGAAGGGTTCCGTGGCGGAGGCCAGCGTGCGGGCGTCCATGCCCTGACCATCGTCCTTGACGGCAAGGCACAGATAGTCCCCTGCGCGCAGTTGTTCCGGCGCCATCGGGCCAGGCCGCGTGGCGCACAGGCGCAGATGCCCGCCCGTGGGCATGGCGTCGCGTGCGTTCACGACGAGGTTCAGGATCGCCATTTCGAGCTGGTGCTGATCGGCGCGGATCGTCGGCAGGTCATCCTCGATCTCGAAGCCGATCCTGACTCGCCGGTCCACGGTGGTCGTCAGCAGGCTTTCCATGCCGAGCAATAATGCGCCGAGATCGACGGCGGTCGGTCGCAGGGGCTGGCGGCGCGCGAAGGCCAGCAGGCGCTGCACCAGCGTTTTGGCGGTTTCGGCGGCCTCCATGGCGATGGAGGCGCTGCGCGTGACCGAATTGGGCGATGCGCTGCCCATCAGCACCAGATCGAGGCTCGACATGATCGGCGACAGCAGGTTGTTGAAGTCGTGGGCGACGTTGCCGGTCAGCTGGCCGATAATCTCCATCTTCTGCGTCTGGCGAAGGTTTTCCTGCGTCCGCTCCAGTTCGGCCGTGCGTTCAGCGACCCGGATTTCCAGATCGGCGTTCAACTGTTCGAGCGAGGACAGCAACCGACCGTTTTCCAGCCCGGTCGATGCCCCGCGCGCGAGCGTTTCGAGAAGGGCGATTTCGTCAGGGGTCGGCTGGTGCGTTTCGGCCCAGTAAGCGCCAACGGCGGCCACGGGTTCGGGCGTGCCGATGGGGACCATCAAAATGCTGCGGACGAACGTCTCGGCATAGGCCTTTTGCGGAACGCGGTCGTCGAGGAATATATCGGGGATGATGACCGTCTCGCCATGCTTCATCGCCCAGCCAGAGACGCAGGTGTCGGCCGGAAACCGCTGTCCCTTCCATAGCGGCTCGTCCGAATCCTCCGCGACATAATGGCAAAAGCCCTGATCGCTCAGGACCACTGCAATGCCATGGGCGCCAACGATCTGGCGGGCAGACGTCCGCAATATGTCCACCGTGTCGTCGATGGAGCGAACTCTGGAAAGGCGCTCAATAACATCGGCCAGACGTGCCCATCGCGTTGCCAGCATTGCCGCAGGAGCCTCTGTCTTATCTTGACCCTGATCAGTCATCACTTTGCCAGAGTAGCGGTTAGTTGAGTTATTTCAACGTTATATTGCTTCAATCCGGGAAGGATATGGACATTATCGCGTTAAGGACGTGCCAACCGTGCCCGCAAGCTCCACAATATATTGCCATGCAACACGGCCCGAGCGGCTCCCGCGCTGGGTCGACCATTGTATCGCCTCGTCCGGGTGGAAGGGCAGGTCGAACTGGTTGGCATAGGCTTTGACGATCTCGACATAGGTGTCCTGATCGAGCGCGTGGAAGCCCAGTGACAGGCCGAATCGATCGGCCAGAGCCAGCTTGTCGTCCACCACATCGCGCGGGTTAATGGGATCATTCTGCTCCGACAGGCTGCGCGCCACGATGTGGCGGCGGTTGGACGTGGCGTAGAGCCTGACGAGGCCGCCACGCGCCGTCGCGCCGCCCTGCAATATGGATCGCAGAGCCCGTGCGTCGGCCACGAAATTCTCATCGAAGCCGAGGTCGTCAAGAAAAAGCACAAAGGGACGCTCTGCCGCGCGGAGTTGCGATAGAAGAATGGGCAGGCTGTGCAGGTCGCTGCTGGCGAAATCGACGAGGGCAACGGTGCCGCCTTCGCTCCGCACCTTGCCGATGCAGGCCGCGACGCTGGCCGACTTGCCCGTGCCACGCGCGCCCCAGAGGAGCACGTCATGCGCGGGAAATCCCTGCGACAGGCGGCGGGTGTTGTCGAGGCAGGCGGATTTCTGCGCATCGATCCCGGTCAGCAGGTCGTAATCGGGGGCGGTGAAATCGTGGATGACCTCAATGGCGGTGCCGTTCCAGCGATAGGCGGCATGGCTGTCCAGATCGGCGGGAGGCAGGGGCGGCGGCGCAATACGCTCCAGCGCCTCGGCAATGCGGGTCAGAAGGGCGGCCTGTGTCTCAATCTCGCTCATCCGCGGTTCCTAGCGGGTGGGAGCGGCTTTGGGAACTTCCCCCGACGCCGCGCTGCCGATATAGCGCCGCCATGTCCGCGCAATCCCTGCCCTTCGACGATGCCGCCGTGGCGGAAGCCGTGCGCCTGATCCGCGCGAGCGAGCCGGTCGCGCTGCCCAGCGAGACTGTTTATGGGCTTGCCGCCGATGCCACTGATTCGCGCGCGGTCGCGGCCATTTATGCGGCAAAGGGGCGGCCCAGTTTCAATCCTTTGATCGTACATGTTGCGGACCGGGCGATGGCGGAGAAGCTGGCGCTATTCTCCGACGTTGCGGGGCGGTTGGCCGACGCTTTTTGGCCGGGGCCGCTGACCATGGTCCTGCCGCGCCGGGAGGGTGGGCCCGTGTCCGATCTGGTCGCCGCCGGATTGCCTACCATCGCCATCCGCATGCCCGCTCATCCCGCGATGCAGCAAGTGATCCGGGCGAGCGGATTGCCCCTGGCGGCTCCCTCCGCAAATCGCAGCGGGTCGATCAGTCCGACGAGCGCCGCCCATGTGCTGGCGAGCCTGGGCGACCGGATAAAGCTGGTCGTGGACGCGGGGCCAACGCAGGCGGGCATCGAATCCACAATAATCGCGATAAATGTGGATTCGGTCCGTATCCTGCGTCCCGGCCCTGTCACGGCGCAGCAATTGGCGGAGGTGTCGGGCCTGCCAGTGACCGGGGCGGGGAGCGAGGGCGGGATAGAGGCGCCGGGGCAACTCGCCAGCCATTATTGCCCGGACAAGCCGCTGCGCCTGCGTGCGGCGCAAGCGGAGGCGGACGAATTTCTCATCGGTTTTGGCCCGATGCCCTGCGATTATAATCTGAGCGCCAGCGGCGATCCCACAGAGGCAGCGGCGAACCTCTTTGCCGCGCTCCACCTTGCCGACTCCAGCACTGCGCCGCGCATAGCGGTGGCGTCGATCCCCGATGACGGTATCGGCTTTGCCATCAACGACCGGCTTGCCCGCGCGGCGGTACGCTGAACCTGTCAGCGGTCGCCGCAATAGGCGGGATCATAGTCCTTCTTGCAGCGCTTGCGCATTTCCTTGCCGCGATTGCGGTCCGCCTCTTCCTGGCTGGTGGTCGACCAGTCCACGACCTTCGACCCGGCTTTGACCGGCACGGTCGCCACGTCCCACGCCGCTTTCGCGACACAGCCGGGAAGGAGGGCGACCGCCGTCAGGGCGAGCAATATCCGCTTATCCGGGATCATCGTCATCTCGTCATTCCCATCCTGTTCGCGCAAGATATGACGCGGGTCGATGAACCGGCGATTACGCTTCGATCCGCTCGCTGAACTTCTTGCGCAGTTTTTGCAGCTTGGGGGGAATGACCGCCATGCAATAGGGGTTCCGCGTTCCGACGCGATCCCAATATTTCTGGTGATAATCCTCGGCCGGATACCAGGGGGCATCCGCCTCGATGGTGGTCACGATGGAACTGGGCCAGTCGGGCTGCGCGCGGGTGATCGCCGCCTCCGCCTCCGCCAGTTGCCCGGCATCATGGGGAAAGATGGCGGAGCGATATTGCGTGCCGACGTCATTGCCCTGCCGGTTCAGCGTCGTCGGGTCGTGCGTCGCGAAGAAGATGTCGAGCAGGTCGCCGTAGCCGATGACGGCGGGATCATAGGTGACGCGAATCGCCTCGGCATGGCCCGTTGCGCCACCACAGACCTGTTCATAGGTCGGATTGGCGTTGGCCCCGCCGATGTAGCCGCTTTCGACGGCTTCGACGCCCTTCAAATCCTGATAGACCGCCTCTGTGCACCAGAAGCATCCACCCGCCAGCGTCGCCGTCTCGCTTGCCATGATCCTCGATCCCTTCGTTCAACCGCGCCATAGATAGGAAGCGCAAAGGGATTTCACCAGATCAGAGGCGCAGGCCCTCTGTTTCGGGCCGCCCGGTGACGAGATTGAGCGACTGCACCGCAGCGCCCGATGCGCCCTTGCCCAGATTGTCGAGCGCGGCGACCAGACGGACCTGCTGGCCGGTCTTGTCGCCAAAGACGAACAGGCGCATCCGGTCGGTGTTGGCGACCAGTTCGATGGGAAGCGTGCCCTTGTCATAGGTGTCGACGCCGATGATCGGGGAGCCTGCATATTGGGCCGCCAGCCGATCGCGCAGGCTGTCCGCCGTCTCACCTTTTGCAATTTGCGCGAGGTGCAGGGGCACTTCGACGATCATGCCGGAATAAATCGGCGCGACCGTGGGCGCAAAGATCGGGGCGTGCGTCAGTCCGGCATGCGCCGTCATCTCCGGCACATGCTTGTGCGCCAGCGTCAGGCCGTAGGTGTTCCACGCCGACGGGGTCGCGCCTTCGCCCTCATAGTCCGCGATCATCGCCTTGCCGCCGCCCGAATAGCCGGAGGCCGCGTTGCACGTGAGGAACGCTTCGGCAGGAATCGCGCCGCCCGCCACCAGCGGCGCGACGAGCGCCAGGAAGCCGGTGGGGTAGCAACCGGGATTGGCGATCCGCGTCGCGGCGGCAACCTTGTCCCGTCCGATCACTTCGGGCAGGCCATAGGTCCAGCCTTCCGCCACGCGATGCGCGGTCGATGCGTCGATCACCCGCGTGCGGTCGTTGCGGATCAGCGAGACGGATTCGCGCGCGGCATCGTCGGGCAGGCACAGGATGACGACGTCGGCGTCATTCAGCGCCTGCGCCTTGGCGACCGGATCTTTGCGCTGTGCATCGTCGAGTGTGATGAGCGTGAAACCGGGACTGCCCTCCAGCCGCTCGCGAATCTGCAGGCCTGTCGTGCCCGCGGCGCCGTCGATGAAAACACTGGCATTGCTCATGCGTCGATCCTCCGCCGCGCCGTGATCGGTTCGGCATGGGTGGATGTAAGGCGCGCGACGACATCCGCCAGCGGCTCCTCCACCACTTTCATCCAATGGGCGTTGGCGTGGAGCAGCGTGGCTCCATCGCTCATGATGCCGACATGGCCGGGGAAGAAGACGATATCGCCCTTCGCCAGCGCTTCGCCCTGCGTCAGTGCCCGGCCGATGCTGCCCGCCTGCTGGTCCGTATCCCGTGCCACCGCGATCCCGCACTGGCCGAGCGCCGTCTGGACGAGGCCGGAGCAATCCAGCCCACCGTCGCCGCGCCCACCCCAGAAATAGGGCGCGCCTAGCGATGCGCGGGCGACCTCCACCCAATCCTTCGCCGCTTCGGTCACGGGGAGGATGTGGCGCTGGTGCAGCCAGCCGCCCTCGACGCTCAGGAAATCGCCATCCTGCTGGCCGTGGACAAGCGAACCGGCGGGTAGGGGGGTGACGACCGGCGATTTGATGTCTGGTCGGGAGAACAGCAGGCCACCCTGCGCGACCACGCGATGCGTCGGCGCAAAGCCGGCATCGCGGCGAAGCAGGTCGTAGCGGACATAGCCGACATAATGATCGTGGCCGCAAAAGCCCCATGCCCAGCCCGCGCGAATGTCGAGGACATGAAATGCCTCGCCATGCAGAATCTGTGTGGTGGCGCTGGCGCTGTCGTCCATTCCGCCGTGGATCGTGGCGGAGCGGGCGCTGCAAACATAGGGGACAGCCGCTGCATAATGCGGGGCGAAAAACTGATCCGCGGCGGCGACGTCGGCCAGATCCTTGCGAATGGCAATCGTCCGCGCATCGAACGACCGGGACAGGCCGTCGAGGTGCAAGCGGATACGATTATTGGGTCGGCTGAATACCCCTGCCGTGACTTGCTTGTTCATCGCGGACGCTCCCTGCGACGAATCCAGCAAAGGCGTCAAGAAATTCCGCTCCCTTGCTGGTTCTCTGCACGAAGATGTTCCGGCGATCCGACGAATCCCGCTCCCGTCGAACGAAGTCCATCGTGCCCAGTTTATTGAGGGCGCGGGTAATGACCGGCTTGGAGACGTTCAGCCGCTCCGCGAGGCCGCGAACCGTGTGCGGGCCATCGCTTCGGTGGACGACAAGCATCAGCGCCATCTGCCGATTGGTCAGATCGGGCTGCCCCGACCGCACGTACCGGATCAGTGCGCTCATCCAGCGGTTGACATCCTCGCCACCGGAATGAGCACTATGGTGTTCGATGGGATGTGCTCTTGCCATGGAGACGTGAACACGCAACCGCGCGGTTGGTTGCGTAACGTTCGCAAGAGGGGCGATTTTTTGTTCAGCCCGGCAAATCCCTGCGACCATAGCGGGTGCGCAGCACAGCCTGAACCGCGCGCAGTCCCAGCGAATCCCCACCTTTCGGGCGTCCCGGCTTCGCCGCCGGGCGCCATGCAAAGGTATCGAGATGCGCCCAGACGATGCCTTTCGGCACAAAGCGTTGCAGAAACAGTGCTGCCGTGATCGCGCCGCCGAAGCCGCCCTCTGCGCTGTTGACCATGTCCGCAATGTCGGACTTCATCATATCGTCATAGGGCGTCCAGAGCGGCAGTCGCCACAGTGGATCGTCGTTCGCGGTGCCTGTCTCGGCCAGCGCAGCAGCCAGCGCATCGTCATTGGCGAACAGAGCGGGCAGGTCCGGGCCGAGCGCCGCGCGCGCTGCACCCGTCAGCGTGGCGAAATCCACGATCAGTTCGGGCTTCTCCTCGCCCGCGCGGATCAGGGCATCGGCGAGCAGCAGGCGACCCTCCGCATCGGTGTTGGTGATCTCCACGCTCGTGCCGTCGCGGGCCGTCAGCACGTCGCCGGGACGAAAGGCATGCGCGCCAATCGCATTCTCCGCGACGGGGATCAGCAGGTGGAGGCGCACGGGCAGGGCGCTTTCCATGATCAGTCCCGCCAGCGCCAGCGCATGCGCCGCGCCGCCCATATCCTTCTTCATCAGGCGCATGGCCGATGAGGGCTTGATGTCGAGGCCGCCGCTATCGAACGTCACGCCCTTGCCCACGATGGCGATGCGCGGGTGATCGTCCCGACCCCAGTGCAGTTCGATGAAGCGCGGCGCATGACTGCGACCCGCCGCCCGGCCAACGGCGTGAACCATGGGATAGCCTGTCTCCAGAGTCTCGCCGCGGGTAACCTCCAGCACGGCGTCATGGCGCGTTGCAACCGCCTTCGCCGCCGCTTCGAGGGCGTCCGGCCCCATGTCCTCGGCAGGCGTGTTGACGAGGTCGCGGACCAGCGTCACCGCGCGCGCTTCCGCCGCCAGACGGTCGCGAAGCGGCGCTTGGCGGCTGAGAAGGATTCGTGCGCCCTTGTCCGATTTCTTGGTCTTGTAGCGTTCGAATCGATATTGGCCGGTCATCCAGCCGAACATGGCCGCGCCGGGATCGCCATCCTTCAACCGATAGGTGCCGGCAGGCAGCGCCTCGGCCAGCTTGGCGAGGCACCAACTCGACAGGGCGGCGGTGTCCGCGACGCTGGTCACCACCGACCATTGATCCGGCGCGTCGCCTGGCAGGATGCACCAGGCAAAGGCGTTCGGCTTGAACCCATGGGCGTCGATAGCGGCGCGGTGCCGTTCGGGCTGGGCGGCCAGCCAGCCTTCGAAACTGTCCCTGTCGACCAGATGGATGTCCCGCGCGGCCTGCCCCTGATCGATCTGGATGAGGTCGGCGGGGTCAGTCATGGGAAACTCCAGTCAGGTCATTCGTAGAAGGGTGGGGCGAGGGTCAGACCCGCTCGGCCTGCACGACCGTCTCCACCGCGCGCAGGGCGGACAGGATGCGGGCAAGGTGGGCGGTGTCGTCCACCTCTATGTCGATAATGTCGGTATGGAACGGCCCATCCCGCGCGACGAGTTGCAGGTTCAGGATATTCGCCTTGTTGGTCGCAAAGATATGCGCGACCGCCGCCAGAGCACCCGGCTGGTTCTTGACGATGACGGACAGGCGCGCCGTGCCGCCGTTCGACTTGCTGTCCCATGACAGGTCCACCCAGTCGGCATCCTGCCCTGCTTCCAGCGCGAGGCAGTCGATGGTGTGAACCTCAATGGGCTCACCGGGACGGCGCAGGCCGACGATGCGATCGCCAGGCACGGGGTGGCAACAATCGCCGAGCCGGAATGCGATGCCCGGCGTCAGGCCCAGGATCGACACGGCTTCCGTCTGCTGCGTGCGGCTGCGCCCGCCTTTGCCCTCGTTGCTGCTGCCGGGGACGAGGGCTTCCATCACCTCCTGATCGGATACGCGGTTGGTGCCGATGGCGATCATCAGAGTCGCCTCATCTTCCATGTGCAGCCGCTTGAGCGCGCCTTTCAGCGCCTTGTCGCCGACCTCTACCGGGAAGCGTCCGAGGATTTCGGTGTAAATCTTGCGGCCCAGCGCGATGGTTTCGCCGCGCTGCTTCTGGCGGATGAAGCGGCGGATCGCCGCGCGCGCCTTGCCAGTGATGGCAAAGCTCAGCCAGCCGGGCTGCGGTTCCTGCGCGTCCGACTTCAGAATCTCGACCTGATCGCCGTTTTCGAGTTGAGTGCGCAGCGGCACCACGCGGCCATTGACCTTGGCCCCGACCGTCTGGTTGCCGAGGTTGGTGTGGACCGCATAGGCGAAATCGACCGGCGTCGATCCCTTGGGCAACTGGTGCAGCACGCCCTTGGGCGTGAAAGCGAAAATGCGATCCTGATACATCGCCATGCGGGTATGTTCGAGAAGTTCGTCGGCATCCTGGCTCTGCTCCAGGATTTCGACGAGATCGCGCAGCCAGCCCGCCTGCTGCTCATCGGCGTCGTTGTTATTCTGTTTATAGGCCCAGTGCGCGGCGAGGCCGAATTCACTGTCGTTGTGCATGCGCTCCGACCGGATCTGGATTTCGATCCGGGCATTTTCCTCATGCACCACCGTGGTGTGCAGCGACTGGTAGCCGTTGCGCTTGGGCGTGGAGATATAGTCCTTGAAGCGGCCAGGGACCATTTTGTAACGCTGGTGGATCACGCCCAGCCCGCGATAGCAATCCTCCGTGCTGTCGGTGATGACGCGGAACGCCATGATGTCCGACAACTGCTCGAAGCTGATGTGGCGCTCCTGCATCTTGCGCCAGATCGAATAGGGGTGCTTTTCGCGCCCAGACACCGTCACGCGCATTCCCGCAGACGCCAGCAGGTCGCGCAGACCGTCCGCGATCCGCGACACCTTGTCGTCGCCATCCTGTTTCAGCAGGGCGAGGCGGCGGGTGATCGTCGCATAGGCTTCGGGTTCGAGCTGTTCGAAGGCGAGAAGCTGCATCTCCCGCATGAAGTCATACATGCCTATGCGCTCCGCGAGCGGGGCATAGATGTCCATCGTCTCCCGCGCGATGCGGCGGCGCTTGTCCGGATTCTTGATGAAGTGCAGCGTCCGCATATTGTGCAGTCGGTCCGCCAGCTTGACCAAAAGGACGCGAATGTCGTCCGACATGGCGAGCAGGAATTTGCGCAGGTTTTCTGCCGCGCGCTCGTTCTCGGTCTGCGCCTCGATCTTGCTGAGCTTGGTCACGCCGTCGACCAGCCGCAGCACGTCCGGCCCGAACAGCCGCTCGATCTCCTCCGGCGTGGTCACCGTGTCTTCCAGCGTGTCGTGGAGCAGGGCGGTGACGATGGTCCTGTCGTCCAGCAACAGGTCGGTCAATATGCCCGCCACCTCGATCGGATGGCTGAAATAGGGGTCGCCGCTGGCCCGCTTTTGGCTGCCATGCTTGGCGACGGAAAACACATAGGCACGGTTGATCAGCGCCTCATCGGCGTCTGGATCATAACGACGTACTTTCTCAACCAGTTCATATTGACGCAGCATCGTTCGCAGAATGTGGGTTTTGCAGTGCACAGCGCAACAAAAAACGGGCATGAAGCAGGAAATTTGCCGTTTTGGGGAGAAAGCGGGGCTGTTGGGGCTTTCTTCCGCGTGGTTCTTTTGCGTATCCCCAGCTTTTGGAGTAGCAACGACCCATGGGTCCAAAACAGGATATCGCCGGATTTGAGGGGTGCTCCCTTCCGTTTGCGCTGGAAGTGATGGGAGAACGCTGGTCGTTCCTGATCCTTCGCGCGGCGGTCAACGGCATCATCCATTTCGAGGATTTCCAGTCGACGCTGGGGATCGCGCGCAACATCCTGGCCAGCCGACTGGTGAAGCTGGTCGAGCATGGCATATTGTCGCGGGAGCCCGTGGCGGAGGATAAGCGCAAGGTCGCCTATCGCCTGACCTGCAAGGGGCGCGAACTGCTCCCCACCATGGTCGCCCTGCGCCAGTGGGGCGAGAAATGGGGCATGGGCGTCCCGTGCACGCCGGTTCTGGCGGATACGCGCGATCGCCTCCCCATCCGACCCATTGCGATCATCGCCGCCGATGGCCGCGAATTGCAACTGGAAGATATTTGCTGGGTCGAACCGCCCGAACTGGGCACGATATTTGAAAAGCAGGAGGGCACGTGCAAGGGTTCCGTATCGGGTTGACGTCATGACCCAGGCACCTGTCGCAGAGATGCAGAAATCAAAACTATCCACCGGGGTGAATGCGCCTGCGGGCGCGAACGCCATGTCGGTGATCCACATCCAGCCAAAGCCGTTTTTCGAGGACAAGAGCCGGGCCTTCTGGAATCTCCAGACATTGGGCTGGCTGGGCGCATTCATCCTGCGGGCCCTGTCCAGCATCGCCAACGGCCAGCCTGCGGTGTTTCTGGTTCCCGTCTTCATCTCCACCGTCACCGGCTATTCGCTCACCCTGTTGATGGGCGTGGGCTATCGCTATTTGTTGCTCCAACGACCGCTGGTGACGTGGACCGTGTCCATCCTCATCATCTTCGTCGCGGCGGGCACCTCAGCCTTCATCGACGCATGGGTCTTCACGACGTTGAACCCCGCGCTGGAGGCGCCGGGCCTGAAGCTGTTGCTGGGGGCGTTTTATCTGACCTTCACCCTGTTGGGGGCCTGGTCGGCGCTCTACTATGCGATCAATTTCTTCCTGACGATCGAGGAGCAGGCGGACCAGTTGCAACGGCTGGAACTGCAGGCCAGCAGCGCGCAGCTCGCGATGCTCCGCTACCAGCTCAATCCGCATTTCCTGTTCAACACGCTCAACAGCATCTCGACGCTGGTGCTGCTGAAACAGACGGAGCGGGCCAACGCGATGCTGTCCCGCCTGTCCGCCTTCCTGCGCTACACGCTCATCAACGAGCCGACCGCGCAAGTGACGCTGGAGCAGGAGGTGGAGACTCTGAAGCTCTATCTCGACATCGAAAAGATGCGGTTCGAGGATCGGCTGCGCCCCAGCTTCGTGATCGACGCGGCTGTCGCGAAGGCCAAGCTGCCGTCGCTCCTGCTTCAGCCGCTGGTGGAAAATAGCATAAAATACGCAGTCACGCCGTTGGAGGAGGGGGCCGACATCACGATCACAGCCCATTCCGTCGGTGAAAACGTGCGGATCATCGTTTCGGACACCGGGCCGGGATTGCAAGAGAACATGGTAAGGGAACATCTCTCTACGGGTGTTGGGCTCGCCAATATCCGTGACCGTCTTGCCCAGGCTTTTGGGGAACGGCAGAGCATGGATGTGCGTTCAACACCTGAAGGCGGATTCTCGGTTATCATCGAGATTCCGTTGGTCCCAGAAGAACAGACAAAGGTAGCCGCATGACAATCCGAACCATTCTCGTCGACGACGAGAGTTTGGCGATCCAGGGTCTCCAGCTCCGGCTCGAACCGCATGAGGATGTCGAGATTATCGATACCTGTACCAACGGTCGCGAAGCGATCCGCGCGATTAAGACGCACAAGCCGGACCTCGTGTTCCTCGACATTCAGATGCCCGGTTTCGACGGATTTTCCGTGGTGCAGGGCATGATGGATGTGGAGCCGCCGCTGTTCGTTTTCGTGACGGCCTATAGCGACCACGCCATTCGCGCGTTCGAGGCGCAGGCGGTTGATTATCTGATGAAGCCGGTCGAGCCGCAGCGTCTGGCGGATGCGCTCGACCGTGTGCGCCAGCGCCTCGGCGAGAAGCGCAGCGGTGCAGAGGTGGAACGCCTGCGCGAGGTGCTGGCCGAGGTCGCACCGGATGCGATGGAGGATCATATGGTTGGCGATGAAAGCACGCCGGCGTCCAGCCGGTATGAAAAGCTCATCAACATCAAGGATCGCGGCCAGATATTCCGCGTCGATGTGGACAGCATCGAGCGGATCGATGCGGCGGGCGACTATATGTGTATCTACACTGCCGACAATTCGCTGATCCTGCGCGAGACGATGAAGGATCTGGAAAAGCGGCTCGACCCGCGCAATTTCCAGCGTGTGCATCGTTCGACCATCGTCAACTTGGGGCAGGTGCGGCAGGTCAAGCCGCACACCAATGGCGAATGCTTTCTGGTGCTGGAATCCGGTACGCAGGTGAAGGTCAGCCGCTCCTATCGCGATGTGGTGGCGCGGTTCGTCCACTGATCGGTCGGGACGCATGAAAAAGGGCCGGAACCCCACAGGTTCCGGCCCTTTTTCGTTGAAGGCGTCGCCGGAACCTGTGCGGTTCCGACTCGCGCTGTCAGCAGCGGCTGTTGCCCTTGTCGATGGAGCGGCCTGCCAGCGCACCGACTGCACCGCCGATGATGGTGCCCGCCGTGCGGTCACCGCGGCGACCCGCCACGCTGTTGCCGATCAGGCCGCCAGCCACTGCGCCCAGGATCGTGCCCGTGGCGCCGTCGTTGCGGCAGCGGTAATTGCCGCGATAGTTGCCACGGTAATAATTGTCGCCACCGCGATAGGCATAACCACCGCGATACCCGTCATCGCGGTAGCCGTAGCCGCCACGATAGCCATTGCCGCGATAATAGTCGCCGCGCTCATATCCACGGTCGTAGCCCCGGTCATAACCGCCGCGACCATAATAGCCCTGCGCCATAGCCGGAGCGGTGGCGCCGAAGGAGCCGATCACCATCGCGGCGACAGCGCCCATCTGAAGCATCTTTGCCTTGATCATAGAAACCTCCTCGGTTTGACCGACCGTCGCAAGACAGGACCGGCGAATCATCATTGATGCCTTTTTGCCCCAACCGCCTTGAGTGGAGCCTGAATGGGGCTGTCAGCCGGGGTTCAGCAACGCTGGACGGCCCGACAGGGGCCTCTTGCGCCGCGCGCGGGGCCGTGTAATCGCTACCCGTAATGGAGCGTCCCGCGCTGATCCTTCTCCTGTTCGTGCTTCTCATGAGTGGCAGGCACCCGGAATTCAGGCCGCCTCCACGGTCTGTCGTCGTGGCGGTGTCCGCGAAGCCGCTTCCGCTCTTTCCCGATGAACCGGATCGCCGCCAGGTGGGGGAGCTGCGCTATCTGGAGGGCTGGGAGCTGGATGGCGGGACGGCTTTCGGCAGCATCTCCTCCATGACGGTGGACGATAGCGGACAGGTCACGGCGCTGAGCGATGCCGGGGACGTCATGGTCTTTCATCCGGGTGAGAGCCGGTTTCGGGCGCATATCTATCCGGTTGCCATCCTGCCGACGGAAAAGCATGCCCCCAAACATCGTTGGGACACCGAATCCCAGGCCCATGATCCGGCGACGGGCCGTATCTGGGTTGGATTCGAGGCGATAATGCGCATCTGCCGCTACAGCGCGGGATTTGCGCGGGTGGAGCGATGCGCTTCGCCTCCGGCCGCGCAAAAATGGCCCAGACGCACCGGCCTGGAGTCGCTCGTCCGTCTGTCCGATGGCCGATTCCTCGCGATTGCGGAGGAGTCGCCCGGACCGGCAGGAGGGCATGATGTCCTGTTGTTTCCCGGCGACCCCGTCGATCCCGCCACCGCTCCGCCGGTACGTTTGAGCTATATGGCTCCGCCCGGCTATCTACCTACGGACGCTATCGTCCTTGGCGGAGGACGGATGCTGGTGGTCAACCGCCGCCTGACGCTGGCGGATATGTTCACTGCCGTCGTGACGCTGGTCGATATTCGCGATCTCTCTCCCGGTGCGATCCTGCAAGGCCGCGCCGTCGCCCGCCTCGCCGCGCCCATGCCGCATGATAATTTCGAGGCGCTGGCCATCTCGCATGAAAAGGGTCGGCCTGTGCTCTGGATCGCGTCCGACGATAATGGCCTGTTTTTTCAACGCTCTCTCCTCCTCAAATTCGCTATGCCGCCGGAGTGGTTCGGGAAAGCGGACGGACGTTAGCGGGAAAGCCCGTTTCGGCGCGCGCGGCGGCGCTCTCGTAACGCTTTTTCAAGCAGCTTGGTGCGATGGGGGAGGGGATGCGTGCGCTGCCCTCCTCTCCCATTCGCGAAGCGATGCCTTCCCTCCTCGTGGCGATGGGACTTGCCGAGCCGCAGTCCGGTCGTCCGCCCGAATGGCTGGTACGTGCGCTGTCCACTATTTCGATGATGTGGCCTCTGGTCGTGATGGCGCGGTTGAGCATCTTCCTCGGACTGGGTGATCCGGCCATCGGGCAATGGCTGTTCGGCAATCCGCTGGTGATCATTGCCTGTCTCGGCCCCTTGCTGGCCATTGATCTGGCGATCATCCTCCTGCCGCGCGCAGGACCGTTTCAACGACAGTCGCCGCATATCCAGATGCGCGGACTGGTCCCGCTGATCTTCGCTTCGGCGTCGATCTATGCGTTGCTGTGCCATAACGTGTTCGTGCCGGCGAACAGTTCCGGTTCGCTGCTGTTTGCGATCATCCTGCCGGCCATGGTGGCGGTGAGCATTTTCGGGGCACAGCGCATATTGGGTTTCACCTATTGCGCGGCCACCTTTCTCTCGCTGCTGCTCGACCTGCCTGATGCGTTGCCGGTCACGGTGACGCTGGCGGGCCTGCTGGGCCTGTTGCTGGCCGCGATCATGCAGGCGCGGGCCGATCAGGCGAACCTGCAGGACAAGCAGGTCAACATGATGCGCGCCGAGCAGGCACTCGCGCTGCTCACCGATTTCGAGGAGGCCGGGCAGGGCTGGTTCTGGGAAACCGACCGGACAGGGCGCATGACCTATTTGTCGGAGACGCTGGCTGCCAGACTGGGCAGGACGGCGCAGGATTTATGCGGCAAGCCCGTCACGGCGCTCATCGGGCAGGATGCGGGGGGTAAGCCGGGCGAGGGGCAGCGGACCATCGGTTTCCACCTGTCCGCCCGCACCGCCTTTGCAGAGATGTCCGTGCGCGCCGCGTCGGAGGATGAAATCTGGTGGTCGTTCTCCGGTCGTCCCATCGTCAATGAATTCGGGCAGTTCCTGGGCTTTCGCGGCAGCGTCGCGGACCTGACCGCGATGCGCAAATCGCAGGCGGAGGTTACCCGGCTCGCCCGTTTCGATTCGCTCACGGGGCTTGCCAATCGCGGGCAGATGCAATCGATCCTCGAACAGACGCTGGTAGGTCCGACCGGACGGCAGGGCGACAGTACGCTGTTCCTCCTCGACCTCGACCGCTTCAAGGCTGTCAACGACACCATGGGGCATCCGGCAGGCGATGCCCTGCTGCGGCAGGTGGCCCAGCGGCTGACCCGCACGGTCGGCAATGTCGGTACGGTCGGACGACTGGGCGGCGACGAGTTCCAGATCGTCCTGCCGGGCCTGATCGACCGGACCGACCTCGCCAAGCTGGCCGACAAGATCATCCATAATGTTTCCCAGCCCTATGCCATTGAAGGGACGCAGGTGGTCATCGGCGTGTCCGTCGGCATCGCCATCGCGCCTTTCGACGGCTGCGACCGCGACACGTTGACCCGCAACGCCGACCTCGCGCTCTATGAGGCCAAGGATGCGGGGCGCGGCGTCTATCGTTTCTACGCCAAGGAAATGCACGCCGACGCGGAGGATCGCCGCCGCCTCGAACAGGACTTGCGCCACGCTATAGGCACGGGTGGCCTGCATGTGGAATATCAGCCGGTCGTGTCCACCGCGACGGAGAAGATCAACGGGTTCGAGACCTTGGTCCGCTGGACACATCCCGAACGCGGCGCCATCTCGCCCGCCGTCTTCATCCCGGTCGCGGAGGAAGCGGGGCTGATCGCGCAAATCGGTGAATGGGTGCTGCGCACAGCCTGCCTCGACGCCGTCCACTGGCCGGAGGGCACGCGCGTCGCGGTCAACGTCTCGCCCATCCAATTCGCCAATCCCGCTTTCCCCACGCTGGTCATGCACGCGCTAGCCAAATCAGGCCTCGCGCCCGACCGGCTGGAGCTGGAAATCACGGAGAGCGTATTCCTGAACGAGGGCGCGGATACGGAATCGATGTTCGCGCAGCTCAAGAAGCTGGGCGTGCGCCTCGCGCTCGATGACTTCGGCACGGGCTATTCGGCGCTGCACTATCTGCGCACCGCCCCGTTCGACAAGATCAAGATCGACCAGAGTTTCGTGCGCGGTGCCGCGATCAAGGGCAGCCGCAATGGTGCGATCGTCAAGGCCATCGTCTCCCTCGCAGACGCGCTCCAGATGGAAACCACGGCGGAAGGGGCGGAGACGCTCGACGAGCTGGAACTCATCCGTTCGCTCGGTTGCAGCCATGTGCAGGGCTATATCTATGGCCGTCCCGCCAGTCAGGCGTCGATCATGGCGCAATTCTCCGAACGCGGCGTCTATGCGCAGCCCAGCGGCTTCAAGGCAAGCCGGGAGAAGCGGCGCAGCATGTTGCGCACGATCAAGCTGGTGCATGGCGTCAACAGCTATGACGCGCGCATCCGCAATATCGGATCGGGCGGCGCTCTGATCGAAGGGCTGGCGGACGTGCCGGTCGGTACGGTATTTGAAGTGGCGCTCGGCGGCGGTGTGCAGGTGGAGGCGCTGTGTCGCTGGTCCGATGGCGACCGGCTGGGCGTCGAATTTGCCGAGCCGATCCAAATCGAACGGCTCAGCAGCGAAGCCCTGGCGCGGGACGTCGTCGCCACCGGCATCCGGCGCAAGGTCGCCTGATACGCTGAGCGAACGCGACCCCCTTTGCGCGGGCGCGCCGCACCTGCTATCGGCGCGCGATGACCGATCTCTCCCTCATCCGCAACTTCAGCATCATCGCCCATATCGACCATGGCAAGTCGACCCTCGCCGACCGGCTGATCCAGCGCACCGGCGGCCTGTCCGACCGCGAGATGACCGCGCAAGTGCTCGACAACATGGACATTGAGAAGGAGCGGGGCATCACGATCAAGGCGCAGACCGTGCGCCTCGACTATAAGGCGAAGGACGGCCTGACCTATGAGCTGAACCTCATGGACACGCCCGGCCATGTCGATTTCGCCTATGAGGTCAGCCGCAGCCTCGCCGCGTGCGAGGGCGCGCTGCTCGTCGTGGACGCGGCGCAGGGCGTGGAGGCGCAGACGCTCGCCAACGTCTATCAGTCCATCGAGCATGATCACGAGATCGTGCCCGTCATCAACAAGATCGACCTGCCCGCCGCCGAACCGGAAAAGGTCCGCGCGGAGATCGAGGAAGTCATCGGCATCGACGCCTCCGAAGCCGTGCTGGCCAGCGCGAAGTCCGGTATCGGCATCGACGAAATCCTCGAAGCCGTGGTCGCAAAGATCCCCGCGCCCAAAGGCGACCGAAATGCGCCGCTCAAGGCGATGCTGGTGGATAGCTGGTACGACCCCTATCTCGGCGTCGTCATTCTGGTCCGCGTCATCAACGGCGCGATCAAAAAGGGCCAGCAGATCAAGTTCATGATCGGCGGCACGGAGCATCTGATCGACCGCGTCGGCTGCATGCGGCCCAAGATCGAGCAGCTTGCCGAACTCGGCCCCGGCGAAATCGGCTTCATCACCGCGCAGATCAAGGACATCAGCCAGACCCGCGTCGGCGACACCATCACCACCGTCAAAAATGGCGCGACCGAACCGCTGGAAGGCTTCAAGGAAGTCCAGCCGGTGGTGTTCTGCGGCCTGTTCCCGGTGGACGCCAACGACTTCGAGAAACTGCGCGATTCGATCAGCAAGCTGCGCCTCAACGATGCCAGCTTCTCGTTCGAGATGGAGAGCAGCGCGGCGCTCGGCTTCGGTTTCCGCTGCGGCTTCCTCGGCCTGCTCCATCTGGAGATCATTCAGGAGCGGCTGACGCGCGAATATGACCTCGACCTCATCACGACCGCGCCGTCGGTGGTGTACAAGGTCCAGCTAACCCACGGCAATGGCGAGGTGGAACTGCACAACCCCGCCGACATGCCCGACCCGACCCGCATCGCGGAGATCGAGGAGCCGTGGATCGAGGCCGTCATCTACTGCCCCGACGAATATCTCGGCTCCATCCTGAAACTCTGTCAGGACCGGCGCGGCATCCAGAAGAACCTGACCTATGTCGGCGGCCGCGCGCAGGCGACATATGAACTGCCGCTCAACGAAGTGGTGTTCGACTTCTACGACCGGCTCAAGTCGATCTCCCGCGGCTATGCCAGCTTCGACTATCACCAGATCGGATACCGGGAAGGTGATCTGGTCAAGATGAGCATCATGGTCAATTCGGAGCCGGTCGACGCGCTGAGCATGATCGTCCACCGCGGCACGGCGGAAACGCGCGGGCGCGGCATGTGCGAGCGCCTGAAAGACCTGATCCCCCGTCACCTGTTCAAGATACCGATTCAGGCAGCCATCGGCGGCAAGGTGATCGCGCGCGAGACGATCGCGGCGATGCGCAAGGACGTGACCGCCAAATGCTATGGCGGCGACATCAGCCGCAAGAAGAAGCTCCTCGACAAGCAGAAGGAAGGCAAGAAGCGGATGCGCGAATATGGCAGCGTCCAGATTCCGCAGGAGGCGTTTATCGCCGCGCTGCGGATGGGGGATGATAGCTAGGAGTTGGGGATTTAGGTTGGGGTTGGTATCTGACGCTGAAACTGAAAAATGCCTCATTCCAAGAGCTGTCATTATTCTATCGGGCTTTAAGCAGCTTGGGGCCACCACCTCCTGTCAATGGAAGTGAGTGATTTTCACCAATTAGAACTGGCTTAGGATAAGCCCTATCCATCGCCGCTTTGAATCCAATCCAATTTTCTGATGCTCTAAGCAGCGCCGTCACGCCGGCGATATGCTCTCGAAGTCTGGGATGCCCCCGCTCCGGATTGAACCATTGCGTGTTTTTTGCTGAACGCTGGCCCGGCGATACGGTAGGATTTAGGCGATCCAACTCTTCTGTAAGGCCAGGTGCTAGTCGGTCATAAACAAAATCGTTCGTCCAAAGTGCAATTACTTGGGGGCGTTTTGTAGTCCAAGGCTTCCATTCCCAATCACGAAGACGAAAAATTTCTTTATAAAAATCAATGGGAAATGTTTGAGTCCAAACCTGTCGCTTCTCGCTAAGGAATTCTTGTAAAATGCGCGCCAGAGCATCCTTTGCTCTGACGTTTTGATAACCGGTGGCCTCATCAACCAGAGCGACGATGCCTACTTTGGCTAGGCCGCGAATAAGGGTGTCGGCTGCTTGAACCATGTCCCTATAGCGCTTGGGCACCTCTCCGGAGGCGGCAAGATGGTAATCGCGAAAACGCAGATACACTTCTGCCACATCAGGCAGCAAGCGAGCGTTATAGCCGACGCCGCGCCCCCCTCCCTTGGAAAGATAAAAAATAGGCTTCGTCGATTCCAATAAATCATTAGTTATGAACGGTTTAAATACATCCGCGGCCAAAAAGAAGGGTAGCTCGTCGACGGTGGTTAATACCCCCGTTCCAGCCTTCGGCGATCTTGCGCGGCCCAACGCACGCAAGAAAGTAGCCTGAGTGATGACGCGCGTGTCGTTGCCCACGATAGCGCAAGATATGATGCTTTCACCTAGCGGAAAGTCTCCCTCAAGTGACGCCTCTTCCAAATTTCCCCAGCGGGCGGCGGCGGCTCTTTGTGCTATTTCGCGCCTGCGCTCCTGAGTGAGAGACTTTGCTCGGGCTTCGCCGCCTAACGCCTGCTTAGTGGGCTTTTCGTTCATCTCGACCTCTGCTTGCTCGTGGGATATAGCAAGCATATGCTTGCTATTAGATTTAGCAAGCATATTAATCCGGTTACCCGCCTTTAACCGGGCCTTCCCCAACCACCCAAATCCCCCCATACACGCAACCCTCCCATCACCTTTCGCAATCGCCCCCATCACAATCCACCTTGGACATCGACGCGCCAGCCCCTATCTGCATCGCTTCCGCTGCACTGCAATAGAGACGCCATGCCCCCGCATTCCGCCCCTGCCACAAAAGCCGTTCATCCCGGACTGGTGATGATAGCGCTCGCAATGGGCGGGTTCGCCATTGGGACGACCGAGTTCGCGACGATGAGCCTCTTGCCCTATTTCTCCGTCGGGCTGGGCATCGATGCGCCGACGGCGGGGCATGTCATCAGTGCCTATGCGCTGGGCGTGGTGGTGGGCGCGCCGATCATCGCGGTGCTGGCAGCGAAGTTGGCGCGCCGGACGCTGCTGATCGGGTTGATGGCGATGTTCGCGCTCGCCAACGGGTTGAGCGCGCTGGCGCCGACCTATCACTGGATGCTGCTGTTCCGGTTCCTGAGCGGTGTGCCGCACGGCGCCTATTTCGGCGTGGCGGCGCTGGTCGCGGCGGGGCTTGTGCCACCCAATAAGCGGACGCAGGCGGTGTCGCGGGTCATGGCGGGCCTGACCGTCGCCACGATCATCGGCGTGCCGTTCGCCAATGGGCTGGGGCAGGTGCTGGGCTGGCGCTGGGGCTTTGGCATTGTCGCGGTGCTGGCGCTGGTGACGGCGGCGCTGATGTGGCTCTATGCGCCGCATGACCGGCCTGCCGAGGGCGCGAGTCCCCTGCGCGAACTGGGCGCGCTGCGCCGGAAACAGGTGTGGCTGACGCTGGCGACGGGGGCCATCGGCTTTGGCGGGCTGTTCGCGGTCTATACCTATGTCGCGTCCACGATGATGGAGGTGACGCAGGTGTCGCCCGCGCTGGTGCCGCTGGTGCTGGGTATTTTCGGCGTGGGGCTGACCATCGGCAACCTGGGTGCGGGGTGGCTGGCGGACCGGGCGCTGATGCCGACGGCGGCGGGGATGCTGGCGTGGAGCGCGGCGTCGCTGGCGATCTATCCCTTTGCGGCGGGCAATATCTGGTCGCTGTCGCTGGCGATCTTTTTGATCGGTGTCGGCGGCGGTCTGGGTGTGGTGTTGCAGACGCGGTTGATGGACGTGGCGGGCGATGCGCAGACGCTGGCGGCGGCACTGCACCACAGCGCGTTCAACCTCGCCAATGCGCTCGGCCCATGGCTGGGCGGGATGGCGATCGCGGCAGGCTATGGCTGGACCTCGACCGGGTGGGTGGGCATGGCGCTGGCGCTGGGCGGGCTGCTGCTGCTCGGCGTGTCGGTGGCGGTGGAGCGGCGGACGACGGCGCGGCTCTGCCCAGCCTGACCAATGGCCTGAACCGAGTTGCCGCTTGACGCCCATGGCCCCGCGCCACAAAAGCGGGCCATGGGGCAAGCCGCACATATCGTCCGCTTCGAGCCGCTGCCCGACCTGTCGGCGCTGGAGGCGCGATGGCGCGGGGTGGAGGCGGATGCTGCGCCCAATTTCTTCACGAGCTGGACATGGATGGGCAGTTGGCTGCGGGCGACAGGCGCGCGCCCGGAACTGCTGAGCGTTGTCGATGACGGGGGGCGGGAGGTCGCGCTGGCGCTGATCGGTCGCTCATCCGACAAGCGCCTGCTGGGCCGCGCCGCGACCCTGCGCATCAACGAGGCAGGCGACGCGGCGGCGGACCGCGCCTTCATCGAATATAACGCCCCGCTGTGTCGGGCGGGTGTGGAGCATGCCGTGGCGCAGGCCATTGCGGCGGCGCTGGGCAAACGGCGCGACTGGCGCGCGCTGCGCCTGTCCGGGGTGGTCCCCGGCGATCCGCTGATCACGGCAATCCCGGTGCGGCGGCGGCAGTTGCTGGACAGTTCGCCTGCCTATTTCGCCGATCTGGACGCGGTGCGGGAGGCGGGGGGCGACTATCTGTCGCTGTTGTCCGCCAATACGCGCAGCCAGATCAAGCGTTCGGCCAAGGATTATCCGGGCGAGGCGACGGTGCTGCGCGCCGACGATGCGGATACCGCTGCCCTCTGGCTGGAGGAGATGCGGGCGCTCAACGCCGGGCGTCATGCCGCCAATGCTTGGGACGAGCCGGTCTTCCGCGCCTTTGCAGCGGAGATCGTGGCGACGGGGATGGCGGACGGATCGGTGGACCTGCTGCGGATTGAGGCGGGCGGGGTGCTGCTCGGCTATCTCATAACTTTCCTAAACGGTGGGCGGGCGATGAACTATCAGTCCGCCTTTGCCGAACCCGCCACGCCGAAATCGAAACCCGGCCTGATGGCGCATGCCGCCGCCATCGGCCATTATGCGGGGGCAGGCCATCGGCTCTATTCGCTGCTGGCGGGCAAGGACCGCTACAAACAGTCGCTCTCCACGGGGGAGGAGGTGCTGGAATGGTGGATGCTGGAGCGGTTCAGCCCCGTGCTGGAGGCGGAATATTGGATGCGGCGGGTGTTGAAGCGGTGATGGGGCTTCAGGCCATCACCGCCATTCCTATTGGGCGCTAAAACCGCGCATAATGTTCATTCCCGACGAAGCCCATGTTCTTCGCGCCTGACCGCTTGATATCGGACAGTACGGAATCGACGGTGACGTAACGCGCTTGCGCATGCGGTTCCAGTTCCAGCGTCGGCTGCATCGGCATACGCACCATCCTGTCGAGCGTGCGGCGCAGGGTCAGACGGTCCATCGCCGCGCCGTTCCAGCGGATGACGCCCGCAGGGTCAATGGTGATGCGGTTCCTGACCGGATCGGGGGCGAAGGTGCGCGTGTCTCCCCGCGCGACATCGACTTTGACGGCGTGCGTCTGCATCGGGATGGTGATGATGAACATGACGAGCAGGACCAGCATCACGTCGATCAACGGCGTGATGTTCATCTCCTGCAGGGGCAGGGGATCGGCATGGGAGGATGCGGCAGGCATGGACATGGTTCACTCTCCTCGTTGATGTTATGTTATTTCATTACCATCATGGAGAGAGGTCGCCAAGAGGGTTGCTGCGCGACCCCCTTGGCAGAATTCTATTGGCGCGGAGCGCCCTGCGGCGGGGGCGAACCCGGCGGCGGGCCGTCGGCGCCCGGACCACGGCCACGGCCCCTGGGCATCAGCGCGCGGATTTCCTCCACGCCCAGTTCGCCGTCCTTGTCCACATCCGCATCGTCGAACCGCTTGCGCTCATAGGTCAGCAGTTCGTCGAGCGAGAGGCCCTTGTCATAATTGCTGTTCGCGCTGGCGATGACGGTCGCGCCAAGAGGATCGATCAGCCGCCTCAGGACAAAGCCCTCCGCATCGTCGTCCAGCACGGGGGCAATGGCCTCCGCGACCGGGCCGCCGCGATCGCCCATGGCTTCGTCATCGGAGGCGGCGATACTGCCGAGGGCGGATTGCCAGGCGATGAATTCCTTCTCGTCGATCAGCTTGTCGCGGTTGGTGTCGATCTTCTCGAAGCGGGTGCGGATCGCGGCGTCGCGGCGCGCGAGCAGCACGGCCTTGAGTTCGTCCAGCGTGACGATGCCGTCGCGGTTGCTGTCCGCTGCCGCGAACATGCCCTGTACCGGCTTGTCGAGTTTGGCGCGCTTGATCGGCTTGGTTTCCGCCATGCGCGGGCGTCCGCCGCCACCGGGAGGACCGCCTTCGCCGCCCATTCCGCCACCCATGCCGCCCCGGCGACCACCCATACCGCCCATGCCGCCGCCGCTGTCGCCGTCCATGCCGCCCATACCCCCCATTCCGCCACCCATCTGGGCGAACGCAGTGGAGGAGAGCAGCAACAAGGCCATTCCCAAAATCGTCTTGCGCATAGCTTTAGTGTCCCGACCGTTTGCGGGCTTGTCCGGCCCTGTGGGTGAACCGGGAGTTAATGAAACTGCCCGGCTGGAACCGATCATTTCGGCTGCGGCTTTCGATACATTGTGAAGGTGCGGGCGCTGAACAGCCACTGCCCATCCTCCTCCCGGAAACTGTCCCGATATTCGCCGAACACCTCTGCGCCCGCGGGCCAGGTACGGCTGCTCATCAGGGAAGTGGCGGTGGCCGTCGTGCCCTCCACGGTGGTCAGGATGTTGCGGATCATCGGCACCACGCGAAAGCCGGAGCGGGTCGAGCCGATCACATAATCCATCACCGCCGCCCGGCCCTGCGGATGTGCGCGTTCCGTGACTTCGGTCGCATCCGGTCCCGCCGTGTCCAGAATCGCAAAGCTGGCATCTTCGGTGAACAGGGCGGCGCATTGATCCGGCTCGCCCCGGCGGATGTTGAGCGCATAGCGGTGGATGAGGTCGGTGATGGCCTCTCGCGCCTCCAGCACACGAACGCGCTGGTGGATGTCGGGAACGGCGTCGCGGTCGGCCATGATCGTCTCTCTATCCGTGGGTCTGCGGTGCTCCATGCCATGGCTTCAACGGGGAGGGGAAGGCTCCAGTATCACCACCTTGAAATCCGGGCGTTCGGCGGCGCACAGCGTATGCTGTTCGAAGCTCAGCAGGCCGTCGTCGGGGTGGTCGAACTGGCGCGACCCGCCCTCGCGGCCCGACACGGCCTGCCGGTCCCATGCCTGTCGGAACAGCGGGCTTTCCACCGCCAGCCAGTCGATGACGGATCGCGCGCGCGGATCGGTGAGGTTCTGCCCATAATCGCGCCGGAATTCGGCCAGCAGACGTTCGACGCGGCTCTCCCAATCGGGGAGCAGCGCTCTGGCCGCCGGGTCGGTGAACGCATAGCGCAGCAGGTTCCTGTGCCCGTCACCCTCGAACATACCGACGAACAGCCTCTGCGCGCCCGCATTGGCCGCGCAGATATTCCACGCCGGGTCCAGCCCATAGGCGGGATGCTCCACCGACCGCACCAGCGCGGCAATGGACGGCGGCGCATCGCCGTCACCGGGCGCGAAGGGATTATCGGGGTCGGCCCGGCCCGCCAGCGTGAACAGATAGGCGCGCTCCGCCCCGGTCAGCCGCAATGCGCCGCATAGGCGGGCCAGCGTGTCGGCCGAGGGGCGCACCTCCCGCCCCTGTTCGATCCACGCTACCCATGTGACACCGATCCCGGCCCGCGCGGCCAGTTCCTCCCGCCTGAGGCCGGGTGTGCGCCGCCGCCGTCCCGGCTCCTCCGGCGGTAGTCCCTCGCGCCGGGCACGGACGAAGGCGCCCAGTAGTTGTCGTTGCTCATCGCTTTGCATGATAGCACTGATACTAGGATAAATTTGTCCATTGTAACAGGCTATGATGCGAGGGAGAAAGCCGGTCGAGGAGCAAGACCATGACCCAATCGCACGAAACCATCGTCCAGAACCAGTTCGGGCCTCAGGCGTCCGCCTATGTCACGAGCGCCGTCCACGCCGCCGGACCCGATCTCGACCGGATCGCGGCGGCGGCGGCGGAGGTGCGGCCCGGCCATGCGCTCGACCTCGGCGCGGGCGGCGGGCATGTCGCCTATCGGCTGGCGCCCCATGCGGGCCGCGTCACGGCGTCGGACCTGTCGGCGGACATGATTGCCGCCATCCGCGCCCATGCGGAGGGGCAGGGGCTGTCCAACATCGACGGAGCCGTCGCACCCGCCGAAGCGCTGCCCTTCGCGGACGGGGCGTATGATTTCCTCGCCTGCCGGTTCTCCGCGCACCACTGGCGCGACTGGGAGGGGGGACTGCGGGAGGCGCGGCGGGTGCTGGCGCCCGGCGCGCGGGCGGTGTTCGTCGATGTGGTCGCGCCGGAACAGGCACAGGCGGACGTGCATCTTCAGGCTGTAGAATTGCTGCGCGACCCCAGCCATGTGCGCGACTATCGGGCGGAGGAATGGATCGCCGCGCTGGGCCGCGCCGGTTTCAGCGTGCAGGCCATGGCGAGCCATCGCCTGCGCATGGACTTCCCGGTGTGGACGGCGCGGATGCGGACGCCGGATGTCCATGTCGCGGCGATCCGCTCGCTTCAGGCCATGGCGTCCGCGGAT
Source organism: Sphingobium sp. (assembly GCA_036383715.1). GTDB lineage: Bacteria > Pseudomonadota > Alphaproteobacteria > Sphingomonadales > Sphingomonadaceae > Sphingobium. Next base: position 15,785 of record DASVNT010000026.1, on the reverse strand, counting down.
GTGGTGCGGCATTTCGAACTGGAGGACGATGGCTCCTTCACTATCGATGTGGCGCTGTTCGAGGTGGGGTGATCCGGGTTCGTCATGCCAGCGCAGGCTGGCATCCCGGACGGCCGTCGCGAAAAGGCCGCACGAGGCCCCAGCTTGCGCTGGGGCGACGTTTCCGGTCAGACCCGCACCAATTCATAATCCCCCGCATCATCCAGCCGCGCTTTCCAGCCGGGATAGATCACGATGGTCGTGAAGCTTTCCGCGATGATCGCGGGGCCGGTGACTTCATGGCCGGGCCGCAAGTCCGGTCCAGCCACCACATCGACCGGCTCATAGCCCCGGCCGAGGTTGGCGCGCCGCTGCGTGCCGGTCACTTCAGGCATCTCGTCCTCACGGATATGGCCATATTCCTGCATATGGCACTGGTTGAAGGACTGGATGGCCCGCGCCCGCAATCCCTCGGTCACGAAGGACAGGTCGCCCGACGCCTGTTCCGTATGGACGTCGAACAGTTCTGCGGCGCGATGCCCTTGCCCGCCGTGATGCGGCGCACGCCCATCGAAATATTGGCGTTGACGACGCACCAGCAGTCGAAGGCGGCATCCTCCGCGCTATAGCCCGTCTGGTCGCCGATTGCGGTGAACGCCTCCTCCACGCCGTCGCGCGTCAGGGAGAAGCTGCCGCCCGCGAACACGGCTTCCGGTAACAGGATGCCGAGCATCAGCAGCGCGTCGGTGATCGTCGGTTGCGTGCCGCCCCGGCCATAGCAGATGGGACCGGGAACCGCGCCCGCGCTGGCGGGACCGACCTGCACCTCGCCCTTGTGGACATGGCAGATGGAGCCGCCGCCCGCGCCCAGCGTCTCGACCTGCACCATCGGCACGCCGACGAGGTAACGGTGGTGCATGTTCCAGCGCGCGACCTTCCGAATCCTGCGTCATCTCGTGGTTGATGTTGATGATGGGGAAGCGGCTTTCGGCATCCTCCGCCTGACTGAGCAGCAGATTGTCGAGCGCATTGAGGCAACTGCCCCAGCCGTCAATGCCCTGCACCGCCGAAGTGTCGCAGGTGCGGCTGTCCACGCCCTGATCCATCCACATGCGCCCCTGCGCATCGAAGCCGATGACGGCGTTGGGCATGCCCATCTTGTACACCTGCGGCGCGGAGCGTTCCGGCACGATGGTGGACAGGGCCACGCACGCCGCCGGGTGGACGCTGCCTAGGGCGGCGGGCTTGTTGGGAGAGGGCTGCGCGATGCAGCCTTCGGGGATCATCATGTCGACGGCGTGGAAGAAGCCCTCGTTCTTGACGATACCGGGGTCCATCGCGGCCACCACCTGTGTCATGATATAGGACCGGCTGTTGAAGGTGTTCCACACGCCTACCAAAGTTTGCCGGAAATCATCGCGGCGAGGTCGCCCGCAAAGCTGGCGAAGCGGTTGTTGCGGGTGATGAGCTTGATCACGTTCCTGCGGTGCTCGCCCCGGTGGACCAGCTTGACGCAGGGAATGGCAAGCCCCTCGGTAAAGATGTCGGTGGCCTCCAGCGTGAAGCCGCCCGGATTCTTGCCGCCCGTGTCGCCCTGATGCGCCTGAAGGCACTGGACGAGGAGCAGCTTGCCCGTCTCGTCGAACACGGAGGCATAGACATTATAGTCGGGCAAGTGGCCGCCGCCATCATCCGTCTGGACAGAAGGCGCGGGGCGAAGGGCAATTGATGAGAGGCGACCAGAAGGACCAGTGAGGAAGCGACATACGGAAACTTGTTTAACCTTTTGAGGTATAAGCATTCCTGCGCATCGCTTGAAAAGAGATCGGTCAGGACGATCCCATGGACTATTTTGTTGGTCGTCGATTTGGAGAGGACGCTTCCCAGCAGGAGCCGTCCGCACCCCAGCCCCGGAGTTTCCGGGGGCGCAACAATATTGCTTTTTCGCCAATCTTCGACACGCTGCTGCCCTCCGTCGTGCGCTGGGTCTGCGATCGTCGTGGCCGGTTGCGGCAGGTGGAAGCGGGCAAGACGGCGTTCGGCAGGCAGTGCGAATCGGTCGTCGCGGAGCAGGGCTGGATGGCGCTGTTCGGTGCTCAGGATATGCGGCGGCTCATCCGTACGGCTGCCCGGATCGCATCGCCGGACCCCTTCACCGTCTCGCTTCGTCTTGGAAATGGCTCGTGCCGTGCGCTCGTCCGCATGGGCCGGGGGCAGGAGGCGGATGGCGCACCCTTCTGGTTCGGCACGCTGGAAGATATCCACGATCATATCGGGGAGGAGACGCGCGCGCTTCAGGCGGCGCTGACGGAGAGCGAGCAGCATTATCGCGCGTCGGTCGATCTCAGCCCGCAGGTGCCGTGGACGGCCTCTCCTGATGGCGGTATCGAGGAAGTCGGGCCGCTGTGGGAGCAACTGACCGGAATGGCCCCTGTCAAGGCGCTGGGCACAGGCTGGATGGATGCCGTGCACCCCGACGATCTGGCCGGGGCGCTGGCCATCTGGGCAGAGCGGTTGCAGTCTGGCGAGCCGGTCGATGTCCGCTACCGTGTCCATATGCTGGACGGTGGCTATCGCTGGATGCGGGCGCGCGCCGCCGCACGTCGCGATGCGCAGGGCGCCATCGTCCGCTGGTATGGCACGCTGGAGGACGTCCATGCCGCCCATCTGGCGGAACAGGCGCTGGCCGACAGCGAGGAGCGTTTTCGCCTGGCGGTTCTGTCCGCCCGTCTCGGCATCTGGGATTTCGACCTGACCACTGGCGTCCGTACATGGTCGAACGAGTTCAAGCTGATGCTGGGCGTGCCCGTGGAGCAGCCCGCCACGGCAGAACTCGCGCTGTCGCTCGTCCATCCCGACGACCGCGCCGTCCTGCAAGGGATGATGCAGGCGGTGGCCGAACAGACCCTCCCCCCGCATTTCGAGGCGACGCTGCGCGTCCATCGCGCGGATACGGGCGCGATGCGCTGGATCAAGAGCACCGGGTGGACCACCGAGTCCGATGGTGGCGGCATCAGGCGCGTCATCGTCACCTTCCGCGACGTGACGGAGGAGCGCGATGCAGAGGACCGCATCCGCTGGGCCGCGACCCACGATCCGCTCACCCGCCTGCCCAACCGCACGCTGTGGCAGACCACGCTGGAGGAGATGACGGCGCAGGCGCGCCGGACGGGCGGCAGTTTCGGCCTGATGCTGTTCGACATCGACGATCTCAAGCGCACCAATGACACGCTGGGCCATGATGCGGGGGACGCGCTGCTGTGCAATTTCGCTGAGCGCCTGCTCGCCGCCGTGCCCGCCGATGCGCTGGTCGGGCGGCTGGGCGGGGACGAGTTCGGACTGGTCGCGGCTTCGCTCGCCGATTGCGACGCGCTCCAGAGGTGTAGCGCCAGCCTGCTCGCGACGCTTCGCCGTCCCTATGCCTATGACGGGCAACCGCTGGAATGCGGGGTGAGCATCGGCGGCGCGGTATTCGGTGACCATGGCGGAGATGCGCAGGAACTGCTCAAGGCCGCCGACCTTGCCCTCTATGCCTCGAAAGCCACGGGGCGCGGACGCCTCACCATCTTCGAACCTGCATTGCGGGCCGAGGCGCAGCAGCGCAGTTCGATGATCCAACTCGCCCGTCATGCGGTCGAGAACAACCTCATCACCCCCTATTATCAGCCGCGCATCGACATGAGCACGGGCCGCGTCCTAGGCTATGAGGCGCTGCTGCGCTGGCATCATCCGCGTCTGGGCGTGCAATTGCCGGGCAGCATCGCGGCTGCCTTCGACCATGCGGAAATTGCGGTTTCCCTGACGGAGACGATGCTCGCAGCCGTCACGCGCGACATTCGCCACTGGCTCGACATGGGGCGCGATCCGGGAAGGGTGGCGATTAACGCCTCCGCCGCCGATTTCCTGCGCGGCGATTTTGCCGACTATGTGCTCGACGCCCTGTCGCGAGCGGGCGTGCCGGCGCGCAATTTCGAGATAGAGGTGACGGAGACGGTCTTCCTTGGTCGGGGCGCGCAATATGTCGAGCGGGCGCTCGCCCATTTCGAGCGCGCGGACATCCGCATCGCCCTCGACGATTTCGGGACCGGCTACGCCTCGCTCAGCCACCTCAAGCAATATCCCGTGGACGTGCTCAAGATCGACCGTAGCTTCGTGCGTAATCTGGAACAGGATAGCGGCGACGTGGCAATCATCGACGCCATTGTGAAGCTGGGCAGCAGCCTGCATCTGGAGATCGTCGCGGAAGGCGTGGAGACGCAGATGCAAAAGGACATTCTGCTGCGCCATGGCTGTTTGGTGGGGCAGGGGTTCCTGCTCGGCTACCCCGAACCGCTGGACCGGGTATTGTATTGATCCGATCGGTGGAACCGCCAGCCTCGGCACGTTTTAAGGGGGCTGGCGCGCGTGATGGCAACGCCGTTGCATGGCCGGTCGCTTTGCAGCACATTCGCCGCCCGGAGGTGCCTGATGAAGCGAGCGATCCCATTCACTGCGTCCGTAGCGGCGATGGCCGCCATAGCCTCTGCCGAGACACCGCCAATGACGCCCGATATTCCCGCGACGTTCGAGGCGGTCACGCCGCAGGCCGACTATATCCGGCGTGAAGTGATGATCCCGATGCGCGACGGGAAAAAGATGTTCGCCGTGATCGTGATGCGCAAGGGGACGGTGAAGGGCCCGATCCTGCTCACCCGCACCCCCTATAATGCGGGCAAGTCGACCAGCCGTAATCCGAGCCAGAAGATCGAGGAGATCCTGCCCGTCTCCGACGCGGAGTTCGTCAACGACGGCTATATCCGCGTCTATGAGGACGTGCGCGGGCGCAACAAGTCGGAGGGCGACTATGTGATGAACCGCCCGCTGCGCGGTCCCCTCAACGACACGCCCGTCGATCATGCCACCGATGCCTATGACACCATCGACTGGCTGGTGAAGAATGTGCCGGAGACGAACGGGCGGGTCGCGATGACCGGCAGCAGCTATCCGGGGTTCACGACCCTGATGGCGACCATCGACCCGCATCCCGCGTTGAAGGCGGTGGTGCCGATGAGCCCTATGGTGGACGGGTGGATCGGCGACGACTGGTTCCACAATGGCGCCTTCCGTCAGGCGTCCTACGACTATCTGACCGGCCAGATGGCCAGCAAGAACGACGGGGATCGGGTGTCCTCCGGCTCCGGCGACCAATATGCGCTCTGGCTGAAAGCCGGGTCTGCGGGTGACTATGTGCGGGCCTATGGCCTCGACGTCTTCCCCGTCGCGCATAAATTGTCGGAGCATCCGGCCTATGATGCCTATTGGCAGGGGCAGGCGGTGGACAAGCTGCTCGCCGCGCGGCCCTTTACCGTGCCGATGATGCTGGTCGTGGGCCAGTGGGATCAGGAGGACAGCTATGGCGCACCTGCCGTCTATCGCGCGCTCAAGCCCAAGGATACGGGCGGCAAATTGCACCTCGTCGTTGGGCCTTGGCGGCATTCGGGGGTGAATTACGACGGGTCGTCGCTGGGGCCGCTGCGCTTCACGGGCGACACCGCGCTGGAATTCCGCCGCGACGTGATGAAACCGTTTCTCGACCAATATCTTAAGGACGGCGCGCCAAAGGCCGCCACGCCGCCGGTGCTGACCTATGACGCCGGGCGCAACCAGTGGCAGACGACGCAGGCGATCTTCGACACGCCGCTGACCCCGCTCTATCTCAAGCCGGGCGAGGCGCTGGGCTGGGAGGCGGGCGCGGCGGGGAAGGACGACTATGTCTCCGACCCGGCCAAGCCCGTGCCGTTCGTGCCGCGCCCGGTCGATTGGGGCAACGCTGACGTGTGGAAGCCATGGCTGGTGGCCGACCAACGTTTCGCCGATGGCCGCCCGGACGTGCTGACCTATGTGACTGAGCCGCTCGACAAGCCCGTGCAGATATTGGGCCGCCCGATGGTGGACCTCTATGCCGCGACCTCCGGCACGGACAGCGACTGGGTGGTCAAGCTGATCGACGTCTACCCGGAGGAGTTGACGGCGGATCGCAAGCTGGCGGGATACCAGCTCGGCATCGGCATGGAGATTTTCCGGGGCCGCTATGTCGACGGCTTCGACAAGCCGCGCGCGCTGAAGGCGGGCAAGGCGGAGCATTACCGCTTTGAACTGCCGACGGTGAGCCATAGTTTCCAGAAGGGGTACCGGATCATGGTGCAGGTCCAGTCGAGCTGGTTCCCGCTCTACGACCGCAATCCGCAACGCTATGTGCCCAATATCTTCAATGCGAAGCCCGGCGATTACACCAGGGCGACGCAGACGGTGTTCACCGGCGGCGCAAAGGCCAGCGCGATATTGCTGCCCGTGGTGAAATAGGCTTTTGCGACGAAATCCTGAATTTTAGGCGTTCGTTATTCTTGCTGCGATAGAGGATTATTAACAGGCGGCAAAAGCTGCACCTCCTATTCGAGAAATAGGGTCGCACCATGAACGCTACAGCATCGCTGCCGGATCGCCCGGCGCGTCACGGACGTATTATTCGGGCGCAGTTCACCCTCAAGGGCGGGCTGCGCGGACAATTGCTCATCAAGAATATTTCGGAAGGCGGCCTCGGCGCCCGCTGCGACTGTCCCCACGTCCGCGTGGGTGACGCGATCAGCGTCGACCTGCCCGTCGTGGGAGAGGTCGCGGGAACCGTCCAATGGGTACGGGATGGCTATTGCGGTATCCAGACCGCCGCGCAAATGGACGTGGATCGCCTGCGGTTCAGGCCGAACACCAACCTGCTCAGCTCGCCAGCGACCTTTTCCGTCGCGGAGCGTTTTCAGCCTGTGGCAAAGGCCTATCGACCGGGGTTCAGGCGCGCATAGGCGCTCCCGTCGCGCAGTTAGACGATATAAGAGCCACGGCGCGAAACGGGCGTGGGAGAGGTATGCCGCATCATGTATAGTCTCAACACCGATGGTCCCCACAATCTGTTGCGCGTCGATGTTCTGGGCTTCTGGGATATGGAGACGCTGGACCGGTTCAAGGCGGACCTGCCCAAAGCTTTCGCGGCGCTTCCCGGTGGACCCGGTTCTCATCTGGTCCTGATCAACGCACTGGAAACCCGGCCCCAGTCGCAGGAGGTGACGGCGGGGCTGTTTGCTTTCCTCAAGGGTTTCGAGGACAAGGCGCGGCGGCTGGCCTTTGTCACGAACAGTGCGGTGCTGGCGCTGCAGGCGCGCAGATTGTTTGATCGTCCCGGCTTCCTCATCGCGGAAACAGTTGCAGAGGCGGAGGCCTTCCTGCTGGACGCCGCCTGATCAGAAAGCCTTCATCGCGGTCTTTCTTCTCCCGTGTCGATACCACCTCGACGGCGACCCCGTGCGTGCGTAATATCGCGTGAATTTAGGGGGATGCGCTATATATGATGACGGGCTCCCACGACGCCCTTTTCGTTTGCCTCTCCATTCTCATCGCGGTTCTTGCATCCTATACGGCGCTGGATCTCTCCAACCGGGTAAGGGCATCTACCGGGGGATTTAGGACGCTGTGGCTGTCCGCCGCGGCGATGGTGCTGGGCGGCGGCATCTGGTCTATGCACTTCGTGGCGATGCTGGCGTTTCGCATGCCGGGAATGACGGGAAGCTATGATCCCGGCCTGACCATGACCTCGCTGGTTCTGTCCGTCGGGTTCACCGGCGTCGGCTTTGCCGTCATGGAGCGCGGGGGCAATCGACCGAAACTGGGCATTGCGGGCCTGCTGATGGGACTTGGCATCGTGGCCATGCACTATGTCGGCATGGCCGCGATGCGTATGGGCGCCGACCTGAGCTACGATCCGTTGTGGGTGGCGATTTCCGTGCTGGTCGCCATCGGGGCATCCGTCGCGGCGCTGTCGCTGATGGGGCAGGCCCGGCGTTTGCCCACCCGCGCCGCTGCTGCACTGCTCATGGGGTTTGCCATTTCCGGCATGCACTATGCGGGCATGCGAGCCGCTATCTTCACGGTCCTGCCGCATGATGCGGCGATGGGGGGCTATGCGACAGTCTCCCAGTCCAGCCTTGCCGCCGGGGTGACTTTCCTGACGCTGTTGATCCTGTGCATCGGACTGGGCGCGGCGACGCTCGACCGTCGATTGTCGCATGCGGCGCGCCGGGAAGGGCGCATCGCGCTGCGGTTGCGGCTGGCCGATGCCATGCGCGATGTGGGCACGGATGAGGCGTTGCGCGAAACGACGGCGCTGATGGGCGTGCATTTCGGTGTCTCGCGCGTCGGCTATGGTGAGTTCGATGCGGCGCAGGACAAGTTCATCTATCGTATATGCTGGACGAACGGGACTGTGCCGCCGTTGCAGGGCAGCTATCCGGCGGATGCGTTCGCGGCTGGGATCGTCGCCAGGCTGAAGGCCGGGCAAACGGTCGTGATCGACGATCTGGTGAAGGCCAAGGGCCTGGATATCGACGTCGGAGTCGATCCCGGAACGCGGGCCATGTTGATCGTGCCTTTCCTTCATGGCGGGCAATTGCGGAACATCGTCTATCTCGACAGTCGCGCATCGCGTCACTGGACGCAGGACGAGGTGCGGTTTCTGGAGGAAATCGCGGATCGCGCCCGTCAGCTCATCGCGCGTGCCGAAGCGGAGCAGGGACTACGCGAACTGAACGAGACGCTGGAGCAGCGTGTGCTGGCCGAAGTGTCTGAACGCCGCGTGCTGGCCGCCGTGGTGGATAATACCAGCGCGTCGGTGATGGTGTGCGATCCCGACCTCAACATCCTGGCGCTCAACACCGCACAGTCGCGGGATTTCGCACGCATCTACGGGCGGGCGTGCAAGGCGGGCGACAATCTCCTCGCCCTGCTGGCGGAGTTCCCGGAGCATCGGGCGTTGATCCATGCCCAATGGCAGCGCGCGCTGCGGGGTGAGGCTTTCGTCATTGTCGATGAATTTGGCGACGTGGCCTATGAGCAGGCCCATTACGAAGTGCATTTCCACCCCATGCGCGACGCATCCGGGGCGATCACCGGCGCGTTCCTGACCGCCTATGACGTCTCCGAACGGGTGCGGGCCCAGCGCGATCTCGAAATGGCGCAGGAAGCCCTGCGGCAGAGCCAGAAGATGGAGGCGATGGGGCAGTTGACCGGCGGGGTCGCCCATGACTTCAACAATCTGCTGACGCCCATATTGGGCGCGCTGGACATGTTGCAACGGCGGGGGACGGGCACCGAACGCGAGCAGCGCCTGATCGCTGGAGCTTTTCAGTCCGCCGACAAGGCGCGGGTACTGGTGCAACGCCTGCTCGCCTTTGCGCGGCGGCAACCCCTGCAACCCGTTCCCGTCGATATTGGCGGATTGATCCCCGCGATGGCCGATCTGGTGCGGAGCACCATCGGCCCGCAGATCAATGTGGTCGTGGATGTGCCGGATAACCTGCCCTTTGCTCTCGCCGACCCCAATCAGCTTGAAATGGCGCTCCTCAATCTCAGCGTGAACGCGCGTGACGCCATGCCGAATGGGGGACTGCTGCGCATTGCAGCGCGCGCCCAGCGGTTGCTGCGCGGGAACGAGCAGCTCGATGCAGGGCGCTATATCTGCCTGTCGGTGATCGACAGCGGCGTGGGTATGGACAAGGCGACCATGGCCCGCGCGATCGAACCGTTTTTCTCGACCAAGGGGATCGGTAGGGGGACCGGCCTTGGCTTGTCCATGGCACATGGTCTGGCGTCCCAATTGGGCGGTGCGCTCAAGATCAAGAGCCGTCCCGGCGTCGGCACGACGGTCGAACTCTGGCTGCCGCAGAGCGATGCGCCGGTCGAACGCAGCGAACCGCTTCCCCATCAGTCGGGCCTGCTGGAGCCGGGGACGGTGCTGCTGGTGGACGACGAAGATCAGGTGCGTCTGGCGACGGCGGATATGCTGCACGAACTGGGCTATGTCGTCGTAGAGGCGTGCTGCGCCGAAGAAGCGTTGGATGTCGTGGGCAGTGGCCGGGCATTCGACCTCCTCCTGACCGACCATCTCATGCCGGGCATGACGGGCACGGAGCTTGCGCAACAGATGCGTTCCGCCCGGCCCGATTTGCCGGTCCTCGTGATCTCCGGTTATGCGGAAGCGCGGGGTGTCGAGGTGGACATACCCCGGCTGGCAAAGCCGTTTCGCAGGGATGAACTGGCCGCAAGTCTGGCCAAGCTGTAGCCGGTCAGGCTCCGCCCGCGACCTCTTTGAGCAACGTCGCGAGGTTGCGCGCGGCGGGCCGCAGGTGGGAGTTTCGGCGGGTCGAGAGGAAGGCCGCCCGGCTGGTCGTCAGGCCGGGGTCGGGCAGGGTCGCGAACCGGCCCGCCGCGATCTCCGACCGGAATATGTCTTCCCCGATCAGGCAGATGAACGGTTCCTCCGCCAGCAGGCCGCGTGCCAGATCGCTGGATTCGGATCGCAGGACATAGGCGGGCGGGGGCAAGCGATGGGAGGCGAAGACCGCGTGGATGCGGTCGAGGCGGCTCGATCGGCGCGGCACGATCCACGGGAAGGGGACGAGGTCGGCGAGGCTCACCACGTCCCGGCCCAGCAGCGGATGCCCCGCGCCCACCACCAGCGCATCCCGCTCCTCCAGCAGGAAGGTGCGGCTGAGCCGCTCGTCGACCGCCACCCCTTCCTCCGGCGCGCTGAGCACGAGGTCGAGGTCGCCGTTCAGCAGCGCGGCATAGAGCGGTGCGGAAAAGCCCACCTCCACGGACACGGTGACGTCGGGCCAGCGGCGGCGGAACCTCGCGATGCCGCGCGGCAACAGCGACTGCGCGAGGCTGAGGCTGGCGCCGATGGCGATCTGCTGCTCGTTCGCCATGCTGAGCGCGCGCAACTCCGCCTCCGCCAGCGAATATTCGGCCAATATGATGCGGGCATGCGCGGCGAGCCTGTCGGCATAGGCGGTCGGCCTCGCGCCCGCCCGGCCCCGCTCGAACAGCCGCATACCGAGCGCCTGTTCCAGCGCCTGAATGCTCTTGCTGATCGCGGGCTGGCTGATCCCGCTGGCCTCCGCCGCACGGGCAAAGGAGCCTGTGTCCATCACGCCGATGAAATGGCGCAGGCGGGCGGGGTCGGCGCGGGTCAGGTCCATAGCCAATGGTTATCGATAAAGCGTATATTGGCAATGGATAACCCCACTTGCCCATGAAAGGATGCGCCAAGTCAACACAGGGATCGGATGCCATGACGGACGACATCGCAGCGCATGGAGCCATTGGAACCACGGTCGCCGACCGCAGCCTGCGCATGGTGACGGCCCTGTCGGCAGAGGTGGTGGTGCTGCGCGAGCGGCTGGAGATCGTGGAGCGACTGGCCGCCGAACGCGGCCTGTTCGGGCCGGAGGATGTCGATGCCTACCACCCCGCACCGGACGTGGCGGCGGGCTTCAAGGACAAGCGCAAGGCGTTCCTGACCCGCGTTTTCAGCGCGATGCGCGCCTGACAGGGAAGCGAGGATGATCGACATGGCCCACGACATGATGCTCCACCCCGCTTCCGGCGACGCCACGCGCGAAGCCTTTTGGGGCGAGTTGCAAACCTTTCTGGAGGCGGAGGTGCGCCCTGCTTTCCGCACCCATTATGAGCGGTCCGTGCGGCCCCTGATGGTCGATGCGCTGGGCCGCGAGCCGAACCGGCACGAGATCGCCGCGCTGATGCTCGACTATGACGCCAATCGCGCCTGGTACATCGCGCGGACGGAGGCGCAGCGGCAGGCGTTCGATGCTTCCCGCGCCATCGTGGACAGCCAGATAGAGGAATTGTCGGCGCGCGCTGCCGCCCTTGGCAATGGTCCGGCGAAGCTGGAACTCGACCCCGACCTGCCGTTCCCCGCCTATGTGCAGGCAGAGGCGCATAATATGGCGGGCGGCTATGACGATGTGGGTCGCCATCACCCCCTTGCGGCGGGCGCGGCCTATGACCGGGCGCTCGCCGTCCACCGCGTCGCCGCCATGGGACCGCTGGTCGATGACGTGGGGCACAGCATGGCCGCGCGGCTGAAGCAGGCTTTCCCCGACTTTGCGCCCCGCCGCATTCTCGAAATGGGCTGCACCGTCGGCCACACGCTGTTGCCGTTCAAACAGGCCTTTCCCGATGCGGAGGTGATCGGCATCGACGTGTCCGGGCCCTGCGTCGCCTTCGGGGCCGCGCGGGCATCTGCTCTCGGCGTCCCCGTCACCTTCAGCCAGCGCAACGCCGAGCATAGCGGTTATGACGCAGGCAGCTTCGACCTCGTCTTCTCGCGCATCCTGCTGCACGAAACCTGCGAGGAGGCGGCGCGCGCGATCTTTGCGGAATGCCACCGCCTGCTGCGCCCCGGCGGGATCATGTTCCATTCGGATGCGCCGCAATTCGATGAACTCGACCCCTATGCCCAGTCGCTCAGGCACTGGGACATACGCTTCAATGCAGAGCCGTATATGGACGGCTATTACGCCATGACGCTGGAGGACGAATTTGCGCGCGCCGGTTTTGACCGCACCGCGATGTTCCGCCTCTACGCCCCTAGCCAGATCGTCGAGCGCGGCTATCGCGCAGAGGAAACCCGAACCAGCGGTGGCCGCTATTTCTTCGCAGGCGCCATGAAACACCCCCAGAAGGATCATCCGTGACCACCGAAACCTCCATCCTCGACAGCAACAGCGCCCTCGTCCTCATCGACCTGCAGGCGGGCATCTGCGCCCGTGACACCGCCCCCCATGCGGCGGGCGATGTCGTTGCGCGCTCCGCCACGCTGGCAAAGGCGTTCCGCGCGCGCGGATTGCCGGTCATCCTCGTCACCGTCGGCTGGGCCGCCGACATGGCCGACGCCCCGCGCCAGCGCCACGCCGCCGTCATCCCCTCGCCCGCCGATACCGCGGCCTTCGTCGCCATCGTCCCCGAACTGGAAGCGGAAGCCAGCGACATAGAGGTGCGCAAGCATCAATGGGGCGCCTTCCACGGCACCGACCTCGACCTGCAACTGCGCCGCCGGGGCGTCACCCAGATCGTGCTGGGCGGGATCGCGACCAACATGGGCGTGGAGTCCACCGCCCGCGCCGCATGGGAACATGGCTATTCCATCGTCTTTGCGGAGGATGCGACCAGCAGCTTCTCCGACGCCATGCACGCCTTCGCGTTCGAGACGATCTTTCCCCGCCTCGGCCTCGTCAGCGACACCGCCGCGATCATCGCCAGCCTGTCATAATAGGCGATGCGCCGCGCGGAACGCTATCTCAGCTTTCGGCGGAGGGGGCTGCCTGAGCTACAGCCCTTTCAGAAACTCTCCGACGAAGGCGGCCAGCGTGCTCTCGATCTCTTGCGCCAGCCGCGCCGACAATTGGCTGTTCGTTCGCGATGCGAGTGTCAGGGTGATGGCGGGGACGGGGTCGGTGATCGGCCATGTCCGGATCGCACCCTCTGCGGCAGGGGGCGCGAAATAGCAGGCGGGCATGATCGAATATTCCGCGCGGGTCGCCAGCAGCGACCGGATCAGGCGGGCGCTGTCCGCTTCGAACACGATGTTAAGCTTCGCGCCCGTTTCGGCGGCGCAATCGTCGATCACGGCGCGAATGCCGATATGATGCGAACTCTGCAAGAGCGGCAGTTGCGCAGCATCCGCAAAGCGCACCGCCTCCCCCGGCGGCAGCGGACTGTCGGATGGCCCGCCCAGGACGAGGGGAAGCGATAGCAGCGTGCGTTCGCGCAGTTGCTCGATACGGACCGCGTCCTCCACGAGGATGAAATCGACGATCCCCCGTTTCAGCCAGTCGGTCAGGCTGCCGGTCATGCCGTCTACCAGCTTGAAGCGGACGGACGGGAAATGATGGCGCAGATGCAGCGCGAGCGGGGCCGCCAATATGTCCGCCAGATTGGAGGCGATGCCGATGGAGAATTGCGCCTGTGCCGGAGACGGAAAGCTGCGGATATTCTGGAACGCCAGTTCCAGTTCGCGCAGCGGGCCAGCGGCGGCTGTGCGCAGATATTCCCCCTCGTCCGTCAACCGCATCCCGCGCGCCGTCCGGGTGAAGAGGGGAACGCCCAGTTCCTCCTCCAGCAACCGCATCTGGCGGCTCAGCGCGGGCTGCGCGATGCCCAGCACGCCCGCCGCCTTGGTCAGCGATCCATCGCTGGCGATACGCAGGAAATAGCGCAGTCTCTTCAGTTCCATCTCGGCAGGTCCGTCGGTATGATATTCCAGTTTGGTATAGCTTGATGCCGTATATTATAGTGGAGGCATAGGTCCGATTTCCCTACTCAGGATGCAAAGAGCAGGAGAGTGGCGTGACATTGCAGGAACTGGCCGATCGTCAGGCCATCACCGATCAAATCTATCGCTATTGCCGCTCGATGGACCGGATGGACCATGAACTCGGCTACTCCATCTGGCATGAGGATGGGACGGCGGATTACGGCCATGTTTTCCAGGGTAGCGGGCGCGACTTCATCGACCATGTCTGCGGCCAGCACAGCCATTTGCTGATGCACTCGCACCAGATGTCCAACATTCTCATCGAACTGGACGGCGACCGGGCGGGCAGCGAAAGCTATGTCACCGCGACACTGCGCATGGCGCGGGACGGCAAGACGATGCAGATGATGGCGATCAGCCGCTACGTCGACACATGGTCGCGCCGCGACGGACGCTGGGCGCTGGATCATCGCATCGCGATCATGGAGATGGACGAAATCCGCGAGGTGACGCCGATGAAGCATCACGACCGCGCGACCCGCGACCGCACCGACCCCTCCTATGCAGTGCTCAAGGCATGAAGGCCGCCTATATCCAGAATGGCACTGTCCATGTGGGCGAGATGCCGGACCCGGTGCCGGGCACGGGGCAGGCGCTGGTTCGCACCCACAGCTGCGGCCTGTGCGCGTCCGATGCCCATTTCCTGCAATCCGGGCAGCATATCATCGACCTCTCACGCCAGTTCGGCGGGCCTTATGCGGGCCTCGACCAGTCGCGCGCCTTTGTCCCCGGCCATGAATATGTGGGCGAGGTGATCGACTATGGTCCCGGCAGCCAGCGGACGGTGAAGGCGGGGCGAAAGGTCACGTCGATCCCGATCATGCGCGCGGGCGGGGCGCATGCGGTGGTCGGGTTCAGCCATGAGTGCCCCGGTGGCTGCGGCGAGCTGATGCTGCTCGACGAGAATTTCCTGCTGGAGATACCGGACGGGCTGGACGACGACATGGCCGCGATGACGGAGCCGCTGGCGGTCGGGTTGGAGCATGCGCGCCGCGGCCTGCCGACGAAGGACGACACGGCGCTGGTCATCGGATGCGGGGCCATTGGCCTCGGCGTGATCGCGGGGCTGAAACTGCTCGGCATATCGCCCATCATCGCCGTCGATTTTTACGAGGACCGGCGCGCCATGGCGATGTTGATGGGGGCGGACATCGCCATCGATCCGCGCGAGGTGTCGCCCTATACGCCGATCCCGTCGCTGGGCAGCCGGTCCGTCACCATCGTTTATGAATGCGTCGGCCTGCCGGGGCTGCTCAAGCAGATCGTGGCCGGTGTCGGTTATGGCACGCGAGTCGTGATGGGCGGCTATTGTATGGAGGACGACAGCCTGTTCATCTTCGCCGCGCAGAACAAGGAACTCACCGTCCATTTCGCGGGCGGGGAAAAGCCGCAGGACATGGAGCTCGCCCTGCGCAGCATCGCGGACGGCCGGATCGACGTGCGGCCATGGCTGGGCGGGCGTGTCGGCCTGTCGGGGGTAGGCGCGGCGATTGCGAACCTCTCCGGCCCCGGATCGCCTATTCGCACGGTGGTCGATCCCCGCCTGCTCTAGTTTCAGGCCAGCTGCGCGCGGCGCTGCGCAGGCCGTCGACATGCGATGCTGGGC
>DASVNT010000025.1:0-6911 GCA_036383715.1 Sphingobium sp. | reverse complement strand
GTCTCCTGTGTTCACGTCTCTGCCACGACCTGCTGAACCCCGTCGGCGCGCTCAACAACGGGATCGAACTGCTCGCGGACGAGACGGACCCGGCGATGCGCGAACAGTGCATGGGCCTGCTCGGCGACAGCGCGCGCGTATCCGCCGCCAAGCTGAAATTCTACCGCCTGGCCTTCGGATCGGCGGGCGGCTACGGCGAAACCCTGCCCACGCATGAGGTCCGCGACGCCGTGGAAGGCATGTTCGCCGGGTCGGGCAAGCTCAAGATCGAATGGCTGGCGGCGGAGGATTCCCTGCCCAAGCTGCCCGCGAAAGTCCTGCTCAACCTCGCGCTAATCGCGGGCGAGTCCCTGCCGCGCGGCGGCGTGCTGATGCTGGGCGTCGAGCAGGTCGGCGGCGCCGTCGATATCGCGATCCGGGGCGAAGGCCCTCGCCTCACCCTCAACGCCGACATCCGCCGCGCACTGGCGGGCGAAATGCCCGATGCGGAGGTGTCTTCGCGCACCGTGGCTGCGGCCATGGCGCGACAACTGGTCGTGGAGCGTGGCGGCGACGTCATGCTGTCGGGCGCGGACGATCCGTTCATCATGTTCGGCGCGCATATACCGGCCTGAAATCGCCGGGATTTTTCGCATATCGACAGTCTTTACCGCCCTTTAACCAGTTTTACCCCACAACGCTGACAACTGCGGCTTGGGGTGTTGCGTCCGTGGACGATTTGCTGGGCGATTTTGTTGCTGAAACACTGGAGTCTCTCGAAACGCTTTCGGGAGAAGTCGTGGCATGGGAGAGCGATCCATCGGATCGTGAACGGCTCGATGCGTTTTTCCGCTTCTTCCACACGGTCAAGGGTAGCTGCGGCTTCCTGAACCTGCCGCGTGTCGAGAAAGTGGCGCATACGGCGGAGGATGTGCTCGCCGCGATCCGCACCGGCGACCGGACACCCGACCCCGCCACCATTTCAGCCGTGCTGACCGCAATGGACTGGATCGAGGCTATGGCCCGCGCCTTTGGCGATGGCGAAGCCGGTCCGCCCGAAAGCGACGACGACGTCCTGCTCGACATGCTCACCGCCGCGCCAGGCGTGGTCGAGGAGCCTGTCACAAAGACCGAAAGCGCCGCCGAAATCCACAAGCCCGCGCAGCCTTCCGGCCCGCGCGAACGCGCGCCGCGCACCGTCCGCATCTCCCTCTCGCTCATCGACCAGCTCATGAACGCCGTGTCGGACATGGTGCTGGCGCGCAACGAACTATCCCGCAAGCTGCGCGACCATCATGTCGATCCCGATGTGGAGGGCAGCTTCGAACGCCTGTCCGCCTGCGTCGCCGACATGCGCGACATGGTGTCGAAAACCCGCATGCAGCGCGTCGACCGCCTGTTCACCGCCCTGCCCCGCATGGTGCGCGACCTCAGCCAGGATCTCGGCAAGAAGGTCGACCTGACGCTGGAAGGCGGCGATGTGGAGATGGACCGGGAAATGATCGAGATGGTTCTCGATCCCCTCACCCATATCGTCCGCAACGCACTCGACCATGGCATCGAAGCGCCGATGGACCGCGTGGCTGCGGGCAAGGACATCACCGGCAGCATCCGCATCGCGGCGCGCCAGTCCGGCAACCAGATCGTGATCGAAGTGGCCGACAATGGCCGGGGCATCGCGACCGACAGCCTCGTCGCCAAGGCATTGCGCTTGAAACTCATCAGCGAGGCCGACCTGCCCGGCATGAACCATGCCGACAAGCTCGCCCTCATCTTCCATCCCGGCCTGTCCACGGCGGAACAGGTATCCGCCATTTCGGGCCGCGGCGTCGGCATGGACGTCGTGCGCACCAATGTGGAGCGGATCGGCGGCGTGGTGATGCTGGACAGCAGCGTCGGGCGCGGCACGACGCTGCAACTGCGCGTGCCGATGACGCTCACCATCATACCCGGCCTGATCCTGCGCTGCGGCGACGAGCATTTCGCCATCCCTCGTGGCAATGTCATCGAACTGCTGCACGAAAACGGCGGCATGGTGACGGTGGAGAATGTCGCGGGCGCGCGCATCGCGACGATTCGCGGCGAACGCTATTCCCTGATCGACCTCGAACAGCTTCTCGGTCGTGGCCGGGCAGCGAATGTGGGCGGCTCCCGCACATTGATGCTGGTGGGATCGCCGACCGGCCTTCCCTATGCGCTGGGCGTCGATGCGGTCGAGAACCACGAGGAGCTGGTCATTCGCCCGGCATCGCCGGTCGTCATGGCGGCGGGCATCTTCGCGGGCATGACCCTGCCCGACAACGGTCGCCCCATGCTCCTCCTCGACCCCGCAGGCATTGCGCAGGCGGCCGACCTGCCCATGGAACTGCCCCGCAACGACGCCGCCGCCGAAAAGGCCAGGCAGGCCGACAGCGAAAAGCGCGTGCAGACCATCCCGGCCCTGCAATTCATCGAGATGAGCGGCCAGCAGCGCCTCATCCCGCTCGATACCGTCGAGCGGATCGAGGATATCGCCGCCTCCCTGTTCGGCACCACCGGCAACCAGCAATTCGTTCGCCTCGGCGAACGCCTCGTCCCGGTCGTCAACCCAACCAGCATCGACCGCGAACTGCTCAAGACGCTGCACCTGCGCGTCGGCGGGCAGGAAGTCTGCTATGTCGTGCATGATGTCGAGGACATCATCGACATGCCGATCCGCCCGCATCTGCGCGTCCAGAAGCTTGGTATCGCGGGCATCGTCGCCCATGACGGACAGCATCTGGAGGTCATCGACACGCACAGCCTGTTCGCCGGCCTCGCCGCCGCGGACGAGGCCGCAGCCAGCACGCCCGGCATCTGTCTGATCGCGGGACTGGCGGAGGATCCGTGGATGCGGACCATCCTCGCGCCCCTGCTGATACAGGCGGGCTATGACGTACGCGACGCGGAGGCTTCTGGTCAGAAACAGCGCGGCCCTGCGGTCCTGCTGTGCGACGCGGGCAGCATCGAGCAGCCGTCCGCCAGCGTTCCCGTCATCCGCCTGCGCGCGCAGGCCGATGCGGACATGCGCGAGGCCGAATCCATCTATCGCTACGACCGTGACGGCCTTCTCGCCGCGGTCGAGGGCGCTCTGCGGAGGCAGGCGGCATGAACGAATCCCTCTTCCTTTTCGCCACCGTGGCGGGAACCGATATCGCCATGCCCACGCATGAGCTGGAGGCGGTCGTCCGTCTGGGCGAGATCGTGCCCATCGCGCGCACTGCACCGCAGGTTCGCGGCCTCGCCGCCCTGCGCAGCCGCGTGCTGACCATCGTCGATGTTCGCACCCTCATCACCGGCGAACTCACCGAGATCGCCCGCTCCCCCCTCGCCATCGTGGCGGAGGTGGAGGGCCATACCTATGGCCTGCTGATCGACAATGTCAGCGACATCTGCCCGGTCGATGGCGGCATCCTGCCCGTGCGTGGGCGGATCAGCGCGGCATGGGAACCCTATGCGGGCGGCATGATCCTTTATGAGGACCGCCTGCACCTGGCCGTATCCATTCCCGATTTCCTGCGTCAGCCGACGCTGGCTGCGGCAGCCTGAGCGCAGGCTTTACCATTCGCTCACATCTTGTTGCTACGATCACCATGCCGTGTGGGATCTCCCGCCTCTCAGGGGTACGCTAAAATGAAGAATTGCCTGGTCGTCGACGACTCGAAGGTTATCCGAAAGGTCGCCCGCCACATTCTGGAATCGCTCGACCTGACCGTCGATGAGGCCGTCGATGGCCGCGAAGCCCTCGTCCATTGCGAGGCATCCATGCCCGACGTGGTTCTCCTCGACTGGAACATGCCGCACATGACCGGCCTGGAGTTCCTCAACGAACTGACCCGCCGCAAGCTGCCCGCGCATCCCAAGATCATCTTCTGCACCACCGAAAACGGTCTGGGCCACATTCGCGCCGCCGTCGAAGCGGGCGCGGACGAATATGTGATGAAGCCGTTCGACCGCGAGACACTGGAAAGCAAGCTGCAGCTCGTCGGCATCCTGTAATCCGGCACTTGGGGGAGTAGCCGGGCCATGACCGCCACAAACACCACATCGGAGCCTGCGCCACCACGCGCGTCGACCCCGATCATCCGCGTGATGATCGTCGACGACTCGCTGGTCGCGCGCCGCGTCCTGCAACGTATTCTCGAAGAAGACGGTCGCTTTGCCGTCGTCGGCTGCCACAGCGGTGCCAACGAAGCCATTGCCGCCCTGTCCGGCACGACCTGCGACATCGTCCTGCTCGATCTGGAAATGCCCGGACGCAGCGGTGTCGAAAGCCTTCCCGAACTGCTCGCGACCGGCCATGGCGCCAAGGTCGTGATCTTGTCCGGCCATCATGCCGAGGATGGCAGCGTCGCCATCGCCGCCCTGACCGCAGGCGCGCGCGATGTCATGACAAAACCCGTCGCGGGCCATTTCGGCCCCGCCTTCGCCTCCGCCCTCGCCGACCGCCTCTGCGCCATCTACACGGGGCAGGATCGCGTCGCTTGGACCGGCAAGGGCCAGCGCCGCATTTCCGCCCTGCCCGGCATTTCCAACGCCCCGCGTGCAGTAGGCATCGGCGCGTCCACCGGCGGCATCCATTCGCTGACGGCGTTCCTTGCCGCGCTAGACGGTCCACCGCCCGCGCCGATCTTCGTCACCCAGCATCTCCCCGCCGACTTCCTGCCCTTCTTCGCCGAGCAGCTTCGCCGTCTGGCCAAGATTCCGGTGCATGTCGCGGAGGATGGCATGCCCGTCATCGGGGGCAACCTCTATGTCGCGCCGGGTCAGGCTCATCTGACCGTGGTCCGCCGTCCCAGCCACCGCGTCGAAATCCGCCTCTCGCGCGCCACGTCGCGCCATGGCGCGTTCCCGGCGGTCGACCCGATGATGGCGTCGCTGGCGCAGGTCTATGGCGACAAGACATGCGGCATCATCTTCTCCGGCATGGGCCGTGACGGCCTGGTCGGTGCCGAAGCCATCGTCTGCGCAGGCGGCTCCGTCATCGCTCAGGATAGCGCCACCAGCGTCGTCTGGGGCATGCCCGGCGCGGTCGTGGACGCGGGCCTCGCCAGCCTCACCATCTCGCCTGACATGGCGGCAAAGGCCCTTCAGGAAGCATGGTGGTCGGTCTGATGAACTCCAACGTACAGATCATGCAGGCCATTGCAGGCTTCTTCGAGGCAAAGACCGGACAGCATCTGAGCGACAGCCGCATGTGGCGCGTCGAAAACGCCCTGCGGGACGTGATGCGCCAGCATGGCCTCAAGGATCTGTCCGACCTGCTCTACGCCCTTCAGGCCGACCATAGCGACCAGATCGCGGCGGCGACGATCCACTGCATCACCAATCACGAAAGCTCCTTCTTTCGCGATCTCAAGGTGTTCGAGACGATCGAGAAGCAGATTCTCCCGCACCTCAACGCCACTCTCCCGGAAAAGCTGCTGCGCATCTGGTGCGCGGGAAGCTCGACCGGGCAGGAAGCCTATTCGCTCGCCATCATCCTGAAACGGCAGGAGGAGATGTGGAGGAACTGGCGCGTGTCGATCATCGGCACCGACATTTCCCCTTTCTCCGTCACCAGGGCGCAAGAGGGCGTCTATCAGCAGATGGACGTGCAGCGCGGATTGCCCATCGCCGACCTGCTCCGCTGGTTCGAGCCGGTGGATGACCGCTGGCGCATTACACAGGGCCTGCGGTCCCTCACCAGTTTCAAGGTCGACAATATCCTCGAACCCAAAGCGGTGTCGGGCAAATTCGACCTGATCCTGTGCCGCAACGTCCTGCTCTACTTCACGCCGGAATTGCGCGGCCACGCCCTGTCCACCATCAGCCGCTTTGCGCGCCCCGACACGGTGCTGCTGCTCGGCGCGGGGGAGACAACCATCGGCGCGAGCACGCAGTTCACCCCGTCCTGCGAGTTTCGCGGCGCCTATCAACAGGTTGCAGCCGTGCCCGCACAACAGGTGATGGACCGGCGCGCAGGCTGATCGCCGGCGCTGAACGCGATCGACTGTCGAGGCCCTAGCCAGCACGCTCCGGCTGGACTAAGGCGATAGGCATAACCCGCCGGAAACCACGATGATCGCCTTGATCGAAGCGCCGTCCCCCAATTTCGACGACCGGTCGCTCCCGATCACGATGATCGTCCTGCATTACACCGGCATGCCCGACGCGCCCTCCGCGATCCAGTGGCTCGCCAACCCCGCCTCCAAGGTATCCGCCCATTATGTCGTGACCGAGGACGGCAATGTCGTGCGCATGGTGGACGAAGCAAAGCGCGCGTGGCACGCGGGCCGGTCCCATTGGCGCGGCATCGACGACATCAACTCCGCCAGCATCGGCATAGAGATCGTCAATCCCGGCCATGAATGGGGCTACCGTCCCTTTCCCGATGCGCAGATCGACGCACTCATCCCGCTCGTCAACGACATCGTCCAGCGCCACCGCATCACGCGCGGCAATGTCGTGGGCCATTCCGACATCGCCCCCACGCGCAAGCTGGACCCCGGCGAGCTGTTCCCCTGGGCCAAGCTGGCACGACTGCGCCTGACCCTCCCCCGTCCAACTCGCAACCTGATGGACCCGCACTGGTCCGAAGGCGGCTTCCTGCTGGCGCTGCAACGCTTCGGCTATGATATTGCGGACCAGACGGCGGCGGTGAACGCCTTCCAGAGGCGGTTTCGGCCCGAATTGATCGACGGCATCGTCGACGGGGAATGCCGCGCGCTCCTGCTCGCCCTGCTGTTGCCCCGTCCGCGCGGCGACGACTGACCTGTCGGGAATACGATGGTTTGTCAGGTGACGCGCCCGACATAAGCCGCTATAGGCACCCCCACCAGAGGGTCGGGCGATCGCGGCGGTGTCAAAACCGGCGAGGAAAGTCCGGGCTCCACGAAACAACGGTGCCGGATAACGTCCGGCGGCCCCGCGAG
>DASVNT010000024.1:0-68579 GCA_036383715.1 Sphingobium sp. | reverse complement strand
GCCAAGGCGATCATCGCCCGCATCGACTGGGGCCTGTCCGCGCAGGAATCCGTCGCACTCGGCCTGCTCTACTGGGGCAAGGACGGCCCGGTGATCGAGGCAGGCAGCACCCTCGAAGCCATGAAGGCTCCGCTGGAGGCGATGGGGCACAGGGTCATGGCCGCACCGGCGGCGCTCAAGGCGAATGCAGCGGTCCGCGATGGCGGTAACTGGACGGGCGCGGTCGATCCGCGTGCACCGGGGGTCGCGTTGTCCGAATAGGCGCGCTATCTGTTCCCCCAAGAGCAGTTTGGAGAGGACAGCGCCCGATGCGGCAGTTCGAACATTTTTCGAACCTTACGGCCATGTTTTTCGCGCGCGCGGCGGAGCGGGGCGATCGGCCCTTTCTCCGGGCGAAACAGGGTGACGAGTGGGCGGCGCAAAGCTGGGCGGAGGTAGCGCGCACCGTCTCCTCGCTCGCGGCGGGACTGCGCGCAAATGGCGTGAAGCCCGGCGACCGGGTGATGCTGGTCAGCGAGAATCGCCCGGAATTCTGCATCGCCGACCTCGCCATCATGGCGGCGGGCGCGGTGACGGTGCCGACCTACACCACCAACACCGCGCGCGACCATGCGCACATCATCACCGACAGCGGCGCGACCGCAGTGATTTTCTCCACGGACCGGATCGCCAAGGTGCTGATGCCGGCTGTCCTGCGCTCCCCCATCCGCCTCGCCATCGCGATGGAGTCGCAGCGTGCGATGCAGAGCGGCGATGTCACCCTGCTCGACTGGGACACGGTGATCGCCGCCCATCCCGCCGATGTGGCGGCCACGGCGGCGGCGCAGACGGCGACCCGTTCCGACCTGGCCTGCATCATCTACACCAGCGGCACGGGCGGTGCGCCGCGCGGGGTGATGCAGCATCATGGCGCGATCCTGTGCAATGTCGAAGGCTGCGTGGACATTATCGCGGGCGATTTCGGCTGGGACGATGACGAGGCGTTCCTGTCCTTCCTCCCCATCAGCCACGCCTATGAGCATAGCGGCGGGCAGTTCCTGCCCATCGGGCTGGGCGCACAAATCTATTATGCGGAAAGCCTCGAAAAGCTCGCCGCCAATATTGCGGAGGTGCGCCCGACCATCATGGTCGTCGTCCCCCGCCTGTTCGAGATGCTGCGCGGCCGCGTGACCAAGGCGGTGGAGAAGGAAGGCAAGCTGGCGGCCTTCTTCCTGAAAACCGCGCTGGCGCAGGGCGACCGGCTGGCGAAGGGGGGCAAGCGCGGCTTGCGGGAGGGTGCGCTCAACGCTTTGCTCGACCGCACGATCAGGCCCAAGATTCAGGCGCGTTTCGGCGGGCGGCTAAAGGCGCTGGTGTCGGGCGGTGCACCGCTCAACCCCGATGTCGGCAATTTCTTCCAGGCGCTCGGCCTCACCCTGTTGCAGGGCTATGGCCAGACGGAGGCGGGGCCGGTGATCAGCTGCAACCGTCCGCGCGCGGGCATCCGCATGGACAGCGTCGGCCCGCCGATGAAGAATGTGGAGGTCCGCATCGCGGAGGATGGCGAAATCCTGGTCCGCGGTGAACTGGTCATGCACGGCTATTGGCGCAACGAGGCGGAGACGGCCCGCGTGCTGAAGGACGGCTGGCTCCACACGGGCGACATTGGCGAGCTGGACGGGGCGGGGCGGGTGCGGATCACCGACCGCAAGAAAGACCTGATCGTCAACGACAAGGGCGACAATGTCGCGCCGCAAAGGGTCGAGGGGATGCTGACGCTCCAGCCCGAAATCGGGCAGGCGATGATCCATGGCGACCGGCGGCCCTATCTGGTCGCGCTGATCGTGCCCGACCCGGAGTTCTGCCGGGAGTGGCGGGAGGCGCGCAACCTGCCGGAAGATGCGCCGCTCTCTGCCGATACGGACTGTCTGGCTGCTATCCGGGCGGCGGTGGAGCGGGTGAACGGCGAATTGTCGGTTATCGAACGGGTGCGCCGCTATGTGCTGGCGGACGAGCCGTTCACCGTCGAAAATGGCGAGATGACGCCGTCGCTCAAGATCCGCCGCCACGTTATCAAGGCGCGCTATCAGGAGCGGCTGGACGCGCTGTATAAAGGCTGAGCCTTATTTCCCCGGCGTGCGATAGGGCACGAAATCCCCCAGCGCGCAGGACGGCCCCCGCATCCCCGTCTGGAGGTCTACCACATATGCGATGTCGTTCCGGCAATATTGCCCGATCATCGGCTGTAGCACCAACGTGCTGCCGGTGCTGATCCCGCTGCACCGGCCATTGAGGTCGTTGCGGTAGACGAGGTTCCGGTTGACGCGATAGATCAATATGTCGTCGCTGATCGCGGTGGGGCCGCCGCCGCTGCTGAGGTTGAGGGGGACGCAGGAAACGGGTTTGCCCGGCACCTTGCCGTCCAGCGCCTTGGCCAAGGCCGTTGCCTGCTTTTCGGTGAGGCGCGGGGTATCGGCCACGGTCGCAGCGCAACCGGACAGGAGCAGCGCGGCGATCAGCGGGATGGGGGTCTTCAACATGGCATTGCTCCTCGGCACAGGCCCCGCCGCCATTCTACGCCGTCGAGGGTCAGAACGCATCCTTTTCGGCACGGCGGCGCGCGAGTTCCGCCACGCTGCCTGCGCGCAGAAAGGGATTTGTCGCACGCTCCGCGCCGATGCTGGTCGGCACGGTCGCCTCCCCCGCCGCCCGCGCCGCCTCGACCGCTCTCAGTCTGTCGGCGGTGGCGGCATTCTCCGGCTCGGCATGGACGGCGTAGCGTCCGTTGGAGAGCGTATATTCATGCGCGCAATAGACCTGCGTCGTGTCGGGTAGCGCCTCGAACCGGCGCATTGCCGCGTACATCTGGTCCGGCGTGCCCTCGAACAACCGACCGCAGCCCATGGCGAACAGCGTGTCGCCGACGAAGATCACGCCCGCGTCCGGCAAATGATAGGCGATGTGCCCGGCCGTATGGGCGGGAACCTCCCAAATGGTTGCGGAGAGGGCGCCGATGTCCGCGCGATCCCCTTCGGCGACGGCGTGGTCGATGGTCCCGATCTTTGCCGCTTCCGCCGCCGGAGCGGTGATGCGCGCGCCGGTGGCCGCGCGGATCGTGGCATTGCCGCCGACATGATCGGGGTGCCAGTGGGTGTTCCAAATCTGCGTGATGGTCCATCCCCGTTTCGCCGCCGCCGCCAGAGCGGGTTCGGCCTGCGCCGGATCGACCACCACCGTCTCCCCGCTGTCCGCCTCATGGATCAGCCAGATATAATTGTCGCTGAGTGCGGGGACGCGCAGGATTTCAATTTCAGGGGCGGGGGCGGACACTTACCACTGCCCTATGTTCGGCATGGAGGCCCAGGGTTCGGCGGGATCGAGATGCCCGTCCTGTAACAGTTCCACCGAAATGCCGTTGGGCGAGCGGATGAAGGCCATATGGCCGTCGCGCGGGGGACGGTTGATCGTGACGCCGGCGTCCATCAGGCGCTGGCACGTCTCATAAATATTCTCGACCCGATAGGCGAGGTGGCCGAAATTGCGGCCTCCCGTATAGTGTTCCGCCGCGACGCCGTCCTCCGGCCAGTTATAGGTCAGCTCCACTTGCGCCTCTTCGTCACCCGGCGCGGCGAGGAAGATCAGGGTGAAGCGCCCACCCGCATTGTCGACCCGACGGACTTCCTGAAGGCCGATCAGGTTGAAGAAGGCGATCGTCTTGTCGACGTCGCTGACGCGGATCATCGTGTGCAGATATTTGGGCATGGGATACTCGGCTGAAAGGGTGGGCCCGATGTGGCGACAACGCTCTGCCAGCGCAAGGGGCGGGAAGGGTGATTCGCCCCTGCATGCAACCCGTTCTGCATTCGGTTCGTTGTAGGAATGAAATCGCATCATAGAGGAGAGGTTGCGCCATGCTCTGGACCATTTTCGTCATCCTGATCATCCTGTGGCTGGCGGGCTTTGCCTTCCACATCGCAGGCGGCCTGATCCACATCCTGCTGATCGTCGCGCTGGTCGTCGGCCTGATCCAGCTGTTCACGGGCCGCAAGGTTTTATAGGCCGCCGCCCGTCGCACCATCCATGGCGCTTTGCTCCGCAAGGCGCTATGGAAGGCGCATAGTCCCGAAGGGGATATGCGGAGCCTTTTGAATGTCAGATCATAATCCCGGCCTTCGTCCCTGGCGCGATATCCAGCGGCGCAAGTCCCGGCAGATCATGGTGGGCAATGTGCCCGTCGGCGGAGACGCGCCGATCACCGTGCAGACCATGACGAACACCCCGACCGACGATATAAAGGCGACCATCGACCAGATTCGCCGCTGCGAAGAGGCAGGCGCGGACATCATCCGTGTCTCCTGCCCGGACGAAGCGTCCACCGCCGCCCTGAAGCAGATCGTGCGCGCGTCCACCGTGCCCATCGTCGCGGACATCCATTTTCACTATAAGCGCGCGCTGGAAGCCGCCGATGCAGGTGCGGCCTGCCTGCGCATCAACCCCGGCAATATCGGGTCGCAGGCGCGGGTGAAGGAGGTCGTGGACGCGGCCAAGGCCAATGGCTGCTCCATCCGTATCGGCGTGAACGCAGGCTCCCTCGAAAAAGACCTGCTCGAAAAATATGGCGAGCCATGCCCCGACGCGCTGGTCGAATCGGCTCTCGACCATATCAAGCTGCTGCAGGATCAGGATTTCCACGAATATAAGGTCGCGGTGAAGGCATCCGACGCCTTCCTCGCGGTCGCGGCCTATTCGCAACTGGCCGATGCGGTCGATTGTCCCCTCCACCTCGGCATTACCGAGGCGGGCGGGCAGCGCGGCGGCACGGTGAAAAGCGCCATCGGCATCGGCAACCTGCTGTGGGCCGGTATCGGCGACACCATCCGCGTCTCCCTCTCCGCCGAACCGGAGGAGGAGGTGCGCGTGGGCTATGAGATCCTCAAGTCCCTCGGCCTGCGCACGCGCGGCGTCCGCGTCGTCTCCTGCCCCAGTTGCGCGCGTCAGGGCTTCGACGTGATCCGCACGGTGGAGGCGCTGGAGAATCGCCTGCAGCATATCCGCACCCCGCTCTCCCTCTCCGTCCTCGGCTGCGTGGTCAACGGGCCGGGAGAGGCGCGGGAGACGGACATCGGCATCACCGGCGGCGGCAATGGCAAGCATATGGTCTATCTGTCCGGCGTGACGGCCCACACGATTTCCAGTGAGGCGATGCTCGACCATATCGTCGAACTGGTCGAGGCCAAGGCGGCGGAAATCGACGCCGCGAACGAGGCTGTTGCCGCGGAATAAGTCAACCTGCATTCGGAACCGGGGCACAGGCGCATGATGGATCGCAGGCAGGTGGTGACGATCATGGGCGGGGCGCTGGCCGCGGGGTTGCTGGCCGGGCGGCCTGCCATGGTCGCGGCTGGCGGCACGACGATCCCGGCCCCGGAATTCGATCATCTGGTGGCGCTGGAGCAGCGGTCCGGTGGGCGGCTGGGCGCGGCGATGCTGGATGGGCGGACGGGTGCGCTGGTCGGGCACCGGGTCGATGAGCGGTTCACCATGTGCTCGACCTTCAAGCTGTCCCTTGCCGCCGCTGTGCTGGCGCGCATCGACGCGGGCACGATGGGCGGTTCGACGCCGGTCACTATCGCTGAAAAGGACGTGATCGGACATAGTCCGGTG
The DNA here is from genome assembly GCA_036383715.1 of Sphingobium sp. Taxonomy (GTDB): domain Bacteria; phylum Pseudomonadota; class Alphaproteobacteria; order Sphingomonadales; family Sphingomonadaceae; genus Sphingobium. The sequence continues at coordinate 62,936 of DASVNT010000024.1, read as the reverse complement.
GTGAAGGCCGCGCTGCCGCAGGGTGCGCTCAGCATCCTCACGCTCGCACAGGCCGCACAGATGGAGAGCGACAATGGTGCCGCCAACCTCCTCCTCCGCCAGATCGGCGGGCCGGAGGCGCTGACGCGATTCTGGCGCAGTCTGGACGATGATGTGAGTTGGCTGGATCGCTATGAGCCGGAGCTCAATTACAGCCATGGCGCGGACCAGCGTGACACCACATCACCTGCCGCCATGGCGCGCAGCATGGCGGCGATCCTGACCGGAAAGGTGCTGACACCGGCCTCACGCGAAAAGCTGATCGGCTGGATGGCGGGGACCAAGACGGGGGCGGGGCGGTTGCGCGCTGGCTTGCCGCAGGGCTGGCGCGTCGGGGACAAGACCGGGACGCTGAGTGGTGACGATATCGCGATGGTGAAGGTCAACGACATCGCCGTCGTCTGGCGCCCGGACCGCACGCCCTTTTTCATCACCGCTTATTATGAACCGCGGGATCACGCGCCGGTGGCGGAGGCGGAAGCCGTGCTGGCCGAAGTGGGCCGCATCGCCGCGCGGTGGATGACGGCTTGAACGGACTGCGCCCCCAACCTCATGGAAGGCCGGGGCGCATCAGATACTCTTCAGAACGGTACGTCGTCGTTGAGGTCGTCGTCGAACGCCGCCGGGGCCGAACGCCCGCCGGAGGAGCGTCCGCCGCCGAAGCCACCACCACCGCCGCCGCCGCCGAAATCATTGCCATAGGGATCGCCGCCGCCGCCGGTGTTGCCCCAGTCGCCGCCGCCACCGCCGCTGCTGCCGGAGGAGCGGCCACCGCCGCCACCGCTACCGCCGCCCTGACCGCCGCCGGGGCCGTCGAGCATCACCAGCTTGGCGTCGAAACCCTGAAGCACGACCTCGGTCGAATAGCGGTCCTGACCCTGGGCGTCCTGCCATTTGCGGGTCTGGAGTTTACCCTCGATATAGATTTTCGAACCCTTGCGCAGGAAGCGTTCGACCACGCCGACCAGTCCTTCGGAAAAGACGGCGACGGTGTGCCACTCGGTCTTTTCCTTGCGGTCGCCGCTGTTGCGATCCTTCCACTGCTCCGACGTGGCGATGCGCAGGTTGGCCACCTTGCCGCCGTTCTGGAAGCTGCGGACTTCCGGGTCCGCGCCCAGATTGCCGACCAGAATGACCTTGTTGACGCTGCCTGACATTATTTTCTCCGCGCGGAAATGAGATGATCCCGCCGTGCGGGGACGGCGGGTGTATGGCTTTCGCTTACAGGGTCGGCAGGGCCATCGTCTACGCTCGCTTTACGCCATGAGCGAAAAAGCTGTGGAGTAAGCTACAACCCCAGCGCCACCGCCGTCCAATAGGTCGCGCCCGCTGCCACATAGGCGATGGCGAGCAGATAGGCGATCATGAAGCTGGGCCATTTCCACCCGTTCGTCTCCCGCCGGGTCACGGCGATGGTGGAGATGCATTGCGGCGCGAACACGAACCACGCCAGAAAGGCGAGGGCGGTCGGCAGGCTCCACCGGCCCGACAGGCGACCGGACAGGCTGCGTTCTGTCTTTGCTTCGTCATCGCCCGCATCCTCGATGGAATAGGCGGTGGCGAGCGCCGAGACGGCAACCTCGCGCGCGGCGATGGCCGGGATCAGGGCGACGGCGATCTCGTGATTGAAACCGATGGGTTTCAGTACGGGCGTGATGACGCTCGCGATACGGCCAGCCGCGCTATATTCGATGGGGGTGACAGTGCTGCCCGCCGGCGGCTTGGGATAGCTCAGCAGCAGCCACAGTACGACCGTTGTCGCAAAGATGATCGTGCCTGCACGCTTCAGGAAGATGACGGCGCGCTGCCACAGGCCCAGCGCCAGATCGCGCAGGAACGGCATCTGATATTTGGGCAGTTCCATCAGGAAATTGCCGCCGCCGCCCTTCGTCACGCTCATCCGCAGGACCAGCGCGGCGACAAAGGCCCCGACGATGCCCGCGACATACAGGATGAACAGCACCAGCCCCTGCAACCCGATTCCGCCCCAGATGGTGCGGGCCGGGATGAAGGCGCCGATGATCAGCGTATAGACCGGCAGCCGCGCCGAACAGGTCATCAGCGGCGCGATCAGGATGGTGGTCAGGCGATCCTTGGGGTCCGCGATTGTCCGCGTCGCCATGATGCCCGGCACCGCGCAGGCAAAGCTGGAGAGCAGGGGGATGAACGCACGGCCCGACAGGCCCACGCGCGACATGACGCCGTCCATCAGGAAGGCGGCGCGGGTCATATAGCCCGTTCCCTCCAGCATCAGGATGAAGAAGAACAGGATCAGGATCTGCGGCAGGAACACGATCACTGCGCCCACGCCCGCGATCACGCCCTGCACGAGGAAGTCCTGCACCACCCCGTCCGGCAGGATCGCGCTCACCGCATCCTCAAAGGCAAGCAGCGCGCCCTCGATCATCGCAATGGGTGCTTCGGACCAGCTAAATACCGCCTGGAACATGATGAACAGGATGGCGAGCAGCAGGATCATGCCGAACACGGGATGCAGCGCCACCTTGTCCACCGCTCCGGTCAGGCGGCGCGAGGGGCTTTCCGATACGATGGCGCGGCGGGCGATGCGGTGCGCCTCCTGCTGGATCGCGGCGAAGCTTTCCGGCTGGGGCCGGGCGCGGATCGGCACGGCGGCGACGGGGAGCATCTGCGACAGTTCGGAACGCAGGTGATCGAGGCCACGCTTGCGCACCGCGACCGTCGGAATGACCGGCACGCCGAGGTCGTCGGCAAGCCGCGCGGCATCCAGTTCCAGCCCGTCGCGCGTGGCGAGGTCGACCATGTTGAGCGCCACCACCGTCGGCAGGCCCAGCGCGATCAGTTCCAGCGCAAAGCGCAGGTGATTGTCGAGGTTGGCGGCGTCCACCACGATGACGAGGGCATCGGGCATCCGCTCCCCATCCTGCCGGCCCAGGATGACGTTGCGCGTCACTTCCTCATCCGGGCTGTTGGGGCTGAGGCTGTAGGTGCCGGGCAGATCGACGATATCGACCACCGCGCCGTCACTGAGCGCGAGGCGACCGAGTTTGCGCTCCACCGTGACGCCGGGATAATTGCCGAGTTTCTGGCGAGCGCCGGTCAGTGCGTTGAACAGCGCGCTTTTGCCGGCATTGGGATTGCCGACGAGCGCGATCAGGGGCTGGGCGCTCATGTGAGGAGCGCGGCCTCCGGCATGCTGGCGGGAACGCTCTGCGGCGCGGCTTCGGTGACGACCTCGATGGCGGAGGCATGGCCCGCCCGCATCGCGATGGTCATGCGACCGACACGGCAGGCAAGGGCGCCCCGGCCCCAGCCGCCCCGGTGCAGCAACTCGACACTGGCACCCTCGCAAATGCCGAATTCGCGCAGTCTCTGTCCGTCGGAAGGCGTCATGAGCGTCCAGTCGATCCGGTCGACCCAGGCCGGTCGTCCCTGTGGCAATTCGTCCAGACGCAAAACGCCATTCCTTCGTAATTTCTGCGAGGGATTATCAATAGCCGCTTCGTCCTCCGTCTTCAAGGGCGGGGGTATTCAACTGCGATAGCGCAGGCGACCGATGAAGCGGGCGGGGTTGAAGTGCATGTCGCTGTTGACGGTCATCCGCGCCTTGGCCTTTTCGAACCGCGCCACACCGGCGAGGCGGCGCGCGAAAAAGGCTTTGGTGTCGGCCCAGTGCTCACTCTCGTCATTGACGAAGAAAATCATGGTGGCGGCGTAGATGCTGCCCAGCGTCGCACGCTTGCTGTAGTGATTGAGGTCGGTGGCGGTGTCCCCCGCAGCGCGCCACATCACATCCGCCGCGCGCCAGCCGAGTTTGGCCGCTCGCACCAGATTCTGCGGCATGGCGAGGACGGACTGCGCCCGGCGCAGGGCCTCGCGATGCGGCGCGATGATCTGGAGGCGGGCCTCCACCAGCGCGGTGATCCGGCCGGGGGTTCGCATGTTGCCGAGGCGTTCGGGCGGAAGCGCGGCCAGCATGTCCGCGTCGATGCTGGCGAACCAGGCGTCGATCATGGCGAGCGCGCCGCCGTCGAATGCCAGTGCGATAATGTCCGCGTCGGTGCCGGATTGCGCGGCGGTTGCCGCCAGCGCCTTGGCCGACCATCCGTCGAAGGCGGCATTGTCCGCGACCATGGGCGCGAGCCGCAGGCGCAGGTCGTCGAGTGTTTCGTCCGGATTCATGGCCCGGTTGTAGCGGCGGCGGGGACTAAAGAAAATCCCCGCCGCTGCCTTTGGATCATCCGCGATAGGTGGTCGCGATTTCCAGCATGCGGATCGCGGCCTTCGCGGCCTCTCCGCCCTTGTCCTTCTGGTTGGCGTCGGCGCGTGCCAGCGCCTGCGCCTCATTCTCCACGGTGATGATGCCGTTGCCGATGGCGATGGTGTCCATGCTGAGCGCCATCAGACCGCGGGCGCTCTCGTTGGAAACCACCTCGAAATGATAGGTTTCGCCGCGGATGACCACGCCGATCGCGACGAAGCCGTCGAAGCGGCCGCTTTCCGCCGCAATGGCGATCGCGCCCGGAATTTCCAGCGCGCCGGGGACGGTCAGCACCTCATATTTATGCCCTGCCTCGTCCAGCGCCGCCTTGGCGCCCGCGATCAGCATGTCGTTGAGGTGGTCGTAGAAGCGGGCTTCCACAATCAGGAATTTGGCCATGGGTGTCTTTCTCGAAAAAGGGTCGGCTCAGACGTCGATGCGTTGTTCGCCGACCACGGCGAGGTCATAGCCGTCGAGTGCGATCAGGTCATAGTGGCTGTTGGTCAAAAGCACCATGTCATGCACGCCCAGTTCCGCCAATATCTGTGCGCCCACACCATAGTCGCGCAGTTCCTCCAGCGGCGGCTCCTCGCCCGCACGGATTTTTTCGCGGAACTGCAACGCCTTGCTGAGGTTCGCACCGAGCGGGCGGTTGAGCAGCACGATGACGCCTGCGCCTTCGCGCGCGATGATCTCCATGGACCGTTCCAGCAGGCCGGCGCGGTCGTTTTCCTCGCCCAATATGTCGGTGAAGACGGACAGGGTGTGCATGCGGACCAGCGTGGGCTTGTCAGCCTCGACCTTGCCCTTTTGCAGCACCAGCGTTTCCTCGCCGGTGGCCTTGTTGAAGAAGGTGGAGGCTTTCCAGTCGCCGCCCCATTTGCTGGTGAAGCGGGTTTCCGCGCGTCGGACGACCAGATGGTCATGCTTGCGGCGATAGGCGATCAGGTCGCGGATCGTGCCGATCTTGAGCCGGTGCTTCTGCGCAAAGGGGATGAGGTCGTCGAGGCGCGCCATCGTCCCGTCGTCCTTCATGATCTCGCAGATCACGCCGGAAGGGTTGAGGCCGGCGAGGCGCGCGACGTCCACCGCCGCTTCGGTATGGCCGGTGCGGACCAGCACGCCGCCGTCCCTGGCGATCAGCGGGAAGACATGGCCGGGGGTGACGATGTCGGCGCGGCCCTTCGATGCGTCGATGGCGACGGACACGGTGCGCGCGCGGTCGGCGGCGCTGATCCCGGTCGTCACGCCCTCGCGCGCCTCAATCGAGACGGTGAAGGCGGTGTCGTGGCGAGTGCCGTTGTTGCGGCTCATCAGGTCGAGGCCGAGGTGCTCGACCCGCTCGCGGGTCAGCGTCAGGCAGATCAGGCCGCGGCCATGGGTCGCCATGAAATTGATCGCATCGGGGGTCGCCATCTGCGCGGGGATGACGAGGTCGCCCTCATTCTCCCGGTCCTCGTCATCGACCAGGATGAACATGCGGCCGTTGCGCGCCTCGTTGATGATCTCCTCCGGGCTGGCGAGCGCGGTGCCGCCCTCACGCTTGAGGAGATAGGCTTCCAGCTTGGTCAGCGTTTCGGCGGTGGGATTCCAGTCGGTTTCGCCAAGGCGGCGCAGGCTGTTGGCGTGAAGACCGGCGGCACGGGCCAGGCCGGAGCGCGACAGGCCACCGTCGGTGACTAGCGCGCGGAGGTTTTCAATAAGCAGAGTCGACATGATGTTTTCCTTCTGCGCCGATAATCACACCACAGTGTGAAAGCGCAAGGGTAAAAATCACATCGGTTATATGAAAAATGCTCACTCTGCGGGTACGAAGCGATCAGGCCCCGATATAATTGCGCATCCGGGCGAGATAGCGCGCCAGAATGTCGATCTCCAGATTGACCGGCCGCCCGACGGCCAATGTGCCGAAGGTCGTCACATCCCAGGTGTGCGGGATCAGGTTGATGGAGAAGGTCGTGATGCCGCCCTTGTCCTCCACCTCGTTCACGGTCAGCGATACGCCGTCGACGGTGATGCTGCCCTTGGGCGCGATCAGCGGGGCGAGGGCGGGGGGGACCTGAAACAGGACGCGGTGCGAATCGCCTTCCGGGGTGATCGACACGACGGTCCCGATGCCATCGACATGGCCGGTGACGATATGGCCGCCCAGTTCGTCCCCGACCTTGGCCGCGCGTTCGAGGTTCAGCTTGCCGCCCTCGGCCCACAGGCCCGGTGCGGTGCGCGCGATCGTTTCCGCCGACAGTTCGACGGTGAAACTGTCCGCCCCCTTTGTCACCACGGTCAGGCAGGCGCCCGAACAGGCGATGGATGCGCCGATGGCGACGCCGTCCATCTCATAGGCGCAGCCGATGGTGAGGCGCAGGTCGCCGCGTTGTTCCGCAGTGCGGATGGTGCCGATGTCGGTGATGATGCCGGTGAACATGGCTTTCCTCTATCCGCGCCCGTGGGCCACGTAAACCTCTACGCTATCCGGGCCGAGCAGGCGCCTGTCGGTCAGGTGCCAACGTCCATGGGCGGAGCGCAGGTCAGCCAGCCCGATGTCGCCCAGCCCCGGCTGTCCGGCGCCGATGAGGATGGGTGCGCGGTAGATCAGCAGGCGGTCCACCCTATCCGCAGCCAGGAACGCAGCCGCTGCCCCGGCCCCGCCCTCCACCAGCAGGCGGTCGCCCGGCAGGGGGAGGTGAGCGATGGCGTCCACCGATTCGGCATGCAGCCAGCCGTCGGGCAAGGCTGCCGCGCTGCGGCTGAGCAATATCGGCTGCGGCGCGCGATCCTCCAGCCCGGCGAGTCGCACGGTGAGCCGGGGCCTGTCCGCATCGAGCGTGCCCCGACCGACGAGGATCGCATCGGCCCGCGCGCGCTCGACATGGGCATGGGCGCGTGCGTCCGGGCCGGTGATCCACTGGCTCGATCCATCGGCCATGGCGATGCACCCGTCGAGGGACAGGGCGAGTTTTACGGTGATATGCGGACGGCCCAGGGTAGCGCGCGTGAAAAAGCCGGCCATGGCGGCGCGTGCCTCGCTTTGCATCAGCCCGACATCGACGGCGATACCTGCCGCGTGCAGCCGCTCGATACCCCTGCCATTGGTGCGCGGATCGGGATCGCCCGTCGCGACGACGGCGCGCGCGATCCCGGCCTCGACCAGCAGGTCGCAACAGCGCGGACCGCGCGTGGACGGGTGAGCGCAGGGTTCGAGCGTGACATAGACTGTCGCGCCCCTCGCCAGCTCCCCCGCCTGTTGCAGCGCCATCGCCTCCGCATGCGGACGCCCGCCCGGCTGGGTCCAGCCCCGGCCCACCACCCGGCCATCGCGGACGATCAGGCAGCCGACATTGGGATTGACGCCCGTGCGTCCCACGCCGCGCTCCGACAGCGCAAGGGCAGTCGCCATGGCCCGCGCATCGTCAATGATCGGGGCGGTCATCGGGCGCGGGCGTGCATTCCGCGCTTGTCCGCGCCCTTGGCGGTCGCCTCGGCGGCTTCCTTTTTCTTCGCCGCTGCGATCCGCTCGTCCAGTTGCTTGTTTACCGCGATCAGTACGGCGGTGCGCTGCGCCGTGTTGCGGGCTTCGTCCTTGCGCCATTCGATGCCGAATTTGTCGGCGAGCGACTGGAATTCCCGCTGCTTGCGTTGCAGGGCGGCTTCGTAAAGCGCGAGATCCTTCTTCTGCTGCTCGATGATCGTGCTGTTCTTGCGGTCGGCCATCCAGCTTTCGACATAGATGATCTGCCGCTCCGGTTTCGGCCCCCGCGCGTCATGCTCGAACGCCCAGATCACCACGGCGGTCAGCGTGATCGACAGGATCAGCAGTGGCCATTTGTGCCGACGCCGCTCGGTCAGCATATCGAGGAGGTCGGTCAGCGCGTTCTTGGGCGACACCGGGCGGGGGAAAATCGACATGGGGTGCAACATAAGGCACGGCGGGCCGCTTTGCAAAGCGGCCCGCCCAATGGGCGCGTTCATCAGTCGGTCAGGCGGAAACGGACGGTCATGACCTTCTCCGTGACGACGGGTACGCCGTCCCGAGTTGCGGGGGTGAAGCGCCAGCGGCTGAGCGCCTGCCGCTTCGTCGCCTCGAAAAAGGCGGGGTCGACGGCGCTGACGAGCGCAACGTCCAATACACGCCCGTCCGGGCCGATGGTTATGCGCACTGTCACATTACCCTCCACCTGCAAGCGGAGCATCGCGGCGGGATAGGCGGGCTGGAATACACCCGCGAAGCGCGCGTCGGGTTTCGCATCGATCATGATCGGCGGCGGGGTTTCGGTGGGCTTGACCGGGTCGATAAAGGAACCCGTCCCGCCGAGCGTGCCGGGGATGGGGACGGGATCGGGCCTTGCGAAATCGCTGGTGTCGGGTTGCTTTGGCAGGATGATGACGGGCGTGGTGGTGGTCACGGGCGTCTTTACTGCGGGCTTCACGGGCTCCGCCTTCACCGGATCGGCCCTTGGCGCGGTCGCGGGGATATTCTTGCCGAGGAGGATGGTCGGCGGCTCGCGGAAGATGGTGATCGCCGTCATGCTCAGCACGGCGGCACCGAGGCCGAGGTGGACGATGACGACGCCCGCCAGACTGGCGGGGGAAAGGCTGCTGCTGGATCGATAGCCGGAACGCTCTGCTTGCACGAATGCCATGCGCTGATCTCCTCTCCCGGTGGCCGACCCACGGCGGGTGGCCTGGCCGGTCGGGGGAAGTGCGTTGACCACGTACCTCTCTCCCGACAAGTGAAACGATACAACGTCACATTTGAGAATCAAGAAGGAATGTTATCTTATCTCATTGGGCGAGGTGCGTCCGGCAAAAGAAAAGGCCCCGTGTCGCCACGGAGCCCTTCTGAATTTTAGTGCTGTGCAGCGATCAGGCTGCTTCCAGCTCGTCCTCTTCCGAGGAATAGACCGGACCGGAGTCCTGACCCTTGGCGTCCACGTCGCGGTCGACCAGTTCGATGATCGCGATGGGAGCGGCGTCCGACTTGCGGATGCCGGCCTTGATGACGCGGGTGTAGCCGCCGTCACGGTCCTTGTACCGCTCGGCCAGAACATCGAACAGCTTGACCAGCTGGGTATCGTCCTGAAGGCGAGCAAGGGCCAGACGACGATTGGCGAGGCCGCCACGCTTGGCCAGCGTGATCAGCTTCTCGACATAGGGGCGAAGTTCCTTCGCCTTGGGCGTCGTGGTCAGGATCTGCTCGTGCTTGATGAGCGCGGCGGACAGGTTGCGCAGCAGTGCGATGCGATGCGCGGAGGTACGCTGCAGCTTACGGCCACCATATTTATGACGCATGATAGTCTTCCTTCGTTCGTAAAGGGCCCGTTTCAGGTAGCCCAGTCCAGGTGGCGCTTTCGAAAGGGTGGCCGCCCATAACCCTGAAAAGAACCGGGCCAGAGCGATGCTCCGGCCCGAACCCTTTTAGCCCAGAAGCTCTTGTTCCAGCTTCTTGGCGATCTCTTCGATGTTCTCCGGCGGCCAGCCGGGGATGTCCATGCCAAGGCGCAGGCCCATGGACGACAGGACTTCCTTGATCTCGTTGAGCGACTTGCGGCCGAAATTCGGCGTGCGCAGCATCTCGGCTTCGGTCTTCTGGACCAGATCGCCGATGTAGATGATGTTGTCGTTCTTGAGGCAGTTGGCCGAACGGACGGACAGTTCCAGCTCGTCCACCTTCTTGAGGAGGTAGCGGTTGATCTGGTTGGTGTCGCCTTCGCCTTCCGACGAGGGAGCTGCCGCGACGCCGCCCACGCTGGGCGCTGCCGACGGAAGCTGGTCCTCGAAGTGGACGAACAGCTGGAGCTGGTCCTGCAGGATGCGGGCGGCATAGGCCACCGCGTCTTCCGGCGTGACGGTGCCATCGGTTTCGATGGTCAGCGACAGCTTGTCATAGTCCAGTTCCTGACCGACGCGGGCATTGTCGACCTTATAGGCGACCTGCCGCACCGGCGAGAACAGCGCATCGACCGGGATCAGGCCGATGGGAGCGTCGATCGGGCGGTTCGCCACGGCGGGGACATAGCCCTTACCGATGTCGGCGATCAGTTCCATGTTGAACGATGCGCCCTCGTCCAGGTGGCACAGCACCAGGTCGGGGTTCATGATCTCGATGTCGCCGGATACCGCGATGTCGCCTGCCTTGACCTCGGCCGGGCCGGTGACGGAAAGCTGCAGCCGCTTCGGGCCTTCGCCTTCCATGCGCAGCGCGATCTGCTTCACGTTCAGGACGATGTCGGTCACATCCTCGCGGACGCCGACGAGCGACGAGAATTCGTGCAGGACATTGTCGATCTTGATCGAAGTGACCGCCGCGCCCTGAAGCGAGGACAGCAGCACCCGACGCAGCGCGTTGCCGAGGGTCAGACCGAAACCGCGTTCCAGCGGTTCGGCGACGAACGTCGCCTTGCGACGGCCATCACCGGATGTCTTGACCTCGAGGCTGTTGGGCTTCTTCAATTCCTGCCAGTTCTTGATGTTGACAGTCATGTATGTCCCCTGGGAGTGCGGCGGAGGTCTGCGGGCTATCCGCACGATGACCCCGGCCAGTCAGAATGAAGCAGCGGGCGCGCCGGATGGTCCGGCGCCCCGTGATTCGCCGGCCGGTTTAGACGCGGCGGCGCTTGGACGGACGAACACCATTGTGCGGAATCGGCGTCACGTCGCGGATGGAGGTGATGGTGAAACCCACCGCCTGCAGCGCGCGCAGAGCCGATTCGCGGCCCGAACCCGGACCCTTGACTTCGACCTCAAGGGTGCGAACGCCGTGCTCGGCAGCCTTGCGGCCAGCGTCTTCGGCGCAGACCTGCGCAGCATAAGGGGTCGACTTGCGCGAACCCTTGAAGCCCATCATGCCGGCGGAGGACCAGCTGATTGCATTGCCCTGAGCATCGGTGATGGTGATCATGGTGTTGTTGAAGCTGGCGTTCACATGCGCGACGCCTGCCGAGATGTTCTTGCGCTCGCGCCGCTTAATGCGCTGAGGTTCCCGTGCCATCTGCTATATCCTACTCGAAACTGGTTGGTTCCGGGCCGCTGCCGCTGGGCGCGGCCCGTGGAGAAGAAGGGCTTAAGGCTTACTTCTTCTTACCGGCGATCGGCTTGGCCTTGCCCTTGCGGGTGCGCGCATTGGTGTGCGTGCGCTGGCCACGGACCGGCAGGCCCTTGCGGTGACGCAGGCCGCGATAGCATGCAAGGTCCATCAGACGCTTGATGTTCATCGCAGTCTCGCGGCGCAGGTCGCCCTCGACAGTGTAGGCGCCATCGATCGCTTCGCGGATGCCCAGCACTTCGGCGTCGGACAGGTCCTGAATACGGCGGCTGTGGTCGATGCCCAGCTTGGTGGCGATGTCGACGGCGGTCTTGCGACCGATGCCGTGGATATAGGTGAGCGCGATGATAACGCGCTTGTTGGTCGGGATGTTGACGCCCGCAATACGTGCCATGGTATTTAAATCTCCTGCTCCACAGAGCCTTGGCGAGGCCCCATCTCAGCGCGTGATGACCCGAAACGCAAAAAGCTCGACGCACTAAGGCTTTTGGTGCGCCGTTCCATCCGGTCAATTCGGGAAGGCTGGCCGTTATAGTGAGTCGCTGAGTCTGTCAAGCACAGCTCCCCGAACGATCCGGCTCCGTTATCGCATTTTTGATGACTTTCCATGCTGCGGGGGCGTTGCCAAGCGGATCGACCGTGGCTATAGGCCGTGACCTGCGCGGCGCCCTGCGGGTGCCCAACGCAGGTGCGGAGACGTGGGTGAGTGGCTGAAACCAGCGGTTTGCTAAACCGTCGAGCCCTTAAGGGGGCTCCCCGGGTTCGAATCCCGGCGTCTCCGCCATCATCCTTTCAGCCTGACATTCCCGACATATGACTCGCCTCCGCTCCCCCTGCGGGGCGGGTTTTCGCGTGTCCTGTCCCCGGCCGGGGAGTTGACCCGGTCTTTGGTGTCGCCCATCCCGATCCGATAACAGGATGGAGAGATGTGTTGGGCGCTTATGGATTCGCGGGAGAGGCGGTGATCGTCACGGGCGGCGCGATGGGCATTGGCGGCGGTATTGCTGACATGCTGGCGCAGGCAGGTGCGACCGTCATCATCGCGGACCGGCAGGAGGATGCGGCACGGGCCAAGGCCGCCGAACTGGTCGCCGCCGGTCATGCTGCCTCGGCCGTCCTCATCGACATGAGTGACGAGGCATCGATCGTGCGGGCCTTTGCCGAGGTCGTCGCCAGCCATGGCCCGCTCTGGGGCCTCGTCAACAATGCCGGTATTCAGGATCGGCAATTGCTGCTCGACGGCACGGCGGAGGAGTGGGACCGGGTGAATGCGGTCAACGCGCGCGGCGTCTTCCTCGCCAGCCGGGAGGCTGCGCGGGCCATGGTCGCGGGCGGGCGAGGCGGGCGGATCGTCCATGTCGCCTCTGCCGCGCTGATCGGATCGCTGACGCGCGGACATGCCGCCTATGCCGCGTCCAAGGCGGCGCTGGTCGGCCTGATGCGGGCGAGTGCGCTGGAACTGGCCGAGCATGCGATCACCGTCAACATGGTGATGCCCGGCGGGGTCGTGACGCCCGGTGCCATGCGCGCGCAGGGGCCCGCGCCCGATGGCCCGGCCCGTCGCAGCCCGCCGCTGGGTATGGCGGAGCCACAGGATATCGGCGCGGCGGTCGTCTATTTCGCGTCCCCCATGGCGCGCTGCGTCACAAACCAGAGTTTTGCAGTCGACGGCGGGTGGTCCGTGACCTGACTGCACAGCTTCGCACTTGCGGCAAAATAGAATCACTACTAATCCGGTAGATAATAGATCAACCTGAGGTTTCCGTCATGTCCGCGATACACGCCAGCCCATCCCCAGCGGAAAAGGACTGCAGGGGCTGTACGCCCGTCGATCCGGCTCTGGTGAACCGGCTGCGCATGATGGTGACGTATCGGACGGACGAGGCGCTGAACGCCCGCTTCGGGATCAGCTATAATACCTGGCGCAAGCTGATGGCGGGGCAGCCGGTGCGCGCCTCCCTGCTCAGCCGTCTGGAGGCGCGAGTCGCCCTGATCGAGCGCGAGGGCGCCTAGTCTCCTCACCCGGCGTGTCCGGCGCCGTTCGACCTGTCATCAGGAAATCGATGCTCACGGCTTGTGCCTATAGCCGAGATTGTATAGCTATGCAGAATGCGTATGCAACACGCGCAACCTTAGAGGAGGACTGCATGGCGCGAGGCTTCATTCTCGATCCCACGGCCCGGCGGGCAGATGACATCACCAGTCCCGGCCCCGATGCCGGGTCGCTCGTCGGCAAGCGGGTCGGCTTCCGACTCGACCGCATGTGGCGCGCCTGGGACTGGATCAGCGAATTATGGGCGGAAAAATTCCGCGAGGCGGGCGCGGAGGTCGTCTTCTGGCGCTCCGGCGGTCGTTCGGGCGATGAGGGCGAGCGGCATGCCGCCGATTTCGAGGCGTTCCTGAACAGCATCGACGTGGCGGTCGTCGGCCTTGCCAACTGCGGCTCCTGCACGGGCTGGACGGTGCGCGACGCCATTCAGGCGGCCAATCACGGCCTGCCCACCACGGCCATCGCAACGCAGAATTTCGAGACGTTCGCGCATGAGATCGCCGCGCGCGGTGGTCGTTCGGGCCTGCGCGTCCACGTCCTGCCCTATCCGCTGAACGAACAGCGCAAGGAGGGCGTGCTGCCTATCGGGGAAGCGCATTTCCTGCCCGCCCTCGCCACCATGGGCGCCAGCCTGACAGTCGCGGAGGCCGCGGAATGAGCATCGAATATATCCGTCCCGGCGCGCATCGCGTCGTCCCCGCGCCCAAGCCGCTGATCAGCCGCGACTGCGGACCGGAAGGGTGCGAGGTCGACTGGCTGGCCAGCAAGCGCCACGAAGCCGATCTGGAGATCGAGGCGTTCAACAGCTTCGCCATGGCGCAGGGCTGGGGCGACGGATTGCCGCTGGTGCCACCGACGGACGCACGGGTGCGCACGTTCCTCAGCGAGAACGACCGCTATCCCGACGAAGTCGTCGGCGAGATGCCGGGCAATGTCGAATGCACGGTCGAGAAGATTGTGATCAACGCGGTGATGGCGGGCGCTCCGGCGGAGTCGCTGGAACTGCTGATCGCGGCCATCGCCTCCATCGCGGACCCCGACTTTGAGTTATACGGCGTCAATGCGACGACCGCGCCCGTCTATCCGGCGTTCGTGGTCAACGGCCCGGTACGGCATGTGCTGGAGATTCCGTACAGCTATGGCTGTCTCGGCGGCGTGCCCGGCAACAGCGCGTCCATCGGCCGCGCGATCCGCCTCATCATGCGCAATGTCGCGGGCCAGACGACCGGCGGCACGTCGCAGACGACCTTTGGTTCGCCGGGCCGGGTCGCGGGCATCGTGACGGGCGAGTGGGAGGAAAAATCCCCCTGGGCACCGCTGGGCGAACGGCGTGGGGTTGCGGGCAACGCCGTCACCTCGTTCGGGACGATGGGCACGATGAACGTCATCGACACCACCTCGCACAGCGGGACGGATTTCCTGGAGATGATCGGTCGTTCCTACGCCTATGCCGGGTGCAACAATTTCTCCGGCGCGGTGCCCTTTGGTGAGGCGCTGATCGCGATCAACCCGATCTGCGCGGAGATCGTGGGCCGGGAACTGCCGAATATCGAGGATGTGCAGGAGGTGCTGTGGAAATATTCGAGCCTCGGCGCGGATGATTTCAACAAGGAGCATCGCGACCAGCTCGACCTGCAGGGCCGCATTCGGGCCGATGGCCGCGTCTATGCGACGCCGGAGCCGAAGGATGTGCTGGTGTTCGTGGCGGGCGGCCTCGGCGGTCTGCACGCGGCCTGCTTCCACACCTTTGGCACGTCGCTGTCGCAGACCCGGCCGGTCGCGTCGGTCATCCCCGCCGATCAGGCGCAGGCCGCCGAATAAGGCCGTCGTCTGACACAGAAAAGGCCCTCCCTCTTTCTGGACGGGAGGGCTTTTTGCTGTGCAAGAGCATCGCAAGCGAAGGAGAGAGAATGATGGCGCGCGTGACTACCATATATGGGCCCGGCGATTATCCGGGGACGCCGGATGCCACGACGGCGGCGGACCTCGCCACCCTGTACGGCACGCTGTTTCCCGGTGTGGAGAATCCGGCCTTCGATGCCAATCATGAAGGGATGGCGATCGCGGCGCATAATCCGAAAATGGCGCTCGCCCTCGCGCAGACCAGCCGATTCCTCGCCCTCGACCTCGACTGGTGCCAACGGTCGGACCTGCGCGAGCTGGCGATCTACACGGTTAATCTCCACTATCGGTCGAGCTATTCGATCCGCTCGCGCGACGGGATCGGCAAGGCTTTTGGTCTGACGGAAGACTTGATGGCGGCGCTGCCCGACTGGCGGTCGAGCACCCTGTTCGATGCGGAGCAAAGGCTGGTGATCGCCTATACGCAGGCCGTGCTGTCGGGCGATGTGCCGAAAGACCTGTTCGCGCAGGTCTCGGCGCATTTCGGGGAGAAGGGTGCGACAGAGTTTACCGCCGTCGTCGGCTTCTGGGCCTTTTGGGCGATGTTCCTCAACGCGACCCGCCCGGACGAGGATCAGCGATAGGCGACCGACAAATGTCCGATCTCGTGAACGGGGCGCAGCCGTTCGCGCAGATGCTCCGGTGACACCGCGCCGTCCACCTCCACCACGGCGGCATGCGCCTGCGGTCCCACGCGCCAGACGTGGAGGTCGGTGAGGCGCACGTCGCCGGGGGCCTCGATCAGTTCGCGCACTTCCTCCGCAATATGCTGGTCGGTCATGTCGAGCAGCACGGCGGATGTCTGCCGCACCAGCGACAGCGACCAGCGCGCGATGACGATGGCGCCGACGATGCCCATGGCGGGGTCCATCCATACCCAGCCGAGATAGCGGCCCGCGAGCAGGGCGGCGATGGCGAGGACGGAGGTCAGCGCGTCGGCCATCACATGCAGATAGGCAGCGCGCAAATTGCTGTCATGGTCATGATGATGGCCGTGATGCTCATGATGATGATCGTGGTCATGATGGTCATGCCCGTGATGATGGTGCGCCCCGCCCAGCATCGCCGCACTGACGAGGTTGACGATCAGGCCGATGACCGCGACGAGCGTCGCCGCGCCGAAATCGACCGTCGTCGGGGTGATGAGCCGCATTACCGCCTCGCCCGCGATCCCCAGCGCGACGATGCCCAGCACCAGCGCGGAGGCGAATCCGGCCAGTTCGCCGACCTTGCCCGTGCCGAAGCTGAATCGGGGGCTGCCGACATGCCGCCGCGCATAGGCATAGGCGAAGGCCGCGACGCCCAGCGCGCCCGCATGGGTCGCCATGTGAAATCCGTCGGCGAGCAGCGCCATGGAGCCGGTGGCATAGCCAGCCGCAATCTCCCCCACCATCATCAGCGCGGTCAGCGCGACGACCCAGCGGGTGCGACGGGCATTCTCGTCATGCGCCGCGCTCAGGAAGTCGTGGCTGTGGGAAAGGTCTTGCATCATTTTACTTTCCATATCGGCGGATGACCGCGAGCAGGTCTTCGGCCCCGGCGGCGCGGTCCTCGTCGCTCAGGCCGGGGAGGGCGACATGCTCGTTGAGGTGGTCCGCGATCACCTCGTCCATCAACCCGTTTACAGCGCCGCGCACGGCCGCGATCCGGTGCAGGACCGTGGCGCAGGATTCGCTGGACGTCAGCGCCTTTTCCACGGCGTTCAGCTGCCCTGCGATGCGGCGGACGCGCGCGATCAGCGCGTCATTGGAGTCGGAGAGATGGCCCATAGGATACCCCCCTATGGTATATTTGCCGTTACCGCAAGAGCGAGGCGCGGAACCCCCGCCGCACGAGGCGGTTGACCAAGCGAAACGAGCGGTCCCCGTTCAGTGGTTTGAGGAGAGAGACGATGGGCAGTTTCAGCATCACGACGGTGGAAGATGCCACCACCGGCCATGTGCGCGCGGAAATCCGCCGTGAACCGGACGGCGGCGTGATCGCCCAGTCCGGCCCCGTCTTCGCCTCTCATGACGAGGCGGAGCAACGGCTGGTGGAAGCGATCAGCAAGGCCTGGCCGCAGCAGCCGGTCGATCCCGTCTATCCCGCCAACGGATCGTAAAATCGGCCCGCGCCGCCCGATGCGAAGATCGCCGGGCGGCGCGGGATCAGGCTTTCCTCAATAGGCCGCCCAGGACGAATATTCGGCGTAGTTGGGCGCTTCCGTCGCATTGGCGTCAGGATCGACGGGCACCTGGATGAAGGCGGGCTTGCCACTGGCCAGCGCGCGGGCGATGGAGGGGGCGATGTCCTCCTCCTTCTCCACGAACTCGCCATAGGCACCGAAGCCCTTTGCGATCTCGTCGAAGCGCACGCCCTTGCTCCAGTGCGCTTCCGTCTCCGGTCCGCCGAGACCCATAGCGCGGCGATAGACGCCCACTTCCAGGCCCCAGGCATAATCGGAACTGATGATGACGATGATGGGCAGCTTCTTGCGCACCGCCGTCTCCAGTTCCGCGATGTGGAACATGATGGACGAGTCGCCGGTGATCAGCATGACGGGTCGCTTGCCATCCGTCGCCAGCGCCGCGCCGACCGCATAGGGGAGGCCCGTGCCGAGATGGCCGAGGTTCTGGTTCCACATCACGTCATGCGGCGTGGCCTGGGAATAGGTCCACTGGAAGATCGTGACCGACCCGCCGTCGCGCACCAATATGCCGTCCTTCGGAAAGGCCAGCGTCGCCTCCGTCACCAGACGCGCGGTGTTCATCGGAACCTGTCCCGACGGCACATTGGCGGCGAGATCGGCCTTGAACGCGGCCTGCCCGGCGATCCAGCCGTCCAGTTCCGCCACGCCGCCCAGCGTCTCGTCCTTCAGTGCCTCGACCAGCTGCGGCACGATGTCGCGCAGGTCGCCCAGCAGCGGCACATGGATCTTGCGATTGACGCCGAAGGCCAGCGGATCGCGCTCGACATAAATCCATGTCCGGCCTGCATCACCCGCCGCCCAATGGCGGTTGAGGCCGAAATGCAGCGGTTCGCCTAGTTCCGTGCCGATGGCGATGACGCAGTCGGACGCCTCCACCGCCTCGATCGCGATGGGGGAGAAGCCGTAGGAAAAGGTGCGATCCTCAAAGCCCGGAATGAACGCCGTGCCGCCCGAGGTCTGGACGATGGGGCATCCGACGAGGCCCGCGAGGTCGCCCACCGGACCCTGTGCCCGCGCGGTGTAGAGGCCGTGACCCGCGAGGATGATCGGGTTCTTCGCTGCCTTGATCGCCGCGACCGCCGCCGCGATCCCCGCCGCGCTGGCGGGCTGGTGGATCAGGCGGTATTCCTCCGGCGGCTTCATCGGCGTCCAGTCGGGCGTCTCATGCAGCACATGCATCGGAATTTCCACATAGACGGGGCCGGGCTTGCCGGAGGTGGCGACGCGGATCGCCTCCTGAATCACTTCGTCCGCCTGATTCGCATATTCGATGACGCCGACATATTTCATCGCCGGTTCGAAATATTTGGTCTGGCTGATATACTGAATGCGGCCGCGCTTGACGCGATGCTCCGCCTCGCGCCCGCGATTGCCGCCCAGGAAGATGGTGGGGCTGTTCTCCTTGGCCGCGACGATGGCAGCGGCGGCCAGATTGGCGACGCCCGGACCCATGGTGCCGAAACACACGCCCGGCTTGCCGGTCATGCGGCCCCAGGCATCGGCCATGAAGCAGCCCGCCTGTTCATGATGGGGCGCCACGACCTGCCATCCGCGCTCCTCGGCCTTCACTGCCATATGGATGAAGCCCGGATCGGGAATGCCGAACAGGGTCTTGATCCCTTCATTCTCGAACAGGTGCAATATGCGTTCATAAGCGGGGGTGGGCATGATTGTCCTCTCTGCTCTCTCTAGCCGAATCCGCCCCCTTCATAGCCATTCGAGCGATTCTTGCAAACGAATGCAAAAACGCATGTGGCGCCTGTTGCCCCCTGTCCTGCCTTGCGGTTAGGGAGGAGGTACGAGTTCAGGAGTTGAGGGGATTTATGGCACGATTCGACAGGGAAAATGCCGCAGACGTGCTGGCGCTGCATCAACTGGTGGCGGATTGGTGCCATCGCCTCGACATCCATAATTGCGAGGGGATCGAGGCGCTCTGCACGGAGGATGTCGAATATCTGGTCGGCGGCGTGCCCCATCGCGGCCATGCGGCGGTCGCGGCCTTCTATGCGGCGCGCAACGAGCGGGTGCGCAACCACCAGCGCGACGGCGTGCGTACTCAGCGGCACAGCGTCTCCAATTTCCGGGTGGAGTTCACGGGCGCGGATACGGCGGGCATCGCCTTCCTGCTGGTCAATTATTCGGCGGAGGGGCCTGCACCTGCGCTGAACCTCGTCGGACCGACGATCATCGCGGACAGCCGGTTCGAATGCCGCCGGGACGATGCGGGCGAATGGCTGATCGCGCTGTTCGACAGCAAGCCGGTGTTTATAGGCAATGACCCGTTCCTCAACGCGGCGGTCGTGCCGAAGTAAGTTACGCGAGGCGCGTGTTGATCGCGATGCCGCCCTTGAGGGTGAGCGTGACCGGCGTGCGCTCCGCAATTTCGGCAAGCCGGGCCTTTTGCGTATCGTCCAGCCCGGTGACAGTCAGCATGCGATCGATCTGGAACGCTTCCGGTCCCGATCCGCTGAGATGCAGCGCGACGTCCAGCGTCTCCAGCGGCCACGCCTTGCGGTCGGCATACATGCGCAGCGTGATCGCGGTGCAGGCGCCCAGGCCCGCGAGGATATAGTCATAGGGAGCCGGACCGGCGTTCTGGCCGCCCAGCTTCTCGCCCTCGTCGGCAATGAGGGGGTGGCCGCCCGCGACGATCTCCGTGCGGTAAGAGTCGCGGCCGATATGGGCAGTTGCGTGGGCCATGCTGTGTTACTCCATCAAACCGGCAGGGGGATGAACTCATGCTCGTCGGGCACTTTGGCGAACCGCTGGCCCAGCCAGTCCTCCTTCGCCTGCTCGATCCGGTCGGGACGGGATGAGACGAAGTTCCAGAAGATATGGCGCTGTTCCGGCAAGGGCTCACCGCCGAGCAGCATCAGGCGCGTCCCGCCCTTCGCCTTAAGCACGATCTCCGCGCCGGGCTTGAACACGACCAGTTCGCCCTGCGCGAAACCGCCGGTCTGGCCGAGCACTTCGACCGCGCCCGTCACCACATAGATGGCCCGCTCCACATGCTCGGCCTTCAACTGATAGCGTGCGCCGTCGACCATCACGATGTCGGCATAGACCATGTCGGAGAAGGTTTTGACGGGCGAAACCAGTCCGTCCGACGTGCCCGCGACGAGGGTCAGCCGGACGCCCGCATCCTCGACCACGGGAATCTGATCGGCCTTGTAATGGGCGAAGCCGGGATCGACCTCTTCCGCCTGCGTCGGCAGGGCGACCCATGTTTGCAGACCGTGGAGGCCGCCGCCGCTGGCGCGGACTTCGGGGCTGGTGCGTTCGGAATGGACGATGCCGCTGCCCGCGGTCATCCAGTTCACTTCGCCGGGGCGGATCGCCTGTACGGAGCCGAGCGAATCGCGGTGGAGGATTTCACCCTCGATCAGATAGGTGACGGTGGCGAGGCCGATATGCGGATGCGGGCGCACGTCCAGCCCCTCGCCATCGTGGAAAGCCGCCGGGCCCATCTCGTCGAGGAAGACGAACGGTCCCACCATGCGGCGATGCTGGGAGGGGAGCGCGCGGCGGACGGTGAAGCCATCGCCCAGATCGCGCACGGGCGGCAGGATGACGGATTCGACGCCGTCGATGTCGCTGGACCGGATGCTCATCAGATATTCCTCTCGTTCAGGCCGCTATCAGGGCCATGGCCTCGATCTGGGGCCGGTTATAACCAAGTGCGCTGAGCGCGGGGACATGATCTTCGGCGATGCGGCCCGAACGACCGCTGGCGCAGAGGAAATCGCGCAGGATGCGCTGTTCGGGGGAGAGGGAGGCTGCGGCCTGCTTGTGACCCGCGATCGCGCCGATCGCCCGGCTCAGCCGGTGCCGCACCGACCCCGCCGGGGGCGGATCGCCGCAGCCGCAGTCGGCCACGGTGCCCAGCGCCTGCCGTACGCCGGTCCATTCGACCGGGTTCAGATCGGGTGTCGCGATAGTCTTCATGTCCTGCCCCTTTCTCCGCCATCCGGGGGCGCATGCCGCCTGTTCACTGCGGCATGCGCCCCTTTTTCGTTCAGGCTGCGTCGACCATGACGATCTCGCTGTCCTCGATCGCCGTGACCTTCAGCACGTCGACGTCGCTGATCGCGGCACCGTCGCGGCTGTTGACCCGGACGTCCTCGATCTGCACCGCGCCGGTGGCGGGGACCAGATAGGCCTTGCGGTCCCGGCCCAGCGGATATTCCGCCGTCTCGCCAGCCTTCAGCGTGGCGGCCACGACCCGCGCATCGGTGCGGATCGGCAGCGCGTCATTGTCGTTCCCGTAGCCGGAGGCCAGCGTCACGAACTGCCCGGCCCGTTCACCCTTGGGAAAGGGCCGTGCGCCCCAGCTCGGCTCGCCGCCTGCGCTGGTCGGCAGGATCCAGATCTGGAAGATTCGGGTCGTCACATCCTCCACATTATATTCGGAGTGGCGGACGCCCGACCCCGCCGACATCACCTGTACGTCGCCCGCTTCGGTGCGGCCTTCGTTGCCGAGGCTGTCCTTGTGGGTGATCGCGCCTTCGCGGACATAGGTGATGATTTCCATGTCGCGGTGGGGATGCGGGGGAAAGCCGGTCTGCGGGGCGATGGCGTCGTCGTTCCAGACGCGCAGGTTGCCCCAGTGCATGCGGGCGGGATCATGATAGCCTGCGAAGGAAAAATGATGCTTGGCGTCGAGCCAACCGTGATTTTCACCGCCGAGGCTGTTGAAGGGGCGCAGTTCGATCATCTCGTATCTCCTGAGGGGCGGAGCCGCTGTGGGAGGGCTGCCCTGTTGAGATCCTATTTAGGGATTGCGCGCATTCGGCATCAGAGGGATAAAATGATCCAAACTATTCCAGAAAGTTGAACAGTGAATAATCCCGGCACGCCGACCTTCGACCAGCTCCGCATCTTCCTCACCATCGTCGAAACCGGCAGTTTTGCAGGCGCTGGGCGCAAGCTGGGGCGGGCGGTATCGGTCATCAGCTACGGCATCGCCAATCTGGAGGCTCAACTCGGCCTGACCCTGTTCGAGCGGGAGGGGACGCGAAAGCCGCAACTGACCACGGCGGGTCGTGCGGTGCTGTCGGAGGCGCGGTCCGTGGCGCAGGGGATCGACGGGCTGCGCGCCAAGGTGAAGGGGCTGCTCGACGGGCTGGAGGCGGAGGTCGATCTGGCGGTCGACGTCATGCTGCCGACCGAACGACTGGGGAAAGTTCTCCGCAGCTTTTCCACAGAGTTTCCCACAGTCTCGCTGCGCCTCCATGTCGAGACACTGGGCGCGATCACCGCCATGGTGCTGGACGGACAGGCGGTGCTGGGCGTGTCCGGGCCGCATTATGGCGGCATCGACGGGCTGGAAAGCCGCACGGCGGGGTGCCTCGCCATGGTGCCCGTCGCTGCGCCCGATCACCCGCTGGGCCGCATGACGGAGATTCCGCCGGGTGCGGGGCGTGACTATACGCAGCTGGTCCTGACCGACCGGTCGCGTTTTACGGAGGGGCGCGATTTCTCGGTGATGAGTGCCAAGACCTGGCGCATGGCGGACCTCGGTGCCAAGCACGCCATGCTGCGCGAGGGCATCGGATGGGGGAATATGCCTCTGCCGATGATCGAGGATGATCTGGTGACGGGCGCGCTGGTGCGGCTCGTCATGCCCGATCATGTCGGGGGCACCTATCGTTTCGGCTGCATCTGGCGGCGCGACACACCGCCAGGCCCGGCGGCGTCCTGGCTGCTCGAACAATTTGTCGAGCTGGGCAGGATGGATGTGGAGGCGGACGGGCTGGGAGATGTCTGAGGGAGAGCCCTTCGGACGTTCGGCAAGGGCGAAGGGCGCGCCGGAATAGCACTGGACTTGTTCGCAATGGCGAATATGGTGCCCGCCAGTCTTTCGAAATGGCGAACTCTTCCATGTCCCGTTCTTCTCCCGGTGTCGGCCGCGTCGTGTCGATCATCAATTTCATCGCCGACCATCCGGGCCAGTCCTTCACCCTGACCGACATCGTGCGGGCGCTCCGGCTCAGCCGGGCGACCTGCCATGCCTTGCTCGGCGGGCTGGTCGAGGCGGGCTATCTCTTTCGTGCGAGCGACAAGAGCTATGTCCTTGGTCCCGCGCTGATCGCCATGGGGGAGACGGCCAAGGCGCATTTCTCCGCGACACAGGTCGCCCAGCCGGAAATGCGCCTGCTGGCGGATCGCTACGATGCGATTTGCGCGCTGTGCACGCTGGAAGGGGGCGATGCCGTGATCGTCGAGCGCGCCTCCGCCTATTCCCATGTCGGCAATGCGACGGTGCGCGGCGCGCATCTCCCGCTGCTGGCCCAGTTCGCGAGCGTGTTTTTCACCTGGTCATCGACCACGGACATTACCACGTGGCTCGATGCGCTGGACCCCGCGCCCCGGCAGGATCAGCGGGACGCTTTGTTCGAGGGCGTCGATGTGTTGCGCACGCGCGGTTTTGGTGTTGCCGTGCGCAGCGAAAGTTCGGCGAGCATCGTGTCGTCGATGGAGCGGGAGGCAAGCTGGACCACGCTGGATTCGTCCATGCAGCCCCTGTTCGCGATCGACCCGGACGCGGACTATCTCCCCGCCTATGTTCAGGCCCCGATTTATGACGCGCGCCGCGGAGTCCCCTTCGTCATTGCGCTCTCCGGCTTCAAGAACCGGCTGACGGGACGCGAGGTGGAGGCCGCCGGCGCGCATGTGCGCGAGGCATGCGACCGGATTTCGACCTTCGTCGCGCGCATCCCGCCCGACATGCTCTGACGGTCAGCGCAGCAGCACCGGCAGCGCCGATAGGCCGCGCTGCTCCAGCCCGCCGGTCAGGAACGGCGCGGGCGCATCGGGATCGAGGCGCAGGTTCGGAAAGGTGTCGAGCAGCGCCATGATGCCCTCGCTCATCTCGCTGCGTACCACATCCTGCCCCAGGCATTGATGTTCGCCATTGCCCAAGCCCAGGCGGCCGCGATGGGTGCGGAACAGGTCGTATTCGTCGGGACGTTCGAACCGGGCGGGGTCGCGATTGGCCGTGCCGGGGCAGATTTCGTGCTGTTCACCTCAACTTATTCCATATAATGAATATTGAATCGTGTATGGGAATTGTGGCATGGGAGAAGAATAAGGGCACGAGTGCCGGAGGAGAGCATATGGCGAGGCCACTGGAAGGCATTAAAGTCGTGGAAGTCGCCATGTGGGCCTTTGTACCTGCCGCAGGAGGCATATTGTCGGACCTCGGCGCGGACGTGATCAAGGTGGAGCCGCCGACGGGCGATCCCATTCGCGGGCTGCAGACCGGCATGTCGAGCGGGAGTCAGGCGTTCGATTTCTCCTGGGAGAATTACAATCGCGGCAAGCGCAGCATCACGCTGGACCTCAAAATGGCGGCGGGGCTGGACGTCTTGTACCGGCTGCTGACCGATGCCGACGTGTTCCTGACCAACCTCCTGCCGCCTGCGCGCGCGAAAATGGGCATTGATGCGGAGACGATCCGCGCGGCCTTCCCCGACCTTATCTATGCGGTGGGCAGCGGGGTCGGCCAGCATGGGCCGGAGGCGCATCGCGGGGGCTTCGACGCCATCACCTTCTGGGCGCGGGGCGGCGTCGCCTCCTCGATCAGCGACGAGGATGCCGACTATCCCGTCGGCCCGCCCGGTCCGGCCTTTGGCGATACGCTGTCCGGTGCGATGCTGGCGGGCGCGATTTCGGCGGCTATCGCGCAGCGGGAGAGGACGGGCCATGCGTCGGAAGTGGACGTGTCGCTGCTCGGCACCGCCATGTGGTCCATGCAGCGCGCCATCACCCAGTCGACGCACGACGGCATGGAACGCCTTCCCCGACCCAAGGCGGGTGGCCTGCCGAACAATCCGCTCGTCAACAATTACCGGACCAGCGACGGGCGGTTCCTTGCGCTGTGCATGTTGCAGGCGCAACGATATTGGGCGCCGCTGATGGCGGTGGCGGGCCGTCCCGACCTCGCCGACGATCCGCGTTTCATCGACAATAGCGCGCGGCGGGAGAACCTCGCCGCCTGCGTCGCGGAATTGCGGGCCCTGTTCGGATCGAAGACGCTGGCCGAATGGCGCGAGATACTGGCCCGGCAGGATGGCCAGTGGGACGTAGTGCAGCATGTCGGCGAAATCGCGCAGGACTGTCAGGTGCAGGCCAATCGTTACATGCAGACCGCCGCGCATGAGGATGGCCGCGAACTTGCCATGGTCAGCGTGCCGATGCAGTTCGACGGCGCGTCCCTGCCCGTCCGTCTCGCGCCCGATCTCGGCGCGGACAGCGACGCGATCCTGTCCAGCCTCGGCTATGACGAGGATGGCATCATCGACCTCAAGGTGCAGGGCGTCGTGTTTTGAGCCGCCAGTTGCCGCTGATCGACGCGGAGACGGGGTTCTACTGGACGGCGGGCGAAACCGGGCGTTTGCATATCCAGCGGTGCGGCGATTGCGGGCGCTACCAGCATCCACCCCTGCCGCTCTGCCGGGCCTGCCACAGCGCGGCGGTGACGCCGCAGCCGGTGTCGGGGCGCGGGCGCATCGCGACCTACACCGTCAACCATGAACGCTGGCTCCCCGGTCTGCAGGTTCCGTTCGTCTACGCGGCGGTGGAACTGGAGGAGCAGGCGGAGCTGTACGTCTATACCAATATCCTCGGCCCCGTGGAGGCGGTGAAAAGCGGCTTGCCCGTGCGCGTGGAGTTCGAGGCTGTAGAAGATGTGTGGCTCCCGCTGTTCCGTCCTGAGAGGGCAGCGCAATGACCCATGCGGAAAAACAGGTTTGCATCACCGGCGCAGGCCAGTCCGAAGTCGGCCGCCCGTCGCAGCACACGCCCCTGCAACTCACCGTCGATGCCTGCCTTCAGGCGATCGGCGCGGCGGGGCTGCGGCCGGAGGATATCGACGGCATCACCACTTTCCCTGGCCGATCCGGCGATGCCGGCGGTTTCGCTCCGGTGGGATCGACGGAGGCTATGCTCGCGCTGGGCATGAACCCGACATGGGTCGGCGCGTCGACGGAGGGCCATGCGCATCTCGGCGCGGTGATCAGCGCGGTGCAGGCGATCGCCAGCGGCCTGTGCCGCCACGTGCTGGTCTTTCGCACCGTCGCGCAGGCGCAGGCGCGGCTGCGGTCGAGAAGCTCCACACTGTTGGGAAAGGCTGGCCAGTCGCCGCGCGTGGAAGGCGCGAACCAGTGGTCGGTGCCGTTCAACGCCGTGTCGCCCGCCAATATGTACGCGCTCTATGCGCAGGCCTATTTCGACAAATATGGCGCGACGTCGGAGCAACTGGGCGCCATTGCCGTCAATGGCCGGGCAATGGCGCAAAAGAACCCCAATGCGATCTACCGCCAGCCACTGACGCTGGATGAATATATGGAGTCGCGGCTGATCTCCGCGCCGCTGCGGCTCTATGATTGCGACACGCATATCGACGGATCGACCGCGATCCTGTTGTCGCACCGCGATGCCGCCAAAGACCTGAAACTGCCCCCCATCCATATCGAGGCGATGGGCATGGCCATCGGTGGCCTCGGCTATGGTTTGCACGAGGGCGACTTTACCAGCCTGCCCGCAACAAAAGCGGGGGAAATGCTGTGGTCGCGCACCGACCTGCGGCCCGGCGATGTCGACACCGCGCAAATCTACGACGGTTTCTCCATCCTCACCCTGCTGTGGATGGAGGCGCTGCAATTGTGCGGTCCGGGCGAGGCGGCGGCCTTTGTGGAAGGCGGGACGCGCATCGGCCTTGGGGGCGACCTGCCGATGAACACCAGCGGGGGGCAACTCTCCGCCGGGCGCTTCCATGGCTATGGCCATACCCATGAAGCCTGCATCCAGCTCTGGGGCCTTGGCGGTGAGCGGCAGGTGGCGGGGGCAAAGGTCTGCGCTGTCGCCAATGGCGGCTATGGCTATGGCGCGCTCCTGCTGCGCACGGATTGACCGCATGCCGCATTCGATTTATCATGTGAAATATAAGTTCCAAATATAGAATAATATGCCGATGGAGTCGGCGCGAGACAGGAGGCTGGATGATGAGCGACACAGGTCTGGTGGAACGCCCCGAAGCAAAGAAGGACGCGTGGACCCTTGGCCGGATCGTCGATGCGGACGCGCATATCGATCCGCCCCATGACATGTGGCGCGACTATCTGCCCGCGCATCTCAAGGATCAGGCGCCCTATGTCGAGGAAGGGGATGAGGTCGATCATATCGTCTTCGAGGGCAATCGCCGCCCCGTCCGCATGATCAACAATCAGGCGGGCCGTCAGGGCAAGGATTTCAAGATGTTCGGCAAGCTGTCCGAACAGCGCGCCGTGTGGGATCCCCGCACGCGGCTGGCGGACATGGACACGGACGGCATGGATGCCGCCGTGCTGTTCGGTGGCGGGCCGCTGGGCACCACCAACGACGAACTCTATATCGCCAGTTATGAGGCCTATCAGAACTGGGTGATGGATTTCTGCTCCGCCGACCCGCGCCGTCTCGTCCCCATCGGCTATGTGCCGATGCGCGACATTGACGAGACGATTGGGCAGGTGAAGCGCCTCGCCAAAATGGGCTTTCGCGCGATCAACCTCCCCGCCTTTCCGCAAAATGCCAGCGCGTGGAAGACCACATCCGGCGTCGCCGCGCTGAAGGATGGTCAGGTGTCGGCGCTGACCGGCGATCCCAAGGGCGAACTGCAATATTATCAGCCGGAATTCGACCGGCTGTGGAGCACGATCGTCGATGAGGGGATGGTCGTCACCTTCCATCTCGGCGCGCGCGTTCCGCGGTTCGGCGACACGCAGCATTTCCTGCCCGACATGCCGATGAGCAAGATGGCGATGGCCGAACCCATTGCGATCTTCATCTTCAACGCCATCTTCCAACGCTTCCCCGACCTCAAGATCGCCAGTGTCGAAAGCGGCGTGGGCTGGTTCGCGTGGTTCACCGAGTACATCACCCGGACATGGGAGAAGCAGCGGTTCTGGACGAAAAGCCCGCTGACGGAATCTCCCGCTTTCTACATGGACCAGAATGTCTGGGGATCGTTCATTCAGGACCGCGTCGGCATCCTCAGCCGCGACCTGCCGGGTGGCAGGAACATCATGTGGTCGTCCGACTATCCGCATTCGGAGACGACATGGCCCAACAGCCACGAGATCATCCTGCGCGATTTCGCGGGCGTGCCGGACGAGGCGACGAAGGACATCATTTGCAACAATGCGGCCAAGCTGTTCCGCATCGACTGAGCTATGGATTCTCCAAAGGGTGCCGGACGTTGACACGCCGTCCGGCGGCCTCCCTTGCTGGCCCCGGTTTTATGCCGGGGCCATTTTTGTGCGCCGCTGCATAGTGTCACTGGCGCTGCTCATTTGACCTTTACTGCGAATGTCTCGCATAGAGTGGTCGACACTGTGATGGGGAGAGTGCGTGATGATCCGTTATGGCCTGATGGCGGCGCTCGCTTCCTTTCCCGCTCAGGCCGTTGCGCAATCCGCACCACAGTTAGATGCGCGCTCCGCGCAGGGCGACCTGTCCGTCACCATTTACAACAGCGGTCGCTCGCTCATCTCCGACACGCGGCAGATCGACCTGACGGCGGGGCGGCAGCGGATCGAGTTTCCGGATGTCTCCGCCCGGATCGAGCCTGCCACCGCAACGCTTTCCGGCTCCGGCATCGGTATCGTGGAACAGAATTTCGACTTCGACCTGCTGACCCCCGACAAGCTGATGGAGAAAGCCGTGGGGCGCACCATCACCCTGCTGCGCACCAATCCCGCGACCGGCGCGGAGACGCGGGAGCAGGCAAAGGTGCTGGCGGCCAATGGCGGTGTCGTGTTGCAGATCGGGCAGCGGATCGAAGTGCTGCGCGACGACGGCCTGCCCGTCCGCGTCATCTTCGACAAGGTGCCGGAGAATCTGCGCGCCCGCCCGACCCTGTCCGTCACCGTGGAAAGCACGAAGGCGGGGACGCGCCCCGTCGGCCTGTCCTATCTGACGCAGGGGCTGGGCTGGAACGCCGACTATGTCGCGCTGTTCGACCGGAGCGCGGGCAAGATCGACGTGCAGGGGTGGATCACGCTCACCAATGAGACGGGCACGACGTTCGACAATGCCAATACGCTGCTCGTCGCCGGGCAGGTGGGGGAGGACAATGGCGGCGGCTACGTCCCCTATCGCCGTCCTGCGTCCCCCGTTCGGCGGGCGGGCACGGAGACGAGCGGGCGGGAACGGCTGGGCGATTTCTACCTCTATCCGCTGGCGCAGCGCACGACGATCGCCAACCGGCAGACCAAGCAGGTCAGCTTTCTCGACGTGTCGGGCGCGCCGGCAAAGGCGGGCTATGAATATCGCAACGGCTGGCTGAACGGGGCGGATACGGCGGAGAGCGCGTCGAGCGTCCTCAAATTCTCCACTGCGCGCGGGCAGGGGCTGGGCGATGCGCTGCCCGCCGGAACCGTGCGTGTCTATATGAAGGACGCGCGCGGCGCGGCGCAGTTCGTGGGCGAGAATGCCATCGACCACACGCCCATGGGGTCGGACCTCGCCATCGCCACGGGCCGCGCCTTCGACGTCAAGGTCAAGCCGGTGGTGGAGAAGCGTGAGCGGGTGAACGACGTGAAATGGCGCACGACGATGCGCTATACGCTCACCAACGCCTCGCCGGAGCCGGTGACGGTGGACCTCATCCAATCCGGTCTCGACTGGGTCTGGGCCGATACCCGGATCGCGTCGGAAACGCTGAAAAGCGAACGCACGTCGGCGGACGGCGTGCGCTGGACGGTGCCGGTGCCCGCCAATGGCGAGACGGCGGTCAGCGCGGTGTTCGAGACGCGCAACTAGGGCGGGGCGCGGCGCGATGCTCGCTCTCCTTCCCCTGATGTTGCAGGCGGCAACCGTACCGATCGTCACCTCCGACGCGCCGGAGGCGGTGGCCGTCACCGTCTATCGCGATCCAAATCGGGGTGGGGGCGCCATCACGCTGTCGAACCTCGACGGGCGCGCGCTTATCACCGAGACGCGCACGGTGGACCTGCCCGCCGGTCCCGCCGTCCTGCGATTCGAGGGGGTGGCGGATGGCATCGTGCCGGTCAGCGCCATCGTCACCGGCCTGCCCGGCGGTACGGTGGAAAAGAACCGGGATGCGCGCCTGCTGTCTCCCGCCGCGCTGGTCGACGGGACGCTGGGCCGTCATGTCCGCGTCCGCTGGACCGACCGCCATTCGGGCAAGGCGCGGGAGGAGGATGCCCGCATCGTCGCGGGACCGGCGGACGGCGTGGTGTTGCAAACGGCCAGCGGCGTCATGGCGCTGCGCTGCTCCGGTCTGGCCGAACAGCCGCTCTATGACGCGGTGCCCTCCGGCCTGTCCGCAAAGCCCACATTGTCGGTGCGGACGATGAGTCCGGTTGCGGGCCGGGCGACGGTCCGCCTCTCCTATCTCGCGGATGATTTCGACTGGCAGGCCCATTATATCGGCCGGGTGGACGAGGCAGCGGGGACGCTGGACCTGTTCGCCTGGCTGACGCTTGCCAATGGCAACAGCATCTCCTTCGCGCAGGCGGAGACGATGGCGGTCGCTGGCGAGGTGCGGCAGGATCGCAACGCGCCGACGGGCGCGATGCCGGCGAGTGCGCAGGCGTTGTCGCTGCAATGCTGGCCGATGGGCACGACGAGCGACATTGCAGAGCAGCCGCCCTTCGCCCCGGACATGATCATGCCCGCTCCCCCGATGATGATGTCCGCGCCCATCATGGTCACCGCGCGCCGCAACGAGGAACGGCTTCAGGACGTCCCCATGGCGGTGATGATCGCGCAGCAGGAGAATCTCGGCGACCTCAAACTCTATCGCATACCGGAGCCGGTGACGGTTGCCGCCAACAGCCAGAAGCAGGTCGCCCTGCTCAACCGCCGCAATGTGCCGTTCGAGACTGTCTATGCCTTGCTCGTGCAGCCGGCCCGTGATGCGATCCCGGCAAGGGCGGAGATCATCCTGCGTTTGCAGAACCGCGCAAAGGATGGGCTGGGCCTCCCGCTGCCCGCCGGTCCCATCGCAATGGTGGCGCCGCGCGGCGACCGCGACCTGCGCGTGGGAGAGGGGGACGTGCCCGACACGGCGGTCGGACAGGAGGCGAACCTCTCCATCGGTCGCAGCGCGCAGGTGCAGGGCCTACTCACCACTGTGGGTCAGGATCGCTGGCGCTATGAGGTCAGCAACGCCAATCCCTTTGCGGTGACGGTCGAGGCTGTGCTGGCGTTCGGACAGCGGCCTTTGCTGGGCGCTGCAAAACGCCTGCCCCGGCGCAATGGCCTGCCGCTCTGGTCTGTTCGCGTGCCCGCCAACGGCCGCCGTTCCATCGACCTGGCGGTGCCGACGCCGAAGGACGACTGACCGCCGCCCGCCACTTATGGAACAATACGGATGGCGCGGACGGCCCACCGACCACATGTCCGTAGGAGCACGTAAGCAGTTTCGAGGCAGGACCATGGGGTGCGAATATTGGCCGGGCGGCAGCAGGGAAACGGCGGCGAGCGCCTGTTCGGCCAGCGTTTGTTCGGGTTGCGCGGTTCGGGACCGCGCCATCTGCTCTGTCCTGACCGACGCGGAGCGCGACGCCTTTGCCCGCACCGGGCGCCGCGTCACCGTGCCGCGTGGGCAGCGATTGATCTGGGAGGGTGACCAGTCCACCGTCGTCGCCAATGTGGTGGAGGGCACGATGCAATTGTCCATCTCCACCGCGGACGGGCGGGAACAGATTGTCGGCGTGGCCTATCCCGCCGATTTCATCGGGCGGCCCTTTGGCGCGACCAGCGGGCATAGCGTGACGGCGCTCAGCGACGCCAGCGTCTGCCTGTTCCCGCGCGCCGACTTCGACCGAGTCGCGGCGAGCCACGCGGGGCTGGAGCACGGTCTGCTCCACCGCACATTGGACGAGCTGGACCGGGCGCGGTCGTGGATGCTGCTCCTCGGTCGCCGCAGCGCGCGGGAGAAGATTGCGGCTTTCCTCCTCGACATGGCGCAGCGATTCGGGCGCGATGCGTTCGACCTGCCGCTGAACCGACAGCAGATCGCGGATATATTGGGCACCACCATCGAGACGGTCAGCCGCCAGATGACGGAGCTGAAGCGGGCGGGAATTGTCGCCCTGCCTACTCGCGCCCGCGTCGAGATATGCGATCGGGATGCGCTGGAGGAACGGGCGGAAGCGGCATGACAGCGGCGGCGCTTCGCCGCGACTGACGGCTGCTATCCCTCGCCCCGCCGGGCAAAGGCGACGTCGAGCAGCGTGACCAGATTATGCGCGCCCAGCTTGCGCATCAGGCGGGCGCGATGGACCTCCACCGTGCGATGGCTGATGCCGAGGTCGATCCCGATCCGCTTGTTGGTCAGGCCGCGCGCGATGCAGGCCAGGACTTCGCGCTCGCGCGCGGTCAGTGCGTCGAGCGGATTGGCTTCGACGTGCAGGGGCGTAGGCTCAGGGGCGGTCATGCTCTTTGCCATTCGGGCCTAAACCGGTCAGGCGCGCCACCACGTCGGTCAGCGTGTGCAGGCGCAGCGGCTTTTCGAAGATCGCGGCGAAACCGGCGGCCAGCGCCTTTTCATCCAGTTCGGGGGTGCGCAGGCCCGTGATCAGCACGGCGGGCCATGTCGTGCCGCGCGCGCGCAGGCGCGACAGCAGCTCGATCGCATCCATGTCGGCCAGGCGATAGTCCGCGATGAAGCAGTCGGCAGGCTGATCCTGCGTTTCCGCGAGCACCGCCTCACCGGACGGATAGGTGCGGACCTCATGACCCTGGGCCACGAGCAGAAGCTGCAGGGAGCGACGAACCGCCGGATCGTCCTCGACAATGATGATCATCCAAAATCAGCCTGTTCGGGAGCCGGCGCTGGACCGAACCCATCAAAATTATCGTTCACCTTGCCACGGGGGCGGGGCAGGGTCGCTACGTATTGGTCCCTATGCGAGCGATTCGCAAAGTTCCGGCCAAAGTCCCGGTCAGCCGCCCAATCCCGCCGCGAACGCAATGCGCAGGGCGTCGGAAAGGCTCCGCACATTGAGCTTGGTCATGAGATTTGCGCGATGAACTTCCACGGTGCGCGCGGATATGCCGAGGTCATAGGCGATGGTCTTGTTGGGCAGACCCTTGGCCAGACCCTCCAGCACGTCGCGTTCACGCGGGGTCAGCGCGCCCAATATCTGTTCCGCCTGCGTTGCCCGCGTGGATACATCCCCCGCCGCGTCGATCCGCGCGAAGGCGGCGTCGAGCGCCGCGAGCAGGCTGGCCTTGTCGAACGGCTTTTCGAGGAAATCGACCGCGCCCGCCTTCATCGCCGCGACCGCGATGGAGATGTCGCCATGGCCGGTCATGATGACCACGGGCAGGGTCACGCCCTTCTCTGCCAGCGCCGCCTGCACCGCCATGCCGTCCATGTCCGGCATGCGGATGTCGAGGAGGATGCAGCCCTGCGCCGCTTCGCGCGCGTCGCGCAGGAAGGCGGCGCCCGAGGGCCAGCTTTCGACGGCATAGCCCGCTGTCTTGAGCATATAGCCGATGGACCGGCGCACCGCCTCCTCGTCATCGACGATATGGACCAGCTTCTTGTCCGTCATGATCCTTCTCCGCCTCCTTCGATCTGTGCGCGTAACAGGGTGAAATGAAATTGCGAACCGCCGCCGGGGCGCGGTTCCATCCAGATGCGACCGCCATTGGCCTCCACGATGGTCCGGCAGATGGAGAGGCCGAGGCCCATGCCGCCGGTCTTCGACGTGACGAAGGCGGTGAACAGCTTTGCCGCCACATGCGGCAGGACGCCCGGCCCGGTGTCGGCCACGGTGACGCGGACGCAGGCGGGATTGTCGTCCGCGCGCGAGGTGATGGTGAGGCGGCGTTCCGGGCTGCCCGATTCGGCTCCCACGCCCCCCATCGCCTCCACCGCGTTGCGGATCAGGTTGATCAGCACCTGCTGGATCTGCACCTTGTCCACGAGCACCGGCGAGGCATAGGGGTCGAGGTCGAACAGCGGTTCCACCCCCTGTTCCCGCGCGCCGATCAGGCCCAGCACGGCAGCCTCGTTGATGAGCTGGGGCAGCGGCTCGACGGTCTTCTCCACCTCCCCGCGCGCGACGAATTCCCGCAGGCGGCGGACGATGTGCCCGGCGCGCAGGGCCTCTTTCGCGGTGTCGTCCAGTGCCTCCCGGATCATCTCCATGTCCTGCGGGTCCGGGTCGGCAAGCTGGTCGCGTACCGCCTCCGCATAGGCGGCGATGGCGGTGATGGGCTGGTTCAGTTCGTGGGCGAGCGTCGATGCCATGGTGCCCATGGCACTGAGCCGGGAGACGTGGATGAGTTCGGATTGCAGCGCCTCCAGCCGCGCCTCCGTCCGGTAGCGTTCGGTGAGGTCGCGCATGAAGCCGGTGAACAGCGGCTCCGTTCCCTCCGCCGTCGTCTCGCCGATGGACAGTTCGACGGGAAATGTGCCGCCGTCCTTGCGCCGCGCGAAGACGACGCGGCCGATGCCGATGATCCGCTTCTCATGCGTCTCCCGGTAACGCCCGATATAGGCGTCATGCCGTTCGCGGTCGGGGGAGGGCATCAGCATGGCGACATTCTCGCCCACCACCTCCTCTTCCCGATAGCCAAAGAGTGTTTCCGCCGCCGCGCTGAACGAGACGATGATGCCCGCCTTGTCGATCACGACCATCGCATCGGGCACGGTGGACAGGATGGAGCGCAAATGGCTCTCCTGCGAGCGCAGTAGCGTGTCGGTGGCGCGCTGTTCCGTAATGTCGGAGACGATCTTGGCAAAGCCGCGCACCGCGCCTCCCGCGTCACGCAGCGCGGTGATGGTGACGGCGGCGAGAAACTCCGACCCGTCCCGGCGCAGGCGCCAGTCCTCCTCCTCCAGCCGTCCGTCGCGGGCGGCGACGGCAAGGTCTGCGGTGGGCTTGCCCGCGTCGATGGCGTCCTGCGGGTAGAATAATGTCATCGGCTGACCCAGAACCTCGGCCTCCGTCCATCCTTTCAGCCGTTCCGCGCCGCGGTTCCACAGCGTCACATGCCCGCCGGGGTCGACCATGTAGATGGCGTGGCGCGGCACGCCGTCGATCAGCAGGTTGAGTTCCTCCGCGAGCGTGCCGGCTTCCGTCGCGCGCTGTTCGGCCCGCCGGTCGCTTTCCAGCGCGTCGAGCCGCGACCGATTGATTCGCTCGGCCAGCAGGATGATCGCGCCGGAGATGATGAGGAAGATGGCCGCTTCGAGGCTATCGGACGTTTCCATCGACGCCATGCCG
This sequence comes from Sphingobium sp., assembly GCA_036383715.1. Classification (GTDB taxonomy): domain Bacteria; phylum Pseudomonadota; class Alphaproteobacteria; order Sphingomonadales; family Sphingomonadaceae; genus Sphingobium. Next base: position 27,227 of record DASVNT010000024.1, on the reverse strand, counting down.
CCACCGATCAGGAAGACGCCGCACAGCAGAGCCATCACCGCGCCGACCATCGCTGCGATGGGGCCTGCCCCAATCACGATCAGCAGGACCGACAGCGTATAGGGCAGGAAGGTCGTGCGCTCGTCCAGCCAGGGTTGCGCGGCCTTGTGCAGGGCAGCGGTCGCCGCCACGATCAGGACGGCCACGATCAGCCGCAGGGCAAGCGGCATCCTCCATCTGTCCATCGACCCCAGCCGTCGCCCCCTCGTTCACGTCTCGGCTCACCATAGCCAATCGGCCCGCAAGACCAAGGGGTTAAGCGCATCCGTGAATCGTAAGTACCAATACGTATGTCACGAATCGGCTGGACAGGATATTTGTCGGACAACAGCAAGGGCGGGTTCACTTGCAGAGAGTGCCTTCGGGTAGAAAAATGTCAAAATAGACATTGTCGCACGGCATGCGGCGCGTCGGGTTTTCCTCCCCGGCGCGCCGTTTGCTTGTTCAGGCGCCCCGCCGTGGGCCGCGAGCCTTCACCGCATCCTCAATGCTGAAGCCCGCTAGCGCGATGGCGAAGATCGACATGCCAGTCATCACCACAAGTGGGAAATGCGAACCGATAAGCGTGAACATAGGTGCCTCCTTCGTCCCGTGGGACAGGAGGGCACCAGAGCGCGGATTGGCGGTCGCTTCCTTGATATGGCGCAAAATTCGCCGATAAAGCCGGTCGCGTGAACCCGCCTATTCGTGGCGCAGCGCGTCGATGGGATTGAGACTGGCCGCGCGCCGGGCCGGGAAATAGCCAAAGACCACGCCGATCAAAGCGGAAATCGCAAAGGCGATCACATTGATCTGCGGGTCGAACATCCACGGCACCTGCATCAGCGGTGTGGCGACTCCCACGACGACCTGAGCGAGCAGGATGCCGACCACGCCGCCAAGGCAGGACAGCACGATCGCCTCCACAAGAAACTGCATCAGCACCTCGTTCGCGACCGCGCCGATGGCGAGGCGGATGCCGATCTCCCGCGTGCGCTCTGTCACCGACACCAGCATGATGTTCATGATGCCGATGCCGCCCACGACCAGCGAAATGGCCGCGACCGCCGCCACGATGCGGGTCAGCATCTGGGTCGTGCCGGTCAGTGTGTCGCTAATCTGCTTGGTGTCGAAGATGTTGAAATTATCTTCCTTGCCGCCCGTGATCCGTCGCCGCTCGCGCAGCAGGTCGGTCAGGGAGGACTGCACCTTGGCTGCATCATAACTCTGGTCGATGCCGACCAGCATCAGGCGGATGTCGGTCGATCCGGTGAAGCGCCGCTGCACCGTCTTGATCGGCATGATGACGACATCGTCCTGATCGCCGCCAAAGCCAGCCTGCCCGCGCGTGGAGAGCGTGCCGATCACGTCGCAACTCACGTCGCCAATGCGGAAACGCTTGCCCACCGCCTCGCCGCCGCGAAACAGGTTGGTCTTCACGGTGGAGCCGATGATGCACACCGCCTTGCCCGCCATCTCCTCCATGGGGGTGAAGGTGCGTCCGTCGGTGAGCGGCCAGGGCTGAACCTTGAAATAGGCGGAGGTGGTGCCGTTGATCGTGGTGGACCAGTTCGCGCCCTCGTAAATGGCGGTGGCGGTCGATTGCGCTTGCGGGGCGACGGCGGTGACGCCCGCGATCTGCTGTTCGACGGCGGTCACGTCCTCCGGCTCGAAATCGGGCGGGCGCGTGCCGCCGCCGCCCCGACCAAAGCCCTGACCGGGCCGTACTTGCAGGATATTGGTGCCGAGCGCCGCGATTTGCGTCTGCACCGCTGCTGTCGTCGCCTTGCCCAATGTCACCATCGCCACCACCGCGCTGACGCCGATGACGATGCCGAGGATGGTGAGGAAGGAGCGGAGCAGATGCCGCCGGATCGACCGCAGGGCGAGGAGGAAGATGGTGCCGAACATCAGGCCAACTTGCCTCCATTGCCCGTTTCGGTCCGGTCGACCAGCCCGTCCTTGAAATGGACGATGGTGCGCGCAAAGGCCGCCATGTCGGCTTCGTGCGTGACCATCAGGACGGTGATGCCGGACTCCCGGTTGAGGTCGGTGAGCAGGTTCATGATCTCCACCGACCGTTCGCTGTCGAGGTTGCCGGTTGGCTCGTCCGCCAGCAGCACGTCGGGCCGGGTCACGATGGCGCGGGCGATGGCGACACGCTGTTGCTGGCCGCCCGACAGCTCGGCGGGGGTGTGGTCCCACCAGTCCTTCAGGCCCACTTTGTCCAGCGCAGCCAGAGCCGCCTCGCGCCGATCCGCCTTCTGGTCGCCGCGATAGAGCAGGGGCAACTCGACATTCTCCAGCGCGCTGGTGCGCGAGAGGAGGTTGAACCCCTGGAACACGAAGCCGAGATATTTGCGGCGAAGCAGCGCGCGCTGGTCACGATCCAGCGTCTCGACATGATGGCCCCGGAACAGGAACGTCCCCTCCGTCGGCACGTCGAGGCAGCCGAGGATGTTCATCGTCGTGGACTTGCCCGACCCCGACGGTCCCATGACCGCGACGAAATCCCCCGCGCCAATGTCGAGGTCGACGCCCTTGAGTGCACTGAACGCCGTCGCGCCGGTCCCGTAGACTTTGGTCACGCCGCGAAGCGAGATGATCGGGGCCTGCGCCATGGCGGCTGCCTCAGTTCCCGCCGCTGCGGCGCTTGGAGGACGATCCCGCCGCGCTGCCGCCTTCGGACAACTGGCCGGTGATGATCTTCATGCCCGGCTTGAGGCCGCCCGACAGCACTTCGGTCTGCGATCCGTCGGTGTCGCCGGTGGTGATCTGTACCGCCTGCGGCTTGCCGTCCTGACCCTGGACATAGACGGTCTGCACCGCGCCGCGTTCCATCGTCACGCTGCGCTGCGCGCCGCCGGAGCCGCGGCGCCGGGGCGGCCCCATGCTGAGCGCGCCGGTAATGCCGCCCTGCGACTGCGCACCTGCTCCCGCGCCCGCATCGGGCTGGAACCGCAGCGCCGCATTGGGCACCAGCAGGACATCGCGCTTGTCCGAGGTCACGATATCCGCCGTCGCCGTCATGCCTGGGCGCAGGTCGAGCTTCGTATTGTCCACGGTCAGGTCGGCGGCATAGGACACCACCTGACCGGAGGTCGAACTGCTGCTGGACGATGTGGTGGAGGTGGAGGAGGAGGAACTGGCCGAGGAGACGGTCAGGTTCGACCCCACGTCGACGCGGGTGATCGTCGCGGGGAACGTCCGTCCGGGGAAGGCGTCGACGGTGAAGTCGGCCTTTTGCCCTTCCTTGACGGAGCCGACGTCGGCTTCGTCGATCGAAACCTCCAGCTTCATCTTGGACAGGTCTTCGGCGATGACGAACAGCGTGGGCGTGTTGAACGACGCCGCGACCGTCTGGCCGGGATCGACCTGCCGCGCCAGCACGACGCCGGACACGGGGGAGAGGATGACGGCGCGGGCGCGTTGCACCTTGGTCTGGGACAGGGCGGCGTCGCTGGCCACGGCATTGGCTTCGGCGACCCGCAGGGCGGCGACGGCGCGCTGGGCATCGGCGCGGCCGGTCTGCAATTCGGTGCCTGACGGCACGCGGCCCCCGGACAGACGATAGACTTCCTCCAGCCGGGCGAGTTGCGCCTGCGCTTCGGCGACCGTAGCGCGCGCCTGCCCCACATTGGCGCGGGCGGAGTTCAACTGCGCCTCGTTCTGGCGGATCTGGCCGTCGAGCTGTTCGGTGTCGATCTGGGCCAGCACCTGCCCGGCCGTCACCCGGTCGTTCACATCGACCATCACCTTGACCACCAGACCGGACGTCTGCGAGCCGACCGTCACCTGATTGGTGGGGGCCAGCTTGCCCGTCGCGGAGACGGAGGTGACGAGATGGCCGCGCGCCGCGTCGACGGTCGCATATTTCGGCTCGTCCGATCCGCCGAAACAGCGCGCGAGCAGGGCCAGAAGCGCAAGCAGGACGACACCGATGACGCCCCATTTGGCATAGGGCTTCCAGCCGGGCTGCGCCTTCACGCCCAGGAATTCGTCCAGATTTTCGTCAGCCATGGGAACCCTGTCCTGCTTGGTCGGTGCGCGCCGGTGCGGTCGGCGTGATGCTGCTGTCCCATCCGCCGCCCAGCGCGACATAGAGCGCGATCAGCGCCGTCGCCTTGTCGCTCCTCGCCTGCACCAGCCCGTTGCGGGCGGAGACGAGCGCCGCCTCCTGCGTGTTGAGCGTGGTGAAGTCGGTCAGGCCGGTGCGATACTGGCTGCGCGACAGGATCGCGCCCGCATTGGCCGCGTCGAAGGCGATGGCGAACTGCCGCTCCCGCTCCTGCGCGGTCTGGAGGGCGACGACGGCATTCTCGATATCCTCCATCGCGGTCAGCACGGAGGATTTATAGGCGGCAAAGGCGGCGTCGGTGGCGGCGCGGTTCGACCGGACCTGCGCGCTGATCCGCCCGCCGTTGAAGATCGCCTGCGCCACGTTCGCGAACAGATTGCCGGTGATCGTGTCGAAGATGGTGCTGGCTGTCGTCGCATTGGAGGCGAGGTTGCCTCCGATGGACAGGGCGGGGAACAACTGCGCCTTGGCGACGCCGATCTGCGCGGTGGCGGCGGCGAGGCTGCGTTCGGCGGCGCGCACGTCTGGCCGCTGGCGCAGCACGTCGGCGGGGATGCCCGCCGCGACCGTATCCGGCCCGGTGGGGATCGGGCGCGTTGCGGCCAGCATCGGCTTCAGCGCGCCGGGGGCCTGCCCGGTCAGCACGCCGATGCGGCTGACGGCGGCATTATATTGCTGTTCGATCTGCGGCACATTGGCGGCGGTCTGCGCACGGGTGGCGCGCGCCTGCTCCTGATCGAGCGAGGAGACGAGGCCCGCCTGCATGCGGAAGCCCGCGATCTCCAGATTATCATCCTGTATCGCCAGGCTGTCGCGCGCATTGGCGAGCTGCGCCTGATAGGCGCGGGCGAGCACATAATTGCGGGCGACCTCGCTCTCCACCGACAGGAGCGTAGTCGCATAGTCGAAGCCCGCGCCCTCATATTGCGCGCGGGCGCTCTCCACGGAACGGCGGATGCCGCCGAACAGGTCGACCTGATAGCTGGCGTCGAGGCCCAACGAGAAGTTGTTGCGGCCCTGCGCGGAGGTGGTGGCGACTGTGCCGTTGGATTGGGTGATCGTCGCGCCGCCGCCGCGCAACGGCTCCGACCGGCTATAGCCGCCCGACCCGCTGATCGTGGGCAGGAGGTCGGCGCGGCTGACCACGAGCGCCTCTCGCGCCTGCCGCAGCCGGGCGACGGCCTGCGCCACGTCGAGGTTCGCGGCGGCGGCCTGCTCGACCAGTTGGCCCAGCACGGGGTCGTCGAATTTCCGCCACCATTGCGTCAGGTCTTCGCTGCTGGGCGCGGCCGTGACCGACCAGCTATCCGGCACGCCCAGAGCGGCGGCGCTTTTCGGATGATAGTCCGGGCCGACGCTGCACGCGGATAGCATCGCAGGCAGCATCAGGGAGCCAAGGAGGAGGAAACGCGCTGGGGTCGTCATGCCACACTGCATGGCGGGGACGGGACCGACAATCCAGTATCAACTTGTAGCAAGGTGTAACATTAATTCAGGTAATGAATTATTTGAGGCGCAGGGGCAGGCCCGCCGCGACGAACAGCACTTCCTGCGCCACCGCCGCGACACGCTGGTTCATGCGTCCCGCCACGTCGCGAAACCGCCGGGCCAGCGCATTGTCGGGCACGATGCCGAGGCCTACCTCATTGGCGACCAGGATGATGTGGCCGTCGAACTTCGTCACTGCCGCGCAGAGTTCCTCCGTCGCCGCCTCCGCATCGCGCTCCGCCAGCAGCAGGTTGGTGGCCCAGAGGGTCAGGCAATCGATCAGCAGCACATGGCCGGTGCCGGACCGCGTGGCGATGGCGTGCGGCAGGTCGAGCGGTGCATCGACGGTCGCCCATTGCCCGCTCCGGTCGGCGCGATGTTGTGCGATGCGGTCGCGCATCTCGTCGTCCCATGCCTCGGCCGTGGCGATATAGACCGGCGCGCCGGGCAGAGCCTCCGCCCGTTCCTGCGCCAGACGGCTCTTGCCCGACCGCGCGCCGCCCAGAACGAGGAGGCTTGACCGGCTCATGCCGCCACCCGTGCCATGGCGAGGGCAATGAGGCCGTCCACATCGACATGGCGTTCGATGTCGGCGGCGATCTCGTCCAGCGCGGCATCGACATCGGCGCGATAGTCGCGGCCCGATCCCGCCACGCCGATGCGGGCGAGGAGGGCGGTGCGAAAGCCCGCGTCGCTCAATATGCCATGGACGTAGCTGCCCATGACCAGCCCGTCACGGCTGATCGCCCCGTCCGTTCGTCCATCGTCGAACCGCGCGAGCGCCTGCGCCAAACCGGATCCATGCGTTTCGCCCATGTGCATCTCATACCCCTCGAACCGCGCGCCCAGCGCCGTGCCTGCGACCTGCCGCAGTGCCTTGACCGGGGACAGCCGCGTGGCGAGGTCGAGCAGGCCGAGGCCCGCCGTCTCGCCCGGCGGTCCCTCCAGCCCGTCCGGGTCGGCGATGATCCGGCCCAGCATCTGATAGCCGCCGCACAGGCCCAATATCGCGCCGCCCCGTCGATGGTGCGCGGCGATGTCGATGTCCCAGCCCTCAGCCCGCAGCGCGTGCATGTCCGCGATGGTCGCCTTCGATCCCGGCAGGATGACCAGCTTCGCTTCGGCGGGGATCGGCGATCCCGGCGGCACCATGACGAGGTCCACGCCGGGTTCGAGCTTCAGCGGATCGAGGTCGTCGAAATTGGAGATGCGGGGCAGGATGGGACAGGCGATCATGATGCGGTCGCCCGTCGATCCCTGCCGTTTCTCCAGCACGACGGCATCCTCGCTCGGCAGGCGGACGGTTGCGCGCAGCCAGGGGATCAGGCCGTAACCGCGCCACCCGGATCGCTCCTCGATTTGAGAATAGCCATCCGCGAACAGCGCCGGATCGCCCCGGAATTTGTTGATCAGAAAGCCCCGGATCATCGCGGCGTCCTCCGCATCGATCACGGCCCGCGTGCCCACGATAGAGGCGATCACGCCGCCCCGATCAATATCGCCGACGAGGATGACGGGTACGTTCGCCGCCCGCGCAAAGCCCATGTTGGCGATGTCGCCGCTGCGCAGGTTGATCTCGGCGGGGGAGCCTGCACCCTCCACGACCACGATGTCGCACTGGCTTTCCAGCCGGTGAAAACTGTCCAGCACCTCGGCCAGCAAGGGCCCGCGCCCCTCGCGATAATTGCCGGAACCGAGCGTACCGCGCACCTTGCCCTGCACGATCAGTTGCGAGGTGCGGTCGGCCTGCGGCTTGAGCAGGACCGGGTTCATGTCGGTATGCGGCTCCACCCGCGCGGCGATAGCCTGCAGTGCCTGCGCGCGCCCGATCTCGCCCCCGTCGGTGGTGACGGCGGCATTGTTGGACATGTTCTGCGGCTTGAACGGGCGGACGCTCAGCCCGCGATTCGTCAGCGCGCGGCACAGCCCGGCGACGAGCACCGACTTGCCCACGTCCGATCCCGTGCCCTGCAGCATTATCGCAGCCATAGGACGGCTCCTGCGACGATCCAGAGGGCGAGGCAAGCGCGGACATAGATGTGGAGCGCCCGGCCTATGTCCTGCGCGTTCGCATCGGCGCGCCCGTCGCCGATCCACGGCTTGTCATGGGCCGCGCCGTCATAAATCACTGGACCCGCCAGCCGCAGGCCGAGCACGCCCGCCATCGCCGCCTCCGTCCAGCCTGCATTGGGCGAGGCGTGCTTGCGCGCGTCGCGCAGCATGATGCGCCAGCCGCCCCCGCCCACCAGACAGAGGATCGCGCCCGCCGCCCGCGCGGGCACCAGGTTGAGGAGGTCATCGGTCCGCGCCGCCGCCCAGCCGAAGGCGCGCCAGCGTTCCTCATAATGGCCGATCAGGCTGTCGGCGGTGTTGATCGCCTTATAGGCCCATACGCCCGGCAGGCCGAGGAGGAGGAGCCAGAAGGCGGGCGCGGCCACCCCGTCGCAGAAACTCTCCGACAGGCTTTCGATGGCGGCGCGGGCGACCCCGGCCTCGACCAGCGCGGCGGCGTCGCGGCCCACGATCATGCCGACGGCCCTGCGCGCGGAGGGGAGGTCGCCCGCCGCCAGCGCCCGGCCCACGGGGCGGACATGGTCGAACAGGCTGCGCTGCGCGAGGGCGGGGAAGGCGAGGAGGGCGATGGCGATCCAGCTCCACGGCCCCAGCGCGCGGCGCAGCAGGCTCTGGACGATCCATCCGCCGCCGCCGGCGAAGGCGATCAGCAGCAGGACGGTGACGACGCCCAGCATCCGCCGCGTGCTTTCGCTCCGGTCATGCCGGTTCCAGTGCGTCTCGCAGGCGGTGATGATCCGCGCGAAACCGCCGACCGGATGGCCCACCCGGCGGTAGAGCCAGCCGGGCCAGCCGAGCGCGGCGTCCAGCGCCAGCGCCGCCAGCGCCGCCAGCGCCATGGGTTCAGCCATGCGCGAGCGCCCGTCCCAGCCTGCGCAACTCCGCATCATTGCCCGGCAGGCCAATGCGCAGCCAGCGCGGCTGATGCTCGAACGGGCGGGTCAGGATATGGTGGTTCGCCGCCAGCCGTTCGAACACAGCGCGTCCATCCTCCACCTCGATCAGTCGGAACAGCGGGCATTCGCCTATCGGGGCATGGCCCGCGCGGCGCAGCATGATGTCGAGCGCGAGGGCGCGGCTGTGCAGTTGCTCGCGCGCCGCCGTGATCCAGCGCCGGTCGCTGTACGCTGCCGTGCCGATGGCGATGGCGGCGGCGGACACCGGCCATGCGCCTAGCCGCGCGCGAAAGCGGTCGATCAGGGAACGCGGCCCGATCACGAAGCCCAGCCGCACTCCCGCCAGCCCGAAGAATTTGCCGAAGGAGCGGAAGATCACCAGCGGCCGCTCGTCCGTGACCAGATCGGCGATACTGGCCGAGGGATCGGGATCGGCAAAGGCTTCATCCACCAGCAGCCAGTCGCCCGGATCGCGGGCGGCCATGATCGCGAGCAGCCGTTCGCGCGAGACAATATGGCCATCGGGATTATTGGGGTTGGCGAGGATGGTCGTGCCGTCCTCCACCCCCTGCCACTCCGTGCGGAGGATAGGGGTCGCGGTGCCGAAGACTTCGCCATGGGTGCGATAGCTGGGGATGAGGAAGCGGGCCGGTTCGGGCAGCAGCGTGCCCGCCAGCCGCAGGCCGACCTCGGTTCCGGGCAGGGCGCAGACATGGGCGGGGTCGACGCCATAATGCGCCGCCGCCGCTGCCTCCAGCGTGGCCAGAGCGGCGAGGCCGGGCAGCCGCTGCCAGTCTATCGGCAGGTCGTCAGGGACGGGCCATGCGTCGGGGTTGATGCCGGTGGACAGGTCGATCCACGGCGCGCCGTCGGTGCCGAAATGCGCCCGCGCGGCCTCCATGCCCCCGCCATGCCAGGTAAAGCGGCTCATCCTGCTCCTCGTGCGATGACAATGGCCAGCAGGAGGCCGGTTTCGACAATCTCTATGCCTGCGCCGTGACTGTCGCCGGAAATGCCGCCCAGGGACAGGCGAATCCACATGATGTGGCCGACTATCAACGCGATGACCGTCAGGAGAGCAGGCACGGCCCATGCCGACGCGATCAGCGCGATGGTCCAGACTGCCAGGGTGCCCGGCCCTACGGCATCGCGAAAGCGCGCGCCCAGCCCGTCGTGCAGCGGCGGTAGCGCGCGAGTCCAGACCAGCGGCCCCATACGCGCGGCAAAGGGGATGAGCAGGAGGGGGGGAAAGGCTTCCGTCACGCCTGTCTCCACAATCCGGTGCAGCAGCACCAGCTTGGCGAGCAGTTGCAGGCAAATGGCCACAATGGCAAAGCTGCCGACATGCGGGTCGGCGAGGACGGCGAGCATCCGCTCGCGATCCTTGTGCGCCGCGCCCAGCGCATCCGCGACATCGCCCAGCCCGTCGAGGTGCAGAGCGCCCGTCACCCCGACCCAGACAGCGAGGCCCGCCATCGCCGCCACCCACGGATCGACGAGCGCGCCCGCCCATGTCGCGCCCGCGACGCACAGCCCGACGGTCAGGCCCACGGCAGGAAACCAGCGTATCGAACCGGCGAACTCTTCGTTCGACACCGCCATCCGGGGACCGGGCAGGCGGGTCAGGAACTGGAGGGCGATCAGCAGGCCCTTCATGCGGTCAGGCCGATGATCTGGCCCGCGATCTGCTCCCCCGGCCAGACGCGCAGGGTCAGCAGCGCGCCATAGGGCAGGTCGAGCGCCCATCCCTGCGCCGGTCCGAAACCGCACAGCACGGCCAGCGCGGCGCGCATCGCCCCGCCATGGGTGACGACCAGCGTCGGGCGCGGCGGCAGCGCGGCGATGGCGTCGCCCACGCGCGCGACCAGCGCAGACCAGCGTTCTCCTCCCGGTGGAGGGTTTGCATCGGGATCGCTCCAGAAGCGGCCCAGCCTGTGCGTGTCGATGGCGGCGGGGGCGAGGCCGTCCCAATCCCCGAAATCCAGTTCGCGCCAGCGCGCGTCGATGCTGTGGGTCAGACTACGCTCGTTCGCGATCCGCCGTGCGGGCTGCGCGGCGCGGAGCAGGTCGGAGCTGACGATGCTCTCCACCGCCAGCGTGCGGGCGCGCGCCGCGCAGGCATCGACGCCGCCGATCGTGGGTGCGGCATCGGTGCGGCCCAGCATCAGGTGCATCACCTCCGGCGCGCCATGGCGCATCAGATAAAGCTCATAGCCCTGCATCTCAGCCACCCGACACGCCGGCTTCGGCAAAGGTCGCCATGCCGTTGTGCGCGGCAAGGGCGGAGCGCAGGATCGCCGCCGCGACCGCCGCACCGCTGCCTTCGCCCAGCCGCATGTCGAGCCGCAGCAGGGGATCGAGGGCGAGGTGGTCCAGCATCCGGGCATGCCCCTGCTCCGCCGAGCAATGGCCCGCGAGGCAATGGGCGGTGATGCCGGGCGCATCGGCGGCCAGCGGCGCGACGGCGGCGCAGGTGATGAACCCGTCGAGCAGGACGGGGATGCGCAAATGCCGCGCGCGCAGCACCGCGCCCGCGATTGCCGCAATCTCCCGCCCGCCGACCCGGCGCAGTTTCTCGAACGCGCTGTCGGCGGCATCGGCGTGCAGGGCGATGCCGCGTTCCACCACCGCCGTTTTCCGGGCCAGGCCCGCATCGTCGACGCCCGTGCCCGCGCCGACCCACTGTGCCGCCGCTCCGCCAAAGGACAGCGCCGCCAGCGCCGCCGCCGCCGTGGTGTTGCCGATCCCCATCTCGCCGACGGTGAGCAGGTCCAGCCCCGGTTCGACCGCCGCCGCTCCGGCATTCAGCGCGGCGAGGCAGTCCGCTTCGCTCATCGCCGGTTGTGCCGTGAAATCCGCCGTGGGTCGGTCGAGGTCGAGCGGCACGATGCGCAGCTCCAGCCCTGCGGCTCCGGCGAGTTGGTTGATCGCTGCGCCGCCTGCGGCGAAATTGGCGACCATCTGGACGGTCACGGCGGCGGGGAAGGCGCTGACGCCATGCGCCACGACGCCATGATTGCCCGCAAAGATCACCGTACGCCCCCGGTCGAGGACAGGCCGTTCGCGCCCCTGCCAGCCAGCGAGGAAGATCGCGATGTCCTCCAGCCTGCCCAGCGAGCCGGGCGGCTTGGTCAATTGTCCCTGCCGCGCGCGGGCGGCGGCGATGGCGGCGGGATCGGGATCGGGCAGGGCGTTCAGCGCATCCGCGACGGCGGCGGGGCTGGCAAAGGCGTCCATGGGCATTGCGGCAAGGCACTTTCTTGGCGGGGATCGCCCCCAGTCGGTCGCCGTGCGGGTTCACCCCCGTCCGCCCGGCACACCCTGTCCGCGCGAAAAACGACGGCGACGGGCAGGTCTCCTGGCTTGCGGGTCAACGCCCTGTCGCGCGGCCTTCTCAGGGTTGGTCCCCAATGGCATCGGGCGCGATGGCTCGCCGCGCACAGTTGCAGGGGCAGCCGGGGCTTCGACCCCATTCCCTTTTGATCCCGGTGAGGAACCTGTCGCTTGACTGCGGCTGATAAGCGGAGGCCGCAGGGCCGTCAATCGCGGTGCGCGGCGCCGGGCAGGGGACGTGTCAGAATATAGAGGGCGCAGCCCGCCATGGCGGCGGACACGATGAGGGCGAGGAGCGGGCGGGGATGGGCGCTCCAGCAGAACAGGCCATAGCCGACCGCGATGCCCGTGCACGCCATCGCCTTGGCACGGGGGCCGATGGCCCCTTCCGCGCGCCAGGCCGTCAATGTCGGCCCGAACCGCTTGTGCCCCAGCAGCCACGCCTCCAGCCGGGGCGAGGATCGCGCAAAGCAGCCCGCCGCGAGGATCAGGAAGATGGTGGTCGGCATCAACGGCAACAGCGCGCCGATAATGCCCAGCCCCACGCAGATCAGGCCCAGCACCAGCCACGCGGTCCGCCCAAGATGGCCGAGGAGGGATGTCGGGCGCGGTTCCGGCGCGATGGGGTCGGGGTCAGGCGGGAACGACATGGGGGCGAGGTCCCTCCTTGTTGCGAGTCATTTGCAGATATGGGTCGGGCGTGCAGAAGGCAAGCAGCGCCTGTCATTTCCTCCCGCTGCAAAATCGCCTAAAGGGGAGGGATGCCCACGCCTGCACCCCTTGTCGTCAGCGGCCTGCTCGTTCGGGAGGGCGGCGGTTTCGTGCTGCGCCGGGACGGAGGCGGGCAGGTGCGGCTCGACCTGCTGCGCACGCCGGTCGACCATGTGGAGAAACGGGTTCGAATCACCGGCACCCCCGTCGCGGACGACCTGATCGAAGTGGAGACGATCCTGCCGATCGATCGGTAGACCGAGTCCTACAGCAGCGACTGCGCGCGTTTCAGCACGAGGTCGCAGACCTTTGTCGTCACTTGCGACTTCAGATTGCCCAGCGGCAGGCTGGATCCGTTCATCTGGAGCAGCCCCTTCTGACCAGCAGCATAGGCGGGGGATGCTTTGGTCCCCGGCCTGCCGGTCAACCGGCCCAGAACCGACGCCGCGCCGTTCGCGCCGAGATATTTGTTCTTGAGGCAGTAGCCCAGCACACCAGCGGCATTGTTCGCGCCGACCGACGCCACATCGGGCAGGACCGCGCCGAGCAATCCTCCGAGAGCGCCGCTCCCGCCTCCCAGTCCGCCCCCTAGTCCGCCCAGGGCGCCTTCGCCCGATTGCCCGCGTTCCTGCCCGCCCAGCAGGTCGGGCAGTTGCAGTTGCGCATGGCCGGCGCTCGCCACCAGCAATAGCGCGAGCGTCGCGCCGCGAACCGAGACAGAGATCATCGTCATCCTCCCACGGCGTGCTGCCGCGCGGAGCCTTATGCCACGACTGGGGCCGGGAACGTAGCGCCGCGCTGCCGACGCGCGCGGATTTTACGATAGTGCACAATCTGGGGGGGTAAGGGCCGGATCGTCGGCAGGGTTGACCCTGCAAAGGGGATGACCATATCCGGGGCCGATCACGATCTGCGAAGGGAATGCGCCATGAAAACTCTTGTCTGGGACCAGCAGGCGACCCTGATCGATCTGGCGGGCAAGGCTCCGCTCGTTTCGACCCTGCCCGAATGCGTGCGGCATTTCGGCGCGCTGAAGCCCGTGCATCAGGCCGAGGCGCGCATCCTGCTGACCCAGCCCACGGGGCGGGAAGGGCAGAAGACGCGCACATGGTTGCTGGAGCCGCAGGAAATAGAGGCGCTGAAGGACCAAATTCCCGCCGAAACGGAATGAAGGCGCGGGGCGCGTGTACGACGCCCCGCAAGCCCCCTCAGGGTCGAAGCACCCAGCCGCCGTCGACGTGCAGCACCTGACCCGTGATCCACGCGCCCGCGTCGGAGCAGAGCATCAGCAGCGGCCCCACCAGTTCATCCGGCGCGCCGCGCGGGCGCATGGCGACGGTCATCTCCAGGAATTTGATGAACGGGCTGTCGTCGGGCACCAGCATCTTGCCCGCGTCGGAGGTAACGTTACCCGGCGCGATGGCGTTGCAGGTGATGTTGTCCTTGCCGAACTGCTTGGCGAGGCTGGTGGTCAGGCCGACCAGCGCCAGCTTGGTGATGCCATAGAGGCCGGTCGCGGGAAACGCGCCGCCGCTGGTCTGGTTGACGATTCGGCCACCGCCGCGCTCGCGCATCGACGGTACGACCGCACGGGCGCAGAGCAGCGCGCCTTCGAGGTTGACCGCGAACGCCTTGTGCCAGGCCTCCATCGAGACGGTTTCGAAATTATCATAACTGATGTCGACCATCAGCGCGGCATTGTTGACGAGGATGTCGACGCCGCCGAACGCCTCTTTCGCCGCCGCCGCCATGGCGAGGGTGGAACTTTCGCTGGCTACATCGACCTGCACGCCGATGGCCTTGCCGCCTGCCGCGACGATCTCGTCCGCGACGGCTTTTGCTCCGTCACCGTTGAGGTCGGCCACGACGACGGACGCACCCGCAGCCGCCAGCCCCTTGGCATAGGCGCCGCCGATGCTGTTACCGCGTCCGCCTGCGCCGGTCACGATCGCGACCTTGCCGTCCAGACGGAACTGATCGAGGGAGAATGTCATGCGGTGTCGCTCCTGAATGGGGAGTGGAAAATCAGGCTTTGGTCTGGTCGAGGAACGGCTGCGCCACGCCCTTGAGCACGGCATAGGCCGGGTCGTCGCCCATCACTTCGCCCAGCAGGCGCACGTCCTTGTCCAGCAGCTTGCCGCCATGGGCAAAGGCCGCCGGGGTGGGGAGGCGTGCAGCGACTTCGAAGCCGAAGCTGCGGCCGCTGCTGACCTTGATGAGTTCGGACAACGCCGCGCGGTCGATGCCGATGGTGTCGGCGGCGAGCAGCGCGTTGTGGGCGAGGCCCATGTGCGCGGCCATCAGCGTGTTGTTGATCAGCTTGGCATTCTGCCCCGAGCCGACCGGGCCGAGGTGGACGATCAGCCCGGCAAAGGCTTCGAGGAAGGGCGTCACCTTTGCCACATCTGCCGCGTCGCCGCCCAGCATGACGGTGAGCGTGCCCGCCGCCGCGCCGCCGCCGCCGCCGCTGACCGGGGCGTCGACGATGCTGAGGCCCGCGGCCTGAGCCTTTTGCGCCAGCGCGATGCAACTGTCGGGATTGATGGTCGAATGGATGACGATCAGACCGCCCGGCGCCATGGCGGGGATCAGGTCGGCGCAGACCGCCTCCACCCCCGCGTCGTCCACCACGCACACAGCGACGATGCCGCATTGCGCGCCGAGGTCGGCCACGCTGTCGGCAAAACTGGCGGCGGTTTCGCGATAGGGGTCGAGACTTTCCGGGCGACGCGCCCACAGCACTGTCTCATGCCCCGCCGCGATAAGCCGCTCCGCCATCGGGCCGCCCTGGCTGCCAAGGCCGATGAAACCGATCTTCATGGGTTTTCTTTCCCTCAGCCTGCGGTGATGCCGCGATCCATGGTGATGGTCGCGCCATGGAATGCCTCGGCCGCGGGCGAGGCGAGATAGGCGATGACGCCCGCCACATCGTCCACCTCGACCAGTCCGCGCAGGCCGGAGAAGCGCGAGATCAGCGAGCGGTCGAGATCGGCCGGGAAGGTCATGTTGGTCGCGATGCCGGTCATCATGCCGCCCGGCGCCACCGCGTTGATGCGGATCGGCTGGTGCATATATTCCATCGCCATCGCCTTGGTCATCTGCGTCAGGCCCGCCTTGCTGGCGCAATAGGCGGCGGCATAGGCTTCGCCGATGAACGCGGCGGAGGAGGTGACGTTGACGATTGCGCCACTCGCCTCCAGCAGATGCGGGATCGCCGCCTGGCTGAGATAGAAGGGCGCGTTGAGATTGACCGCGATGGTCAGCGCATAATCCTCCGCCGGTTGCAGATGGCTGTGGTTGAACTTGATGAGTCCGGCCACGTTGCACAGCGCATCCAGCCGCCCGAAAGCGGCTATGGCCGCCGCCACCGCCGCGACGCAATTCTCCCGCTCGGCGAGGTTGGTGGCATGGGCCACCGCCTTGCGGCCAAGAGCGGTGACCTGTGCCGCCGTCTCCTCAAGCCCTGCGGCATTGACGTCCGCGATCAGTACGTCCGCGCCAGCATTGGCCAGTGCGAGGGCGGCGGCGCGGCCGAGGCCGGAGGCAGCGCCCGTGACCAGTGCGGCCTTGCCGCTCATGTCGGAGGGAGTCATGGGGTCACGCCTTTCACGCTGAACGGCAGGCCGTCCGCGACATTCTTGCCCTGTTCCAGAACCGCGCCCTGCGCCACCGACGCCTTGGGCCAGCCCGCGTGGATGGCATAGTGCAGGACGAACTCCAGCATCTCCGCCTGCGTCGCATTGCCGCTTTTCATCGCGGCATACACATGGCTGTGGATCGGCGTGTAGGCGGCGCTGTCGCACACGCCGACCACCGTGATGAACCGGCGCGAGCGTTCGTCGAGGCCGGGGCGACGCCACATCTCGCCAAAGACGAAGCCGTTGATGCCCGCCTCGAAAAAGGCGGTCTGCGGCGGCGGTCCGCCGAAGGTCATGACGTCGGTGAAGTTTTTCGCGCCCTGCGCCATGCGGGCGTCATGTGCCCACGGCTCTGCACGGATTGGCGGGAAGTCAGCCTGCGCCAGCCCAAGTTCGCTCGCGGCGGCAGTGACCGCCTCATCCCAGCGTTGCCCCGTGGCCCATCCGCAATAGACGGCGGCGTGCAGCGCGCCCTCGCGCAGTTCCGCCAGCGACAACGCCCCGCTTTTCAGCGCACCGTGCGCATAGGCGGCGGCCTGCGTGGTCCCGCCCGTGTTGCACGAACCGGCGAGGGAGATCAGGTAGCGCGCCCGGTGGTCGAGCGCAGGCCGCGTCCACACTTCGGCGAACAGGAAATCGCGGCAGCTTGCTTCAAACGGCGTGGCCGGGTCGGACGCGGGTGCGCCCAATACGGTGGCGGCGGTCGCGATGCCGCGATCCGTCCGTTCTTTCGGGTCGAGCAGCGCCATCATGCGGCTCCTTGCGCGGGAGGGGCCGGGGGATTGAGGTTGATATAGGTGTTCTTGATCCGCAGGAATTCCTTCAGACCCGCCTCCCCGCCGAGGCGACCATAGCCGCTCTGCTTCACGCCGCCAAAGGGCGCGCAGGGCGTCATGGCTTCGCCCGAAGCATTCACCTGAATCTGGCCCGCGTCGAGCTGGCTGGCGAAATGATGAGCGCGGCGCAGGTTCTGCGTGTGGATATAGGCGCCCAGACCATAGTCGGTGCCATTGGCGAGGGTAAGCGCCTCCTCCTCCGTGTCGAACGGGGTGACGGCCAGAACGGGGCCAAAGACCTCGTGCTGCGCGATCTCGCTGTCATTGGGCACGTCCGCCACGACGGTCAGCGGCAGGAAATACCCGCCCGCATGGTCGCCGCCCATCCGCTGTCCGCCGGTGACGACGCGGCCGCCCTCCGCCTTGGCCGTGTCGACCATGCCGAGGATGCGCGCCAGCGACCCTTCGGAGATCACCGGACCGAGGGCAGTGGTGGCGTCGAACGGATCGCCCACCGGCACCTGACTTGCGGCAGCCGCCAGACCCTCGACATAGCGGTCGTATATTGGCCGCTGGACCAGCAGGCGGGTGCCGTTGACGCAGCCCTGACCATTGGCGCTGATCCCGCCCGACATGCCGCGCCGGAGCGCATCACCGAAATCGGCGTCGGCAAAGACGATGACCGCAGACTTGCCGCCCAGTTCGAGGCCACAGGGCTTGAGCGTTTCCGCGGCGGTCCGCAGCACCTTCTTCGCGGTCGCGCCGCTGCCGACGAACTGGATCTTGTCGATACCGGGATGGGCGACCATCGCCTCGCCCACGTCCGGGCCGCCCGCGACGATATTGACGACGCCTGCCGGGAAGCCTGCTTCGAGGAGGATTTCGCCCAGCCGCAGGACCGACCATGGGGCCAGTTCCGGCGCCTTGATGACCACGCAATTGCCGGTGGCGAGTGCGGGGGCGATGACCATGGTGGTGGCGAACAGCGGGCCGTTCCACGGGATGATCGCGCCGACTACGCCATAGGGTTCGTAAGACACATAATCATGCGCCGCGCCCATCCATGTGGGGACGGTGACGCCCTGAATCTTGTCGGCCCAGCCGCCGCAGTAGCGGAACTTCTGCGCGGCATCCATGGCGACGAACGGGGCGGCGCGGCTGATCGAGCCGTTTTCGATGACGCTGAGCTGCGCCAGCTCCATCATATATGTCTCGAACAGGGCCGCAGCCTTGAACATCAGGTCGCGGCGCTTGTCGCCGGGAAGCGCGCGCCATGCCGGGAAGGCGGCGCGGGCGGCCTTCACCGCATCGTCGATGTCCTGCGCATTGCCCAGCCGGATCTCGCGCGTGATCGCGCCGGTGCCGGGATAGATATGGCCGTGGACAGCGCCGCCGCCCTGCTGCGAGGTGCGGTCGCCGATGATGAGCGCGTTCTTTGGCAGGATCGCCAGGTCGGGTGCTTGAAAGCCCATAGTCTGATTCCTCTCCTTGCGGATGGTGTACTTTTAATGGGTATCCTGTTTATCTGTCAATTGCGACTTGATCGCCGATTTTCCCATATAATAGTGCACTATTTAGGCGATGGCGAGCACGCTGCGGTGGATGAAGCGGACGAGGTCCGATTGGCCGCGTGCGCCCGTTTTGGCGTAGATGCGCTTGGAATAGGTGCGGGCCGATTCGACGGTGATGCCGATTTCCCCCGCGGCATCCGCGATGGACATGCCCCGGCTGAGCGCCAGCGCCAGCCGCGCCTCGCTGGGGATCAGGTCGAACAACTGGCACAGTTGATCGCAGCGATCGGCCGATGACCAGTTGTCGGCATGGATATAGGCGATGAGCGTGGGCGTAGGGCCGGTCGTCCCGGTGCCCAGCGTGGCGGGGACGAGCAGCATGTCGAGCCAGGGATCGCGGCTCAGCACGATGGCGCGGGGGCGGCCCTGCGCATTGCCCGCCAGCGCCTTTACCGCGCCGGAAATCGCCGCGGCGACATCGCGCGAGCGGGCGGTCAGGCGGCCACCACGCCCTGTCATCAACATGCCCGACGGTGCCTGCAGCATCCGTGCCCCATGCGCATCGGTGTCGAGGATATGCCCGTCCGCATCCAGGGTCAGCCAGCCGAAGTTCATCCTGCTCACCGCCTCATGCGCGACGAGGGCGGCGGTCCGTTCGCGCTCCAGCGTGACATGGGTATGGAGCGCGGCGCGCAGGAACGGGGCGATGGCCGTCAGCACGGCATCCTCCTGCGTCCCGAAATCCTCGCGGCGCCGGGATGCGGTAATCCATGCACTGATCCCGCCCGGCTCCACCACCCGCACCATGCGCATCATGTTCATGCCCGACGGTTCGAGCAATTGCGTGCGATGCAGCTCGTCATTCGGCCCGCCGCTGCTCAGCAGTTCGTCCAGCGTGTAGACGCGGCCATCCGCCATGTCGTGATAGGGCATGGGATCGGTCTTGTAGAGATTGTCGCGGTAGAGCGCGGCGACGATGGGCGGCGAATCCTGCCCGGAAAACAGGTGGACAACGCGATATTGCGGCGACCCTTGCGGCAGTGGTCGGAACACAATGCTGGTGTAATCCGCCCGGATGCGGGCGCGCAGCCGGTCGATGAAGGTGGACCAGAGCGGTTCCTCCACCATGCCGTCGATCAGCGCCTCGATCAGCGCCGCATCCTCTGCCTCTATCATCGTTTCTATCCCCAGATGGGAAACTATCGTGGTGTGCTCCCATGCCGCAATCCCCTCTGTCATGCCGCGCGTCATTCCGGCCAAGCATCGCTCCGGCGGCCCGATCCGATGGTTGACGTGTTGAGTATCTGCCTGAGACACTGGCCCCATCGTTCGGAGAGGGGCACATTGTTTTGAGAGGGACAGGGGCATGAAATTCGGCTTCGGCCTGCCGCATATGACGCGGCTCAAGGGATCGCTGCAACCCTGGGAGACGGTCGTCACCGGCCCGGACCAGCTCCGCATGGCGAAGCGTGCGGAGCAACTGGGCTATGACATGATCGCGGTGCCGGAGCATTTCGTCGTGCCCACCAGCCATATCGACCTGTCCGGCCCGCATTATTTCCACGGCATTGCAGGCATGGCGGCGATTGCGGGCGCGACGGAGACGATCCGGGTCAATAGCTGCATCATGATCCTGCCGCTGCAGAACCCCATCGTCACGGCCAAGGGCCTCAGCACGATCGACTGGATGAGCGGCGGGCGCACCGTCGTCACTTTCGGCGTGGGCTGGGACAAGGAGGAGTTCGACATATTGGGCGTGCCGTTCAACGAGCGGGGACGCATGGCCGACGAATATCTCGCCGCGATGATCGAGCTGTGGACCAAGGACAAGCCGGAGTTCGAGGGGCACTATGTGTCCTTCCGCGACATCGCCTTCGAGCCCAAGCCGGTGCAGAAGCCGCATCTGCCGATCTGGATGGGCGGGGACGCCGACGCCGTGCTCAAACGGATCGCCCGCTATGCGACCGGCTGGTGGCCGTTCCTTACCAAGCCGGATCAGATCGGAGAGCGTATCGACTTCATCAAGTCGCAGGCCGATTACGACACTGCCCGGAATTTCGAGGTGATGTACGGCCTTGCCACCGCGCGCATCGGGGAGGGGCACAAGATCATCGACGACCCCAATGCCCGCTCCGACATGAGCGCGCAGGAGATCATCGACCGCATCGGCTTCTTCAAGGAACAGGGCGTCACGATGACCAGCGTGCCGATCCCGCCGGTGTCGGGCATAGCGGCCTATCTCGACCACGCCCAATGGGTAATGGAGGAGATCAAGCCCAAGGTGTGAGGGGTCGCCCTAGTCCGCTGCGGCGAAGTGGGCCATCTGGTCGGCCAGGGCCTTTTGGAAGGCGGGGCGTGCAATGGTGCGGGCGAGATAGGCGCGGCAGGCGGGATAGTCGGCCAGTCCGTCGAAGCGATCGACCAGACGCAGCACGTCCGACATGAGGATGTCGGCGATGGAGAATGTCCCTGCCAGCCACTCGCGCTGCGCCAGCACCGGCTCCATGCGTTGTAGCCGGAGGGTGAGGAACCCGTCCAGCCGCTGCCATGCGGGCGTGTCGGCGGTATCGTCCGAAAATTTGGCGAGCGCCCATGGCAGGCTGGCCATCTCCACCGAATTGAGGGCGGCGAACAGCCATTCCAGCGCCTCGCTGCGTCCGCGCGTGTCGGCGGGCAGCAGCGCCTCGCTCCGCTCCCCAAGATGCAGCAAAATCGCCCCGCTCTCGAAGATCGACAGGTCGCCGTCGGTCAGCCATGGCACCTGACCAAAGGGCTGATGCGAGAGGTGCTCCGCATCGCGATCTTTGAACGGCACGCTGGCGACGCGATAGGGCAGGCCCGCCTCCTCCAGCGCCCAGCGGACGCGCAGGTCGCGCACGAATCCGCGCGGCAGGTCGGGCACCCAGTCGAAGGTGGTGAGGATCAGGTCGCTCATGCGTCTCTCCATCTGTCGTTGCACAGATTATGGCAGCTTTTGCGTGGACCTGCTGGAAAAAGGGGCGGGACGGTTCCTGTCTGGAACGAATAGATTTGGCCCTCCTGCATAGCCACATCCGGTTGCCGCCTGCGCGCGGGAGCCTAGCATCCGGGTAAAGGACCGAGAGGATGGTGCGATGACATTGACGCTAGACGATCTTTCGGGCGGCCTAGCCCCCGACAAGGAACTGGTCTTTCCCGCGCAGCCCGACGATCCGGACATGCGCGAGAGCATGTCGCTGTGGCTGTACGACGATCGGGGCCGCTTTCATTTCCCGCGCATGGGGATAGAGGCGGAGGCGCATAGCTGGGACGATCGCCGGGTACAGGGCAACTTCTCCTTCCCCGGCGGGCGCGTTCTGAATGGCGCGGGCATGGGCGCGGCGCATGATCCCATCGGAACGGACGGTCGCCCGGCGATCCTCGGCGCGGGGCCGCTTTCGTTCGAGATGCTGGAGCCGTTTCGCCGCTGGCGCGTGGTCTATGACGGGTCGGTGATCGACGGCAGCTATGATCAGCAGATCGCCAAGACGCTCGACCCGAACCGGCGCGTGGACGTGCGGCTCGATGTGGAACTGGAGATGGTCGTGCCCGCCTGGGTGCAGGATCTGTCGCCCGAAACCGTGGCGAAGATGGACCCGCAGGCGCAGGTGGAGGCCGCGAACATGGGTATTGGCTGGCGGCTGGAGCAGTTGCTCCGTGCGCGGGGCACCTTCACCATCGACGGACAGACCCACGAGTTCACCGGCACCGGATCGCGTATCAAGCGGCAGAGCGTCCGCCCGCTGGCGGGCTTTCGCGGCCATACCTGGCAATCGGCGGTCTTTCCCGATGGCCGGGGCTTCGGCGCGCTCGCCTATCCCGCGCGGGAGGATGGCAGCGCGGGGCATAATGACGCCTATGTCTATCAGGACGGGCGCTTCTACCCGGCGAAGATGGTGAAGGTGCCATGGCTGCGCCGGATCGTCAGCGAAGGGGACGATGTGTCGCTGGCGCTGGAATCGGAGCTGGGCATCACGGAGATCGGCGGCGTGACGCTGCCGTCCACCTTCCGCGTGGGCAATCCCGACATTGGCGGCCTGAACCTGCAACAGGGCGGTGCGCTGTACTCTTGGGGCGGACAGAGCGCCCACGGGATGATCGAGCGGTCGGCGCATGAGAGTTTGACGACGATCGGGTGAGGCGCTGGGATGACGAGAAGGGGCGGTAGGCGAGTTGCCTGCCGCCCCTTTCCGTTCACAGCTTGGCGATCACTTCCTCGCCGATCTCTTGCGCATTGTCGCACCATTGGTTGCGCGTCTCGCCCTTGATCGTCACGCCCGCCGCGGTGACGCCCAACTCGCGATAGGCGGCGATGCGGTCGAGGATTTCCTGATAGGAGAGGACTTCGCCCGGCTTGTTCACGCCGCCCAGCACCACGTCGGGTAACTGGTCGCGCCCGACCTTGGCGGCATAGTCCTTCATATAGTCGATGCCGGCCTTCAGATCGTCTTCATTGGTCATGGATGCGGTGCGGGTGGTGTTGCTGTTCACCTCCCCGCCCATGGTGAAGAAGGGGTTCCAGCCGTCGGCCATGTCGACCACGCGGCGGATCGCCCGCTTGGCATTGCCGCCGACATAGATGGGCAGCGGCGACTGGGGCGAGCCGGGGATGATGCGGTTGCCGAACGCCTGATAGCCGTCGCCCTCGAACGTGAATTCCTCGCCGCTGGTGGCCGCGCGGATGGCCTGGATATATTCGTCCATCAGCTCGTTGCGCTTCTCGAAATCGACGCCCAGCGCGCGATATTCGCCCTTGAGATAGCCTGCGCCGACGCTCAGCGTCACGCGCCCTCCCGCAAAGGCGTCGAGCGTCGTGATGTCGCGCGCCACGATGAACGGATTGCGATAGGGCAGGACGAGGATGCCGGTCTGCAGGCGCAGCGTGGTGGTATGCGCGGCGAGCAGCGACAGCATCACGAATGGCGACTGCGCATGATGGCCGCCCGCATCGAGCCAGCGGCCCGTCGGCACGGGATGATCGGTGACGAGGCCCGCGTTGAACCCGGCTTTCTCGACCGTCTGGCCGATCTGCCTCACCGCCTCCATCGTGCCGAATTCGGCGGGGGCGTCGGCATGGTCGAACGGCAGGGGGACGTTGATCTTCATCGGATGAAATCCTTGAATGGTGGAAAGGCTGTTACGCGGGCACTTCGACAAGCACCCATTTGCCGCTGTTCTTGTCCCGTACCCAGCCGGACGAGGCCCAACTGCCGCCATCGACGGGCAACACGATGCCGGTGACATAGCTGCTCATGGACGAGGCGAGATAGACCGCCGCCTGCCCGCATTCGCTGTCGATGCCGGGGCGGCGGAGCGGGATGCGGCGCGCGGTCGCATCCTCCATCTGGGGCGAGGGCTGGTGCCATGTGCTCTCATCCACCGGCCCCGGCGGATTGCCGCGCGTGCCCGGCGTCACGGTGAAATCGGGGGCGATCACGTTGACGCGAATGCCATGGTCGGCGAGTTCCAGCGCCATGGTGCGGGTGTAATTGTTCATGCCCGCCTTGCACGCCGAATAGACGGCATAACCAGGCGCGGCGCGCGATCCCTCGATGCTCGACACGTTGATGATGGCGCCGCCCCGGCCACCCTCGATCATCACCGGCACGGCGGCAGAGGTCGCGGCCAGCATGGAAACGAGGTTGAGGTCGATCAGCCGCCGCCAGCTATTCTCGCTCTGCGTCAGGAAATCCTTGCGCGATGTGCCGCCGACATTGTTGACCAGGATGTCGATGCGGCCAAAGCGCGCCTTTGCCTTGTCCACCATGTCGCGGACCTGATCGGTCTTGCTCATGTCGGTCACGACGCTCAGGCAGGCACGGCCCAGTTCGGTGACACGCGCCTCCACCTCGGCGCAGCGTTCGGGGATGATCTCCGCGATGACGAGGTCCGCTCCGGCCTCCGCCAGCGACAGAGCGATGGCGCGCCCGATGCCGCCGCCGCCGCCCGTCACGATGGCGACCTGCCCGTCCAGCCGGTTGCTGCCCAACGCCATGCGCTGTCCCTTTCCCAAAAACCCGTGTCGTGATCGTGAACGATCTTTCGCCTGTCATTGGGGACCGGGCGGCGACCAAGTCAATTGGAGACGAGCGGGCCTGTCACCTCATCGACGGGGCGATGCCCCCTGTTTCATAACCGGCGAACGGCAGGACGAAGCCCGCATCGAGCGCCGCGCGCAGGCTGGCCTCGTCATCGACATCGCAGGTCAGGCCGCGGCGTTCGACCAGCGGCGCGTCGGGGAGCGAGGCCCGGTGGCGGGAGAGGCTATCCTCGCCAAAGGCCAGCGTGACAGCGCGCCCATCCGCCAGCGCTAGCGCATTGGTGCCCAGCCGCGCCGCATCGGGGGCGATGGCGGCGCCTGCCGGATGGGCGGCGGCCAGCAGCGCCTCCACATCTTCGCCGGTCAGCAGCGGCAGGTCGGCGTGGATCAGCAGGGCAGGAGCGCCCGCCAGAGCAGTGCGCGCGGTCATGAGCTCGCCGTTGAGGCCGCGCCCCCGATCCTCCACCCAGAGCGTGCCGGGCACGGCGGGATCGACGGGGGACAGCAGGTGCACCGCGGCCACCGACGGTGCGGCATGGAGCGCGGCCACCACGTGCCGCGCCATCGCCATTGCCAGCGCGTCCCGTTCCGCCTCCGACAGGATCGTGGACAGGCGTGTCTTGCGCGGGCGTCCGAAATTGAACGGGATGATGGCGGTCCAGCCGGTCATGCGGCGCCGCTCACCGTTTCAGGCTGTGCGCGAGCGCGATGGCCTCGCGCGCGACGCGGACCTTGTCCTCCAGCGTGCGCATCATCGTGTCGGTCGAGAGGCTGGGCAGGGCGGACGGTGGGCCGTCGTGCGTATCGATCAGCAGCGCGTCGGCAAAGGCGGAATAATGGTCGGCAATTGCCTCATTATCCACGGCGATGCCGAGTTCGCCCATGATCTTGGCGGTCGGCCCCTTGACCGCCGTGCCGCCGACGATGGGGGAAATGGCGACGACCGGGGCGGCAGTTTCCTCCAGTGCGGCGGCGATGTCGGCTACCGCCAGCAGCGGATCGACGGAGAGGAAGGGGTTGGACGGCGCGATGAACACCGCGTCGGCGGACAGGATAGCCTCGACCACGCCCGGCGCGGCGCGAGCGGTGTCCGCGCCCTCGAACCGGACCGCGCTGACCCGTGGCGCGCATTGCCGCTCCACGAAATAGCGTTGGAACTCCAACAGGCCCTCATCGGTATCGACGAAGGTAGCGACGGGGTCATCACTCATCGGCAGGACATGGCTTTTGATGCCCCACGCCCGCGCGAAATCGCCGGTGATGGTGGAGAGCGCCTCGCCCCGCGCCAGTCGCTCCGCGCGCAGCACGTGGAGGGCGAGGTCGCCGTCGCCCAGCCGGAACCAGTCCGGCCCGCCCAGCGATTGCACGGCGGCGAGGAAACTCCACGTCTCCCCCTCGCGGCCCCATCCCTGCGCGGCATTGGACTTGCCCGCCAACGTGTAGAGCAGGGTGTCGATGTCGGGCGAGATGTGGAGGCCGAGATGCCGGAAATCGTCGCCGGTGTTGACGATGGCGGTGACGCTCTGCGTCAGGCCGCAATGCTCCAGCCCCAGCACGAATTTCGCGCCGCCCACGCCGCCTGTCAGGACACATGCCTTCACCGGAACAGATCCTCCGCTTGTGGGCGCACCAGCGCGCTGGCCGGTGCCTCGCCCTGTGCCCTGCAGCCGCGCACCAGCGCAACAGGCAGGCCCTCCGCCGCTTCACCCATCGCCAATCCTGCCGCAGAGGCGATCAGGTCGCCATAGGCAATCTGCGTCATCTGCAGAACGCGCCCGTCACGGTCGATGTCGCCACGTCGGTCGATGATCGCAGGCAGGCCCGCCGCGCCGATGGCGACATTGACGACACCGTGCCGCCATGGCCGCCCGAAACTGTCGGACAGGATCACGCCGATATCGACGCCCAGCCGGTCCTTCAGCGCGGCGCGGATCGCGGCGGCGGACCTGTCCGGGTCTTCCGGCAGCAACAGCACCTGATCGGCGGCATCCGTACCGATATTGGAGGCGTCGATGCCCGCGTTCGCCATGACGAGGCCGAGTTTGTGCCGGGTGATCAGGACATTGCGCGCCATGCGGACGACGTCGGTGGAGTCCCGCAGAACCAGTTCGACGAGGCGGGCATCCTTGCCAATCGTCCCGGCGATTTCGACGGCGCGCGGTCCTGGTTCGACAGCGTTCAGCGACACGCGCCGTCCCTCCGCCTTCGACACGATCTTGGACGTGACCACCAGAATATCCCCGTTTTGCGGGTCCGTCGGGGTCAGCGCATCGGCCAGCAATGCGCCGATATCGGACCCCGGCGCCACTTCCCCGATGCCCGGCACCGCCTCTATTTGAATCATTGAACTGCTCTCCGAATAATGCTGAGTCTTTAGGGGAAAGTCGGGAGAGTGAAACGGCCTTTGTACACATCCATCGATCATGACCCGGTCGCACGACCGGCAGGCGTTGCCGTGATGACGGCCCCGCGTCCCGACCCCGCTCTTCGCGATCACCTGCTTGAGGCGCCGCTCGACGCGCTGCTGGCGGAGGCGCGGGGTGTGCGTGATGCCGGGCACGGGCTGGTGCAGAGCTATTCGCCCAAGGTGTTCATTCCGCTCACCAAGCTGTGCCGGGACTATTGCCATTATTGCACCTTCTCCCGC
>DASVNT010000023.1:0-2465 GCA_036383715.1 Sphingobium sp. | reverse complement strand
CCTTCCCAAGCCCGCGCCTCGGCAGGTCGATCCGCAGGTCCTTGCCCATGAAATCGTCGAACGGCTGACCTATCGCATCGGCAAGAACGCCGAAGCGGCCAAGCCGCATGACTGGCTCTATGCCGTCATCCTGTCGATCCGTGACCGGGTGATCGACGCGTGGATCGCTTCCACCCAGAAGACCTATGAGCAGCAGGGGCGGCGGGTCTATTATCTGAGCCTGGAATTCCTGATCGGGCGGCTGATGCGCGACGCGGCGTCCAACATGGAGATGCTGGACGACGTGCAGGCGGCGCTCGATTCGCTGGGCGTCGAACTGGACGTGATCGCGGCGCTGGAGCCGGACGCGGCGCTGGGCAATGGCGGGCTGGGACGGCTGGCGGCATGTTTCATGGAGAGCATGGCGACGGTGGACGTGCCCGCCTATGGCTATGGCATCCGCTATGTGAACGGCATGTTCCGGCAGGAGATTTCCGACGGCTGGCAGGTGGAACTGCCCGAGACGTGGCTGGCGCACGGCAATCCGTGGGAGTTCGAACGGCGCGAGGCGAGCTACGAGATCGGCTTTGGCGGACGGGTGGACCCGGCCGAGGGTGACGACGCCGGGCTTCACCAGATGCACTGGCGGCCGACGGAGCGCGTGATCGCGACCCCCTATGACACGCCGATCGTCGGCTGGCGGGGCAAGCGGGTCAACACGCTGCGGCTGTGGGAGGCGCAGCCGATCGACCCGATCCTGCTCGACAAGTTCAACGCGGGCGACCATCTGGGCGCGCTGGCGGAAAGTAATCGCGCCGAGGCGCTGACGCGGGTGCTCTATCCGGCGGACAGTTCGCCGGCGGGGCAGGAATTGCGGCTGCGGCAGGAATATTTCTTCTCGTCGGCATCGTTGCAGGACATTGTGCGGCGGCATATCCAGTATTTCGGCGATATCCGGACGCTGCCGGACAAGGCGGCGATCCAGCTGAACGACACGCATCCGGCGGTGGCGGTGGCCGAGTTGATGCGTATCTTCCTCGACGATCATGGGCTGGATTTCGACGAGGCGTGGGAGCTGACGCGGCGGACGTTCAGCTATACCAACCATACGCTGCTGCCCGAGGCGCTGGAAAGCTGGCCGGTGCCGCTGTTCGAGCGGATGCTGCCCCGCCATATGCAGATCGTCTATGCGGTGAACAGCCTGCTGCTGGCCGAGGCGCGGCGGTCGGGGCATTTCGATGACCGGGCGATCGGCGCGATCTCGCTGATTGACGAGGGCGGCGAGCGGCGGGTGCGGATGGGTAATCTGGCCTTCGCCGGATCGCACAGCGTCAACGGCGTGTCGGCGCTGCACACCGACCTGATGAAGGAGACGGTGTTCGCCGATTTCCACCGGCTCTATCCGGCACGGATCAACAACAAGACCAATGGCGTCACTTTCCGCCGCTGGCTGATGCAGTGCAATCATGGCCTGTTCGAGCTGATCCGCGAGGCGATCGGCGACAGGTTCATGGATGATCCCGAAGCGCTGCGGGAGCTGGACCGGTTCGCCGACGACCGCGGGTTCCGGGAGAAGTTCGTCGCGGTGAAGCGGGCGAACAAGGCGGCGCTTTCCGACCTGTTGCGGCAGAGGGTCAATGCGCGGATCGATCCGTCGGCGCTGTTCGACATCCAGATCAAGCGCATCCACGAATATAAGCGCCAGCTGCTCAACATCGTCGAGGCGGTGTCGCTCTACGACCAGATCCGTTCGCATCCGGAGCGGGACTGGGCGCCGCGCGTCAAGCTGTTCGGCGGCAAGGCGGCGTCGAGCTACCATAACGCCAAGCTCATCATCAAGCTGGCCGGGGACGTGGCGCGGGCGGTCAATCACGACCCGGCGGTGCAGGGGCTGCTAAAGGTGCAGTTCGTGCCCAATTACAACGTCTCCATGGCCGAGATGATGATCCCGGCGGCGGACCTTTCCGAACAGATATCGACGGCGGGCATGGAGGCTTCGGGCACGGGGAACATGAAGTTCGCGGTCAATGGCGCGCTGACGATCGGCACGCTGGACGGCGCGAATGTCGAAATGCGCGACCATGTGGGCGAAGAGAATATCGTGATCTTCGGCCTCACCGCCGCGCAGGTGAATGAGCGGCGGGCCAATGGCTACAACCCGCGCGAGGTGATCGCGCAGAGCCGTGAACTGGCGCAGGCGCTGGACGCGATCGCGAGCGGCGTGTTCTCGCCGGATGATCCAAATCGCTACAAGGATCTGGTGAGCGGTATCTACGATCATGACTGGTTCATGGTGGCCGCAGATTTTGATAGCTATTCTGCGGCGCAACGTCATGTTGATGCGTTGTGGGGGGATCAGGCGCAATGGTCGAAAATGGCGATCCACAATGTGGCGCGGATGGGATGGTTCTCTTCGGACCGGACCATCAGGGAATATGCGACCGACATCTGGAAGGCGCTGTGACCCGGTGCTGACGCCGGATCAG
>DASVNT010000022.1:0-3864 GCA_036383715.1 Sphingobium sp. | reverse complement strand
ATGACGGGCCTTTTCCTGTTGCTGGGCATCGGCGTGACTGCGTGGATCTTCAAGACCGGCTATCGCATCAAGCCCTGAGTTTTGCGGATATTGGGTGAAACGCGCGCGTAACTTGGCTTAACAGCCTTGCACCTTTCGCTGCACCGCACCAAACGGAGGCAGCCATCCCAGATTCGGTACGAGGTTTCCATGAAGCGCACCACTCTCACCCGTTTTCTCATCGAGCAGCAACGCAACGCAAACGCCCTCCCGTCCGAACTGCGCCTGCTGATCGAGACGGTGGCGCGCGCCTGCAAAACGGTCAGCCATTCGGTCGGCAAGGGCGCTCTGGGTGAAGTGCTGGGCAGTCTAGACAGCGAGAATATCCAGGGCGAGGTCCAGAAGAAGCTGGACGTGATCGCCAACGAATTCATCCTCGACGCTAATGAATGGGGCGGGCACCTGGCCGCCATGGCGTCGGAGGAGATGGAAACCATCTACCCCGTTCCCAACCGCTATCCCAAGGGCGAGTACCTCATGCTGTTCGACCCCATCGACGGGTCCAGCAACATCGACGTCGATCTGTCGGTCGGCACCATCTTCTCCGTGCTGAAGGCGCCCGACGGCGTGGCGGGGCGCGACGTGACGGAGGAGGACTTCCTGCAGGACGGTCGCCAGCAGGTCGCCGCCGGCTATGCCATCTACGGACCGCAGACGCTGCTGGTGCTGTCGGTCGGCACGGGCGTGTTCGAATTCACGCTGGACCGCGAAGTCGGTGCATGGCTGATGACCGACGCCAACATGCAGATGCCGCAGGGCAAGTGCGAGTTCGCGATCAACATGTCGAACCGCCGCCAGTGGTCGCCCGGCATCGCCCGCTATATCGACGAGCGGGTCGAGGGTGCGGCGGGGCCGTGCGGCAAGGATTACAACATGCGCTGGACTGCCTCCATGGTGGCGGACGTGCATCGCATTCTGAAGCGCGGCGGCGTCTTCCTGTACCCCGCCGACAACCGGGCCGAGAACAAGGCGAAGCTGCGCCTGATGTATGAAGCCAATCCGATGAGCTATCTGATCGAGCAGGCTGGCGGCGCGGCGACCAATGGCTTCATCCCGATCATGGACGTGGAGCCCAAGGGCCTGCACCAGCGCGTCGGCGTCGTGCTGGGCGACAAGGCCGAGGTGGAACTGATCACGGCCTATGGTCGGGCGAACTGACGCTCTGCACCGTCGTTATTGCGGAATGGAATGATAAAGGCCGCGCGGACACCCGCGCGGCCTTTATCATGTCGGGGATAATGACGCAGGGCCGACCGCTCAGGCGGCCTGCGCCGCGCCGATGCCCAGCCAGGTATGGGCGGCATTCTCCGACATGAAAAACGCGGCTTCTTCCGCCGTGACCGGCTTGCCCTGAACCTTGTCGAGACTGTTGGAGACGAGGATCGCGATGCGATCTCCTTCCCGGCAATGGCGCTTCCAGACGGCCAGCAATTTTTCCGCGCGTCCATCCACGATCACGGACTGACCGCGATGATCCCACAGCAGGCGCAGCGTTCCACGTGTGCGGGCGTCTGTCAGCCCCCGGTCGAGGTCCGCGCACAGCAACGTTACCTCCGCATCGGAGATCACGCTGGAGATGCTGCAGGTGAGAAACCCGCGGGCAGCATCAAAACGGATCACATATCCCGCCATGTCGTCCTCATCCCTGTCAGTGCCGAATCGGCCCGGCTACCCGGTGCTGATCGAACCATGCGGAATGCCATGGATATCGTTGCCATAGGGTTTAGCGTCCGGCCTTTTCAGTAAGGGCCGGGCGGGACAGTGACAGGATCAGTTGCGTATGTCGGTGCGATGTTCGCCCCGGACCCAGCGGACGGTGCCGGAGGAGGCGCGCATCACCACGCTTTCCGTCGTCATCTTGCCGCCCGGCAGGCGCTTGACGCCCGACAGCAACGAACCGTCCGTCACCCCGGTCGCGGCAAAGATGCAGTCGCCCTTGGCCAGTTCCTTCAGGTCGTAGATCTTGTCGAGGTCGGTGATGCCCCATTTGCGGGCACGCGATCTCTCGTCCTCGTTGCGGAACAGCAGGCGACCCTTGAACTGCCCACCCACGCAGCGCAGCGCCGCCGCCGCCAGCACGCCTTCCGGCGCGCCGCCTGAGCCCATGTACATGTCGATGGTCGTATCGGGGTTGGTGGTCGCGATCACGCCCGCCACATCGCCGTCGGGGATCAGCATGATGCCGCACCCGATGGCGCGCAGTTCCGTGATCAGCTTTTCATGGCGCGGGCGGTCGAGGACGCAGACGATGATGTCTTCGGGCTTCACGCCCTTGGCGCCTGCGACGGCCGCGACATTCTCCTTAACCGACTTGTTGAGGTCGATGATGTCGTCGGGATAGCCGGGGCCGACGGCCAGCTTCTCCATATAGACGTCGGGAGCGTTGAGCAGGCCGCCTTTTTCCGCCGCTGCCAGCACCGCCAGCGCGTTGGGACCGGCCTTTGCCGTGATGGTGGTGCCCTCTAGCGGGTCGAGTGCGATGTCGATCTCCGGGCCCTTGCCCGGCGCGCCGCCGACCTTCTCGCCGATGTACAGCATCGGGGCTTCGTCGCGTTCGCCTTCACCGATGACGACAGTGCCGTCGATATCCAGGTCGTTGAAGGCGAGGCGCATGGCCTGCACGGCGGCGGCGTCCGCAGCCTTTTCGTCTCCACGTCCGATCAGCCTGGAGGCTGCGATCGCCGCTGCCTCCGTCACGCGGACCATTTCCAGCACGAGCACGCGGTCGAGAACCGAACTGGCGAGAACGGAGCTGGGCGTGACCATGGTGGTGTAATCCTCTGCACTATCTTGTTGCCCGCCCGATAAGCGAGCAACGCGATAAAGTCGAGATGGATCGCGGAAATCAGTCGAGGATATGCATCACCATCGGGGCTTCGATCAGGCTGTCCGATCCGGCCATGCGTCGGAAGCTGTCGTCGATCCGAGCCTGTTCGGTCGCATGGGTGACGATCGCGACCAGCACGCCCTCCGTACCCTCCGGCCCGCGCTGGATCAGGCTTTCGATGGAGACACCGGCATCGCGCATCGCGGCGGTGATCTCCGCGAGGACGCCGGGGCGATCCTGTACGCGCAGGCGCAGATAGCTGCGTCCGACGCGCTGGCCCGCGTCCGCTTTGACCTGCCGTTGCAGCCACTCGGCGGGCATGGCGAAGGCGGGGCCATATTCGTCGCGCGCCACGTCGATGATGTCGGCGACCACGGCGGAGGCGGTGGCCGCGCCGCCTGCGCCCGGCCCCACCAGCGTGATGGCCGGAATGCCCTCGCCGTCGATGGTCACGGCGTTGGTGACGCCCATCACCTGAGCAATCGAGGACGATTTCGGCACCATGGTCGGATGCACGCGCTGCTCGATCCCCTTCGCCGTCCGCACCGCTACCCCAAGCAATTTGACTCGATAGCCGAGTTCCTCGGCGGCGCGCAGGTCTTCCGGCGCGATCGAGGAGATGCCTTCGACATAGACCGCGCTCTGTGCAACCTTCGTGCCGAAGGCGAGGCTGGCGAGGATCGCAAGCTTCTGCGCGGTGTCGTGGCCGTCGACGTCGAAGGATGGATTGGCCTCGGCATAACCGAGCCGCTGCGCATCCTTCAGGCATTCGGCAAACGACAGGCCCTCCTGCTCCATCCGGGTCAGGATGTAATTGCAGGTGCCGTTGAGAATGCCGTAGACGCGGTTGATGCCGGTGCCGGTGAGGCCCTCGCGCAGGGTCTTGACGACAGGGATCGCAGCGCCGACCGCTGCCTCGTAATTCAGCGCACCGCCATGCTTTTCGGCGGCCCTGGCGAGCTTCAGACCGTGCTTGGCGAGCAGCGCCTTGTTGGCGG
>DASVNT010000021.1:0-37306 GCA_036383715.1 Sphingobium sp. | reverse complement strand
CTGCGCCACCCCGCCACCGATGACGATGCGGCCCGGTGACAGCATCGCCTCCAGCGCCACGCAAAGCTGCGCCACATAGCGCGCGATCAGGCCATGGCCGGGATGATCCCCCGGCAGGTCGGACAGCGACGCGCCCCAGCGCGCGACAATCGCAGGCCCGCTCGCCAGCCCTTCGAGGCAGTCGCCGTGAAAGGGGCAAATCCCCGCAAAGCCCGCATCCGCCGGATCACGGCGCACCGCGATATGCCCCATCTCCGGGTGCGTGCGGCCATGGAGCGGTCGTCCGTCGATCACCACGCCGCCGCCGATACCCGTGCCCAGCGTGACATAGGCGGCAACCCGCTCCCCCTGCGCCGCGCCCCAGCGATACTCCGCCATGGCCGCCGCATCGACATCCGTGTCGAACCCGACCGGCGCGCCGAATGCCCGGCCCAGCGGCCCCGCCACATCCGTATCGCGCCATCCCGGCTTGGGGGTGGAGGTGATGAAGCCCCAATCCGGCCCATCCCTGTGGACGCCCGCCGGACCAAAGCTCGCAATGCCGATCCCCGCAAACGCACCATGGTCCCGCGCCGCCTCGGTCAGCCAGCCGATCACCGCGCCCAGCGTTTCGGCGGGCTGCGTCGTGGCGATGCGCTCGCTTGCCAGTATCTCGCCCGCGCCGGTGACAAGGCCGACGACGAACTTGGTCCCGCCCGCTTCGATGCAGCCATGCAGGCCCATTGATCCCGTCCCCCTGTTCAGCGCAGCGCCGCCGCAAAGACCGCCGCCAATATCCCTGCCCATCGCACCTGCCCGGCAGCGTCGGCCAGATGGTCCTGCCGCACCTCCATCTCCACATAGCGGCGATGCGCCGGATAGGCGTGGATGGGCAGGGTGTAATCCGTCTCATCCATCCGATAGGGCTCGTTGTCCCCGACCACCAGAGCCGACTGCGCACGCAACCGGTCCAGAACAGCCAGCGCAAAGCCATCCTCCCGGCCATCGTGCAACACGCCGACATCCCATAGCCGCGCTTCCCCGGCCATGACCGGAGTGAAGCTGTGCAAGGCGATCAGGATCGTCTCGCGGCCCTCCGCGTCCCGCGCCGCCAGCGCCTCCGCTATCGCCGTCTGATAGGGCCGGTGGATCGCGGCCAGCCGCGCCTCCCGCGCGGGTCCATCCAGCACCGCATTACCGGGGACGATCGTACCGTCGCTCCGCGCCGCCATCGCATCCTCGCGATCCGGCGCGCGATTGCAGTCCACGACCAGCCGCGAATAATGTTGCTCGATGAACACCGCATCCAGCCGCTCCGCTAGCATCCGCCCCAGCCCCGCCACACCGATGTCCCAGCCGATATGGCGCGCAAGCTCGGCCGCGCCGAGGCCCAGCGCGTCCAGCGCCGCCGGAACCGCATTACCGGCATGATCACCCAGCAAAAGGAACGATGACCGCCCGCCGGGGTTAGTCACCCGAACGGCAGGCGGATCGACCGCGCCGAGCAAGGGCTGCCTATGCCGCATGCTCATGACCTCCGGGGCACCCCATGCCATTTGTGAACCTGACCCATATCACCACCTATCGCTACAGCCAGCCTGCATCCTTTGGCGAGCATCGGTTGATGCTGCGCCCCGGCGAAAGCTTCGACCAGCATCTTATCGACGCCTCGCTCGTCATCGACCCGGAGCCGAGCGAGATACGCTGGCTCCATGATGTGTTCGGCAACTCCGTGGCGATCGCGACGTTCCGCAAGCGGGCGACGGAACTGCGCATCGAAAGCCGCGCGCGCGTCCTGCACAATCCCATCGAATTGCAGGACGTCCATGTCGAGGATTACGCCCGCTATTACCCCTTCACCTATGCGTCGGAGGAAATGCCCGACCTGTTGCGGTCGATAGAGCGGCAACATCTCGACCCTCTTCGCCGCATCGACAATTGGGCGAACCGCTTCGTGGCGAAGGACGGCAAGAAGAGCACGCTGGAAATCCTCACCGACATGACATCCGCGATCAAGCGGGAGTTCACCTATGTCTCGCGCCAGCAAAAGGGCACGCAGACGCCGCTGGAGACGCTGGACCGGGGCAAGGGCACCTGCCGCGACTATGCCATGCTGATGATCGAGGCGGTGCGGGCGCTCGGCCTCGCCGCGCGTTTCGTGTCGGGCTATGTCTACAGCCCCAGCGGGCGGCGGCGCATCACCGGCGGGGGCAATACCCATGCGTGGGTCCGCGTCTACCTCCCCGGCTCCGGCTGGGTGGAGTTCGATCCGACCAACGACATCGTCGGCACCGAAGGACTTATCCGCGTCGCCATCGCGCGCGACATCTATCAGGCCGTGCCCATCTCCGGCACCTGGGCAGGCTTTCCCGGCAGCTATCAGGGCATGGACGTTTCGGTCGACATTTACGTGGATCAAGGCGCCGAGCTGCAAAATCCGTCACACACGCACAAGGAGTTGATGAATGTTGATTCGCGCCGGATATGACATGAGGTTCGAGTGCGACGCGCCGACGCCCATGTTGGCGATGCTCAGCATTCACCCGTCCCGCAACAAGGATCTCGCGACCCCGCACCGCATACTGACGGAGCCGGAGGTGCCGATCTACGACTATATCGATCCCTATGGGAACGCCTGCTCGCGCGTGACTGTCCCGGCGGGCGGGCTGACGCTGTCCTGCGACTTCACCATCGCGGACGATGGCACGCCCGACCGCGCCACGCCCGATGCACAGCAGCATGCGATCGAGGATTTGCCCGACGACGTGCTGCTCTATCTACTTGGCAGCCGCTATTGCGAGACGGACCGGCTTTCCGAAACCGCATGGTCCCTCTTCGGCCACATACCGGCGGGATGGTCGCGGGTGCAGGAGATCGCCGCCTTTGTCCACGGCCATATCGAATTCGGCTATCACTACGCCCGGTCGAACCGGACGGCGTGGGAGGCCTATCAGGAGCAGCGCGGCGTGTGCCGGGACTTTGCCCATCTGGCCGTGACGCTATGCCGCTGCATGAATATCCCCGCCCGCTATTGCACCGGCTATCTGGGCGACATCGGCGTGCCCGCCTCCGACGCGCCGATGGATTTTTCGGCGTGGTTCGAGGCGTATCTGGGCGGCGACTGGCATGTGTTCGACGCGCGCCACAACCAGCCGCGCATCGGACGCATCCTAATGGCGCGCGGCCGCGACGCGACCGATACGGCGCTCACCACCAGCTTTGGGCCACATATCCTCTCGCGCTTTGCCGTGCATACGGACGAGGTGGCGGAAACCGCTATCCCTTAGGCACCCCCCGCTCCAGTTCCTCCAGCCACAGGCGCGCCGTCCCGTCCGACGGCGCCCGCCAGTCGCCGCGGGGCGACAGCGATCCACCCGGCGACACCTTCGGCCCGTTGGGTATGGCGGACCGCTTGAACTGGCTGATCTGGAAGAAGCGGAACAGGAATTTCTCCAGCCACTCGCGAATGACGGGCAGGTCGTAACCGACCTTCTTCGCATCCGGGAAAGCGACCGGCCATTCGCCCGCCGCCGCGTCCCGCCACGCATGCCATGCCAGAAACGCGATCTTCGACGGCGGCAGCCCATGGCGCACGACATAATGCAGGAAGAAGTCGTTCAGCGCATAGGGGCCGATCTTCGCCTCCGTACTCTGGATTGCACCGCTCGCGTCGGCAGGCACCAGTTCGGGCGAGATTTCCGTGTCGAGGATCGCCTGCAATATGCGGTGCGTCTCCCCGTCGAACTGGTCCGTTACGACGCACCAGCGGATGAGGTACTGGATCAGCGTCTTGGGCACACCGCAATTGGCGGCATAATGGCTCATCTGGTCGCCCACGCCATAGGTGCACCAGCCCAGCGCCAGCTCGCTGAGGTCGCCCGTCCCCACCACCATCCCGCCATGATGATTGGCAAGGCGGAAGAGATAGTCGGTGCGCAGCCCCGCCTGCACATTCTCGAACGTCACGTCATAGACCGGCTCGCCGTCCGCAAAGGGGTGGCCCATGTCGGCCAGCATCTGCCGCGCGGCGGGACGGATGTCGATCTCACCGGCGGTGATGCCCAGCGCGTTCATCAGCGCCCATGCGTTCGCCTTCGTATCCTCGCCCGTCGCGAAACCGGGCATGGTGTAACCGAGGATGGCGGTGCGGGGGAGGCCCATGCGGTCGCACGCCTTGGCCGCGACGATCAGTGCATGGGTGGAATCGAGGCCGCCCGATATGCCGATGACGAAATGCCTGCCGCCGGTCGCGCGAAGGCGCTTCGCAAGTCCCTCCACCTGGATATTGAACGCCTCGTAACAATCCTCGTCCAGCCGCGTCGCATCGTCGGGCACGAACGGGAAGCGCCGCACCGCGCGGCGGAATCCCACATCGCTGAACGGCGGTCGGTAGTCGAAAGCGACGCGACGAAAGCGCGTCTCCGGGTGTCCCGCCATCGCCGCGCTATCGTTGAACGTGCCGTTGCGCATCCGCTCCAACCGCAGCCGCTGCACGTCGACATCGGCGTAGATGATTTCGGGATCGTCGCCAAAGCGCGTGGACTCGGCCAGCATCTCGCCCATCTCATGCACGATCGCCTGCCCGTCCCACGCAAGGTCGGTGGTGCTCTCCCCCGCTCCCGCCGCGCTATAGGCATAGGCCGCGATGCAGCGCGCCGACTGCGCGGCGGACAGCAACGCCCGCTCCCGCGCCTTGCCGATCGTGATGTTCGACGCCGACAGGTTGCACAGGATCAACGCCCCCGCGAGCGCGCCATGGGTGGAAGGCGGCAGCGGCGCCCAATAATCCTCGCAGATTTCCGCATGAAAGATGAAGTCGGGCAGGTCGCGGGCGGCAAAGATCAAGTCGGTGCCGAAGGGCGCCTCCACCCCGGCGACGCTTATCGACAGGCTGGAGAGGCCAGCCCCCGAAGCGAACCACCGCTTCTCATAATATTCCCGGTAATTGGGCAAATGGCTCTTGGGCACCACACCCAGCAGCCGCCCGCGCGCAATGACGAGCGCGCAATTATACAGCCGTCCCGCCCGGCGCAGCGGCGCGCCGACCAGCAGCACAGGGGCGAGGTCGCGGCTCGCCTCGACCAGCCGCCCCACCGCCATCTCCACCGCGTCCAGCAGCGCATCCTGCAGCAACAGGTCGTCGATGGCGTAGGAGGAGAGACTGAGTTCGGGATAGAGGACCAGATCCGCCCCCTCCTCCGCCGCCGTCCGCGCCTGCGCCACGATCGCGTCGCAATTGGCGGTCACGTCCCCCACGCTCGCCGCCGGGGTCGCGCAGGCCAGCCGCACGAAGCCATGGGCATGGATCGACGCGAAACGCTCGGCAATTGTCACACGGCTTCCCCTTCATCCCCTGCGGCGCGCAGGACTTCGCCCGCTATAGGCCAAGCGCTGCCCTGATCGAAATAGG
Source organism: Sphingobium sp. (assembly GCA_036383715.1). Classification (GTDB taxonomy): domain Bacteria; phylum Pseudomonadota; class Alphaproteobacteria; order Sphingomonadales; family Sphingomonadaceae; genus Sphingobium. The sequence goes on along the minus strand of DASVNT010000021.1, from coordinate 31,917 downwards.
CTTGGCATCGCCCGGACGGGATGGCGACTGTCACCGCCTCTCGGTCATTGTACTTGGCCCGCAGGAGCGATACGGCTTGGCCCCAAGTGAACAGCATTGATGACCAAGGGACGGGAATGATGACCAGCAGCGGCGATCAGACAGGCGTAGAAGGTCGCCGCATCGTTCAGGGTCGCTCGATCCGCTGGGATCAGGATCGCGCGGACGCCGCCTATCGCGACGGCTGGTGGGTGAAGGAAACGCTGGCCGATGCGCTGCGCCAGGCGGTGGCGACGGACCCCGACCGCGTGATCGTGACCGAGGGCACGGTGGAACTGACCGCCGCAACCCTGCTCGCCCGCGCCACCACCCTCGCCCATGCCATGCTGGCGCGGATGAAAGTCGGCAGCGTCATCAGCTTCATGCTGCCCAACTGGTATGAGGCGGCGGAAATCTACCTCGGTGCGACGCTGGCGGGCATGGTGGCCAATCCGGTGCTGCCGTCCCTGCGCGACCATGACCTGGGCTTCCTGCTCAAGGATGTGGACAGCCGGATGATCTTCATCCCCGAAAGCTTCCGCAAGCATGACTATGCCGCGATGCTGGCGCGCGTGACGGAGGCGATGGACACGCCGCCGGAGGTGGTCGTGCTGCGCGGTGATGCGGGGCCGCATACCGCCTATACCGCGCTGTTCGACGGCGTGGAGCCCCGCAACCTCCCCGTCCTCGATGCAGAGGCGGTGCGGATGATCATGTACACGTCGGGCACGACGGGCAGCCCCAAGGGCGTGCTGCACACCCACAACTCGCTCCACGCACTGATCCGCCAGATCGGCCAGCACTGGCACGCCGCGCCGGGCGACCGCTTCCTCGTCCCCTCGCCGATCAGCCATATTGGCGGGTCCATCTATGCGTTCGAGATGCCGTTGCTGCTCGGCACCAGCGTCATCCTGATGGATCAGTGGTATCCGGAGGAGGGCGTGAAGATCATGATCGACCGCCGCGTCACCCACCTCGCTGGCGCCACCCCGTTCCTCGAACAGCTACTCAGCGCGGCAAAGGCGGCGGACACCGTCCTGCCCGACCTGAAAGTCTTCATCTGCGGCGGCGCATCCGTGCCCCCATCGATCATCCGCGAGGCGTCCGACTATCTCACCCACACCGCGGTCACGCGCGTCTATGGCTCGACGGAGGTGCCGGTGACGACGGTCGGCGCGCCCAATCGAAACGACCTCGATCACGCCGCCGACACCGATGGCCGCGTCGGCATCGCGACCGTGCAGATCGCCGAGGATGGCGAGATCCTCGCGCGCGGGCCGCAGATGCTGGTCGGCTACATGCACCCGGATCAGGAGGCGTCGGTGTTCGACGCGGACGGCTTCTACCGCACCGGCGACACCGGGCGGCTGATCGACGGCGACTATGTCGTGGTCGAGGGGCGCAAGAAGGACATCATCATCCGCTTCGGCGAGAATATCGCGCCCAAGGAGATCGAGGATATCCTGATCGAACATCCCGGCATCGCGGAAATCGCCATCGTCGGCCTGCCGCACGAGCGCACCGGCGAACAGGCCTGCGCGGTGATCGTGCAAGGCAGCGAACCCGCGCCCGATGTGAAGGCGGTACTCGGCTGGCTCGACGCCAAGGGCGTGGCGCGTTTCAAGATACCGGAGCGCGTGGAAATCTGGCCCTCCCTGCCCAAGAATGACGCGGGCAAGGTGCTGAAGCACAAGATCCGCGCAACGTTGATCGCGGAGGCTGAGGCGGCGGGGTGAACTGAGAAATCCGTTCGTCCTGAGCTTGTCGAAGGGCCGCACTTTCTTATAGTGGCGCCTACTTCCCCAACGTCCCCACCACCGCCGGCGCAAGTTTATCCACCACGATCGCCACCCCCTTGGGATTGGGGTGAATGCCGTCCGGCAGTTGCAGGTCGCGATGCCCGATCACCCCGGCGAGAAAGAACGGATAGAGCGGCACGGCGTATTTCTTCGCCAGATCGGTATAGATGGGATTGAACTTCGCCGCATAATCCGGCCCCATATTGGGCGAGGCCATCATGCCCGTCAGCATCGCGGGAATCCCCCGCGTCTTCAAATCGCCGAGGATCGCGTCGAGATTCTCCCGCGTCATCTCCGGCCCCAGCCCGCGCAGCATGTCATTGCCGCCCAGCCCCACCAGTACGAGGTCCGGCTTGCGCGGCAGGCCGTCGAGCGTGAAGGCCAGCCGCCCCCGACCGTCCGTACTGGTGTCGCCGGACACGCCCGCGTTGAACACGCGCGCCTTGATGCCCCTGGCCACCAGCGCCTTTTCCAGGACCGGCGCAAAACCCTCGGTCGGGCCGAGGCTGTATCCCGCATAGAGGCTGTCCCCGAAAGCCACGACCAGTTTGGCATCTGCGGGGATCGTCGCGTTGGAGGGCGCTGGTGTCGCGACATTCTGCGCCGCACCACCATTGGACGCATTCCCCTGCCCCGCCGGATCGGGCGAACAGGCCAGCAGCAGTTGGACAAGCAGCAGCGACGCCCCATATTGCCGAAATCTTCCGCTCAAGGAGCAACCCCTTTTCATGCACGCGACCGTTGACGACACCCATATTGCGATCCGCGCGCGCAATGTCACCCTCTCGCTCGGCACGACGGAGATATTGAAGGGGGTCGACCTCGACATTGAAAAGGGGGAGACCCTCGCCATCCTCGGTGCATCGGGCTCCGGCAAGTCCTCGCTGATGGCGGTGCTCTCCGGCCTCGAACGCGCCAGCGGCGGGGCTGTGACCGTGGCGGGCGTGGACTATGGCACGCTGGGCGAGGATGCGCTGGCCCGTGCGCGGCGGGGACGGATCGGCATCATCCTGCAAAGCTTCCACCTCCTCCCCACCATGACGGCAATAGAGAACGTCGCCGTGCCGCTGGAACTGGCGGGCCATGCCGACGCCTTCGCCCGCGCGGAGGCAGAGTTGCAGGCGGTCGGCCTCGACCATCGGCTCAACCATTATCCCGCGCAGCTTTCGGGCGGCGAGCAGCAGCGCGTCGCCATCGCCCGCGCCATGGCCCCGGACCCGGATATCGTGTTTGCGGACGAGCCGACCGGCAATCTCGACGCCGCGACCGGCGTGTCGATCATCGACCTGCTGTTCACCCGCCAGCAGACGGCGGGCGCGACCCTGCTCATCATCACCCATGATCCCGGCCTTGCCGAACGCTGCGACCGGATCGTGGAAATGCGCGACGGCCATATCGTGGCGGAGCGCCGCCCTTGAGCACTTTGGGCTGGGCGCCAAGCTGGCGCATCGCGCGGCGCGACCTGCATGCGAGCTTTCGGGGTTTGCGCCTGCTGTTCCTCTGCCTGTTCCTGGGCGTGGCGACGCTGGCCGCCATCGGCAGCCTGACCGCCTCCATCACCGGCGAGATTGCGGCGCGTGGCCAGACCATCCTCGGCGGCGACATTCAGGTGGAGATGACCCAGCGCGAACTGGACCCCGCCCACCGCCGGGAACTGGAACGGCTCGGCGCGTTCAGCGAGACGATCCGCATGCGCGCCATGGCGCAGCGGGCGGAGGGCGGCTCCAACGCCGTGCTGACCGAGTTGAAGGGCGTGGACAAAGCCTATCCGCTCTTTGGCACGCTGGCGCTGCAGAACGGTCGCTACAAGCCGCTGTCCCCATCGCAGATACTGATCGGCCCCGCCCTCGCCGAGCGGCTGGGCGTGCGGCCCGGCGACCGGCTGCGCTATGGTCAGGCCGTCTTCACCATTGCGGACATCATCGCGAACGAGCCGGATCGCGTGGGAGAGGGCTTCACCCTCGGTCCCGTGGCGCTCGTGTCCATGGAGGGGCTGCGCGCCACGCAGTTGATCCAGCCGGGCAGCCTGTTCGGCAGCAAATATCGCATCCGCCTGCCCATCGGTCAGGATGCGCAGGCAGTGCGCGAGGGCCTCGAAAAGCGCCACGCCGCCGAAGGGTGGGAGTATAAGGACCGCGACCGTGCCGCGCCGGGCACCAATCGCTTCATCGAGCGCATGGGGCAATTTCTGTCGCTCATCGGCCTGACCGCGCTGATCGTCGCGGGCATCGGTGTCAGCAATGGCGTGGGTTCCTACCTCACCCTCAAGCGCGGCAGCCTCGCCACGATGAAGGTGCTGGGCGCGACCTCCGCCGACATCGAGCGCATCTATCTGTTGCAACTGGGCGCAGTGGCGGCGCTGGCGATCGTGCTGGGCCTTGGCGTGGGCGCGGTGACGCCGCCGCTCATCATCGCGCTGGCGGGGGATGTTTTGCCGGTGCAGCCGGGCTTCCACCTCCATGTCGTGCCGCTGGCGACGAGTGCTCTCTACGGCCTGCTCATCGCGCTGATCTTCACCCTGCCGCCGCTGGCCCGTGCGCGGACGGAGCCAGCCGCCGCGATCTTTCGTGCGACTGTCGATCCGACGCGCACGTCCGACACGCGCAGCCGCATATGGGTCGCACTGGCGGGCGCACTGCTGGTCGCGGTCGTCCTGCTGACCGCGCGCGAGCCTCTGTTCTCCGCCGCCGTGCTGGGCGCGACGGCGGCGGTGCTCCTGCTGCTGCTCGCGCTGGGCAAGGCGGTGAGCGTGGTCGCCCGCCGCGTTCCTCGCCCGCGCCGCCCGCTGCTCCGCCTCGCCGTCGCCAATCTCTACCGCCCCGGCGCGCAGACCTCCGCGCTGGTCGTGGCGCTCGGCCTCGCGCTCACCCTGTTCGTGACATTGGCGGGCATCCAGACCAGCCTCGATGCGGAAATCGCGAAGACCGTGCCGAAGAAGGCGCCGAGCCTGTTCATACTGGACCTGCCCTCCACGGGCGAAGGCGCGTTCCGGCATCTGGTGGACAGCCGCACGAGGGGCGCGAAGCTCAATATCGTGCCGACCCTGCGCGGGACCGTCGTTGCGTTCAAGGGACAGCGCGTCGCGGACCTGAAGGAACGCCCCGAAGGCGCATGGATATTGCGCGGCGAGCGCGGCGTCACCTACAGCGAGCGCCTGCCCGAAGGCAGCGAGCTGGTGGCGGGGCAATGGTGGCCCACGGGCTATCAGGGGCCACCGCTCATCTCCGTCGATGCGGAACAGGCAAAGGCGCTGGGCGTCGGCGTGGACGACCATCTCGTCATCAGCGTGCTGGGGCGGGAGATCGACGCGCGCATCGCGTCCCTGCGCAAGGTCAATTGGGAGACGATGGGGTTCAACTATGTCCTCGTCTTCTCACCCAATGCGCTGGCCACCGCGCCGCATAGCCTGACCGCGACGATCACCATGACGCCGGGGCGCGAGACGGCGATGACCACGGCCTTGCTGGGCGCTTTCCCCGGCATATCGGTCATTGCCGTGGGGGAACTGGTCGGCCAGATCACCACGCTGCTCGACCAGATGTCGGGAGCCATCGTCGCGGCGGCGTCGATCACCATCCTCGCCGGGATCGCCGTGCTGATCGGCGCCATCGCCGCGTCACGCCAGACGCGCAGCTATGACAGCGTGATCCTGAAAACACTTGGCGCGACCCGTGCGCAGGTGCTGGGGACGCAGGCTCTGGAATATGGGCTGCTGGCCATCATGCTGGCGGCGGTGTCGATGATCCTCGGCACGGCGGCGGCATGGTTCGTGATCGTTCAGGTGTTCGCGTTCAACTGGGCGCCCGACTGGGGTGTGGTGCTGGCGACACTGGCCGGGGGCGGGCTGCTGACGCTCGGCATCGGGCTGCTGGGGTCGATCCCGATGATGTCCGTGCGGCCCGCGCGGGCGTTGCGACAGCTTTAGGGGGTGGTGATCCCCGTCGCCTGATCCCCGCCCAGCGACCGATACACCTCCACCCGGTTGCTGACGACGGCCAGCCGCGTCGCAATCTCCTGCTGCTGCGCGCTGTAGTTGCTGCGCTGTGCGTCGAGGTTGTCGAGCGAACTCGCCACCCCGCCGCGATAGCGCGCCTCGGTCAGCCGCGCGGTGTCCTGAGTAGCGGTCACGCGCGCGGTGGAGGCGCGCAATTCGTCGGCGATCGTGCCCTGCCGTGCGAGCGCATCGGACACTTCGCGAAACGCCGTCTGGATCGCCTTCTCATAGGTGGCGAGCGCGGCGTCGCGCTGCGCCTTGCTCACCGCCACCCCGGCGCGCACGCCGCCCGCGGAGAAGATCGCCTGACTGCCCGAACCACTGGCCGACTTGGTGAAGCTGTCGGAAGCGAATAGGGTGCGCAGCGAGTTGCTGGCGAAACCGAACAGCCCGGTCAGCGTGATGCGCGGGAACATCTCCGCCCGCGCGACCCCGATCTGCGCATTGGCGGCGCGCAGGCTATATTCCGCCTCCAGCACGTCCGGGCGGCGCAGCAATATCTCTGAACTGAGGCCAGCGGGCAGGGTCGCCACCGACGGCAGCACCTCACCCAGGCTGGTGGGCAGCAGCGCGGTTTCGACCGGCGCGCCGACGAGAAGTTGAAGGAGGTTGATATCCTGCGCCAGCGCGGTCTTCTGCGCGGCGACATCCGCCTCCGCCGTCGCCAGCACCTGCTCCGCCTGCCGCAGGTCGGTGCGCGGCGCGATGCCACCCTTCAGGCGCTCGCTGGTCAAATCGACCGAGCGCCGCGCGCTGGTCGCGGTATCCTGCGCGATGCGAAGCAGTTCGGCATCGGCGGCATAAGTCGCCCAGCCATTGGCAAGGTCGGCGACGAGGCTGAGGCGCACCGTCCGCGCCGCTGCCTCCGTCGACAGGGCACGCTGGCGATCCGCGGCGGTCGCATTGGCGAGGCGACCGAACAGGTCCAGCTCGAACGCAGTGACTCCGCCGGTGATAGCCCAGTTGGTGCGCGACACGCTCTGCGTCGTGACGCCCGTCGCGGTGTTGGTGCCGGTGCCGCCCTCATTGCGGCTGCCCGTCCCCGACAGGCCGATTACCGGGAATTGCGCGGCGCGGGTCACGCGCACCTGTGCGCGCGCGGCGGCGAGGTTCGCAGCGGCAATGCGCAGGTCGCGGTTGTTGACCAGCGCCTGCTCGACCAAGGCTTGCAGGCGGCTGTCGGTGAAGATGTCACGATAGGACAGGATCGGAACCCCTGCCTCCTGCTGCGCCAGATAGGCGTCACCCACCGGCCAGGAACTCGGAACCGGGGCCGCCGGGCGCTCATAATGCGGGGCCAGCGAGCAGGCCGACAGGGCCGAGGCCAGCAGCAACGGGGTAAGACGCCGCATCATGCCGCCGCCTCCCGCCGGCCAAAGCGCCGCCGCATCGCCGCCAGCCCGTCCCGCACGCCGCGCCGCACCAGCACGAAGAACAGCGGGATGTAGAAGATCGCCAGCACCGTGCCCGTCAACATGCCGCCGATCACTGATGTCCCGATGGCGACACGGCTATTCGCGCCCGCGCCCGTCGCAATGGCGAGCGGCAACACGCCGAAGATGAACGCAAAGCTGGTCATCAAAATGGGCCGCAGGCGGATACGCGCCGCCTCCAGCGCCGAGTCGATGACGCTCTTGCCCTGCTTTTCCGCCTGCTCCGCAAACTCGATCATCAGGATGCCGTTCTTCGCGGCGAGGCCCATGGTGGTGAGCAGGCCGATCTGCAGATAGACGTCGTTCTGGAGGCCCCGGAACACGACCGCCAGGATCGCCCCGATCAGGCCCAAAGGCACGATCAGCAGCACCGCGACCGGGATCGACCAGCTTTCGTACAGCGCGGCGAGGCACAGGAACACCACCAGCAGCGAGAGGCCATAGAGCAGCGGCGCCTGACCGCCCGCCTGACGCTCTTCATAGGATACACCCGACCATGCGACGCTGGTGCCCGGAATCTTCGCCGCCAGCGCCGCGATCACGTCCATCGCCTCGCCCGAACTCACGCCGGATGCCGCCTGCCCCTGAAACTCGAACGAGGGCACGCCCTGAAAGCGCGAGAGACTGGCAGGAGCCGTCGACCAGCCGATATGCGAGAAGGCGGAGAACGGCGCCATCTGCCCGTCGGAGCCGCGCACGAACCATTGGCCCAGGCCGCTGGGATCGGCCCGGAACTCCGCGTCGCCCTGCACATAGACACGCTTGACGCGGCCATTCTCGATATAGTCGTTGATGTATCGGCCACCCCATGCGGTCGACAGCGTGGCGTTCACGTCAGCGGGTGTCAGGCCCAGCGCAGTCACGCGCTGCTGGTCCACGTCCACTTTCAACGTGGCGAGGTCGTTGAGGTCGCTGAGGCGCACGCCGGTCAGCCGGGGATCGGCATTGGCCATTTGCAGCAACTCATCGCGGGCATCGAGGAACTCCGCGCGGGTCATTCCGCTCGAATTCTGGAATTCCAGCGTAAAACCGGCGGACTGGCCAAGGCCGCGCACCGCGGGTGGGACCAGCGCGAAAATCTGGGCGTCGCGCAGATTTCCAAGCGAGGCAGCGGCGCGCTTCGCGATGGCCTCCGCCGTCCGCTCCTTGCCGGGACGATCATCCCAGTTGACGAGGTTGAGGAAGCCCTGTCCGGTATTCTGGCCCGACGGACCACCACCGCCCCCGCCGCCCGTGACGAGGAACAGCGCACGGACATTCTTCGCTTCCTTTTCGAGGAAATAGCGTTTCACCGCCAGTTGCACCGTGTCGGTCCGCTCCAGCGTCGCACCGGGGGGCAGGCGCGTCTGGAGAGACACCACGCCCTGATCCTCGGTCGGCAGGAAGCCGCTGGGCAGGCGCAGGAACAGCACAACGACCAGCGCGATGATGACGACGTACAGCGACAGATAGCGCCATTTGAGATCGACCACGCGCGCGCAGGCATTGCGATAGCGGTCGCTCAGGCGGTTGAAGCTGTCGTTGAACCAGTGCTTCGACCGGTCGAGGCCGTTGGCCACGCGCGGGAAATGCCGCCCGACCCAGCCGTCACGATGATCCTCCTCATCCGGCCGCTTGAGCAGCGTGGAGGTGAGCGCGGGGCTGAGGATCAGCGCGACCAGCACGGACAGCATCATCGCCGCGATGATGGTCAGCGAGAATTGCCGGTAGATGACGCCGGTAGAGCCGCCGAAAAAGGCCATGGGCAGGAACACGGCGGACAGGACCAGCGCGATGGCGACCAGCGCGACCTGAATCTCCTGCATCGACTGGATGGTCGCCTCACGGGGCGTCATCCCCGGATTTTCCTCCATCAGCCGCTCGACATTCTCGACCACGACGATGGCGTCGTCGACCAGCAGGCCGATGGCGAGGACTAGACCGAACAAGGTCAGCGTGTTGATCGAAAATCCGGCGAGATAGAATATGCCGAACGTGCCGAGCAGCACGACCGGCACCGCGATGGCGGGGATCAGCGTGGCACGCCAGCTTTGCAGGAACACGAACATGACGATGACGACGAGGGCGATCGCCTCGATCAGCGCCTTGATGACCTCGTCGACCGACAGCTTGATGAAGGACGTCGTGTCATTGGCATAGTCGCGCTTCAGGCCCTGCGGGAAGTTCTTGGCCAGTTCATCGACCTTGGCCTTGACCAGTTCCGCCGTCTTGAGCGCGTCGGCGCCCGGCGCCAGCGATATGGCCATGCCCGCACCGGGATGGCCGTTGAAGCGGGAGATGCTGTTGTAGTTTTCCGATCCGACCTCGACCCGCGCCACGTCCTTCAGGCGCACGGTGGACCCGTCGGTCAACGTCTTGAGGATGATCGCCTCAAACTGCTCTGGCGTCTGCAGGCGCGCCTGCGCCGTGACGGTCGCGTTCAGCATCTGTCCCTTGGGCGACGGCAATCCGCCGAGGTCGCCCGCCGCGACTTCCGTGTTCTGCGCGGTGATCGCGGTGACGACATCACCCGGCATCAGGCCGACGCCGGACAGCTTTTGCGGGTTCAGCCAGATGCGCATGGCATGCTGCGCGCCAAAGACGTTGACGTCGCCCACACCCTGAACGCGCGACAGCGGGTCTTGGATGTTGGACGCGAGATAGTCCGAAATGTCGAGGTTGGTGCGCTGGTCCGTCTCGTCATAAATGCTGACGAGCAGCAACTGGTCGACGTTCGACTTGGTGACGCGCACGCCCTGCTGCTGCACCTGCGTCGGCAGGCGGGAGACGGCGGCCTGCACCTGATTCTGGACCTGCACCTGCGCAATGTCGGGATCGGTGCCCTTGCGGAAGATGGCGGTGATGCTCGCCTGCCCGCGCGAACTGGACTGCGAGCTGAAATAGAGGAGGCCATCAAGGCCGGTCAGCGACTGCTCCAGCACCTGTGTGACGCTGTTCTCCACCGTCTGCGCATTGGCGCCGGGATAGGTGGCGCGCACGTTGATCTGCGTCGGCGCAATGTCGGGATATTGCGAGATCGGCAGGCCGAACAGCGCGCCGATGCCGCCCAGCATGACGATGATGGCCAGCACCCATGCAAAGATCGGGCGGTCGATGAAGATGCGTGACATGGGGCGATCAGCCGCCCTGCTTCGCGGCGCCGGAACCGCCGCCCTCACCCGGTTTCCGGGGGACGAGGCGTTGCGGCGTATTGGCGGGCACCGGGCGGATGTCCGCGTCGGGGCGCAGGCCGTTGGTGCCCTGCGTGATCACCTTGTCCCCCGCTTTCAGCCCATCCGTGACGACCCAGTTCTCGCCATAGGTGCGTTCCGCCGTGACGGGACGCCGCACGGCTTTCTTGTCCGGCCCGACCAGCCAGACGAAGGCTTCGCCGCCCAGATCGCGCTGCAATGCCTGCTGCGGGACGAGGAAGGCGCTGGGGTCGATGGATTGTTCGAAATGCGCCTGCACGAACATGCCGGGCAACAGGTCGCCATTGGGATTGGGGAAGCTGGCGCGCAGCGTCACCGTGCCGGTGGAGGCGTTGACCGCGACTTCGGAGAATTGCACCGTACCTGCCAGCGGATAGGTGCTCCCATCCTCAAGCTGGAGCTTCACCGCCGTGCTGCCCTTGCGCATGCCGCCCGTCGCCAGCGACCGGCGCAGGGTGAGCAGTTCCGAACTCGACTGCTGCATGTCCACGAAAATCGGGTCCAGCCGCTGGATGATGGTCAGCGGATCGACCTGATTGGCGCTGACCAGCGCGCCGACAGTGAACAGCGAGCGGCCGATCTTGCCGGTGATCGGCGCGGGAACGGTGGTGAAACGCAGGTTGATGCGCGCGGTGTCGAGCGCCGCGCTGTTCTGCGCCACGGACGCGCGGGCCTGCCGCGCGGTGGCGAGCGCGTCGGTGTAATCCTGTTTGGCGACCGCCTCCATCTCGGCCAGCGGGCGATAACGGTCGGCCTTGGCCGCCGCCGCTTCCGCACTGGCGCGCGCGCTCGCCAGATTGGCGGACGCCTGATTGACCGATGCCCGATACAGGCTGGGGTCGATCTGGAACAGCGGCTGACCCGCCTGAACGGTGCCGCCTTCGGTAAAGAAACGCTTGTGGATCACACCGCTGATCTGCGGACGCACCTCGCTGGTTTCGAACGCCACGATCCGGCCCGGCAGGACCGTCGACACGGGCACCGCACCGGGGCGCACAATGACGAAGCCGACCTGCGGCGCGGGTTTGTTTTTCCCGTCCGACCCGTCCTTCTTCGAACAAGCGGGCAGAGCCGCCACAGTCAGACACAGGAGGGCGGCGGATAGGGCTTTACGCGCGTGCAGCATGGACAGGACGATGCTCTTTACCGGACGGGTCGGACAGGGGGCAAACACCCTATTCCAGCGCGCCATGCAAGTGCTCTATTACCCTGCGACAAATTAAGACAGTTATGCGGTTTTATTGAGAGGCCCGCTCCGCATTAGCGGTCAGCGCCCGCGCCGCAGCCGGCTCAGCGTCTCATCAAGCGCGGACAGGAAGCGCGAACGGTCGGTCTTGCCGAATGGCGGAGGGCCTCCGACCGGATCGCCGACCGCCCCGGCGCGCAAATCCGCCATGATCGCACGCACCGCGACCGCGCTGCCGATGCTGCTGGTAGTGAACGGCTTGCCATTGGGGGCAAGGACGACCGCCCCCGCCTTCAGACAGCGATCCGCCAGCAGGATGTCGGCGGTGATGCACACCGTTCCCGCCGCCGCACGCTCCGCGATCCAGTCGTCGGCGGCGTCGAAGCCGTCGCTTACCACCACCCGGTCGATCAGCTCATGCGCGGGAATGCGGATGGGACTGTTGCTGACGATGGTGACGGGAACGGCGTGGCGGAAGGCGACCTTGTAGATCTCCTCCTTCACCGGACAGGCGTCTGCATCGACCAATATGCGGACCATGATCTACACCTTAACGGGCGCGGTCACGACCCTTGCCGGCGAAGCCACCGCCCTTGCCGGGAGGGCCCTTGCGGCCTGCGGGACGGGGACCACCGGGGCCACCCGGACCCGCGCGATAGGGCTTGGCGGCATGCGGGCGGGCATTGTCGCGCCGGGGGCCGTCATCGCGCCCTTCGCGGCGGTTGTGACGTGCTTCCTCGCGCGGTGCGCCCTCGGCGGCGGTGATTTCCACGCCGTCATCCTCTTCCTGCGCGGACCGCTTGACCGCCGCCAGGAACCGGGCGGCGACCGTTTCCGGCACCTCGAACAGCGTCTCGTTGGCGGTGATGCGGATCGCGCCGATTTCGCCGCGGCCCAGATGGCCCTTGCGGCACAGCAGCGGCAGTATCCAGCGCGGATCGGCGTTCTGGTTGCGGCCCACATTCATGCGGAACCACTGACTGCCCTCGAAACCCGGACGCGGGCCGCGCGGCGCGGCACCGGCATCGCCCGTGATCAACTCCTCCGGCTCCGGCATGCGGGCGCGGTGCGCCTGAACCAGAGCGGCGGCGACCTCTTCCGGCGTGCGTTCTGACAGCAGGCGGGCGATCAGGCCCTGATCGTCCTCATTCGGCTCGACCGGCGCGAGCAGCGCCTCCAGCATGCGGTCGTTGTCGGCGCGGCGAATATCCGCAGCGCTCGGTGCGGACACCCATTCGGCTGGGATGCGTGCACCGCGCAGCATGGACTCGACGCGGCGGCGACGCGGATAGGGGACCAGCAGCACAGCCGTTCCCTTGCGCCCGGCGCGGCCGGTACGGCCTGAACGGTGCTGCAATGTCTCGGCGTCGCGCGGAATCTCGACATGGACGACGAGCGACAGGCCGGGAAGATCGATGCCGCGCGCGGCCACGTCGGTCGCCACGCACACGCGGGCACGGCGGTCGCGCAGCGCCTGCAGCGCATGGTTGCGCTCATTCTGACTGTGCTCGCCCGACAGCGCCACGGCGGCGAAACCGCGTTCGGTCAGGCTGGCGTGCAGATGACGGACATTGTCGCGCGTGGCGCAGAACAGGATCGCCGTCTCCGCCTCGTGCAGGCGCAGCAGGTTGACGACGGCATTCTCGATATCGGCGGGCGCGATGGCCATCGCCTGATAGCTGATGTCGCCATGGCCGCGATCCGCCTCCACCGTGGAAATGCGCAGCGCGTTGCGCTGATAGCGGCTGGCCAGCGCCACGATGGGCTTGGGCATGGTGGCGGAGAACAGCAGCGTGCGGCGGCCCTCCGGCGTGCCGTCGAGGATTTCCTCCAGATCTTCGCGGAAGCCCATGTCGAGCATCTCGTCCGCCTCGTCCAGCACCACGACGGACAGCGCCGACAGGTCGAGCGCGCCGCGTTCGAGATGATCGCGCAGGCGGCCCGGCGTACCGACCACGATATGCGCGCCCTGCTCCAGCGTGCGGCGTTCCTTGACCGCGTTCATGCCGCCGACGCAGGTGACAACGCGCGCACGGGCCGCACCATAGAGCCAGCTCAGCTCCGTGCTGACCTGCAGTGCCAGTTCGCGAGTCGGCGCGATGATCAGCGCGGCGGGCGCGATGCCGTGGCGCAGCTTCCCGTTCTCGTCGAGGATCTGGTCCGCCATGGCGAGGCCGAAGGCGACGGTCTTGCCGGAGCCGGTCTGCGCCGACACGATCATGTCGCGGCCCTTGGCCTCCGGCTCCAGAACGGCGCCCTGAACGGCAGTGGGTTCGGCATAGCCACGCGTGGCGAGCGCTTCGGACAGAAGCGCGGGAAGTGTCTCGAAGGTCATTAGGCTCTTGCTTTTAAGAGGGCGCGGTCGTGGGGGCCGCGAACAGGCCTGCGCCCGTTGATCCCGCGCCGATAGCCGGAAATGGCCCCGGACACAATGGAAAGCCGCAAGATTAAGCGGGACAGCCTATCCAGTGACGGATTCCAGCGCCTCGCTCGCCTCCATCCACGCCGCTTCGGCTGCCTCGATCTTGGCGTCCATCTCCGCGCGGCGTTTCATCAGGTCCGACATGCTGAGGTTGGCCAGTCCCGCCGGGGCGGTCGAGGGATCGAACATCGCCTTGTCCAGCGCGCCACGCCCGTCGGTCAGCCGCGCCAGTTCGGTTTCCGCCTTCTTCGCGCGCTTGGACAGTTCCTGATATTTTTCGCGGGCTTCGGCGGCGGCGCGGCGCTGGTCCTTCTTGTTGCCCTTCTCGCTTTTGCCTTCGGCCTTTCCACCCTTACCGCCATCCTTGGACAGGATGAGCTGGATGTAGTTTTCGATGGAGCCGTCGAACTCCCGCGCCGTACCCTGATCGACCAGCACCAGCCGGTCCGCCGTCATCTCCAGCATGTGCCGGTCATGGCTGACGATCACCACCGCGCCGCTATAGTCGTTCAGCGCCTGGATCAGCGCCTCGCGCGCATCGACGTCCAGATGGTTCGTCGGTTCGTCGAGGATCAGCATATGCGGCGCATCGCGCGTGATCAGCGCCAGCGCCAGACGCGCCCGCTCGCCGCCCGACAGCTTGCCGACCATCGTCGTCGCCTTGTCGCCGGAAAAGCCGAAGCGGCCAAGCTGTCCCCGCACCGCGCCCTGAGTCGCGCCCTTCATCAGGCTGGTCATATGCTGCAGCGGGGTTTCGGTGCGATCCAGTTCCTCCACCTGATATTGGGTGAAATAGCCGACGCGCATCTTGCCCGATGCGTTCATCTCCCCCTCCATCGGCTTCAACTGCGCCGCCAGCAGGCGGGCGAGCGTCGTCTTGCCGTTGCCGTTGCGGCCGAGCAGCGCGATGCGGTCGTCGGGATCGAGGCGCAGGTTCAGGCGGCGCAGGATCGGCGTCTCGCCATAGCCCACATCGGCCATGTCCAGCGTGATCAGCGGCGGACGCAGCTCGTCCGGGTTGGGGAAGTTGAAGCTGAGCGAGGGATCGTCGATCAGTTCGGCAATGGGTTGCATCTTGGCCAATGCCTTTTGCCGGCTCTGCGCCTGCTTGGCGGTGGAGGCGCGCGCCGAGTTCTTGGCGATATATTCCTGCAGATGCTCGCGCTGCGCCTGCTGCTTGGCGCGGGCCGACGCAAGCTGCGCCTGCCGTTCGGCACGCTGCCGCTCGAACGCATCATAGCCGCCCGGATAAAGCGTCAGCTTGCCGCCCGACAAATGGAGGATATGATCCACCACATTATTGAGGAAGTCGCGCTCATGGCTGACCAGCAGGATGGTGGCGGGATAGCTGATGAGGAAATCCTCCAGCCACAGCACCGCTTCGAGGTCGAGATGGTTCGACGGCTCGTCGAGCAGCAGCAGGTCGGGCGCGGAGAACAGCAGCGACGCCAGCGCGACGCGCATCCGCCAGCCACCGGAAAAACTCTCCAGCGGGCGATGCTGCGCATCCTCGTCGAAGCCGAGGCCGACGAGGATCTGCGACGCACGGCTGGGCGCGGTATAGGCGTCGATCGCCATCAGCCGGTCATGAACCTCGCCCAGACGGTCGGGGTCATGGCTCGTCTCGCTCTCCTCCAGCAGCGCGGCGCGCTCCGTATCGGCGGCCAGCACCGTCTCGAACGGGGTCGAGTCGCCGCCGGGCGCTTCCTGCGCGATGTAACCGAGGCGACTGCCGCGCGGCATGTCGATGGAGCCGGTATCGGGCTCCAGCATGTCCGCGATCACGCGCACCAGCGTCGACTTGCCCGCACCATTACGACCGATCAGGCCGATGCGACCGCGCGGGGGCAGCTTGGCGGTGGCGCCGTCGAGGATCGTGCGCCCACCCAGGCGGACGGTGATGTCGGTGATATTCAGCATGGGCGCCCCCTAGCATCGGGGACGATGCTTTGCACTAGTGCCGTTCGTCCACCGGGCGCGACGAGTGCCCGGTTCTGAAATATCGAATAGTTGCAACAAATTTATCCGACTGTTCCGAACACGATCCCCTCCCTAGACCTTCATTCAACAGCAACGCATTCACCCCCGGAAGGACCGACCCATGAGCTTCATCACCACGCAGGACGGCACGAACATCTTCTACAAGGACTGGGGCGCAAAGGACGCGCAGCCGGTGGTCTTTTCCCATGGCTGGCCGCTGAGCGCCGATGCGTGGGACGGTCAGATGCTGTTCCTGCTGGGTGAAGGCTACCGCGTCATCGCCCATGACCGCCGCGGCCATGGCCGGTCCGACCAGCCGACCACGGGCAACGACATGGACACCTATGCCGACGATCTGGCGGCGGTGATCGACGCGCTCGACCTCAAGAACGCCGTGCTTGTCGGCCACTCCACCGGCGGCGGCGAAATCTCCCACTATGTCGGCCGCCATGGCACCGCCCGCGTGGCGAAGATGGTGCTGATCGGCGCAGTCCCACCGCGCATGGCCGTGAGCGACGCCTATCCGAACGGCCTGCCCGTCGCGGTGTTCGACGGCATCCGCAAGGGCGTGGCCGACAATCGCTCGCAATTTTACCTCGACCTCGCCACGCCCTTCTTCGGCTTCAACCGTGAGGGTGTGGAGACGAACGACGGGCTGCGCCAGAGCTTTTGGCGGCAGGGCATGCAGGGGTCGATCATCGGCCAGTATGAATGCATCCACGAATTTTCGGAGGTCGATTATACCGACGACCTGAAAGCCATCGACGTGCCGACGCTGGTCATCCACGGCAGCGACGACCAGATCGTGCCCATCGACAATGCGGGCAAGCTGTCGGCGGCCATCGTGAAGGACGCGGTGCTGACCATCTATGAGGGCGCACCACACGGTCTGACCGCCACCCATCAGGATAAACTCAACTCTGACCTGCTCGCCTTCATCCGCGATTAAGGAGCGGCGGTGTCTTTACCCCCTTCCGGGAGCGGAACGATCCGCATCCGGCAGGAGGGTGGAGGGACGGGTAGATTCCATGCTGCCAACGACTGCAAACGAACGTCCCTCCATCCGCCTTTGACCAACCCCTCTTCCGCCATGCGGGGGAGGGTTTGTTTGGGGCGTTCTTCTCCCCTCCCGCTTGCGGGAGGGGCTGGGGGTGGGTATCCGCTAATATCTCAGGCCAACAGCGACCTCACGGTCGCTCGCCCACCCCCGCCCCCTCGTCAGAGTCACGTGCCGCTGACGAGCGCAGGCGGGAGGGGAGTCGACACCATCACGCCCGGTGCAACAGCACCCGCGCCCGTGACGCCACCTCCGCCAGCATCGCCGCGCTCGCCGTCCCCGTACGCGCCCGTGCGACGAGTTCGCGAAACTGCGCCACGGCCTGCGCATGCCGGTCGAGCCATGCGGTGACAGTGGCGGGCAGCCCGGCCCCGTCGTCGGCACGGCCAAGGAAGGCCAGCCGCATTTCCTGTATGTCGCGCTCCACGCCCGCAACCAACAACCGTTCCCACGGATCGGCGGAGCTGAACTGCGCCGCCGCACTCATCAACCAGTCGAGGCCCAAGGCGCTGCCCAGTTCCGCCGCCGCATCCGCCACCCCGACCGGATCGCTGGCCCGCCGCCGCGCGAGATCCGCGATGCCGGTGATGCCCGCCGCTCGCTCCAGCCGACCCAGCGCCACCGCCAGATCCTCAGGCACGCCGTCCGCCGCCAGCGCCGCCTCCACCTCCGGCGAACGGGCGCGGGGCAGCAAAGCGCCGACGCCGGGACGCAGCGCCTCGATCGTCTCCGTCGGCGCCAGCGTCCCCGCGCCGAGTCGGCAGAGTTCGCGGACATGGTCGGTCACGGCCTCCGCCAGCCTCCGGAACAGCGCGATGCGGGTCACCTCATCCATCTCCGCCTGATCGGCCCGCGCCCAGATGGCGGGCAGGTCGAACAGGGTTTCCGCGATCATGAACGCGCCCGCCACGTCGGACAGGGTAAAGCCTTCATCCTCGCCCAGCATCAGCGGGGGGATGATGCCGATGCGGTTGACGATGCGGTTGGCGATCTCCGTCGCGATGATCTCCCGCCGCAACTGGTGCTGCGCGATGCCGTCGCGATGCTCCTCCCGCATGTCGGCGGGAAAGGCGTTGAACAGGTCAGGCAGCGTCACCGGATCGTCGGGCAGGTGATTATGCTCGATGGCGTCCTGAAGGCTGAGTTTCGCGGTCGCCAGCAGCACGGCCAGTTCAGGCCGGGTCAGCCCCTGCCCGTCCTGCGCGCGCCGCATCAGTTCCTGATCGCTCGGCAGCCCCTCGACCCGCCTGTCGAGCCGTCCCGCCTTGGTCAGCCCCTCGATCAGCCGCAGATAGGTCGGCACGTCCGCCGCGCCGCCCGCTTCGGCGATGGAGAGGCCCAGCGCCTGCAGCCGGTTATCCTCCAGCACCAGATGCGCCACTTCGTCGGTCATCCGCGCCAGCAGGGCGTTGCGCTCGTCGGGCGTCAGGCGGCCATCGGCCACGTCGCGGCCCAGCGCGATCTTGATGTTCACCTCATTGTCGGAGCAGTCCACGCCCGCGCTATTGTCGATGAAGTCGGTATTGATCCGTCCGCCGCCCAGCGCAAAGGCGATGCGCGCCGCCTGCGTGACGCCCATGTTCGCGCCCTCCCCGATCACGCGAACGCGAAGGGCCTCCGCATCGACGCGCACCCGGTCGTTGGCGGTGTCGCCCGCCTCCGCATTGCCCTGAGCCGCTGCCTTCACATAGGTTCCAATGCCACCGAACCAGAGCAGATCGACCCGCGCCGTCAGCAGGGCGGAGATCAGCTGCGACGGCTCCATCGTCGCCGCGCTGCTGCCGATCAGCGCCTGCATCTGTGCGCTCAGCGGGATGGATTTCAGGCTGCGCGCAAAGACGCCGCCACCCTGCGAGATCAGGCTGCGATCATAATCGTCCCAGCTCGACCGGGGCAGGCGGAACAATCGGTCGCGCTCCGTCCACGACCCTGCCGCGTCGGGATCGGGGTCGATGAAGATGTGGCGATGGTCGAAGGCCGCGACCAGCCGGATGGACTTCGACAGCAACATACCATTGCCGAAAACATCGCCCGACATGTCGCCCACACCCACGACGGATACCGGGTCCGCCTGCACATCCACGCCCATTTCGAGGAAGTGGCGCTGCACCGACAGCCATGCGCCGCGCGCGGTGATACCCATCGCCTTGTGATCATAGCCGTTGGACCCGCCACTGGCGAAGGCGTCGCCCAGCCAGAAGCCATGTTCCAGCGCAATACCATTGGCGATGTCGGAGAAGCTCGCCGTGCCCTTGTCCGCCGCAACGACGAAATAGGGGTCTTCACCGTCACGCACCACGACGCCGCGCGGATGGCGCACCGCGCCCTTCACCACATTGTCGGTGATCGACAGCAGCGCGCGGATGAAGATGCGATAGCTTTCCGTCCCCTCCGCCAGCCACGCGTCCCGGTTCGCGGCGGCATCGGGCAGTTGCTTGGGAAAGAAGCCGCCCTTGGCACCCGTGGGCACGATGACGGCGTTCTTCACCCGCTGCGCTTTCATCAGGCCGAGGATTTCGGTGCGGAAGTCGTCGCGCCGGTCGGACCAGCGCAGACCTCCGCGCGCAATCGGCCCGGCACGCAGGTGGATGCCCTCGACACGCGGGGAATAGACCCAGATTTCGCGCCATGGCACGGGCGACGGCAGGCCCGGCACCTGCGCGCTGTCGATCTTGAACGCCAGCGCACCCTGACCGGCGGGGGCAAAGGCATTGGTGCGCAGCACCGCATGGATGATCGCGCGGATCAGGCGCAGGATGCGGTCGTCATCGATGGCGGACACACCGCCCAGCGCCTCCTCCACGCCCCGGTCGATGGCGTCGGGATCGGCTTTGCCCGCGCGCGCAGGATCGTGAAGTGCCGCAAACAGCGCGACCAGCGAGGCGGTGATGCCAGGCGCCCGGCGCAGCGCGGATACCACGGTGGACAGGCCATAGGCGCTCCCCGTCTGGCGCAGATAGCGAAAGATCGCGCGGAGAAGCACCACGCCATCGGGCGTCAGGCCCGCGCTGAGCAACAGGTCGTTGAACCGGTCATTCTCCGCATGGCCTTCCAGCACGGAGCCTATGACCCGCTCGACCGTGGCGGCACGGCTCAGCGTCGCCCGCGCCAGCGTCTCATGCTCCAGCGCCAGCACGAATTTCTGGATATGGCCGAGTTCGCCGTCCTTCCCCAGCGGCGTCGTCATCTCCTCGATCACGCGAAAGCCGAAATTTTCCAGCGCCGGAACCGCGTCGGACAGGGTGATCGCGTCGAGGCTGTAGAGCTTCAGCCGCAACCGCCCCGCCTTGTCATCGGCATTGCGATAGAGCCGCGCATCGCGCGCCCCGACGCGTGCCAGCCGGTGCAGGCGCACGATGTCGATGGCCGCCTCCGCCGCGCCAGCGCCCTCGCGATAGCCCATGGGGAAACAGGCGGCGTAGCGGCGCGCGAGGACGGCGGCACGCCGCGCCTCCACCTCCGCGCCTAGCGCAGCCTCCACGGCGGGCATCCAGCCGCGCACCATCTCGCTCAGCTTCGCATCCAGCACGGCGGCGTCGGGGATCACCCCCTCCCCGCGCAGGTCGAGCACGAAGCGCAGCAGCGCGAGGCCGCTTTCCTCCAGCGCCATCTGCCAGCTCAGCACCGGCGCATTGGCGGCTTGCGACAGCATCTGCGCCACGGCCATGCGCCGCGCCGTCGTCATCTCGTCACGGGGCAGCCAGACGAACGCGAACAAATGCCGGTGCAGCGCACCTGCCGCCAGTTCCACCTGCGGACGCGGGCGATCGCCCAGCGACATGGCGGTGAACGCCAGTCTCTCCCGGTCCACCGGCGCCAGCCCCAGCATCACGTCATGCGGCAAATAGGTGAGCGCGTGGACCAGCCCCTTGCCCGCATGACCGATCGGGTCATAACCGAATCGCACCGTCATCCGTTCAAGCGTGGCGCGCAGCACCGGCACCTCGCCCGGCACCGTCGCCAGCGCGGCGCTGGTCCACAATCCGGCGTGGATGGACAGGGCGATCAAGTCGCCGCCCTCCCGCACCGGCACGATGAACAGGTCGACCAATACATGCCGATGCACGCGGGAGCAGCGATTGGATTTCAGGATCAGCGCGCTCTCATGCCCCGCATCGAACCAGTCGAAAGCGGCGGAGAGCGTAGCAGAGGCCAGCAATGGCTCCTCGTCCGTGCGACAGATGCCCAGCGGGTCGATCGACGCGCCCATGCGATCGCGACGTTCATGGCCGAGCTGGGTCAGATTGCCCTTCAGGAACCAGCGCAGCAGATCGCCATGCTCCGCCGCCTCCGTATCCTGCCCCAGCCGGACGGCATCCTCCAGCATCGCGGCAATCATCGGGCGCCAGTCCGCGACGGCGGCGCGCACCTGATCGAGCGTCTGGCGCAGCGTGGCTTCCATGGCATGGCGTCCGCGCGCGTCGGCACGGTCCGCCTCCATATAGATGATCGATTCGCGCCGGGCGGTCTGGCCCTCTCCAATGGCGATGATGTTGCCCGCGGCGTCCCGCCGCACGGGCAGTACGGGATGGACGATGATATGAATGGGAAGGCCCGCCTGGATCAACGCGCCGGACAGGCTGTCGACCAGAAAGGGCATATCGGGATTGATGACCGCGATCCGCATGCGCCGCGCGGTTTCGGAGGCGTCCTCCTGCCCCGCATCCATGTTGCTGTCGATCTGCACCACGGCCTCGTCGCCCGCCCGCTGGCGGAGGGCATCGGCAAGAAATTGGCTGGCGTCCTTCAGCCGCGCTCCGGTCAGCAGTCCCGGCTCGGTGCGCGCCAGCGAGGCCTCGATCGCGGTGGCCAGAGCCGCACTGACAGCGCGGCCTGCATCATGACGGGCATCCATGGCGCTCTCCCCTTATCTGGGCAGGCGGCCGATAACGGGCGGTCGCCGCCCTTCTTTTGCAGCCCGCGCGTGGCAGGCCGGTTACACTATCAACTCTGTGCGGCGACGGCCTGCAATATCTGACCCACGCGCTTGTCATCGCCTGCGAGTCCGCCCAGCGGAGCGAGGCTGCCGTCGGCAAGGCGGCGCACGACGACGACCGCCAGCCCGTCGGCGTCGGTGGCAATGTCTTCAATGGCGACGGCAGATGCGGTGCCGAGAGCGGCGCGAGCGGCCACGACCTTGCCGACGCGCGCGGGCACGGGGCCACGCTTCGCCGCGCGGGCATCGCGAACATAGGCTTTGAGGCCGCCGTCATAGCGGGAAAGACGCTCGGCAAGGGTGCCGGGTTCCACCGCTTCGATCAGGGCATGGTCGATGACGACCGCGAACTCGGACAGGCGCGTCTTGTCATACTGCGTGCCAAAGACGAGTTTGACGAGCGCGGTCATCGGGCTGCGCGGCTGGACCGCGATCTCCGCGTCCTCCAGCAGCGCGGCATAGTCGTCGGGCTGTGCCTGCGCGACCAGCGCGAAACAATGGGCAAGGCCGATGGCGCGGTACAGCGCCTGCCGCGTGCGGCCCTCGGCGGAAATGGCATCGGCCGCCGCGCCCTGCGCATCCGCAAGCGACTGGCACAGCGTATCGGACAGGAATTCCTCCGCCTCGTCCTGAACGACGGTGGCCGGAAGCGCAGGAACGGGCGATTCGGCGACAACTTCGGTCAGTTCGAGCAGATCTTCCCCGAACGGATCAGCATCGGCAGCGAAATCCGCGCTCGAAGGGCCATCGGCCCAGATCGGTGTCGTCATGCCCGGCAAAGGCGCAGATTCGAGCTCGCGCGCCAGTTCCGTCATCGCACGCTGGATGTCGTCGGTGATCGCGGGACTCGCCACTTCCTTCCAGTTGATGACGCCATAGACGAAGTCGATGCCGTCGCCATTGGTGGAAAAGGGCATCATGATGCCGCGGTACAGAATCTCCGCACCGCGCTGATTGGTGAACTCGGCCTCGAAGCCGATGGGCGCCTGATTGGCAATGATCTGCAGATAATGATCGGTGAGTCGCGACAGCAGCGTGCGCGGCGGCACTTCGCTGATGTGCGTGATGGACTCGTCCAGTCCGCACTCGCGCACCAGCGCCGAACCCAGGAAGGCGACCGACGGATCGTCGATCCCGCCGGTGAAGTCGACCAGCACGCTATGCGATCCAAAATCCTCGATTTCCGCGGGATTCAGGTCTTCGATACCGGGAAAGCGGCGCTCACCGAGCAGCGACGTCCAGTAATTATAGGCGCGCACGTGCATGCGCCGCTCATCGAAACGCACCATCGGCGGCGCCTCCATCGCGACGTCCGGTTCGCTATCGCGCGTTTGTTGTTGCGAACCCAAACCGTCCATGACCTGCCTTCTGGCTGATGAGTGTTGCGATAATCTCGGCCAGATTGGTTAATTTCGTCATAAAGCCCGCCTCCATTCCACCGCATATCGCATCCGGGCCGGAGTTTTCGTGGGAAGGGCTTGCATGGACCGGGAGGTGCTGATAATCGGCCCGCCTGCGCCGGACGTCATGCCCGGCTGCGCCGCTTTAGCTCAGTTGGTAGAGCACATCATTCGTAATGATGGGGTCAGGTGTTCGAGTCACCTAAGCGGCACCACCTTTCCAGAAATCGTTGAAAAGCAGGGAGTCAGCACTCTCAGCGACGACTATCCAAGAACCAGTCGTGTTGACCTGCACAAACAGGTGCGTTCGCTGAAACGATACATATCCCATCGACAGAACTAGAAACGCTGGCGACCGGCTTGACTTGTTGGAAGATGTTTCTGAAATGTTCCCACCTCAATGCAGAGGTGACTTGGCATGATCGAATTATCTGAAGACGAATGGCGTCGCGCTTTTCCGATGTGGTTGCGCACCGGAAGATTGCCTTCAATCCAGAAGGACGATGCGATCGAGTGCAAGTTCAATCCTTGGCACGATCCGGAAGATGGCCGGTTTACGTTTGCCGGGGCGGGAAACTATCACAGCGCAGGCGCGCCTCAGCCAGCTTCCAGCGCACCGAGAGCTCTCGGTCGTTGCACCCCCCCATAAACCGCAGCTTGCGAGAACGCCCAGATCGCATACGCCCCGCACGCAGCAGCCAAATCGGGCCGCTGAATTTGTCGCCGGTGTAGGTGAAGGTGTTTCCGGTGTTGCGAAGGGAACGGTCGCCGCCGCACATTCTCTACTGACGACGAATCCTATCACCACGGTTCACAACGCTGTCCACGGGATTGCGAGCGGGATCGATGCAGCTATCGCAGCCGAAGATACGCCGGCTCGCATCCAGATTTCGCGCGCGGCCGACGCGGTTACCAATGCCTCGGCGCGCGAGGTCGGCCAAGCCGTTGGATCGGTCGTCGGCAATGTCGCGTTGGCAGTCGTGCCCGGCGCGGCCGTTGGCAAGGTTTCCGCGTTGCGCCGCCTTCGAGGGGCAACACATAGCCCAACCTATGATCCGCCGCAGATCGGCTGGGTGAAGGAGAATCTTGGTCGTGAAACTCCCGCAAAACTATACAATGATGCTGCAACGGGTGCCCGCTCTGGCCATGCTCCGACTTTGACGCGGACGATGCCGGACGGATCGAAACGACCGGTGAAGTTTGATGGCATACAAAATGAGTATGTTATCGACCGGAAGTGGAAAGTCGTGGACGCTCCAAACGCGCGAGCCCAGCTATTGCGCCAATCTGAAGTACTAGCGCAAAATCGCCTGATTGGAACATGGGAAGTTCCTAACGAAAAGCAAAAAATCGCCGCCCTCAAGCTTTTTAGAAAGATGAAGGTCAACAACATCAGAGTTAGGATCGTAAAGCCATGATTGCGACACAGATTGCCCGGATTATTGCGGACTTCGTATTATTCCTGGACCTCGATGAGGACGGCACCATCGACGCCGATAGAGCGGTCGAAATGATGGAATGGCTGTCGCATCGACTGGAAGGGTTCGATAAGGATTTTCTCCGACAGTTGATCGATTCTTTCGCGGTGATCGCTCCAGAATACAGTGGTGACTCGCAAAATTTGGTGCGCGATATCCCGTATAGCTTTTACCTTGAAGAAGAACTGGCCGCCGACGATCCCGTGAGACTGGCCGAGTTGGAGGCGTTGCGCGACGCGAGGGACTGAACGCCCGGATAAAGGTCGGCACCGTTCAACCTATGTGTGCAACCTCTGTATCGGGATGCCCTGTTCTCCGCGATCCACGGAGATTACCCCATGATCCGAGTGCCCACTTTCGTCCCCTGCGGGGCCGTATTTCTTAACAACATCGCCGAACAAATTGCCAAATGCCATTGGGCGGACGCGATATCAGTATCAATGTTGCCCACACCGCTCCGCCACTGATAAAATAAAAGTAAAAATCACGAAATATTATTTATATATATCGCGATGAAGTCGTTCAGTCAAAATTTGATCAAAGATCGATGCGATTCGTCAAACCGCCGGCCAAAACTGGCACAGCCCCTAATATTTCTTTGCCATTCAGAGATATAGCGACAATTGCGGAGCAGCTGTTCGGGTGGTAAGACAGCAGCGTGATCCCATGTGCGCGACCCTGCGGGCCCAGATTAAATCCGGCGATACGGCTATTGCGCCTGCTATTGCCGACGTGCGCACTTATTGCACTTGGCTCATGCGGTGGCGATGGAAGTGGTGCCGGCCCGGCAAGTACGCCCGCGACACCCCCTTCGACCGGCACGCCTCCCGCCACTACGCCCCCCAGCCGGCTACACCCGATCGCCTACACTTCCGGAATCGCAACCGAGAGTCTGGGCCAGACGCAGGTGGGCGCAACCACCCATGCCGTATCCTATGAGGATTGTACGGATGGCAGCTTTCAGGTGTGGTGGTGGAACGGCCGCGCGCCCGCGGGCAGCGGCGAGATCGGCAGCGGTGGCAGCGTCACCATGCGCGCATCGATACGCTGGATCGATGCCTCCGAAACGGAGCAGGTGACCCGCTTGGTCGGCGCGGACGGCGCGAGCAGCGTCACCGTCCCGGACCGGGAAATACTGAAATTCTATGGCGCGGGCGTCCGGCCAAAGCCGGGCAGTCACTTCTGGATCACCCAGCGGGAATCCTGCACGGCGAGTTGCGTCTTCAGCCATGGCAAGGCCGACTATGCCAATGGCGATGCCTTGCAATATGGCGATGGCCTGCCCGACTATACCGGCACGGCGACCCGCTATGGCAACAGCTATGCCGCTGCGGCGGACTATTATGGACCAGTCTTTATCGGCTGCAACGGAACCCGCGTTACCGGCGTCATCGATGGCGACAGCCGCGAAGCCGGTGTCCTGACCAGCGCGCTCGCAGACACGTCGGACAATCTTTATGGCGCGCGCAGCGAGTTCGGCCGACTGTTGCTTCCTTATATGGCCCTGATCGATATTTCCGTGCCAGGCGGCACTGCGAAGGAAATGGCCGATCCTGCCAATACGCCGATCCGCGACCAGCTCGCCAAGCTGGCCGGGCGCCGTTTCATGGGGCTGGGTGTCAACGACATCGTGTTCCAGGGCGCGACATCTGCACAGGTCGCTGCCTGGGAGGAAACGCGGCGAACGCGTCTGGGCCTGCCCACGACCTACAAGACCATCAGTCCGGTGGTGACGAGCGCGACCTCGAACACCCTCTACAGCCGCGCCAACGATCCGGCGAGGCAGGAGGAGAATGACCGCCGCCGCCGCATCTCCGACACCTATGACAGCGCAGCATCGACCGAGAGCGGCAGCACCGGCACTTTCGCCAGCCTGTCCTACACATCGGACGGCACGCACCTGACCGCGGCGGGCGACAAGGCGGGACTGGCGACGTACAATGTCCTGAGCAAGATCGCCGACACATCCGCGCTCAATGCCGGATATCAATATGCCAGTGGACAAGCCTATCAATCGCTGGGGCTGGCAGACGGCTGGCGAGATCAAAATGCCTCGCTCCAGTTGCTCCGCTTCTATTCACCGGAGCACAAGATAACGGCGGCCGAACTCAAGGAGGATGGTTCCTCAAACAGGCATGGCATTTTCAAGCAAATTCCCGACGCCATTGCCGGTACGACGCAGGTGCATAGCTTCTTTGCCAAGCGCCTATCCGGTGCCCGAAACCTGTATTTTCAGCTTCAGGAGAGCGATTTCTCCGCTTTGGTGCGGGTGGCCATCGATCTTAAGAGCTGTACCCAAATCTATGCCAGCGGTGCAGTGGGACTGATGCCCGGAAAAATCACCGGGGTCATCGAACAGGAGTATTGCAGGATCTCCATCGTCGTAACGGCGGGCAGCGGCGCGGCGCCGGACCCTTATGTCTTTTTCGTCATGACAGATGCCGGTGGCGACGACGGATATGCCGGCGACGGTGCCAGCTCCATCGCGATCTGGGGATATGATGTTCGCTGAGAGAGTGGGTAGAATTTCGCTTAGTGTAATCAGGGTCACATCTTCGCTGCACAATTTTCTAGTCTAGGCATTATGGTGGCGCAATAACGCCGCGCCTGTGTTCCGAACAATGCGCGTGATTCGCGAAGGGGGAGTTATGACGAAAAGCACCGTGATGAATTTGGCTGCGATGGGCGCTGCATCGCTCCTCATCGTCCAGCCCGTCGTCGCCCAGCGCCAGGCCAAGCCGTCCGGCACGCAGCGCACGCAGGAAGCGATGATGAACGACGTACCGCATTGCTCGCGCAAGCTGGGCACCGTGTCGGTCATGGACGGCGACGATCCATCGGGCTGGACGCAGTTTCAGCTGACCGGCCCGCAAAAGCTGATCAAGGTACTGGTCCAGCGGTCGGGCTGCTTCAACCTCGTCGATCGCGGCTCCGGCCTGAGCGCCGCTCAGCGTGAGCGCGACATCGGCGGCGGCCTCGGCCTGCAGCGCGGCTCCAACGTGGGTCAGGGCCAGATCAAGGCGGCGGACTATGTCCTCGTCGCGGAAGTGCAGGCGTCGAATCGCAATTCGGGCGGCAGTTCCATCGCGGGCGGCATCGGCGGCCTGCTGGGCGGACGCGCGGTCGGCGGTCTCCTCGGCGGCATCGGCAGCAAGAAGATGGAGGCGAACACCGTCCTCTCGCTCACCAACGTCCGCACGACAGAGACGATCTCGACCGTCGATGGCTATGCGGCCAAGAACAGCGTCAGCTTCGGCCTCGGCGGCGGCGGTTTCTTCGGTGGCGGCGCGGCGGCGGCTGTCGGCGGCGGCTATGACAATACCGACATCGGTCGCATCGTCACGCTCGCCTTCATCCAGGCCTACACCAAGATGGTGACGGAACTGGGCCTCGTTACGCCCGGCTCGACCGGCACCGCCGAGGCCGCACCCAAGAAGACGTTCACGGCGCAAGGCCCGGTCGCGATGCGCACGGTCGCCGCTGCGTCCGGCAAGGTCATCCGCACCATTCCCGCCGGCACGATCGTCTATCCCACCGGCAAGCAGAACGGTCTGTGGTGGGAGATCGCGGACGAGAATGACAATGTGGGCTGGGTGCTCAACACCAAACTCGCGCCGTCGCAGTAACATAGTCCCCCGTACCCTCCGCGCTACATGGCGTGGAGGGTACGGGGCTTAGTCGGCCTCTGCGTCAATCGCTGGAGACGGGGCGAGACGATCCATGATGTTCGTGCGCCGCCGCTGCGCCTCGAACCGGGCACGTTCCGGGTCGCAATCCAGTATCGCCGCGATGATCGCCCGCCTTTCACGCTTCCACCGCTGTTGACCGTCGCCCCCGCCATAGACGGGGCCACGGGGATATTCAGCATAATGGTGGACTGCCACGCGGGACAGCAGTTCCATCAGCGGACGGTCGACCATGAGGTACAGAATATCCAGCATCGCCTGATCGAAGATGCCGCGCTGGCGTGCGGTATTGCCGTCGTCGATCGTTTCAGCAAGTCCAGCAAGTTTTTCCCGGAGCGTCGCGTCCGTCGCGCACGCCGCTGCAGCCATGAGTTCGCAGTCGAGCAGGGTAATGATGTCGATCGCTTCGGGATGCGCCGCATGGTGCATCGCCAGAAAGCCAGAGATCGCGCGGCTCAGCCCCTCAGCATCGGGCCGCGTGCCATAATAGCCGCCACCCGGCCCCCTACGGACCTGCAGGAACCCTTCGTGCTCCAGCACGCGGGCGGCCTGCTGCACCGTGACGATACCCACACCCAGTGCTTTTGCGAGGTCCGGCAACGAGCCGATCTGCGTTTGGGGCGGTTGTGCGACGATCATATCGCGCAAGGTGGCAACGGCTGCCGTGACCAGTCCTTCGCGGGAATTTCGCTTACCGTTGTCCATCTTGCTCCTCGCACTGCGCGCGCCTGCCCATAGCGAAGTCAGGCATGGAATGGCACTCCGGATGAAAATTACCATATAATACGCATGTTAATCGGCACAGCGGACCAGAATTCGCTTTACGGTGGCAATCGCGCAGGGATAATAAGCACATAAAGGGCGACCAGATAGGATCGCGCGGCTTGTCGGCCATGGCGGAAAGCCGGGTTCTGTGGGACGCAAACGCAGAGGGGGTGAAATGAAAATCGGCATTTTGAAAGAGATGGCACCGTTTGAGCGCCGCGTCGCGGCGACGCCGGAGACGGTGAAGAAGTTCATCGCCCTGGGTGCGGAGGTCTCGGTCGAATCGGGCGCGGGTGATTCCGCCTCGATTGCCGATGCGGACTATGCGGCGGCAGGTGCCAGCGTGGGCGACCGCGCATCCGTGCTCGCGAGTGCGGGCATCGTGCTCGCCGTGCAGGGGCCGGAGGCGCAAACGCTGAGCGGTGCCACGCCCGGCGCATGGATCGTCGCGGGCCTCAATCCCTTTGTCGAGCGCGCGCGGATCGACGCCTATGCGGCGGCGGGATATGAGGCGCTGGCGATGGAATTCATGCCGCGCATCACCCGCGCGCAGTCGATGGACATCCTCTCCAGCCAGTCCAACCTGTCGGGGTACAAGGCCGTGCTCGATGCCGCGTCCGAATATGGCCGCGCCTTTCCGATGATGATGACGGCGGCGGGGACGATCTCCGCTGCGCGCGCCTTTGTCATGGGGGTCGGCGTGGCGGGGCTTCAGGCCATCGCCACCGCTCGGCGCCTCGGCGCGCAGGTGTCGGCAACCGATGTGCGCTCCGCGACGAAGGAGCAGATCCAGTCCCTCGGAGCCAAGCCCATTTTCGTGGAGAATGTCGCGGGCATCGAGGGAGAGGGCACCGGCGGCTACGCCAGCGAAATGTCGCCGGAGTACCAGAAGGCGCAGGCCGACCTCATCTCCAGCCATATCGCGAAACAGGACATCGTCATCACCACCGCGCTGATCCCCGGCAAGCCCGCCCCGCGCCTCATCACCGACGCGCAGATCGCGACGATGAAATCCGGCAGCGTGATCGTCGACCTCGCCGTCGAACAGGGCGGCAATGTCGAGGGCGCCGTCGCGGGCGAGGTCGTGGAGCGGTACGGCGTGAAGATCGTCGGGCATCGCAACGTGCCCAGCCGCCTTGCCGCCGACGCCTCCGCGCTATTCGCGCGCAACCTCTATAATTTCCTCTCCGCCTTCTGGGACAAGGAGAGGGGCACGCCCGTCCTCGATGCGGAGATCGGCGACGCCATCCGCCTGACGAAAGACGGCAAGGTCGTGAGCGAAAGGCTGCTCGGTCAGCCCGCGTCGGCATAAGGGAGGATTTTACATGCACAGTTCTTCATCCACGACGGACCTGCTGTTCGTCTTCATGCTCGCCGCCTTCCTGGGCTTCCAGCTCATCAAGCGCGTGTCGCCGCTGCTGCACTCGCCGCTCATGTCGCTGACCAATGCGATTGCCGCGGTGGTGATCGTCGGCGCGATCATGATCACCGGCGAAGCGGCGGCGACGCCGTTTGCCAAGGCATTGGGCTTCATCGCGGTGACCGCCGCGACGATCAACGCCGTGTCCGGCTTCCTGATCACCGACCGCATGCTCAAGATGTTCAAGAAGAAGGGGGGCTGATCCGATGACCATTCTCCCTGCGTCTCTCGACGTCACGTTGGTCGTACAGGCCGCCTATCTGATCGCCGCCGGCCTCTTCATCCTCGCGCTCATGTGGATGAGCAGCCCCAAGACCGCCCGCCGCGGCGTCTGGGCGGGCGAGGTCGGCATGCTGCTCGCTGTCGTCGGCACGCTGCTGCACCATGAAGTGGTCGACTATAATCTCATCATCATCGCCGTCCTGATCGGGTCCGCCATTGGCGCGCCCATGGCCTATCTCATGCCGATGACCGCCATCCCGCAACGGACCGCGATCAGTCACGCCTTCGGCGCGCTCGCCGTCGGCCTGATCGGCGTCGCGGAATATTATCGCCTTGCCCCGACCCAGGCGCCGGGCAGCTTCGTCCTCTGGGCGTTGATGTTCGAGATATTGCTGGGTTTCCTGACCTGCACCGCATCCGTCATCGCCTTCGCCAAGTTGCAGGAGATGATGACCACCCGGCCGATCATGTTCCCCGGCCAGCGCCTCCTCAACCTCGCCATCTTCACAGGCGCGCTGGTGGTGGGTGGCGTGCTGATCTTCACGCCTGTGTCGGCCACGCTGTTCCCGGTCTTTGTCGGCCTCGCGCTGCTGTTCGGTGTGCTGCTGGTCATCCCCATCGGCGGGGCGGACATGCCGACGGTCATCGCACTCCTCAACAGCTATGCGGGCCTCGCCGCCAGCGCCATGGGCTTTGCGCTCGACAACAAGCTGCTGATCATCGTCGGCGCCCTCGACGGCACCTCCGGCTTCATCCTGGCGGTCATCATGTGCAAGGCGATGAACCGCAGCTTCACCAACGTGCTGTTCGGCGGCTTCGGCCAGATGGCGGCGGGCAGTGCGGCGGCAGGCGCCGACGATCGCCCCGTCCGCTCCCTGTCGGCAGAGGAAGCCGCACCGATGCTGGAAATGGCGAGCAGCGTCGTCATCA
>DASVNT010000020.1:0-12418 GCA_036383715.1 Sphingobium sp. | reverse complement strand
TCTGAGTTTCGACCTCGACAGCGGCAAGACGCTGGGCGGGCATGGCATGGACGTGGCGGCGACCACGCACCTCGCCCACACCTGCATGAGTTTCAAGGATGTGGCGGGCACCGGCAAGAAGCAGGTCAGCTTTGCCCATGTGCCGCTCGACCGGGCGACAGCCTATGCGGCGGAGGATGCCGACGTTACCTTCCGCCTGTGGTCGCGCCTGAAACCGCGCGTGCCCGTAGAGGGCGCGACCCGCGTCTATGAACTGGTCGACCGCCCTCTGATCCCCGTGGTCGCGGGCATGGAGCGGGCCGGGATCAAGGTGGACCGGTCCGTCCTCCAGCGCCTGTCGAGCCAGTTCACGCAGGAAATGGCGCGGCTGGAGGAGGCGATCTACGCCGATGCGGGGCGCAGCTTCACCATCGGCTCGCCGCAGCAGCTTGGCGCGATCCTGTTCGAGGAAAAGGGGCTGAAGGGCGGCAAGAAGGGCAAGTCCGGCGCCTATTCCACCGACGTCACAGTGCTGGAAAAGCTGAAGGCGGAAGGGTCGGAGATGTCCGGCCTCGTGCTGGAATGGCGGCAGGTCGCCAAGCTGAAATCCACCTATACGGAGGCGTTGCAGGCGCAGATCAACCCGGCGACGGGCCGCGTCCACACAAGCTACTCGCTGACCGGCGCGCAGACGGGCCGCCTGTCGTCCACCGACCCCAATCTCCAGAACATTCCCATCCGCACGGAAACGGGACGGCAGATTCGCGACGCTTTCGTGGCGGAACCGGGCAATGTCATCCTTGCGGCCGACTATTCGCAGATCGAACTGCGGCTGGCCGCGCACATGGCGGACGTGCCCGCGCTGCGCGACGCCTTCATCGCGGGCGAGGATATTCACGCCACCACCGCGCGCGAACTCTTCGGTGAAGTGAACCGCGACACGCGCGGGCGGGCCAAGACGATCAACTTCGCCATCCTCTATGGCATTTCCCGCTGGGGCCTCGCCTCCCGGCTGGAGATCGACGCGGACGAGGCGCAGGCGATGATCAGCCGCTATTTCGAACGCTTTCCCGGCATCAGCGTTTATATCAACGAGACGCTGGAAAAGGTGCGCTCTAAGGGCTTCACGGAAACTCTGTTCGGGCGGAAAACCTGGTTCCCGCAGATCACCAACAGCGTGCAGCACGTCCGTCAGGGTGCGGAGCGCGCCGCGATCAACGCACCCATTCAGGGCACCAGCGCCGACATCATCAAGCGCGCCATGGTCCGCATGAACCCCGCACTGGCCGAGGCAGGCCTGCCGAACGTCAGGATGCTGCTGCAGGTCCACGACGAACTCGTCTTCGAACTGCCGGAAGGCGATGTGGAGGCGGCGAAGCCGGTGATCGAACGGGTGATGGCGACAGCGGCGGAGCCTTTGGTGTCGCTGTCGGTGCCGCTGGGCATCGAGATCGGCACCGGGCCGAGCTGGGGCGCGGCGCACTAATATCCACCATCCCCTTGGCATTGACACCCCCGCTCCCCTAATTAAGGGGCGAGGCTGGCACTTCATGCCGCTTTCCGAACAGCAACAGACAGGAATTCCCGTGTCCGCCATCATCAAGATCACTCTGCCCGACGGTTCCGTGCGTGAAGTCGCGCCCGGCACTACCGCGGGTGAGATCGCGGCGGCCATCGGTCCGGGTCTGGCCAAGGCGGCGATTGCGGCAAAGGTCGACGGCGAACTCTACGACATCGGGCGTCCCATCGACCGTGACGTGCAACTGTCGCTCGTCACCGCGCGGGACGAGGCGGATGCGCTCGACCTAGCGCGCCATGACTTTGCGCATGTGCTGGCCGAGGCGGTGCAGTCGCTGTTCCCCGGCACGCAGATCACCTTCGGCCCGTCGACGGACGACGGTTTCTATTATGACTTCGCGCCGAAAGACCGCCCCTTCACCGACGAAGACTTGCCCGCGATCGAGGAAGCGATGCGGCGGATCATCGCCGCCGACAAGCCGCTGCGCCGCGAAGTCATCGCGCGCGACACGCTGATCGCGCAATGGGCGGCGGCGGGCGAGACGTTCAAGGCCGAATGGGCCGCCGAACTGCCGCAGGGCGAGGAACTGACCGTCTATCATTCGGGTGACGGCTGGTATGACATGTGCCGTGGCCCGCACCTCGCCTCCACCGGCAAGCTGGACCCGGTGGCGTTCAAGCTGACGCGCGTGTCGGGCGCCTATTGGCGCGGCGACCAGAAGAACGCGATGCTCAGCCGCGTCTACGGCACCGGCTGGCTGAACAAGAAGCAGCTCGACGCGCATCTGTTCAAGCTGGAGGAAGCGGCCAAGCGCGACCATCGCAAGCTGGGTCAGGAGATGGACCTGTTCCACCTCCAGCAGGAAGCGCATGGCAGCGTCTTCTGGCATCCCAAGGGCTATATGATCTGGCGCGAGCTGGAGGCCTATATGCGCCGCGCCATCGACGGTGCGGGCTATAAGGAAGTGAAGACGCCGCAGGTCATGGACGCCCGCCAGTGGGAGCAATCCGGCCATTGGGGCAAATATCGCGAGAATATGTTCGTCATCCCCGACGAGGTGCCCAACGTCGATGACGAGGGCCCGGTCATCTCCGGCGAAGCGGACTGGATGGCGCTCAAGCCGATGAACTGCCCCGCGCATGTCCTGATCTTCCGTCAGGGGATCAAGAGCTATCGCGACCTGCCGTTGCGCATCTACGAAAACGGTTGTTGCCACCGCAACGAGCCGCATGGCGCGCTCCACGGCCTGATGCGCGTGCGCCAGTTCACGCAGGACGACGCGCATATCTTTTGCCGCGAGGATCAGATCGTGGACGAGGTGCGCAAATTCTGCGCGCTGGCGGACCGGGTCTACAAGGATTTCGGCTTCACCTATTCGATCAAGCTCGCCCTGCGTCCTGAAAAACGCTTCGGCACCGAGGAGATGTGGGATCAGGCGGAGACGGAGCTGCGTAATGCGGTCGCCGCTGCGGGTCTGAACACGCCGGAATTCGGCTGGGAAGAACTGCCGGGTGAGGGCGCCTTCTACGCGCCCAAGCTGGAATGGCATCTGACCGACGCCATCGGGCGGACGTGGCAGGTCGGCACGATCCAGTCCGACCGCGTGTTGCCCGACCGCCTCGACGCCAGCTATGTGGGTGAGGATGGCGAGCGGCATCGTCCGGTCATGCTCCACCGCGCGATCTTCGGCTCCTATGAGCGGTTCATCGGCATATTGATCGAGCATTTCGCGGGCAAGCTGCCGGTTTGGCTGGCCCCGGTGCAGGCGGTGGTCGCGACCATCGTGTCCGACGCCGATGGCTATGCTCTGGAGGTCGCGGACAAGCTGCGCGCGGCTGGCATCCGCGTCGAGACGGACCTGCGCAACGAGAAGATCAACTATAAGGTGCGCGAGCATTCACTGGCGAAGGTTCCCAACCTGCTGGTCGTCGGCAAGCGGGAAGC
Source organism: Sphingobium sp. (assembly GCA_036383715.1). Classification (GTDB taxonomy): domain Bacteria; phylum Pseudomonadota; class Alphaproteobacteria; order Sphingomonadales; family Sphingomonadaceae; genus Sphingobium. The sequence goes on along the minus strand of DASVNT010000020.1, from coordinate 8,976 downwards.
GGAGGAGGGCACCGTCGCCCTGCGCCGCCTTGGCTCCGATGAGCATCAGAAGGTGATCGCGCTGGACGAGATCGTCGAGCGGCTGCGGGTCGAGGCGCTCGCACCGGACCTGCGCTGAGGCCAGGGGCGGGGACGGTGATGCGGGGGCTGGCCATCGGTTTCATCGCCCTGCTGGCGGTCTGCGTCGTCCTCATCGCTTATGGCTATTCGGAGGCGCAGCGCGATCCGGTGGTGCGCCGCGCCTATGTGGCGGTGCGTGACTGGCCAGCGGGAGAGCCGCCGCGCACTGTTCTCCTGCTGTCCGATACGCATATGTCGACGCCGGGCATGCCCCCGGAACGGCTGGAGCGCATCGTGAACCAGCTCAACGCGCTCCATCCCGACCTCATCCTGCTGGGCGGTGATTATATGGGGCACAGCCTGTTCGGGCCGCCGATCTATCCGCCCCGCGTCTTTGAGCCTTTGACCCGACTGCGCGCTCCATTGGGTGTCGTGGCGGTTCTGGGCAATCATGATAATCCGCATCTGAGATCCGTGTTTCGACGCGAATTTGACGCCTCCCCCATCACCCTGCTCAACAACGAGGCGGTCCGGCGCGGCCCGTTTCGTATCGGCGGCGTGAATGATCTGTGGACGGGGCCGGCGGATGTCCCCCGGACGGAACAGGCGCTGGAGCAACTGGGCATGGGACCGACGCTCATCCTCACGCACAATCCCGACGTCATAGTGAGGATGAAGATGCCGGTTGCGGCGGTGCTGGCGGGGCACACGCATTGCGGGCAGGTGGTATTGCCGCTGTTGGGACCGATAGCGATCCGGTCCCCGCACCATCGCCGCTTCGCCTGTGGCAGGATCGAGGATCAGGGCCGCACCCTTTTCGTCACCGCCGGGCTTGGCACCAGCTTCCTCCCGGTCCGGATCGGGGCGCCGCCCGACGTCTGGCTCATCCGTTTTGGTCCTGCCCGCTAGGACATAGCTCTTGCGCCCGCTCCATGGGAGGCCCATATCCCCGCGACAGCCGACTCGCGCGCGCGTCGGCTCTTTCCAAAATCTTCAATTTTGGCTATTAGGCGCGCGTATTCGGTCATAACGGCTAGGAGAAACTGCCATACGTCCCCCAATGATGCGCCGGCCCTTGGCGCCGCCTCCCACTAACGGTCCGCGTTACAATGAATTCATCACCGCGCCCAAGGTGCGCGTGATTGACGAGGATGGCGAAAATCTGGGCGTACTTTTCACGCGCGAAGCCATGGAGCAGGCTGCCGAGGTCGGGCTCGACCTCGTAGAAGTGTCGCCCAACGCCGACCCGCCGGTCTGCAAGTTCCTCGACATTGGCAAGTTCAAGTACGAGGCGCAGAAAAAGGCGAATATCGCCCGCAAGACCCAGAAGACGCAGGAGATCAAGGAGATCAAAATGCGTCCGAACATCGACGATCATGACTATGATACGAAGATGAAGAAGGTCCATGATTTCATCGGCGACGGCGACAAGGTGAAGATCACCCTGCGCTTTCGTGGCCGCGAACTCAGCCACCAGCAGCTCGGCATGAACCTGCTGCAGCGGGTGGCGGAGAATGTGCAGGAAATCGCAAAGGTCGAAGCCTATCCGCGCATGGAAGGCCGACAGATGCTGATGGTCCTGTCACCGAAATAAGGGCGGGGGCGGCACGGGTCGCTCTGTCCCGGTTCGTGAACGGCGCGTGCCTTTGGGCAGGCGCCGTTTTCGTTTCAGGTCCGCAATCGCCGCACGCTGATCATCAGCAACAGCAGTGCGAAACCGGATGCGATGATGCTGGCCACACCGGCTCCCACCGCGCCCCATCGCGACATGAACGCGACCATCCCGCCGAACAGCAGCGCCACCGACGCCAGCCGGATGCGCAGAGCGGTCGCCGCGCGGCCGGTGCCGACGAGCAGGGGTTCGAACCCCACCGCCATGATGTCGAGGCTGGCCGCGACACCCAGCAGCACCAGCAGCGGATAGACTGCGCCGAAATCCTTGCCGCCGATCAGGTGCAGCGCGGGGCTGCCCAGCAGGGGCACGAGGATGCAGGTGATGAGGCCCGCACTGACCGTGAACCGCGCCGAATTGCGCGCCAGCGTGGCGAGGTCGCCGCTGTCCTTATTGGCATGGGCGCGAGCCACTTCCGGGAAGACCGCGCGGGCGAACAGGTCCGATCCGCGCAGCAGGGCGAGGCTGAGCTGATAGGCGAGGCGATAGCCGCCCGCCGCCACCGGCCCGGCGACAAAGCCGACCACCACCACCGCGAACTGGCGGCTCGATGCATTGAGCGTGGTGGCGAGGTTGGTCTGCCACGCAAAGCGGAGCAGGCCGGGATTGTCCGCCGCCACCTGTGCGATGCTGTCGGGGCGTCCCAGGATGCCGGGCTGCACCCGCGCCGCGCCGATCCAGTAGGTGATTGCGCTCAGCACTTCCCCCATGGCCCAGGCGATCAGGAAGCCGGTGATCGTCGCGTGGCTCCATACCGCCAGCAGCGCGCCAAAAAAGCGGGCGATCGGCGTCACGCTGTCCGCCACCGCGCCCAGCGCGAACCGGTCGTGGAGGCGCAGCACGCCGATGGCCGTGGAGCGCACCGACAACAGGGTGGCGAGCGAGAAGAAGAAGGCGTCCCGCGCCAGCTCCGCGCTCCATCCGAACCGCTCCCGCATGATGAGCAGTGCGATGGCCGCAACGCCGCAGCCGACCAGCGCGGCCACGATGTCGAGGAGCAGCGAAAAGCGGATGAGGGCGAGCAGCCGGTCTTCTGCATGCTCATGCAGATGCTTGAGGCCGAAGCGGACCACGCTCTGCCAGCTTTCGAACCCGACCAGCGCCGCCACGCCCTGCGCCGCGCCGAGGATCAGCGCGAACTCGCCAAAGCCGCGAATGCCCAGCGTGCGGGTCGCGAGCGCGAGATAGACGAGGCTGAGCACCGCGCCCACGCCCTTGCTGCTGAGCAGCCAGCCGACATTGGCGAGCGCGCGGCGAAAGGGGCTGCGCGGAGTCGCGGACAGGGGCGAGCTGTCGGAAGGAAGCGGGGTGTTCGGAGGAGGCAAGGCAATCCCGTTCATGACGGGACGAGCAGCGCGTGCACACACTGCCCATAGCCCCTGTCACGCCGATATAGCGGAACGGACGGAGGTTTCCAGCAGGCGTATCGGTATGAGAAAGGGCCTGCCAGCCGCCCGAACGACGCTCCAGGCCTGCCAAACCCCATCCGAAGACGCCGGAGGCACGCGGCAAGTAGGATTCCCTCCGCCCCCGAAACGCTCTACACAGCACCATGCCCCATGACGATGCCGCCGCGCGAACCGATACCGTGCTGACGGTCGGCTTTTTGTTCAACCATGATGCCCTGCATCAGGTCCGCCATAGCGCGCCGGTGATCGCGGAACTCGTCCTCGTCCCGGATGTGCAGGTGGTGGTGCTGACCTCCAGCGCGGCGCAGGAGGCGGAGGTACGCCATCTGATCGGCGCGGCGGCGGCGCGGGTGCGGTTCGTGGCGCTGAGTGTCGGCGCAGCGGCGCGGGCGCTGGACGCGGTGTTGGGCCTGATCGTGCCGTTCCGGCGGATCGCGGTGCTGCGCGAGAATCTGGAGGCGTTCCGGACGCTCGACGTGCTGGTGGTGCCGGAATCCACCTCCATGATGCTTCGGGATCGATTCGGGCTGGCAGACCTCAAATTCGTGCGCGTGCAGCATGGGTCGGGCGATCGGTCGGTGACGTTCCGCCCGGTGATCGCGCGCTTCGACCTGATGCTGCTGGCGGGGGAGAAGGTGCGCGAGCGGATGATCGCGGCGGGCCTGACCACGGCGGAGCGGAGTGCGCTGGTCGGCTATCCAAAGTTCGATACGGTCGATCCCGCCGCGCCGGGCGCGCGGCTGTTCGCCAACGACCGGCCCACCGTCGTCTATAATCCGCATTTCGAGCCGACTTTGTCGAGCTGGTTCGACATGGGCGTCGACCTGCTCGACTGGTTCGCGGCGCAGGACCGGTTCAACCTGATCTTCGCGCCGCATGTCATGCTGTTCGAGCGGCGCATCCATGCCTCGGTCGAACATCGGCGGATGCGCTGGCGGCGGGATTTGCCAGACCGCTATGCCGGGCTGCCGCATATGCTGATCGACACGGGTAGCGCGGCGTCCACCGACATGAGCTATATGAAGGCGGCGGATATCTATATCGGCGATATTTCCAGCCAGATTTACGAATGGATCGCGCGGCCCCGCCCGGCGATCTTCCTCAATCCCTCCCACACCGACTGGCGCGGCAGTGCGGATTTCGCGCACTGGCATCTGGGCGAGGTGGTGGAGGGGATGGACGCGCTGCCCACCGCGCTGGACCGCGCGGTGACGGAGCCGGATACCTATGCGGCGGCGCAGGGGCAAGCGTTTGCGCGGACATTCTCGGTCACGGACGAGCCTGCCTCCCGCCGCGCGGCGCGGGCGATAGTGGCGCATTTCCGGCAGAAAGATCAGGCAGGGTTCAGCTGATATCGCTATAGGCTGGGACATGAATCGCCTGTCCCTGCCGCTCGCCCTCCTCGTCTTTGCCCTGCCGTCCGCCGCCCTTGCGCAAAATTGCACGGGCGCCAAGGCCGCGAACAGTGTGAAGCTGGAACTGGAGGCGACCGCCGTGCGCAGTGGCGGCGGGGAGGTGGCCTTCACCGTCTATAGCGATGATCCCAAGCGGTTCATGGCGCCCAAAGGCAAGCTGCTGCGCGCCCGCGTCCCGGCGGTCGCTCCGGTGACGCGCGCCTGTTTCTGGCTGCCGCCCGGTCATTATGCGACGACGCAATATCATGACGAGAATGGCGACCGGAAATTCAACCGTTTCCTGTTTTCGCCCAAGGAAGGCGTGGGCGTGTCGAACGATGTGAAGGCCAGCCTGATCCCGCCGCTGAAGGACGTCTTGTTCACCCTGCCGTCGGAAGGCCGGACCGTGCGGATGACGATGCGTTACCCGCGCTGATGAGGGAGCGGACGAGGTCGAGATCCTCCACCTTGTCCACGTCGACGGCAGCAAGGCCGGAGGGGCTGGGCAAGAAACGCGCGGTAACGCCCGCTTTCTTCCCCAACGCATCGAGCGCCTGCGCCAGCGTCAGATTGCCCAGCGCATAGCGGATCAGCAGGCGCAGGCCGAGGCGACGGACGATCCGCCATGGCTGCTTGCGATCCCGCTCCACCTCCATCCACAACCGGAGAGCGGCGTCGGCGCGGGGCGTGCCGAGCCAGAACAGGTTGCAACCCGACCAGTCGTCATCCGCGAAGCGCAGCCAGGTGCGGCGGGTCGGCGGCGCATCCCGCTCCACCGCGGAACGATTGGCCAGCATCGCGACGACATCGGCGGGGGGCAGGGCGGCGATGAACCCGGTGATCCATTCGGGACGCAGCAGCGCATGATCGCCGGTGGTGACGAGCAGCGGCGCGCCGGTCTGCGCAAAGGCTTCCATCGTGCTGGAGCTGGGCCCGGAGGCGCCCCGGAGCGGGATGGTGCCAAAGGCTTCGGCGTGGCAGCGCACCGCCTCGCTGGAATAGCTGACGTAGATGCGCGCGGCCCCGGCGGCGCGCAGCGCCTCCACGACGCGGACCAGCATGGTGCGTCCGCCAATCTCCACCAGCGCCTTGTCCGTGACCCCGGCATGGAGGGCGACAGGATCATCGCCGCCGCGCGATCCGGCGAGAATCAGGGCATTGAACGTCATGCCGCGCGGCGTAGCGGCTGCCGGTGGCGGGGCTTGGGGCGGGTCGCACGGAACAAGTGCCACAGAACGCCGGGCGCGGCGAGGACGGGATGCTCCTGCCGCCAGCGGGTCGGTTCGATATGGACGCCGGTGTGCCGCTCGATCTTCCACAGGGCATAGCGACCGGCGCCGTCGAAGGTGAAGGCGGCCTTGACCAGACGGATGATGTTCAGCGCCTTGCCCACCGCCTGCCGCCGCCGCCAGCCGTCGACCAGCGCGAGGCAGAGAGGGAGGGGCACGTCGGGGCGCAGGCTGTCGCCGTCGCGGGCGAATGCGATGCCCGCCGCTGCCCACGCCAGCGGCAGGATCTCAGCATAGCGGTCCGGCGCGTGGGAGACGATGGTGGCGTTGCGGCCCGGCGCCTCCACGCGAAATTCCGTGTGGTAGGTGCATTCGAACAGCGCGGTCCAGAAATCCTCTGCCGCGGCTGCCTTTGGACCGAGCACGGCGGCATAGCCTGCAGCGGTGACGATGGCCGATGCGATGGCGCGCGACACGTTCCGCACGGCGGCCTCGTCACGGCTCCATGCGAGGGCGCAGGGCTGGCAGAAGCGGGTCCAGATGGTCGTGTCGAGCCGCCGCCCCTCCGCCGCGTCGCGAAACACGGACAGGGGCATGGTCGCGACCTTTGCGCGCACGATGCGGGTGCCGAGTGTGATCTCGTGAAAGGTCACGCGCGGCCAGACGAGCGGCGCGCGCGCCTCCCCATCGGTGAGCACGTAGAAGTCGAGCAGGTCGTCAAGCTTGCGGGTGCGCAGCACCGAACCGTAGAACAGGACGGCGACGGCGGGCATATCCGCAGGAGCATCCGCCGCCAGACGGCGTGCAGCCTCCTCCACCTCCCACGGCCGGTCCGCCGCGAGGTCCGCCGTCACCCGTTCCACGAGGCCGGTCATGCAGGCACCAGAAAGTCGATCGGATCGCCCTGCGTCACGACGAGGTCGCCGCCGGGGAAGCTTTCGCCGTCCAGGATGAAATCGCCGTCGAGCAGGAGCCGGAAGCTCTCCGTGTCGGCGCGCTTGTAGCCCGCATCGTTGAGCCAGTCGCGTTCCGAACCGGCCAGCAGCGCCGCCGCCGACAGCAGCATCCGGCGCGGGGGCGCGTCGATGCCGAGCAGCTTGAGGCCCGCGCGAACCTGTCCAAAAGGCCTGAGGCCGAGGGGCAGGCGTTCGAGGGTGGAACCGAGCAGCAGGTAGAACTCCCGGTCGATGGCGCGCCCGTCGGGAAGCTCGATGGTCACGGCGTCACCGCGCCGCCAGACATTGTCCGCACCGCCGAACAGCGTCTGCCCTACCGCTCCCGCCAGCGACAGGCCGACGGCGAGGCCGTTGAATGCGCCCGCGCGGTGGACGGACTGGGCCAGCTTCGTCGCACGGACAAAGGCGCCGGTGCCGAACAGGAACCCGCGCAGCCGCGCCTCCTGCGCACCGTCATAACGGATTTCGATTGGGCTGCGGCGCACCGCGGTCCAGCTACCGAGCGAGGCCAGCACGTCGCGCACTGTCCAGCGCGACGCGATGCCGAGGTCGACTGCCAGCGCATTGGTCTTGCCCGACGGCACCACCACCATGCGCGGCAGGCCATGGATGAAATGGCGCGGCGCAAGGCTCAGCACGTCACGCACCGTGCCATCGCCGCCGTCGATGAGGATCGTGTCGACCCTTTCCCGCGCAAAGCCCGCCAGCGTGCGATCCAGCTCTGCCTTGGTGTGGGGCATTGCCTGCCAGATGCGGGATGCGACGTCGCTGTCCAGCGCACCGGCGCGCCGGTTGCGATGCGCGCGCGCGTTGGACAGCACAGCGACCCGGCCCGCAGGTCCGACGAACGGACTGAACTTTGTGGGAGCTGGCACATATCCAAACGGACGAGAGGTTGCGGATGCCCCCCCTCCCGCCTGCACCAACTCGACAGGACCCTCTTGCTTCAACGAACCCACTTTCCAATGTGACAGTTTCGATAACAGTCCTATTTAGAAACGGTTCCTCGTTTCGCGAGGGCTACGATGAATTTTCCTTAATAAAGGAACAAGGGAGCCTTCGGGACGTTTGCGGGCTCTTTCAACGCCTTAGGCGTAAAACACAAGCCCGGCTGCGGCAAAAACGCGACGAAATGTTACCGATCTGTCACAGTCCGATCTGGAATGTGCCGGGCGTGCGAAAAATGCGAAGCCTCCCCAAGGTTCGATCGGGAGCCGCCGGACAGTCGTCCGATCAGGCGGGGACGCCGATGGCGATCACCTTGCTCTCCAGAAATTCCTCAATGCCCCCGACGTCCCATTCGCGGCCTATGCCGCTGGCCTTGTACCCGCCGAAGGGCAGGTCGCTCGCGATGCGCGCGGCGACGATGGCTGTTTCCACATCTGCCGCTGACGCATCCGCCGCCTGCCCCACGGGCCGATGATGTCGAACGTCTTGTCCCCCGCGGCCCGACGCAGGACACCATCGATGTAGAATTTTGCTTCGGGCGGGGTGGTCTTTCCTTTTGACACACGGGGACGGGGTCTGCGCCGGGTATCAGCCCTCGCCCAGTTCCTTGACGAGTTGCTCGGCCATTTTCTTGGCGTCGCCGAACAACATTTGGGTATTCTCGTTGAAGTAGATCGGGTTCTCGATGCCCGCGAAGCCTGCGGACATGCCGCGTTTCACGATCATGACGGTTTTCGCGCGGTCGGCCTCGATGATCGGCATGCCCGCGATGACGCTGTTGGGGTCGTCGCGCGCCGCCGGGTTGACCGTGTCATTGGCGCCGATGATGAGCGCGATGTCGGTCTGCGGCATGTCGGGGTTGATGTCCTCCAGCTCGATCAGCTTGTCATAGGGGACGTCCGCTTCCGCCAGCAGCACGTTCATGTGTCCGGGCATGCGGCCCGCGACCGGGTGGATCGCGAACTTCACGTCGATGCCCTGTTCCTCCAGATGCTCGTAGAGTTCCGCGACGCGGTGCTGCACCTGCGCCACCGCCATGCCATATCCGGGGATGATGACGACGCTGCTCGCCATTTCCAGCATCGGTGCGGCTTCCTCTGCCGACAGGGAGCGGACGGGGCGATCGTCGGCGCCTGCCGCCGCACTGCCCGCCGCCATCTGGCCGAAACCGCCGAACAGCACGTTGGTGAAGCTGCGGTTCATCGCCTTGCACATGATGACCGCCAGGATGAAGCCGGAGGTGCCGTCGAGGGCGCCGACGATGATCAGCAGCTTGTTGTCGAGCGCAAAGCCCATGGCGCTGGCGGC
>DASVNT010000019.1:0-28213 GCA_036383715.1 Sphingobium sp. | reverse complement strand
CATTGACCCGGACCGCTCCGTCCTGTTCAACCAGGCGCGCGTGCCCGCCCATGCCGAGTTGTGCTGGTTGCTGAACGGCACCGCGCGCATCGGCTGGCTGAACCGCATGACCCAGTTCAAGGACAAGGCGGGCAAGAACCGCGAGGGCGCGTCCGTCGCCCTCTACGCCTATCCCGTGCTGCAAGCCGCCGACGTGCTGCTCTATCGCGCGACACATGTGCCCGTGGGCGAGGATCAGAAACAGCATCTGGAGCTGACCCGCGACGTGGCGGTCAAGTTCAATCAGGACATGGGCGTCGATCTGTTCACCGTGCCCGACCCGATCATCCCCAAGGAATCGGCGCGCATCATGTCGCTGCGCGACGGCACCTCGAAAATGTCCAAGTCCGATCCGTCGGACATGAGCCGCATCAACCTGACCGACGACGACGACCTCATCGCGCAAAAGGTGCGCAAGGCGAAGTCCGATCCCGAACTCTTCCCCGAAACCGCCGCAGGGCTGGAAGGCCGCGCGGAGGCAAAGAACCTCGTCGGCATCTATTCGGTGCTGTCGGGCGAAAGCCCCGATGCGATCTGCGCGCGCTTCGCGGGGCAGGGTTTCGGCGCGTTCAAGCCCGCGCTGGGTGAGGTACTGGTCGAATCGCTCCGCCCGATCCGCGAGCGGTATCAGGCGTTGCGCGGTGACGATGCGGCGCTCGATGCCATCCTCGTCAGGGGCGCGGAGCGGGCGGCGGTCGCGGCGGAGCCGACGCTGCGCGGTGCCTATGACGCGCTCGGCCTGATGCGCTGAGACTTTCCGCTACGGAAATTACGGATTATTGCGCCGCAGCGCGACGATTTTAACTGCGTAACAACCGTTGGACTGCCAAGGCTGATCCATGGTTTGGGGCGGCAAGATATCGGCACGGTCGCTGGTGCTCAGCAAGGTCCGCGCACCCATTGTGGCCGCGGGGCTGTATTTCGTCCTGTCCGTCCTGACCATCAGGCTGACCAGCCATGGCCCCGGCGTTTCCCCGATCTGGCCCGCCAATGCCGTGCTGCTGGCCATGATGCTGCTGCGTCCGCCCGAACACTGGTGGTCGATCATCGTGGCGGGGGCCATCGGGTCCGTCGCGGCCAATTGCGCCGTCCACGGCTTCTCACCCTCCGGCATCCTGTTCGGCGGCGCGAATCTGGCCGAAGTGCTGATCGCGGCATGGGCCATCCATGCGACCGCCGCGCGGGACGGACTGACGGGCAATGTGCGCAGCATGGCGCGCTTTGCGCTCTGGGCGGGCATCGTCGCGCCGGCCAGCGCCGCCGTGATCGGCGCGACAGTCTTTCACTTCGCCTTCGACAAGGGCTTCCTGTCGTCGGCGCTGACATGGTTCCTGGCCGACGCGCTGGGCCTGATGACGTTCACGCCTGCCTTTTACGCCCTGTTCTCCGGGGAGTTTTCCCGCTTCCGCCGCGACCGCACGACGGCGCAGCAGGTGGAGGCATGGCTGCTGATCCTGCTGACCGCCGGCGTGGCGATCGGCGTGTTCGTGGCGCACCGGCCCCTGCTGTTCTTCATCACCATGCCGACCATGCTGGTGGCGTTCCGGGTCGGCTGGATCGGGGTGAAGGTCGCCTGCGTCCTCGTCGCGATCACCGGCTGCATCACGACAACCGCCGGAGTGGGGCCACTGGCGGGCATGACCCCAGACCCGATCCCGCGCGTCATCTACCTGCAAATCTTTCTGATGGCGCAGTTGGGCATCCAGTGGCCGGTCGCCGCCGCCCTCGCCGCGCGCGACCGCTTCATGCAGCAACTGGCCAAGAGCGAGCGGTCGCTGCGGTTTCTCGCCGCCCAGTCCTCCGTGCTGATGCTGACTTTCGACATCGGCGGCATTTGCCGCAAGGCCGTCGGCGCGCCCGGCCTGCTGCCCGACCTCGACGTCGATGCCATGCCCGGCAAGACCATGGAGGAACTGGTCTGGACCGCCGGGCCGGTGCTGCGCAACACGCACGACATGGCGATGGACATGGCCGAGGGGTTCCACAGCACCGAATTCCATGTCGAGGGCGATCAGGGCGGGCACTGGCTGGAAGCCACTTTCCGCGCGCTGGAGGATGAGGACGGCTTCTGCCCCGGCACCGTCATGACCCTCCACGATATTTCGGTGCGCAAGGAGCAGACGATCGCCCTCACCCGCACCGCCCATACCGACAGCCTGACCGGCCTCTATAACCGCGCCGGTTTCCTCAAGAAGCTGGAGCGGACGCTCGCCAACCTGCCGACGGGCACGCTCGCCCTCGCGGTGATCGACGTGGATCGGTTCAAGCTGGTCAACGACAATTGCGGGCACCAGACCGGAGACGCCGTGCTGGCGGAGATCGCGCGCCGCATCGCCGGGCAGTTGCGCTCGACCGATTTCGTGGGCCGCATGGGCGGCGACGAGTTCGTCGTCCTCCTCAACACCGCCGACTGGGGCAAGGCCAAGGATATCTGCGCGCGGCTGGTCCATGCCGTCCGTTCGGAGCCGGTGCGCCTGTCCTCCGGCCAGACGATCAGCACCGCGATCAGTTGCGGCCTTGCCCGCCATTCCTACGGCCTGTCGGTGGACCAGTTCCTCAACGAGGCGGACATGGCCCTGTACGAAGCCAAGCGCGGCGGCCGGAACCAGATGGTCGCGGCCTGACGCCCCCTCACTTCCCCTGCGGCATCGTTTCCCCGCCGTATCATTCCACCGCACCGCCCTTGATCCCTGCGCCCCGCCGCCATAAGTCCCGCGGAACTGGCGGTGCGAGGAACGACGACATATGGGGCGTGCGGAAGACAGGTTTTTCGTGGCGCTGGTCATCATCGTCACGCTGGCCCTCGGCCTCATCATCCGGCCGTTTTTCGGCGCGGTATTATGGGCGATCGTCGCGGCCCTGCTGTTCGAGCCGGTGATGGACCGCATATCGCGCAAGGTCGGGGGGAGGCGCAATCTCGCCGCCTCGCTGACCTTGCTCATGATCCTGCTGCTGATCGTCGCACCGGCGCTGGTGCTCGCCCTGTTCATCGCGCGGGAGAGCGTCGCCATCTACAGCCGCATCGAAAGCGGCAGCATCGACATCGGCCATATCTTTGCGCAGTTTCAGGCGCTCCTGCCCCAGTGGGCGACCGACCTCCTCGAACGCTACGGCCTGTCCGACCTCGACGTCTTGCGCCAGCGATTGACCACCCTTGTGGCGGGCAGTTTCCAGACGCTGGCGTCGCGCGCGTTCGACATTAGCCAGAGCGCATTCGGCTTCGTGCTGGCGCTCAGCGTGATGCTCTACCTCGCCTTCTTCCTGCTGCGCGACGGGCATATGCTGGCGGGGCGGCTGGAGGAGGCGATCCCGCTGCGTCCCGGCCTGCGCCGCCCGCTGCTCGCCAAGATCGCGACGGTGATCCGCGCCACGATCAAGGGCAGCCTGGTCGTCGCCATCCTGCAGGGGCTGATCGGCGGCGTGGTCTTCTGGCTGCTGGGCGTCAACGGCGCGCTGCTGTGGGGGATCGCCATGGGCTTCTTCTCGCTGTTGCCCGCCATCGGCACCGGCCTGATCTGGGCGCCGGTCGCCATCTACCTGCTGATCTCCGGCGCGGTGTGGCAGGGTATCGTGCTGATCGTCTGCGGCCTGTTCGTCATCGGCATGGTCGATAATGTGGTCCGCCCGATACTGGTGGGCCGCGACACGCAGATGCCGGACTATATGGTGCTGATCTCCACGCTCGGCGGGCTGGAACTGTTCGGTTTCAACGGGCTGGTCGTCGGCCCCGTCATCGCCGCGCTGTTCATGGCGGTGTGGGATATCTTCTCCAGGGCGCGGCGTCACGGCGGCGGGTCGGAACAACCGGCGGAGCGAGACGTCTGATCCCTTGTCCCCATTGAGAGGGCAGAGGAGAGACTTCATGGCACAGCAGCCGTTTACCGACGCGATCGCCCTGCTCAAGGCAGACCATCGCGCCGTCGAGGATTTGTTCGAGCAGTTCGAAAAGGCCAGCGCCGCCTCCCGCAAGAAGGCGCTCGCCCACAGCATCTGCGTGGAATTGAAAATCCACACGATGATCGAAGAGGAAATCTTCTACCCCGCCTTTCGCGGCAAGATCGACGACGGCACGCTGGACGAGGCCTATGTCGAGCATGACGGGGCCAAAATCCTGATCAACGACATAGAGGCATCCGCGCCGGACGCAGATTATTTCGACGCCAAGGTCAAGGTGCTGTCGGAAGAGATCAAGCATCACGTCCATGAGGAGGAGGCACGCGGCGAGGGCATGTTCGCGCAATGCCGCCAGACCGACGTCGACCTCGTCGCCCTGCGCGACCGGATGATGGCCCGCAAGGAGGAGTTGAAGGCGATGGGCGAACTGCCGCCCGCAAAGCCGCATGCCGTCCATCTCGTGCCGGCCTGACCCGCATGCCGGCAGTGCGTGCGTCCGGTTCGGGACCGCGCCCTGCCACAGCGGCGAAAAAAGACGGAGCGACGGGCCGTGGCGGATCATCGTTCAATTGTCATTCACGCAAGCGCGCGTAAATAGGTTCTGAAATGCCACCCATGCGCCCGCTTTCCCGCGCGACGCTCCAAGACGGACGATAGCAATGACCGGCAAGACTTTCCTCAAGATGATCGCGGCCCCGGCGGTTGCTCTCATGGCGCTCAGCGGCTGCGCGACGGGTTTCAACGCGAATGTCTCCCGGTTTCAGCAGCTTCCGCCCGCGCAGGGGGAAACCTTCGCCGTCGTTGCCGAGGACAGCCGCAAGGCCGGTGGTCTGGAATTCGCCCATTATGCCGACATGGTCGGGCAGCAGATGGTCCGTTACGGCTATCGCCCGGCGAGCGACGCTGGCTCGGCACAACTGATCGTACGGCTGGATTACGAGATCGATCAGGGCCGTGAGCGGGTGCGCACCACCGGCGGCTTTGCCGGCGATCCCTATTTCGGCGGTGGCTGGGGTGGTGGCTGGGGCGGATATCGCCGCGGCTGGGGCGGTTGGGGCGGCCGGTATCTCTATGGCTTCAACGATCCGTTCCTGTTCGGCGGCTATCCGCAGGTCGACAGCTACACCGTCTATGGCAGCATGCTGAACCTGCGCATCGACAAGGCAGGCACCGGCAAGGCATTGTTCGAGGGCAAGGCGAGCGCCCAGTCCCTGTCGAACAAACTGACCTATGTGGTGCCTAACCTGATCGACGCGATCTTCACCAACTTCCCCGGCAATTCGGGCGAAGAGGTCAAGGTGACCGTCGCACCCGAACCGAAGAAGTAAGAAATCGGTCGTCATCCCAGCGAAGGCTGGGATCTCCCACGGTCGGGTTCAGCCTTACCTCCGGGAGATGCCAGCCTTCAGCCGCAGGCTGAAGTTTATCCTGAGCGCCTGCTGCAGCAGGCAGTCGAAGGGCTGGCATGACGGTTTGCCGGGCGATCCCCGGACCGCCTTTCCTTTCCCGCGCGACCCGGTATGACTTTGTCCAATGGCCGACGCGGTGACAGATAACAGGGACGAACGCTTCGGCGCCCGGCGGCATGTCGTCCTGCCGGGGCCGTTGCGCCTTGACGGCGGCGGTGAACTCAGCCCGGTCGAGATCGCCTATGAAAGCTATGGCACGCTGAATGCGGACGGATCGAACGCGATCCTGATCTGCCATGCGCTGACCGGCGACCAATATGTCGCCTCCACCCATCCCGTCACCGGCAAGCCCGGCTGGTGGACGCGGCTGGTCGGCGCGGGCCTCCCCATCGACCCGGCCCGCCATTTCATCGTCTGCGCCAATGTGCTTGGGAGCTGCATGGGCACCTCCGGCCCCGCCAGCATCGACCCGGCAACTGGCGAGCCGTTCGCCATGCGCTTCCCCGTCATCACCATCGCCGACATGGTCCGCGCGCAGGCGATGCTGCTCGACCATCTCGGCGTCGGGCGACTGTTCGCAGTGGTCGGCGGTTCGATGGGCGGCATGCAGGCGCTGAGCTGGCCCACCCTCTTCCCCGACCGCGTGGAGAGCGCGATCGTCATCGCCTCCACCTCCCGCCATTCGGCGCAGAATATCGCCTTTCACGAGGTCGGGCGGCAGGCGATCATGGCCGATCCGCGCTGGCGCGGCGGCGGCTATTATGCCGATGGGCAGGCGCCCGCATCCGGCCTCGCGGTCGCGCGCATGGCCGCGCACATCACCTATATCTCCGAAGCGGGCCTGACCGAGAAATTCGGGCGGCGGTTGCAGGCGCGTGACGCGAAAACATTCGGTTTCGACGCCGATTTCCAGGTGGAAAGCTATTTGCGCCATCAGGGGCTGAGTTTCGTCGACCGCTTCGACGCCAACTCCTATCTCTACATTACCCGCGCCATGGATTATTACGACATTGCGGAGGATCATGGCGGGTCGCTCGCCGCCGCCTTTGCCGCGACGCGGGCGCGCTTCTGCCTGATCAGCTTCGACACCGACTGGCTCTATCCCACCGCCGAATCGCGCCTGATCGTCCATGCCCTGAACGCGGCAGGGCGGGAGGTCAGCTTCGTGGAGCTGTCCAGCCCCTTCGGCCATGACGCCTTCCTGCTCGACGCGCCCGACATGAACCGGGTGATCGACGGCTTTTTGCGCGCGGGCGAAAAGCCATGAGCCTGCGCCCCGACCTCGCGATCATCGCGCGCCATGTGCAGGCGGGGACGCGCGTGCTGGACGTCGGCTGCGGCACGGGCGAGCTGCTCGCGGCGCTGCGCGACGAGCGGCAGGTGGACGCGCGCGGGCTGGAACTGGACGCGGACAATGTCGCCGCCTGCGTCGAGCGCGGCCTGCCCGTGGTGCAGGGCGATGCCGACACCGACCTTGGCTATTATCCCGACATCAGCTTCGACTATGCGATCCTCAGCCAGACGTTGCAGACCACGCGGCGGCCCGACCGGGTGGTGGAATCGCTGCTGCGCATCGGCGGGCGGGCGTTCGTCTCCTTCCCCAATTTCGCGCACTGGCGCGGGCGGCTGGCACTGCTGTGGGGCGGGCGGATGCCGGTGACGCGGCTGCTGCCCGAACGCTGGTACGACACGCCCAATATCCACCACCTGACGATCGACGATTTCCGCGCGCTGGTGACGGATCGCGGCTGGACCATCGAGGACCAGTGGTTCCTCAAGGGCGACCGGGAGACGGGCAGCGCCAATGCCAACCTGCTCGCCGAACACGCCGTTTTTCTTCTCAAGGCATGATGGAAAGCCATGGGCGACGGACATAATCACCACGATCATGACCATGGGCACGATCACGGGCGCAGCCATGGCCACGCCCATGGACCGGGCGGCCACCACCACGCCCCCGCCAGTTTCGGGCGGGCCTTCGCCATCGGCATCGCGCTCAACATCGGCTTCGTCGCGGTCGAGGGCGGCTTCGGCATTCTCAGCGGTTCGCTCGCCCTCGTCGCGGACGCCGGGCATAATTTGAGCGACGTCTTCGGCCTGCTCGTCGCCTGGGGCGCGGTGGCGCTGGGCAAGGTGCGGCCGAGCCAGCGATTCACTTACGGTTTGCAGGCATCGTCCATCCTCGCCGCGCTGCTCAACGGCGTGCTGCTCATGGTCGCCGCCGGGGCCATCGCCTTGGCCGCGGTGCAGCGTTTCGGCGCGCCGGAGCCGGTGATGGGCAGCACGATGATGATCGTCGCGGCCATCGGCATCCTCGTCAACGGCGGCACCGCCCTCCTCTTCCTGTCGGGTGCCAAGGGCGACATCAACATTCGCGGCGCGTTCCTACACATGGCGGCGGATGCGGTGGTGTCGGCGGGCGTGGTGCTCGCGGGATTCGGCATCGGCCTCACCGGCTGGCTGTGGCTCGATCCCGTGACCAGCCTGCTGATCGTCGCGGTCATCATCTGGTCGAGCTGGGGTCTGCTCAAGGAGGCGGTCGCCCTGTCGCTGGGCGGCGTCCCCTCCGGTATCGAACCCTATCGGGTCGAGCAGCATCTGGCCGGGCTGGACGGGGTGCGGGCGGTGCACGACCTCCACATCTGGTCGATGAGCACGACGGAGACGGCGATGACCGTGCATCTCGTCATGCCCGGCGGCGCGCCCGACGACGCCTTCCTCCACCGCGTCGCGGAGGAGATGCGGGCCCGCTTCGGCATCGGCCACACCACCATTCAGGTGGAACGCGGCGCTGCGGCCTGCGCGCTGGAGCCTGCCGAGGTGGTGTAACTAACGCCGTTCGTCCTGAGCCTGTCGAAGGACCGCATTTTCTCAGGCGCAGCGTACAAGGGAAGTGCAGCCCTTCGACAAGCTCAGGGCGAACGGGGTGATGTAAGATTGCGCCCCATATTTTGTCCGATTTGAACAAGCGCCCCGCCCGCACTTATGCTCAAAACAATCCCGCGTGCACATCGTCGCCCGTCGACGCATACGAATGCAAACATAATCCGCCAGCGGTCGGCGGCCTTGCCAACGACCCGGACGCAGGCATGAAGAGAGGCGCAAAAGTGACCATCCGTTTTGAAAATGTGAAGCCGCTGATCGGCTCCGTCGTCCGCTTCGACAACCGCGACGAAATCTTCACCGAAGCGGCCATGGCGCAGTTCCGCGAAGCGATCGACAACCGCACCGTCATCGTCTTCCCCAAGGTGAATTTCACCGACGAGGAGCAGTTGCGCTTCACCGACATGCTCGGCGCGCGCGTCAACCTGACCAGCAACAGCGTCACGGACCGGGCTACGGAAGTGGACGTCTATCAGGTCACGCTCGACCGCACCGTCAACCATGCGCCCGAATATGTGCTGGGCACCTTCTTCTGGCACATGGACGGCCTGACCGTCGACATGCCGCCGCCCGCCGCGACCCTGCTGTCGTGCCGCCGCGCGTCGGCGGATGGCGGCCAGACCGAGTTCTCCAGCACCTATGCCGCCTATGAGCATCTGCCGGAGGAGGACAAGAAGCTCGTCGAGAACCTCAAGGCCACGCACAGCGTCCGCGCCTCGCTCCGCCCCATCGCCGACATCATCCCGCCGGAGGATGAGGGCAAGATGGACATCGGCCTCATCAAGGATCACCCGATCGTGTGGCGTCGTCCCAATGGCCGCGCCTCGCTGGTCATCGGCACCACCACGGATCGGATCGTGGGCATGGAGATCGTGCATGGGCGCGCCCTGCTGACCCGCCTGCTCGAATGGTCGGTGCAGCCCGACTTCACCTATCGCCACCAGTGGTCGGAGGGCGACTTCGTGGTGTGGGACAATTGCGGCGCGATGCACCGGGTGATTCCCTATGACTGGGATTCGGGCCGCATGATGCACCGCACCTCCATCGCGGGGCTGGAAGCGGTCGGCGCCTGAGCCACCCCTCCCCCAACAGCCAGACGGGGCCGGTTTCCGAGAGGGAGCCGGCCCTTTTGCTGTGCCCGCCCATCACAAGATGCTGTGGCCCGATTCTCCCCCCGCCCCAGATGAGCCACCTGCCTCACAGGGCCGCCATATCCTCCTTATCCACAGAATAAATTTTCCTGCGAAAACCCCCATTTTTCCGCTTGCGACTTCAAAAGATCAGGAGACATCGCGCGTCGCGCCCTGTCCCCCTCCCAAACAGGCCATGAGACGAGTCTTTTCAGCGGTGAATCGAGTCATTAATCTGACGTTTATCCTCTTGCGTCGGGATTCGGCTGTGGCACTATCAGTAGTGTTCGGTACAAGGGGACCACTCAACAGATTGTGTCGCAAGGCGGGAGCAAGCTTTCCGCCATGGGGCCTTTCGCGCTGCAACCGCCACCCCATATAGGGTTTGCGGGCTCAGGTTGACCGAATCGAACGAAGAATGACCGTAACTGGGGGCCGCAAAGTGGACTTTCGCGATATGCAGACAGCAACTGACGACACGCTTGTGGAAAACCGCCCGGTCGAAACCCCGGTGGCGACGCCTGAGCCCGCCGCGCCGCTCGCCTCCAACGCGATTGCGGAGCGCCGTTTCGATGTCGTCACCGACTCGTCGCGCGACGCCCTGCTGACCGAGTTCGGCAAGGATACGCTGCAGGACCGCTACCTCCTCCCCGGCGAAAGCTATCAGGATCTGTTCGCGCGCGTTGCCGCCGCCTATTCCGACGATCAGGCGCATGCGCAGCGCATCTACGACTATATCTCGCGCCTGTGGTTCATGCCCGCGACGCCCGTGCTGTCCAACGGCGGCACCGGTCGCGGCCTGCCGATCAGCTGCTTCCTCAACCAAGTCGACGACAGCCTGCAGGGTATCGTGAACACCTGGAACGAGAATGTCTGGCTCGCCTCGCGCGGCGGCGGCATCGGCACCTATTGGGGCAGCGTGCGCGGCATCGGCGAGCCGGTCGGCCTCAACGGCAAGACCAGCGGCATCATCCCCTTCGTCCGCGTGATGGATTCGCTGACCCTCGCCATTTCGCAGGGTTCGCTGCGCCGCGGGTCCGCCGCCTGCTACCTCGACATTTCCCACCCGGAGATCGAGGAGTTCCTCGAAATCCGCAAACCCTCGGGCGACTTCAACCGCAAGGCGCTGAACCTCCACCATGGCGTGCTCATCACCGACGAGTTCATGGAGGCCGTGCGCGACGGCCGCGAGTTCCAGCTTCGCAGCCCCAAGGACAATTCGGTCCGCAGCACGGTCGATGCGCGCAGCCTGTTCCAGAAGATCGTCGAGAACCGCCTCGCCACGGGTGAGCCCTATATCGTCTTCTCCGACACGGTGAACCGCATGATGCCCAAGCATCATCGCGACGTCGGGCTGAAGGTGTCGACCTCCAACCTCTGTTCCGAGATCACGCTGCCCACCGGCACCGACCACCTCGGCAACGACCGCACCGCCGTCTGCTGCCTGTCGTCGCTCAACATCGAGACGTGGGACGAGTGGAACGGCGACAAGCTGTTCATCGAGGACGTGATGCGCTTCCTGGACAATGTCCTTCAGGACTTCATCGACCGCGCCCCGCCCGAAATGGCGCGCGCCGTCTATTCCGCCACGCGCGAGCGTTCGGTCGGCATGGGCATCATGGGCTTCCACAGCTTCCTGCAAAAGCGCAACATCCCGTTCGAGGGCGCGCTGGCCAAGAGCTGGAACCTGAAAATGTTCAAGCATATCAATGCCAAGGCGAACGAGGCCTCGATGATGCTGGCGCAGGAGCGCGGCCCCTGCCTCGACGCCGCCGATCAGGGCGTGATGGAGCGTTTCTCCTGCAAGATGGCGATCGCGCCCACCGCGTCGATCAGCATCATCTGCGGCGGCACCTCCGCGTGCATCGAACCGATCCCGGCCAACATCTACACGCACAAGACGCTGTCGGGCAGCTTCATCGTCAAGAACCCGTATCTCGAAAAGCTGCTGCAGGAAAAGTCCAAGGACAGCACCAATGTCTGGAACTCGATCCTCGAAAAGGGCGGTTCGGTCCAGCACCTCGACTTCCTGTCGCAGGACGAGAAGGACACGTACAAGACCAGCTTCGAGATCGACCAACGCTGGCTGCTCGAACTGGCCGCCGACCGCACGCCCTATATCGATCAGGCGCAATCGCTGAACCTGTTCATCCCCGCCGACGTGGAAAAGTGGGATCTGCTCATGCTCCACTTCCGCGCATGGGAACTGGGCGTGAAGTCGCTCTATTACCTGCGCTCCAAGTCGATCCAGCGCGCCGGTTTTGCAGGCGGCGTGGAGGCGGACAACACCGCCGAGGCGCCCAAGTTCGAACTGTCGGCGGAAAGCACCGACTATGACGAATGCCTGGCCTGCCAGTGATCCCCCGGATCACCCGCCATCCCGCCACCATTCCGGCCTGTCAGTGACGGGCCGGGAACCATGCGAGACGCTTCCCGCCTCTCGATAGCGCCAGGACGTTCAGACGTCGTGCGCGCTGTCGCCATGACACAGGAAACCCCGGCGGTACGCAGAACCGCCGGGGCCGAGCGCGGACGGCATGGGAAGCCGCGCGCTGCTACCTCGTCACGCCGTGCGGGCTATGGCGCCCGCCCGGCCTGTGTGCGTGCATCAGTGGCCCACGCCGGAACCGCCGAAACCCGTGCCATGGCCGCTTGTGCCGAACAGCGGAGGCTGGCTTCCCGTGTTCGACGGGCGATGGGACGAATATTCATTGGGGTTGATCGTCCCCTCGGCGCTGTTGAACGGCTGCTGGACGCCCGTCTGGCGCATCTGTTCCGCGACGCGGGGTTGCGGCGCTGCGGCTCCGGCCTTCAGATAGACGCGGTTATCCTCGATCCGGTCCACGGAGTCGAAAGGGACATAATGATGGGCGCCGTCGCCGCTATCGCTGCGCGTCAGCTTGATGGTGTCGCCATCGACCTCATCGACCGTGCCGAGATGCTGGCCCGCCGCGTCGGTGACTTCCATATGCTCCTTGATCCTGAGCTTCTCGAACATGGGGAATATCCTTCCGTTTCTCGCCCGACCTATGCGGGATCAACGGCGGGGATGGCGCACCTGTTCCACCACTCGTCGCAGCAGGGAGGCCGCGCATGACGGATCGCCCGAACACCGCGCCGCGCCGTGTCGTCACCGGCCTCGACGCCGAAGGCCGCTCCACCGTGATCCTCGACGGCCCCGTGCCGCAGGGGGCCAATGGCGCGAGCCAGCTTATCTGGCGCACCCCCGCCCTGCCCGCCGACAATGGCGGCACGGCGGACGCCTCCACCCCGTTCAGCATCGATTTCCTGAAGGACGGCAGCTCCACCTTTTCCATCGTGGACCTGCCCGCCGGCATGCCGCGCTTCATGCACGCGACCGACACCGCCGACTATATCGTCATCCTGTCGGGCGAGATCGTGCTGGAGCTGGAGACGGGCGAGACCATCCTCGGCCCCGGCGACACCCTCGTCCAGCGCGGCACCGCCCATGCGTGGCGCAACGATGGCCCTGCGCCGGTGCGCATGATCTCCGTCACCCTGCCCGCCCACCCGGTCGGCAAGGGCGCGACCGTCTGATGGCACGCACGCTGTACAGCCAGCCCCGGACGGCTTATCCTGACGCCTCTGGCGAAGGCCCCGCCGCGCAGGCCCGGCTCGCCGCGCGCGCCACCGGCCCCGCCCCGTTTTCCGGCCGCACATCCGATGCTGCGGCCACCGCCCTTATGACAATCTCTCGCTGAAAGGCCCGATCCCATGTCCCTTCTCAAAGCCAGCAAGGTCTACAAGCCCTTCGAATATCCCTGGGCCTATGACTATTGGAAGAAGCAGCAGCAGGTCCACTGGATGCCGGAGGAAGTGCCGCTGGGCGAGGATTGCCGCGACTGGGCGCAAAAGCTGTCGGACCAGGAACGCAACCTGCTGACCCAGATCTTCCGCTTCTTCACCCAGGCGGATGTCGAGGTGCAGGATTGCTACCACGACAAATATGCCCGCGTGTTCAAGCCGACCGAGGTCAAGATGATGCTGACCGCGTTCAGCAACATGGAGACGATCCATATCGCGGCCTACTCCCACCTGCTCGACACCATCGGCATGCCGGAGAGCGAATATAGCGCGTTCCTGGAATATCAGGAGATGCGCGACAAGCATGATTACATGAACCGCTTCGGCGTGGATTCGGACGAGGACATCGCCCGCACCCTCGCCATGTTCGGCGGCTTTACCGAGGGGATGCAGCTGTTCGCGTCCTTCACCATGCTGATGAACTTCCCGCGCTTCAACAAGATGAAGGGCATGGGCCAGATCGTCACCTGGTCGATCCGCGACGAGACGCTCCATTGCGAGGGCATCATCCGCATGTTCCACGAATTCGTGAAGGAGCGGCAGTGCCTGACCAAGGCGGTCAAGGAAGACATCATCGACTGCTGCCAGAAGATGGTGCGGCTCGAAGACGCCTTCATCGACCTGGCCTTTGAAATGGGACCAGTGCCCGGCATGACGCCCAAGGAGATCAAGCGGTACATCCGCTTCATCGCCGACTGGCGCCTCGGCCAGCTCGGCTTCCAGCCGATCTACATGATCGACGAGCACCCCCTGCCCTGGCTGACCCCGCTGCTCAACGGCGTGGAGCATGCGAACTTCTTCGAGACGCGCGCGACCGAATATTCCAAGGGCGCGACCCGCGGTTCGTGGAACGACGTCTGGGACAACTTTGATAAGCGCAAGAAGGCGCGCGCCAATGATGGCGTCGAGGCGGTCCTCGATGACGGCGAGGATATGTTCAAGCGGGCCGGGATTGCTGCGGAGTGATCCGGTAAATTGAGCAATGCGGACAGTGTCTTTGAGATTCCCGGCTTAAAGAATTGTCCGCTACTAATAGACACATGCCTTCCCATGTGAGCAAAGGCTAAAGCAATAATAGGAAGGCAGTAGACCAACGTGTTGGTTTTTATCGACGAAAGTGGTGACCCCGGTTTCAAACTTGATCGAGGCTCTACTCCTGTTTTTGCTGCGGCAATGGTTGTTTTCGATACCGTTGAAGCAGCACTTGAAACAGAAAATGTCATAAAAGAAGCCATGCAAGAACTCAGAGCCTTTCCTGAGTTCAAGTTCAATAAATGCGACGACGATCGCCGAGACGCTTTCTTTCAGCGTGTTTCAAATTGCAATTTCTGCGTTAGAGCGATTATCGTCAGGAAGGATTTGATCTATTCGAACCGACTGAGAGATGAAAAAGAAGAGTTTTATAGATTTTTTGTCAAGAATATGGTCAAACATGATGGCGGCCTTCTGAAAGACGCCAAAGTGATCATTGATGGATCAGGAGAGCGATTATTTCGTCAAGATCTTGAGCGGCACCTCAAGAAGCACGCAAATGGCGGCATCAAGAGTGTGAAATTTGCAGATAGCCGACGAGATTCGCTTGTACAATTAGCAGACATGGCCGTCGGGGCTATTGCGCGATCCTATCGAAGCGACCGCAAAAACGCAGACCGATGGCGCAAGCAGCTCGGTAAGCGCCTACAGAATGTATGGGAATTTAAGTAGGTGCGCTCCGCAAGCCTAGCCCGTGTCCACAGGCACGCACACCATACGGTGACAGTTCGGCATTGCAGAGCGACTTGACGGTTTCAAACTAGTACGTGAATGGTGGAATTTCAACTAAAAGTTGAAATTTGGGTCAACCGCGCGAACGATCGCCTCGCGCGCCGTTGAAATCGCGATCAATATCGAGATCGCGGAGTAACTTGTCCGCAGGAATCATCGCGTCTCGATCCCGCGACTGCTCCAGTGCAGCCTCAATCTTCGCCCGCTTCCACGCCGCATAGCCGCGCTCTGGGGCACCGCCTGCTTCGTTGAGCTTTTCATCAAGGGATCGAGCGTTCCGCATAACGGGGTTATGTCCCTCCTGACGGCTCAAAACAACCGTCGCATGCGGTAAAATCACCGCATCGGATGCAACCCCCACGCCACCTCACCCGTTCTCCTCCCATCTGCACCCAAAACGCGGAGGACACACCATGGACGGCACCACGATCGACGATCGCAAGAAGGAACTCAAAACCCTTCTCCAGCAGATGCAGGAACAGCCCTCGCGCGACTGGACCGACCAGCGGCAGCGCGTGGCCGTGCTGACCGAGATGGTCGCGGCCAGTGAGCGCGGCGAGGGGCAGGCACAGCAGCACGGCTGATCCCCGCCTGCCCGACTGCAAAAATTTATCGCGCGGGGCTGTCCTACAGCCCTGCGACCTTGCCCTATCCGCTCCGCCTTCGGGATGCGTGCAGGCCACGCGCGGATCGGGGGCGGATGCCGCCGGGCGGGCCGTTCCCTTGGGAGCCAGCGCACCGGCGGGTCGGTCGGCGCGGAGCCATCCGGGAGTGAAGTCGGATATCCGGATCTATCGGCCATCGGACTGCCACCTGTAGGGGCGTTGCGCCCGGCAAGGACGGACGGGCATGGGTTGAACGGCGAAAGCCTACGCCATGTCACGCCAACTGCGCCGACCCGCGCGGCCAACCATAATTGCCCGTCAGGAATCTTCTGCGATGTGACGAGCAGGGGCAACCGCTGGCCATAAGAAGTCTCGACGCGACTTCGAATGCCATGACCAAAGTCGTCGAGCCTCGGGTGCACCGGGCAGGACGCGCCGACCGATTTTCTCTTCGCTTTTCTGCGCGCGGACGGGGTGTGCCACCCCCTCCAACAGCGCCTATTCCGTCAGCACCGCCTTGAGCAGTTCCAGCGTCCCCGCCCAACTCATCCGCGCCGCCATCGCGTCATAGGCGATGCCGGGCCGCCCCATTTCGGCGGCTTTGGGATCGGTGAAGCTGTGCTGCGCCTCCCCAAAGGTCGTGATCTGGTAATCCGCGCCCGCCGCGATCAGTTCATCCTCCAGCGCCGTCACATCCTCGCGCGGGGCATAGGGGTCTTTGCCGCCGGTATAGACCGCGACCTTCGCCTTGACCGCGCCCGGTTCCGCCGGGGATTGGGTCTTGAGGATGCCGTGATAGCTGATCACCGCCCGCGCCTCCGCCCCGCTGCGCGCGAGTTCGAGGACGCACATCCCGCCAAAGCAATAGCCGATGGCCGCGACGCGGGCCGCATCCACTTCGGGCCGGGCTTTGAGCAGGTCGAGCCAGGCATTCACCCGCCCCCGCAGGCGCGGCGGCGATCCCGCCACCGCCATGAACGAACCGCCCGCCTGCTCCGGCACCGGATAATAGATGCCGCCGCCATACATATCGACGGCGATCGCGGCATAGCCCTGCGCCGCCAGCAATTGTGCCCGCTCGACCATCTGCGGACCGAGGCCATGGGCGTTGTGGATGACCAGCACGCCGGGATGCGGCCCCGCGCCGTCGGGCAGGGCCATCTGCCCGACCAGATCGGCCCCGTCATGCGTCAGGCTCACCGCCATCACCTCACCCATCCCAATCTCCCATTTCGAACGCTACGTCGATGTGTGGAAGGAGGACTAGAGGAGGAGAACGCCGTTCACAATGGCTCCCGCCGCACTGCGCAGGCGAAGTGGACGATGGGGCAAACCGTCAACTCGGCGCCAGCTCCAGTTCCGCCAGATAGCGCGCGATGCGGTCGACCGGCGTGCCCGTCATGTCCTTCGCCACCTCCGCCACCAGCCGCGCCTTGACCTCGCCATGGTATCGCTGGCGCAGCACGCCCAGCGTCGCGGGCGCGGCGATGACGATCAGCCGCTCGAACCCGTTCTGTAATGCGCGCTTGTTGAGCAGGTCGGCGGCATGAACGGCAAAGCGGTCCTCCGCCTGCTGGTGATAGTCCGCCTCGCCCGCCGACGCCTGCCCCGGCCCGAATGATCCCGGTCGCTGCCCCTGCGCGTCGCTTTTCTGGTCGCGGTCGGCAGGGTTGGACTGCTCCTCGCCATAGTCGACGGTCAGCGCCGGCTCGCCCGCCGTGCCGCTGTTGCGCAGGATCAAAATCTTGCGCCCGTCCGCGACCAGGATGAGCGTATCGGGTTCGATTTTCATGGCTATTCTCCCAATGTCTGGGAACCCTAACCCGGCAGCCGCGCGGGGGTTGCCGATTGTGCGACGGGCCGTGCCCCGTTCAGGAAAGCGCCCCTCAGGACAGTGCGCGTCCGGTCAGCCCGCGCAGCCAGTCGATCACCGCCGCCACCCGCGCCACCCGGCGCAGGTCGGCATGGACGACCAGCCAATAGGTTCGCGTGATGACGATGTCCGGCATGATCGGCACCAGTTCGGGGTCATCCTTCGCCATGAACTTGTGCAGCACGCACAGCCCTACGCCCGCGCGGGTCATGGCGAACTGCATCGCGATGCTGCTGCTGGTGATCGCAGGCGTCAGCGCCGGGTCGATCTCCTCCAGATAGCGCAGCGCATCCCAATATATGAGGTCGGGGATATAGCCGATGAGCGTCCGGGTGCGCAGGTCGGCGCGGTCCGTCACCATGCCATGCGCCTCGATATAACTGCGGCTGGCATAGAGGCCGAGGCGATAGTCGCCCAGCTTCGACACGATCAAACTGCCGCTCAGCGGCCGCGCCAGCATGATGGCGAGGTCCGCCTCCCGCTTCGACGGGTTGAGGAAGCCGTGGGCGCTCGCCAGTTCCAGCGCGATGCCCGGATGATCCGCATGAAAGGCGGGCAGCGCGGGCGCGACGAGGGCGCTGGCAAACCCTTCGGGCAGGCTGATCCGCACCGTGCCCGCCAGACGGCTGCTCTCCCCGGTCAGGTCGCCGGTCGCCGCCAGTATCGACCGCTCGACCGCCTCCGCATGGCGCAGCAGCTTTTCCCCCGCCGATGTCAGCCGATGCCCCTGCGGCCCCGCCTCGAACAGCGCGGCATTCAGCGACGCGCCCAGCCGGTCGATCCGCCGCCCGACCGTGGTCGCGTCCACGCCCAGCCGCGCGGACGCCGCGCTCAACGTGCCGCCGCGCTCCACGGCTAGGAAAAAACGCAGATCATCCCACTGCATCGCGGCATCCATCCTGCAAATATGCAGGCCACCAATGCAACATCGTCTCTTTCGCTGCAAGCCGACTCAGGTCTAGGAGAGGCGCATAATTTCCAACGGACGAGGTTTCCCATGCGGCAGATCGACCATTTCCTGAGCGGCGGTGCATCCTTCACCCCGACTCGCACCGGCGACGTCTTCAACCCCAGCACCGGCCAGGTGCAGGCGACGGTCGCGCTCGGCGATCAGGCCGTCCTCGACGCCGCCGTCGCCGCCGCGCAGGCCGCGCAGCCCAAGTGGGCCGCCACCAACCCGCAGCGCCGCGCCCGCGTGATGTTCAAGTTCAAGGAACTGATCGAAAAGAACATGCAGGAACTGGCAGAACTGCTGGCCTCCGAGCATGGCAAGGTCGTGGACGACGCCAAGGGCGACATCCAGCGCGGTCTGGAAGTCGTCGAATTCTGCTGCGGCATCCCGCACGCGCTCAAGGGCGAATATACCAATGGTGCCGGTCCCGGCATCGACGTCTATTCCATGCGCCAGCCGCTGGGCATTGGTGCTGGCATCACGCCGTTCAACTTCCCCGCGATGATCCCGCTGTGGATGCTGGCGCCCGCCATCTCGGTCGGCAACGCCTTCATCCTCAAGCCGTCGGAGCGTGACCCGTCGGTGCCGATGCGCCTCGCCGAACTGTTCCTGGAGGCCGGCGCGCCCGAAGGCATTCTGCAGGTCATCCACGGCGACAAGGTGATGGTGGACGCGATCCTCGACCATCCGGCGATTGCCGCGGTCAGCTTCGTCGGTTCGTCCGACATCGCGCACTATGTCTATCATCGCGGCGTCGGCGCCGGAAAGCGCGTGCAGGCCATGGGCGGCGCCAAGAACCACGGCATCGTCATGCCCGACGCGGACATGGACCAGGCCGTCAACGACATCATGGGCGCGGCCTATGGTTCGGCGGGCGAGCGGTGCATGGCGCTTCCCGTCGTCGTTCCCGTCGGTGACGAGACGGCGGAAATCCTGCGGACCAAGCTGGTCGCGGCGATCGACAAGCTCAAGGTCGGCATCTCCACCGATCCCGAGGCGCAGTACGGTCCGGTCGTCACCGCGGTCCACAAGCAGAAGATCGAGAACTGGATCCAGACCGGCGTCGACGAGGGCGCGGAACTGGTCGTCGACGGTCGCGGCTTCTCGCTTCAGGGTTATGAGGAAGGCTTCTTTGTAGGCCCCAGCCTCTTCGACCATGTCACCACCGACATGTCGGCCTATAAGGAGGAAATCTTCGGCCCGGTCCTCCAGATCGTCCGTGCCAAGACCTTCGAGGAGGCCATCGCGCTGCCCACCAACCACCAGTATGGCAATGGCGTGGCGCTGTTCACCCGCAACGGCCATGCGGCGCGCGAGTTCGCCAGCCGCGTGCAGGTCGGCATGGTCGGCATCAACGTGCCGATCCCGGTGCCGGTCAGCTACCACAGCTTCGGCGGCTGGAAGCGGTCGGGCTTTGGCGATCACAACCAATATGGCATGGAGGGCGTCCGCTTCTGGACCAAGACCAAGCTGGTGACGCAGCGTTGGCCCGACGGCGGCGCGGGCGACAGCGCCTTCATCATTCCCACCATGGGGTGATGAACTCATGAACTGAGGAGGACGGGATGGCACGGATGGGGATGATCGCAGGGATCGCGCTTCTGGCGGGATGCACCACGACGGCTCCGCCCCCTGCCACTCCCGGCCCCTCGGCCGCCTGCGACGCGGCCCCTGCGCAGGCACAGGTCGGCGCGAGGGCATCGCAGGAACTGGGCGCGGAACTGCTGCGCCTCACCGGCGCGCGGACGCTGCGCTGGCTCGCGCCGGGCATGGCCGCGACGATGGATTTCAGGCCGGATCGCCTGACAGTTTCCTATGACGGAAATCTGGCAGTCGTCAGGATCACCTGCGGCTGATAAGCGGCCTGATCGAATTTCGAGAGGATGTAAGGGCACCGCATGACTGGACAGTTTGACCTCACCGAAGACCAGCTTGCCATTCAGGACATGGCGCGCAAGTTCACCGCCGACCGCATCACCCCCTTTGCGGCGGAATGGGACGAGGCGCATCATTATCCGGTCGATGTCTGGAAAGCGGCGGGCGAACTGGGCTTCGGCGCGATCTATGTGTCGGAGGAAAGCGGCGGCACGGGCCTTGGCCGACTGGAAGCCGCGCTGATATTCGAGGCTTTGTCCTATGGCTGCCCGTCCACCGCCGCCTATATCTCCGTCCATAATATGGCGACGTGGATCATCGACAGCTTCGGCAGCGACGACCTCAAGAGCCGCTACCTCCCCGGCCTCGTCACCATGGACAAGCTAGGCGGCTATTGCCTGACCGAACCCGGCTCCGGCTCCGACGCCGCTGCGCTCAAGACGACGGCGCGCCTTGAGGGCGACCATTATGTCGTCAACGGCACCAAGCAGTTCATCACCGGCGGCGGCGTCAACGACTATTACGTCGTCATGGTCCGCACCGGCGACACCAGCGCCAAGGGTATCAGCGCGCTCGTCATCGAAAAGGGATGGGAGGGCGTCAGCTTCGGCGCGCCGGAGAAAAAGCTCGGCTGGAACAGCTCCCCCACCGCGCAGGTCATCCTCGACAATGTGAAGGTGCCGGTCGCCAACCTGCTGGGCAAGGAAGGCGATGGCTTCAAATTCGCCATGGCCGGGCTCGACGGTGGCCGCGTCAATATCGGCGCCTGCTCGCTGGGCGGCGCACAACGCTGCCTTGATGAAGCCGTTGGTTACGTCAAGGATCGCAGCCAGTTCGGCAAGGCCATCGCGGAGTTCCAGAACACGCAGTTCACGCTGGCCGACATGGCGATCGACCTGGAGGCCGCCCGCGCCCTCCTCTACCTCGCCGCCGACAAGGTGACGAACGGCGCGCCGGACAAGACCCGCTTCTCCGCCATGGCCAAGAAGCTGGCGTCGGACAATGGCTCGCAGATCGTGGACAAGGCGCTCCAGATGTTCGGCGGCTACGGCTATCTGCGCGACTATCCGATCGAGCGTTTCTGGCGCGACCTGCGCGTCCACCGCATCCTGGAGGGCACGAACGAGGTCATGCGTCTGGTCATCGGGCGCGACCTGCTGAAATAAGGGCACGGGCCGGCCGATCCACAGGCCCGCCTGCCGGCATATCCTATTGCCAAGGGGATTTTTGCGTGAGTGACGAAACTCTGTTCCGCATCGAGGGCAAGGCGGGGATCGTCAGCCTCAACAAGCCCCGTACCATCCATGCACTGACGCATGGCATGGTGCTGGCGATGAGCGGCCAGCTTGTCCCATGGGCCAGTGACGATGCGGTGGAGATCATCCTTCTCGACCATCATGTCGAACCGGGCGCCGATGCAAAGCTGTCGCGCGGCTTCTGCTCCGGCGGCGACATCAACCTCGTGCGCGAATCGGTGCTGACCGATGGCGGCGCGTCGGGGCGGCGCTTCTTCTACGACGAATATCAGCTCAACCACCTGATGCACGAATATGCCAAGCCTATCGTGGCGTTCATGGACGGCATCACCATGGGCGGCGGCGTCGGCATCTCGCAGCCCGCGCGTTATCGCATCGCGACGGAAAACACCCGCTTCGCCATGCCGGAAACGGGCATCGGCCTGTTCCCTGACGTGGGCGGCGGCTGGTTCCTCTCCCGCCTGCCCGGCCGCGTGGGCCGCTACCTCGCGCTCACCGGCGCGCGGCTCGACGGGGCGGACTGCCTCGCCATCAGCCTCGCCACCCATTATCTCCCCGCCGCCGCTTTGCCGGAGGCGAAGCGCCGCATCGCCGCCGCGCCCGGCGACGTGGACGCGATCCTCGCCGACCTCAGCACCACCCCGCCAGAGGCGAAGATCCTAGGCCAGACCGCCGACATCGACCGGCTGTTCGCATCGAACCGGCTGGAGGACATCCTCGCCGCCCTGTCCGCCGACGAGGGGGAATTTGCGAAGACCACGCTCACCACGCTGCAATCGAAAAGCCCGCAGACCTGCAAGGTCGCGCTGCGCCAGCTCGACCTCGGCGCTGCCGCCGCGACCTTCGCGGACAATATGACGATCGAATATCGCATTGCCTCGCGCGTCCTCGACCTGCCCGATTTCCCCGAAGGCGTTCGCGCAGTCTTGGTGGACAAGGATCACGCCCCCAAATGGAACCCCGCCACGGCGGAGGCGGTCGGGGAGGACTTGCTGGACAGCATCTTCGCCCCGCTCCCCCCCGAACAGGAGTGGCACCCCCTCTGACCCCATCCGACCCAATAGGGCGGCGCATCTGGAGAGTTTCCCATGAAAATCGCAATCATCGGCCTCGGCAACATGGGCGGCGGCATGGCCGCGAACCTCGTCAAGGCGGGCCATGAGGTCCACGCCTTCGACCTGTCCGACACCGCGCTGCTCAAGGCACGCGAACATGGCGCGACCCCGCACAACAGCGTGCCCGATGCCGTGGCCGGCGTGGACGCCGTCGTCACCATGCTGCCCAATGGCAAGATCGTGGAAAGCGTCGTCACCGCTGACGTCATCGGCCATGCCCCCGCCGGCGCGCTCATTATCGACTGCTCCACCATCGACGTCGCCGCGACGAAGCGCGTGGGCGATGCCGCGACGGCGGCGGGCTATGCCTTTGTCGACGCGCCCGTCTCCGGCGGCATCGCAGCGGCCAATGGCGGCACGCTCACCTTCATGGTCGGCGGCACGGACGAAGCGTTTGACCGCGCCGAACCGATCCTCGCCGCCATGGGCAAGGCGGTGATCCACGCCGGAGCGACCGGCGCGGGTCAGGTGGCCAAGATGTGCAACAACATGCTCCTCGCCTCCACCATGATCGCCACCTGCGAGAGCTTCGCGCTGGCCGAGAAGCTGGGCCTCGACCTCCAGACCTTCTACGACATCTCGTCCAAGGCGACGGGGCAGAGCTGGTCCATGACCAGCTATTGCCCGGTCCCCGGCGTCGGCCCGCAAAGCCCCGCCGACAACGGCTATGAAGGCGGCTTCGCCACCGCGCTGATGCTCAAGGATCTGCGCATCGCCATGGAAGCGGCGCAGTCGGTCGGGGCGTCCACCCCCATGGGCACGCGATCGGAGGCGCTCTACGCCGCGTTCAACGACGCCGGGCACGGCGGCCAGGACTTCTCCGCGATCATCGCCGCGATCAAGGAAGGCGCGTTTGGGGATGTGGGCGCCTGAAAGGGCGGTCGCTGCCGAGCCTCATCGTCATCCCAGCGCAGGCTGGGATCTCGTGCCGCGAGGTTTTGCCCTGTCGAACAGACCCCAGCCTGCGCTGGGGTGACGATTAGAATTACCCCCCCAACCGCGCCAGCACCCGTTCCCGCCCGATCAGCGGCAGCAGAGCGGCCATATCTGGCCCATGGTCCAGCCCGGTCAGCGCCCGGCGCAGCGGCAGGAACAAGGTCTTACCCTTGCGCCCCGTCGCCTCCTTGAGCGCGCCGGTCAGCCTTTGCCACACGTCCGCCGCTGTCCAGTCCAGCGTGGCGGCAACCCCGGCCGCAGCGTCCAGATAGGCGCGGTCCTCCGCGTCGAACTCCGGCGCGACAAGGTCGCCGGTCACGATGGCCCACCAGTCCGCCGCCTCGCCCACGGCCTTCAGATTGGGCCGGATCGCGTCCCAGCCCGCCGCATCCATGCCGCCCGGCAGGCGATCCGCCACCGCCGCATGGGGCAACTGGTGCACGATCTTCTCGTTCAGCGCCGCAAGTTCCGCCTCATCGAACCGTGCCGGAGCGCGCCCGAAACGGGCAAAGTCGAACCCCTCCAGCAGCGGCGCGACATCCGTCACCGGCTCGACCGGATCGCTGGTGCCGATGCGGGCGAGCAGGCCAAGGATCGCAATAGGCTCCAGTCCCTGCTCCCGAAACGCATCGCAGCCGAGCGAGCCGAGCCGCTTGGACAGCTTGCCCTCCGTCCCCACCATCAACGCGGCATGGGCAAAGCGCGGCGGCTCCGCGCCCAGCGCGGCGAACATCTGGAGCTGCGCGGCGGTGTTCGACACATGGTCCTCCCCACGCGCAACATGGGTGATGCCCATCTCCACATCGTCGATGGCGGACGGCAGCATATAGAGCCAGCTGCCATCCTCGCGCCGGATCACCGGGTCGGACAGCTTGGCGGGATCGAAATTCTGCTCGCCGCGCACCAGATCGTCCCAGACGATGGGTTGCGCGTGGTCGAGCCGGAAACGCCAATGGGGCCTGCGCCCCTCCGCCTCCAGCGTGGCGATCTGGTCGGCGGTCAGCGTCAGGGCGCTGCGGTCATAGACCGGCGGCAGACCGCGCCCCAGCAACACCTTGCGCTTCAGGTCCAGTTCCTGCGCCGTCTCATAGGCGGGATAGATACGCCCCGCCTTGACCAACGCCCGGAACCGCGCCTCGTAAATATCGAACCGCAGCGACTGCCGCTCCTCCCCATCGACATCGAGGCCGAGCCAGTCGAGGTCGGTGCGCAGCGCGTCCACATACTCCTCCCGGCTCCGCTCCGCATCGGTATCGTCGATACGCAGCAGGAAGCGCCCGCCATTTTTGCGCGCCCACAGCCAGTTGTGGAGCGCCGCGCGGATATTGCCGACGTGCAAGCGGCCAGTGGGCGACGGGGCGAAGCGGGTGACGACGGTCATGGGTTCACGCGGTCCTGAAAGCATTGCTGATCGGATAGCGGCGGTCGCGCCCGAAATTGCGCCCGCCCAGCTTCACGCCCGGCGGCGACTGGCGGCGCTTATATTCCGCGACATAGAGCAGGCGCTCGATCCGCGCGACCGTCTCCCGCTCGAACCCCATAGCGACGAGGTCGTCCACCGACTTCTCCTGCTCGACCAGCCCATAGAGGATCGGGTCCAGCACCGAATAGGGCGGCAAGCTGTCCTCGTCCTTCTGGTCCTCGCGCAGTTCGGCAGAGGGCGGTTTCTCGATCACCCGCACCGGCATCACCGCGCCATCGGGACCGAGGCCGAAGGACGGCTTATCCCCGTTGCGCCAGATCGACAGGTCGAACACCGTCGTCTTATAGGCGTCCTTGAGCACCGAATATCCGCCCGCCATGTCGCCATAAATGGTGGCATAGCCGACGCTCATCTCGCTCTTGTTGCCGGTGGTCAGCAGCATGTGGCCATATTTGTTGGACAGCGCCATCAGCGTGACGCCCCGGATGCGCGACTGGATATTCTCCTCCGTGGTGTCGGGCGCGCGCCCCGCGAACACCGGCGCCAGCATCGTGTCGAACGCCTCGGTCGCCGCGCCGATGGGCACGGTGTCGAGCCGCACGCCCAGCAGCCGCGCGCACTCCGCCGCATCCTCCAGACTCTCCGCGCTGGTGAA
Source organism: Sphingobium sp. (assembly GCA_036383715.1). Taxonomy (GTDB): domain Bacteria; phylum Pseudomonadota; class Alphaproteobacteria; order Sphingomonadales; family Sphingomonadaceae; genus Sphingobium. Next base: position 2,579 of record DASVNT010000019.1, on the reverse strand, counting down.
GCGCGACGGCATCATCACACACCACACCCGCTCCGGTCCCAGCGCATCGACCGCGACCGCCGCCGACAGCGCACTGTCGATGCCGCCCGACAGGCCCAGCACCACGCCCGGAAAGCCATTGCGCTCCACATAGTCGCGCAGGCCCACGACCATCGCGCAATAGATATCGGCAGGCTGGTCCTGCACCTCCACGATCGGCGCGGGCAGGCAGAGCCAGCGGCCCTGTTCGCCCGGCACCCATTCGGTGACGAGCAACACCTCCTCCCATTCCGGCAGGCGGCAGACGATCTCCCCCTCGGCATCCATGACGAAGCTCGCGCCGTCGAACACCAGTTCATCCTGTCCGCCGACGCGGTTGAGGTAGACGATGGGCAGGCCCGTCTCATGCACGCGCGCGGCACAGACGCCGTTGCGGCGGCGGGTGTCCTTGGCGACTTCATAGGGGCTGCCGTTGACGTTGATCAGGATCTCCGCACCCCGGTCGCGCAGATGCGCGGTCACGAACGGGAACCAGATATCCTCGCAGATCGGCAGGCCCAGCTTGACGCCGCGGAACTCCACCGGCTCCGGCAGGGGACCGGGGGTGAACAGGCGCTTTTCATCGAAGGTGCCGTAATTGGGCAGCTCGCGCTTCTGGCTCACCGCCGCGATGGTGCCGCCGTCGAGCAGCGCGACGCAATTGAACAACATGCCCCCCGCCTCGATCACTGTGCCGACCAGCATCGCGGGACCGCCATCCTTGGTCGCGTCGGCCAGCCGCACCAGCTCCGCCTCCGCCCGTTCGACCAGCGCGGGTTTCAGCACCAGATCCTCCGGCGGATAGCCGATAAGCTGGAGTTCGGGGAAGACGATCAGGTCCGCCCCCTCGACCGCCGCCTGTGCCCGCCACGCCAGCATGGCCTCCGCATTGGCGGACAGATCGCCCATCACCTGATTGGCCTGTGCCAGCGCGATGCGCAGGCGCGGAGGGGTTGGAATCTCTGTCATCCGCCTCCCCTATGCGACGGACTGATGCTCCACAACCACAAGTGGGACACGTCGCGTGGTCGCGGGCCTTTCCGTATGACGATTCTGTCGCTAAAGGCGCGGGCGCAAGGGTAGCGCAGAATCCAGACAGAGCGGGGACAAGAGCATGAAGATCATCGCAGGTAACGGCAATCTGCCGCTGGCAAAGGCCATAGCGGAATATGTCGAACTGCCGCTGGCCGAAGCGAGCGTCCGCCGTTTCGCCGACGAGGAAGTCTTCGTCGAAATCCACGAGAATGTGCGTGGTGAGGACGTGTTCGTCGTCCAGTCGACCAGCTATCCCGCGAACGACAATCTGATGGAACTGCTCATCATGATCGACGCGCTGCGCCGCTCGTCGGCCAAGCGGATCACGGCGGTCCTCCCCTATTTCGGCTATGCGCGCCAGGACCGGAAGCCCGGCCCGCGCACGCCGATTTCCGCCAAGCTGGTCGCCAACCTCATCACCACGGCGGGCGCCGACCGCGTCCTGTCGGTCGATCTCCACGCCGGCCAGATTCAGGGCTTCTTCGACATTCCCACCGACAATCTGTTCGGTGCGCCGGTGATGTCCGCGGACATTCAGGCCCGCTTTTCCGACCGGAACATCATGGTCGTCTCGCCCGACGTGGGCGGCGTGGTTCGCGCCCGTGCGCTCGCCAAGCGCCTCGACAACGCCCCCCTCGCCATCGTCGACAAGCGCCGTGAAAAGGCGGGCGAATCGGAAGTCATGAACATCATCGGCGACGTGAAGGGCCGTTTCTGCATCCTGATCGACGACATCGTCGACTCGGCGGGCACGCTGTGCAATGCCGCCGCCGCACTGAAGGCGGCGGGCGCCGAGGACGTCGTTGCCTATGTGACGCACGGCGTCCTGTCGGGCGGCGCGGTCGCCCGCGTCGATGCCTCGCAGTTGATGGAACTGGTCATCACCGACACCATCCTGGCGACCGACGCGGTGTCCGTGTCCTCCAAGATTCGCCAGTTGCCCATCGCCCCGCTGCTGGGCGAAGCAGTCAAGCGTATCGCGGACGAAAGCTCGGTCAGCTCGCTGTTCGACTGAACTTTTGCGGCAGCGGATAGTTGTTCCGCTTCGACAAGGACTTTTGGGATGACCGAGATGAAGACGACAAGGAAGATGGGCCGCTTCGTGGCGATGACGGGCGCAGCGGCTCTGGCCGTTCTGGCGCTTTCCGGCTGCAACACGGTCAAGGGCGTGGGCCGCGACATCACCTCCGCCGGACAGGCCGGATCGGACGCGATCAACGGCCACTAAAGCCGTTCACCGCCTCCATCGACAGGGCCAGCGCACCGAGCAGGCCCGACCGCTCGCCCAGCCCCGGCGCCACGATCCGCACAGGATCGAAGCCGGGGAAATAGCCTGCCGCCGCGCGCCCCGCCTCGTGCCGGACGCGGTCGAGCAGGCCGGGCGCCTGCGCCACCCCGCCACCGATGACGATGCGGCCCGGTGACAGCATCGCCTCCAGCGCCACGCAAAGCTGCGCCACATAGCGCGCGATCAGGCCATGGCCGGGATGATCCCCCGGCAGGTCGGACAGCGACGCGCCCCAGCG
>DASVNT010000018.1:0-42118 GCA_036383715.1 Sphingobium sp. | reverse complement strand
TCTCCGGCTAACGTGGTGCTTCATCCGTCATATTGCACTACGTCTCACCAGTGAAACTTTACCCGGTCGGTAAAGTGTCATGCTGAAAAGCCGGTTCCGACCGGGTAATTCGACTGAATACTCCAACGGATAAAAGAGGGGGGCTTCGCCCTGCTCAGCAGGCACGCTGGCCAGCGGCCGCCTCGGGTAAAGTTTCATGAGGGAAAAATTCTGCATGGGCGGCTGTAGGGGATTCACATCCCCGTGGATGATGCTAGATTCTCCATATGTTCCAGCAGCCGGACCTTTTCGCCGGGGCAACGCCCGCATCGAACTCGCAAAATATTGCGGAGCTGATCGAGAGGATCACCGCCTCTTCGAAACGCCCGCGCTATGCGTTTCTGGTTCTCAACCTCATCGTCGATGCGGCGGGGCAGGGGGAGAGTGCCGGACCCTATGTGCAGGTGGGCGCGCAGCGGCACCCCATTCGCGACTGGCTATGCGATGCGCTGATGCCCTTGGCGCAAAAAGGAACCCGGCGGCAGACGATAGCGGAGAAGGTGCAGGCCGATTTGCGCGCGGAAGGCCTCCTGCCGGACAATCCCGAAGATGCGGGCATTCTGGTTGACAAGGAAGTGCGCCGCCATGTGCGCCGGTCGGCCCGGTGCAACGTCAGCACGGCGGTTTCCGATCTCGTCAGAGCGGGTTTGCTGCGCCGACATTATCAGGGGTTTCGTGTCGACCACCATAATCGCGGCGCCCAGCGTGAGGCAGTGTACACCCTCACGTCGGAGGCCCGGAACGCATTCCCGCACCGGGCGCATTGATGCGCTATCCGACAGGCAGGCAAGTCATAGACATGCCGGTCACGCTCGCCATGGGCAGCCTAGATCAGGGCGATGCGATTTAAGAACCTCAACATCCTCGTAACGGGAGCCACTGGCGGCATCGGACGCGCCATCGCCCATGCTTTTGCAGCGGAGGGCGGACGGGTGATGGTCGCCGACCTGCCCGATGGGCCGGTCGAGGCTCTGGTGGCCGAGCTGGGCGATGGTGCGGCAAGTTTCGCGCTGGACGTCACGGACGAGGCGCAGTGGATTGCGGCCATGGACGCGATGGAGGCGCGCATGGGCGGGATCGACATCATCGTCAACAATGCCGGTTTCTTTCAGCCGAATATCCCGTTCGAGGAGATGCCGCTGGACCTGTGGCGACGCCATTTCGCGGTCAATGCGGATGGGGCGTTTCTCGGCTGCAAACATGCCATTTTGCGCATGAAGGGGCGGGGTGGCGGCTCTATCGTCAATATCGGGTCGGGCATGTCAATCACGGCCAACCCGATGGCGAGCGCCTATTGCGGGTCGAAGGCGGCGCTCCTGATGACGACGCGGACAGCGGCGGCGAGTGCGGGGCGGTATAATATCCGCGTCAATGCCGTGCTGCCGGGCGCGGTCGATACAGCGATGCTGATGGGCAATCTGTCGGGCGACGATACGCCGGAAGACTATGTGGCGCGGATGGCGAGTTACTCGCCCATGGGGCGGCTCGCATCGGTGCAGGATATCGCCCATGGCGTGCTGCTGCTGGCGGACCCGGCGAGCGCGGCGATTACCGGGATATTCCTGCCCGTGGATTGCGGGAATATGCCGGGGGCGTGAGAGTTTCCGCCGGTCGGAAAAGGGGCAATGCGCGCTGACCGCAGAGCGATGAAAATCCAGAATGCGCTAACAAAATCTCGCCCCGTCCTTTTGTTTCCATTTAGAGACAAAAATCGCAAAAGGGCTCGTGGTCATGGGGTACAGCAAAAATCGATCCATCTGGATGGCGACGGGGGCCATGCTCTCCATCGTCGGTGCCGCCGCGCCCGCCTGGGCGCAGCAGGCTGACGAGGGGCTGGGCGACATCGTCGTGACTGCGTCGCGCCGGGAGGAATCGATCCAGAAGGCGCCGGTGGCCGTCACCGCCCTGACCGCCGACGCCATTTCCCGCCTCCAGATCACCAATGCCAAGGATATCGCGCAGGTCGCGCCCAATGTGTCGATGGCGACGACCACCGGCGGGTCGGCGGGCATCGTCCCCTTCATCCGCGGGGGCGGAGTGACGGACGGTTCCAACATCACCTCGGAACCGGAAGTCGGCATCTATATCGATGACGTGTATCAGCCGCGCGCCTCGGCTTCCTTCATCGAATCCCTCGACCTGGAGCGGATCGAGGTGCTGCGCGGGCCGCAGGGCACGCTCTATGGCCGCAACAGTTCGGCGGGCGCCCTCAAGTTCATCACGCGCGCACCCGCCGAGCAACTGAGCCTGAAGGGGGAGGCGGGCATCGGTAGCTGGAACGAGGCCTATGGCAAGGCATCGGTCAGCGGCCCGCTCAATTCCGACGGCAGCCTGCGCGCCGGTTTTTCCGGCATCTTCCGCAATCGCGACGGCGGGCGTCAGTATAATGTGACGCAGAACCGCAAAGTCGGCGGCGAGCAGTTCGCGGGCGGCCAGCTCGAACTTTACTATCAGAAGGACGCGATCACCGCGCGGCTCAGGGGCTATTATTCGGCCTATGACAGCGACGGCCTCTACGCCGTGTCGCTCGACCCGACCTATACCGGCAAGGATCCGATCGCGGTGCAGCCGATCTCCGGCGACTATCGCAAGGTTCTGACCCCGACCCCCGCCTATACGAAGGACCGCGCCTTTGGTGCGAGCCTCAACGTCTCCGCCGATCTGGCGCAGGACTGGAAACTCATCTCCGTCACCGGCTGGTCGAACCTTGACGACGACTGGCAGGTGGATTTCTCCGGCGGCGTTCCCAACAGCTCTCTCGGCCTTCCGGGCGGTGGCGTTAATGCCTATTTCAATCGCGAGTCCAAGAGTAGCCAGAGCAGTTTCAGTCAGGAACTTCAGCTTCACGGCGCGGCCTTCAACGGCTTCCTGACCTTTGTCAGCGGCCTCTACTTTTTCCATGAAGAGGGCAATCAGAACGTCTTCACCGACCTGTTCGGTTTCACATCCGTCCGCTTCGGTGTGAAGACCGACAGCTATGCCGCCTTTGGTGAGGCCAAGCTGCACCTCAACGACAGGATCGCGGTGACGCTGGGCGGGCGATATACGCAGGACAACAAGAAACTGGACGCGATCTATGCCGGTGCGCCGGTACGTCGTCAGGACCGCTTCAGCGACTTCCTGCCCAAGGCGGGCATCGATATCCAGCTGACACCGCAAATCCTTGCCTATGGCAGCTATTCGGAGGGGTTCAAGGCGGGTGGCTATAACGGCCTTGCCAACAGCGCGACGGAACTCGCCTCGCCCTTTGCCCCGCAAAAGGTCAAGGCGTATGAAATCGGCCTGAAGACGGAATTCCTCGACCACCGCGCCCGCGTGAACCTGTCCGCCTTCATCAACGATTACAGCAGCATCCAGCAGCAGTCGGTGACCAGCACCGGCGCATTCATCACGCAGAATTACAAGGCCCGGCATAAGGGTATCGAAGCGGAGCTGAGCTTCCGCCCGATCCGTCCGCTGACCCTGTGGACCAACGCCGTCTATAATGACGGCGCCTATACGGTGGCGCAGAGCGCGGACGTCGCGGGCGTCAGCTATGTCGGCAACGAGATGACGAACGTGTTCAAATATCAGATCACGGTCGGCGCTGACGTCAATCTGCCGCTCGGTCCGGGCAAGCTGATCGCTGGAGCGAACTATAACGCGCGCTCGCATTATTATGCGACGCCGGACAACCTCTATTATGGCTATGTCCCGGCGACCAATCTGGTCAACGCCTATATCGGCTATGACTATGAGCGTTGGTCGCTGAAATTGTCGGCCAAGAACCTGACCGACGATCGTTATTGGTCGACCGGCTTCGGCTTCGCGTTCATTGCGCCGCGCTTTCTGGCGGACCCGCGCACATGGCGGCTGTCGGTCGGCTATAAATTCTGAACGGAACGGGGCGGTGAGCCATGATGGCCACCGCCTCCCTATGTCGCGCCAATAGTGCGCGGTTCCCGCCTTGCCATCTTGATCCGGCGGAAGGAAGGCCCATCTGCCCGTTGCCGCAGTCTCAACGGAGCATAGTCCATCTTTCACCTCATATTCGCGGCGCCGGCCATCCTCGTGATCGCGCAGTTTCTGTGGCCGCTTCCGATCCCGGTGGTCGCAAAGGCGTGCATCGCCATCCTCCTGCTCATCGCGTCGCAATTTCAGTTTTGGAGCCGGCTTTCGTCGGGTTCGGTCTTTGCCCCGGAATTTCCCCGCCCCGTGGTGATCCTGTTCAACTGGGCCAGTGGAGCGATCCTGTTCCTCGCGGTGATGCAGTTGGTGCTGGATGTCGTGATGGCCGGGCTGTGGATCGTTCCCGATGGAGCGCCAGCCGTTCCCGTCGGCGTCCGATACGGCATGGCGGCTGCCGCTGCCATTCTCGCTGCGATGGGCGTGATGAATGCGGTGCGGGTTCCGCCGGTCAAGGACGTCGAAATCGACATTGCAGGGTTGCCGCCGCAATTCGACGGCTACACGCTGCTGCATCTGACCGACCTCCACATCAGCCGCCTTTTCGCCCGTCGCTGGGCCAGCGCCATGGTCGAGCGGGCCAATGCCCTGAATGTCGACCTGATCGTCGTGACCGGCGACGTGATCGACGGCAGCCTCGCCATGCGCCGGGCAGATGTAGAACCGTTGCGGGATCTGCGGGCGCGGGACGGGGTCTATATGAGTCCCGGCAACCACGAGTATTTCCTGGGCTATCAGGCGTGGATGCGGCACTTTGCGGGCATGGGAATGCATGTGCTGGAAAACGCGCATGCGCTGTTGGAGCGGGACGGCGGGCGTCTCGTCCTTGCGGGCGTTACGGATGTGACGGCGCCCGCAACGGGCATGCCCCCGCCCGATCTGGATGCCGCCCTGCACGGAGCGCCGGCTGGCATGCCGGTCCTGTTGCTCGATCATCAGCCCGGAACGGCACGGCGTTCGGCCGCGCGGGGCGTTGCCCTCCAGTTATCGGGTCATACGCATGGCGGGATGGTGCCGGGCCTCGACCGGCTGGTCGCTTTGGGCAACGGCGGATTTGTGTCCGGTCGCTATGCGGTCGAGGGCATGACGCTTTATGTGAACAATGGCACGGGAATCTGGCCCGGCTTTGCCATCCGCCTGCGTCGCCCGTCCGAACTGACGAGGATCACGCTGCGACGCGCGATGAACGGATAAACGGTCCTCCACCTTGCGCTATCATTTTGACGCTGGCGTTCGCTGGCCCTACGGAGATCGCCATGATCGCCCTCCTGTCCCCCGCCAAAACGCTCGATTTTGAAAGCCCGCTGCCGCCTCTGGAGGTGACTGCGCCGCATTTCGCCGAGGAAGCACGCAGCCTCGCCAAATCGGCGGCCAACCTCACGCAAAAGCGGCTGTCGGAGCTGATGCACATCTCGCCGCGCCTCGCCAAGCTCAACGCGGACCGCTTTCGCGACTTCCCCGATTTGCCTGAACGGCAGGCGTTGTTCGCCTTTGCCGGAGACGTTTATACCGGCTTCGAAGCGCATACGCTGGACGAGGTCGGCACCGCTTTCGCGCAGGATCATGTCAGGATGCTGTCGGGCCTCTATGGCTTGCTGCGTCCCCTTGACGCCATCCGGCCCTATCGGTTGGAAATGGGAACACGCTGGGCGCCGCGCCACAAAAAGCTGACGGACTGGTGGGGCGACCGTATCGCCGACCACTTGCTTGCGCAGGTCGCGGAAGAAGGATCAGGCGTGATCCTCAACCTCGCCAGCCAGGAATATTTCGCTGCGGTGGACGGCAAGCTGGCGGGCGTACGGGTGATCGACGTCGAATTCCGCGAACCCGGCCCGAACGGTCCGCGCTTCGTCAGTTTCAACGCAAAGCGGGCAAGAGGCATGATGGCGCGCTGGCTGTGTGAGCATCATGTGACCGACATCGACGCGATGCGCGGTTTCGACAGCGATGGCTATCGCTTCGATCCCGATGAGAGTGACACTGATCGCTGGCGCTTTACCCGGACATGAGGGCTGGTGGCGCCTCCTCCGCCGTCGTGATCGGCGCGTCGGGCGGGATTGGCGGGGCATTCGAAGCCGCGCTGAAGGACGAGGGTGCTTTCGAGGTGGTCCATGGCTTCGCGCGATCGCGGGAGGGCGCCTGTCATCTGGACCTGCTGGACGAGGCCAGCATCGCCGCCGCTGCCGCGCATGTCGCCAACGGGCCGCCGCCTACGCTGGTAATCGTCGCGACGGGGCTGCTCCATGCTGGCGAGTGCGGGCCAGAGAAGGCCTTGCGCGATCTGGACCCGGATTGGCTGGCGCAGGTTTTTGCGGTCAACGCTATCGGCCCGGCCCTCGTGGCCAAGCATTTCCTGCCGGTGATGCCGCGCAGTGGGCGGACGGTCTTCGCGGCGCTATCGGCACGGGTCGGATCGATCAGCGACAATCGAATGGGCGGATGGCATGGCTATCGCGCGTCGAAGGCGGCGCTCAACATGCTGGTCCGCACTCTCGCGATCGAGGAGCGCCGCCGCAATGACCGCTCCATCCTCGTCGCCTTGCACCCCGGCACCGTCGACACCGCCTTGTCGCAGCCCTTTCAGGCCAATGTCCCTGCCGGTCGTCTGTTCGACCGGGACCGGGCGGCCCTGCAACTGCTGGACGTGATCGAAGAGTTGAAAGTCTCCGACAGTGGCAAGCTGTTCGACTATCAGGGCGAGGAAATCCCCTTCTGAGCTGACAACGGCCCATGGGCGATCCGGGCCGCATTCACGGCCCGGATGCTCAATCGTCAGAAGAAGAACCGTGCTGAGGCGGAGATCAGGCGGCCGTACAGCGTCTGCACCGTCCCAACACCAGCAGAAGGGATCGTCCCGGTGCCAACCGCGATGATGGCCGTCTTGTCGAACAGGTTGGAGACGTTCACGCCGAGGGCGATCCGGTCGACCGGACGATACTGGGCGAACAGACCTACCGTAGTGAAGCCCGGCATTTTCAGTTGGTCGACATCGCCGGCATAGCTGGACGTCTGGCCCTGCACATTGGCGCCGAACGTCACACGCTCCACATCGAACTGCGGGGTGAGCGTGTAAAGGAACGTGGGCTGACGACGCGGCGTGGTGCCGATCGGCAGGAACGGAGCCCCCGTCGAGGACGGCGCGGGCGCCGTCGAAGCCGTGATCTCGCCGCCCGTCAGCGTCGCACTGGCGGTGACGCTGAACGGCCCACGGCGCACCGCGCCTTCGAACTCCGCACCATAGGTGCGGTAGGAACGAGACACCACGCGGACGTTCTTGACGTCATAGGTATCCGCGATGGTCGGGGCGAAGGTGCCGCGCGTGGTGGCATAGAAGCCCGTCAGGTTCAGCGTGATGCCGTTGCTGCGATACTTCACGCCGGCTTCGGTCTGGCGCACATAATCATGCGTCGGCGAAACCTCGTTGGCGTCGGCGCGTCCACCCAGGCTGTGACGTGCGAACAGGGCGAAGGAGTCGGACATGCGATAATTGATGCCGCCCGAATATGAGACATAATCGTTCCGATAATTGACCGAACTCGACGTGCCCGCGTCGATATAGACCGTCTGTTCGGCCAGGTTGATCTGACCGTCGTGGTCGAGATCGACCGCCGCATTGGTGGACGGCCGAGCCACGAGGCCCGTGACCTTGTCGCGGTCATAGCGGATCGAGCCGCCGATCGCGATCTTGCCCTTGTGGAAGTTGAACGAGGCGTAGGGCGCGAGGACGTCATAGTCCAGGTTCATCCGCGTCCGGCCATTGACAGCATCGTTATGGGCGAAAATACCGTTCTTGTAGCTATAGGCGCCGCCCGTCCGCTGCACGTTCACCAGCGCGGAATTGCCGTTGCCGTCCAGCGTCTGGATGATGACCGCGCCGAAATAATCGACGTCGCGCTTCTGGAAGGACTTGTACACGCCGGCGGTGGTGGTCAGGTCGCCGCCGCCGACTTCCCAGACCCGGCTGGTGCGGAAGTCGTTCACCACATTACGCAAGCTGTGGATGTCGGTGTGGCCGACCGTCGTCAGGGACAGGCGCGTGGCTGGAGCGATGGCTGTGCCTGCCAGGGGACCCGATGCGTAGGTGACCGTGCTGTTGGTGCCGGTGCGATTGAGGCAAGCGGTGCTCAGGAAACAGCTGGCGGCAATCTGGGTCTGAGGGTCGAACGTGTCTGCGAAACCCGACATGTCCGAAAAGCGGAAGCGTTCGGTGAAGTTCCACTCACCGACCGAGAACTGCACTTCGGTGCCCAGGCTTTGCGACTTGACGCGATAGCCGCTCTGGAGGTTGAGGTTCGTCGGGTTGCCCGACTCATCCGTCGTGGTCAGACCGGTGATGTTACGCGACATCACTGAGTCCTCGACCGCGTCGTAATTCGCCAGCGCGCCATAGGTCGGATTCGCGTTCGTCCCACCGATAGCCATCGGAGTGCCATTGTAGACGGGCGTCTTGTCGTCGAGCAGCTTGCCGTAGAAACGAATGTGGCCACCCTCGAATGTCTTGGTCACGTTGAACTTGACCTGACCGCCGTCGGTGGCGTTGTAGCCGGTGTTGCGCGAGCCTTCGCCCTGACGATAGAAACCGCCGACGTGGAAGCGCCAGCTCTCGCTCAGATGGCCGCCATAGTCGAAGTCGACGCGATTGCTGTCATAGTTGACCCCTGCCGAAACCTGCACGGAGCCGCCTTCGACCTCGCCGGTCTTGGACACAAGGTTAATGATGCCGCCCGGCGCGTTCGACGTGAAGGTCGAGGCGGAGCCGCCACGGATGGATTCGACCGAGGCGAGATTGAGGTCGGCGCGAATGAACGCGTCGGCACCGATGCCGTTGAAGTCGCCAAATTCCAGCACGGGCAGGCCGTCTTCCTGGAACTGGAGATATTTGGCGCCTGCGCTGACGAGCGGCAGGCCGCGCACGGTGTAGCTGTTGCCGATGTCGCCCACGCCGCCTTCGACGCGCACGCCGGGGATGTTGCGGACCAGATCGTCGAGCGAGCGCGGAGCCAGCGTGTCGATCTGATTACCCTTGAGGGAGCTGGTCGACGTCGCGCTGTCCAGGCGATCGCGCCCCCGCGCCACGCCCGTCGTTACCATATCGCTGTCGTCAGTCTCGCGACTGGCGTCCCATGCCGTAACCGGCTGAGCGGACGATGCAGCAAAAGCAGGAGAAACCTGCGACACCAGCGCAATAGCAAACAGCGATGCGCAATTAACCGTAATACCCCGATAAGCCTTGATCATATTCCACCCCATTTTGACACGAACTATACGCAAAATCTGTTCGATTTCCGTGCCCTACGACAGAGTGGTTGATTTTGTTTTAATTAAACAACAAGGTTGTTGACAAAGGGGTGGAGAGGTACAGGGTTCGGGGTTGTCGGCATGGATAGCGTCCATCGTCCAGTATTTCCTTAACGCTGGACCTGGTTTCTCAACCCGTGGGTGCAGGCCGTGCAGCGGGGTCGGCCTCGGACTGACAAAATTCCTCGCCCTCCTCGACAGACGCCAGCATGTTGCCATTCCGCCAGCTTCCATGGAGGTAGAAGGCGATGGTCAGGACGAGCGACAGCCCCGCACCGATCGGAAAGCTCCACCAGATCGCATCCGGCCCCAGCATGCCTTTCAGCGCATAAGCTGCCCCCAGCCGACCGGGGATATAGGATATGATCATGATGACGAGCGGCATGATCGTGGCACCATTGGCCCGCGCGACCGACGACAACACCATTGTTATGCCCATCAGGATGAAACTGCCGCCCGCGATCAGGTTGATATGCTCGCCGATCGCGATCGACTGGCTCTGATCCTTGAGGAAAAGTTGCAGGACATGATGGTCGAGGGCGGTCGTCAGCAGGACGAGCGAACCCGTCATGGCAAGGTTGATCAGCACGCCAGCCGTCCCGATCCTGTTGACCCTATCCCATCGGCCAGCACCGATATTCTGCGCGGCCATTGTACTCACGGCCATGCCGATGGCGATCGCGGGCATCTGGATATAGGTCCAGATTTGTGTCGCCGAGCCATAAGCGGCGACGGTTTCGGTTCCTTCACCGTTGACCAGGCCCATCATGACGAGAGACGATCCCGCCATGACGATCATCTGCAATCCCATGGGAATGCCCTTCTTCAGGATCGTCATGATGAGGATTTTGCGCGGCACCAGATACCGCCATTCCGCGCCTCGCAACCGGATCGGCACGTCGCGCGCATAGATGACGGACACCATGAGGAGGAAGGAGACGAGATTGGCGAGCAGCGTCGCAATCGCCGCCCCCATGATCCCCAGCCTTGGCGCGGGTCCGATGCCGAGGATGAACACCGGATTGAGGCCTATGTCGACCACCATCCCCGGCAGCATGAGGAAGAGCGGCGTCAGTGAATCTCCGGTCCCGCGCAACGCCATCGCCAGAAAGACGGTGATGAGTCCGGACGGCAAGCCGAGGAACATGACACGCAGATAGATCAACGCCTGCGGATAGACATCGGCTGGCGTGGCCAGCACATGCAGCAGGGCCGGTGCGCAGAGCCACCCGAAAATCGCGGTCATCGCTCCGAGCAGCAGAAACAGGCCGAGGCCAGCGCCGACCGCCTGCCTAACCCCGTCAAAGTCTCGTTTCCCGGCGCTTTGTCCGATCAGGATGGTCGAGGCCATGCCGAAACCGAAGCAGAGCGAGAACATCAGGAAGGTGACGAGATTCGCATTGGCCGTGGCGGCGAGCGCAGTCTCCCCCAGAAACTGCCCGACCCATATCGCATTGATCGACCCATTGATGGATTGCAGGACATTCGAGCCGAGCGCGGGCAGCGCAAACAGGAGCAGCGTCCCGAAAATCGGTCCCGTCGTCAGATCCGGCGGCTTTCTATCGCGCTGCCTGGTGTCCCCCATCATTCTCCCCCTTCATAACGGCTCTGATCCGGTGTCATCGCGCATGGCCGATCGATCAACACCCGACCGCCGTTGCTATGGCACATAGCGCCACTGCGGCGCCATCGACGTTTACGGGGCCATTGAGAGGAAGCTGGGGGACAGCAGGAGCGGAAAGGGGCCTGCCGGGGCAAAACCCCTTTCCGCTATGCCGTGAAGTTCACTAGCTGGCCGGCGTATTTTGAACCATGACCGCCGGCTTCATTTCTGCTTCTGCCGGTTTTGCCGTCATGGTCGCCGCCGTCTGCGCCTTCATATTTGCCGCCGCCGATTGCAGCGCGGCCGCGGCTGCCTCCAGTGCTGCCGCAGCGGACTGCGGGTTGGGCGGAATATCCGCCTTGGCAGCAACGGGAGCAACAGCGACCGCTGCTACAACGGCGTCCCCTTCGGCAACGGGGGCGGGCGGCACTACCGCTTCCGTCCCGCAGGTCTGGCCCACGCCGACAGGCATTTCCGAGAAATTGCGCGCCAGCATGGGAAGTTCAGTGTCACTGGCGTCCACCGCCAGACTCAGCAGCATGTCGGTCATCTGGCAAAGGCTGGCCATCGGCGGTGCTGCGGCGTGGCCATTGCCCAACCGCGTCGTGAACTCGCTATAGGCGCGTTCGCCGCCGGATATGCCTTTCTCACGCATGAAATGCGCCTTCAGCACATTGTTGTAATTGGTGATGTGCGTGCGCTTCCTTTCCTCAAAAAGCGCATATTTCTCATCCATTCCGCTGGTCGTCGCACGGCATTTGAGAACGCCGAGCATCAGCATGGTATGCAGATCCTGCACGCGGGCTGCCTCGACCTCATAAACCTGCCAGCAGGACCCTGGCCCGGCAGCTATGACGCGGCCCGGAAGGAGCGCAAGAAGGCAACAGGCGACTCCTGTCGCCATCCGTAAATTTCTGGACATTGTGGACCTCGCAGACTCGGCCCAAACCGCCCAAACAGGCTATCATTCTGCCCCAAAATTGCCACAATCAATTCACCGGACTGTGCCAAAATCTGGCGCGTTTTTCGGTGCAGGCGGGTCGTGTCGTGACCCGTCACTCGATCGGGTTTCCCTTCTTACTGCTCCGGCGCGCGCCCTCCCTTCCGAAATGCCGCTGGCGATGATCCAGCGTGACGGGTGAAGAAGCGGCTGAAATAGGCGGGGTCGGTGAAGCCCAGCGCATATCCGACCTCCGCCACCGAGAGGTTGCCATATAACAGGCTCCGTTTTGCCTCCAGAACGGCGCGTTGATCCAGCATCTCCGCAGGAGACTGATGGGCCGCCGTCGCACAAGCGGCGCGCAGGCGGCGCTCGCTGACACCCAGGGCATGGGCATGGGCCTGCACGCTTTCGCGCAACCGGAAACGCTTGTCGATTCTCTCGCGCAGCCGGGCGACGAGAGCCGCCTTCGGACCCGGCTCCGGCACGTCGGTTCGCGGCCTCTGTCGCCGCAGGATCATGACCAATATCCCGAGAAGATCCTGTTCCGCCGCCGCTCGGTAGCCCGGCGCCGCCCATCCCAATTCAAGCGACAGCCGCATCAGGCGCGCCGCTATGTCTTCGCTGACATCGTCGCAGGATACCGACCCCGGAGCGGTGAACACGCCCGCGAGATCGGGATCACGGACAAGGATTTCGGCCAGATAGCTGCTCGCCATGGTCAGGACCGATCCTGTGGACTCCAGATTCCAGGCAAAGCCATGCACCGTTCCCGCCGGAACCAGCAACAGGCAGGGCGCCAGAAAGGGTATGATTTCCGCATCCGCCCGCATCGATCCTCCGCCGCTTTCCACATGGAAAATATGGTTCAGATCGGTGTGGACATGCGGACGAATCGTCCATTCGCTGGGCCGTGTGCGATCGTCGAGCGCCTCGACATGGACAAACCTGTCATCGACAAGCCTGTGAGGCTCGCCGTACAGGTAGAAACTCGGCACCGGAGAGGATTTCATGCTTTCCAATAGCATGGCACGTGGACCGGATCATCCAAGTTTTTGAATGAAGCGTCCATTGCCGGAATCCCGGACGAGGCCTAAAATCGCGTCACAACGACTGGCCCGAGCCACGTCATCGGAGAGGATCGACGATGTCATGGCATGAGGCCTCGCATGGCCGGAGCGACCTATGGCATCGAAACTCTATTCCACCCCTTCGGCTGCCCTTGAGGGGCTGTTGTTCGACGGCATGACGATCATGTCGGGCGGTTTCGGGCTGTCGGGCAACCCGGAAAGCCTGATCCCGGAGATACGGGCGTCGGGGGTCAAGAACCTGACCGTCATCTCCAACAATGCGGGCGCGGACGGCTTCGGCCTATGGATGCTGCTGGAAAGCCGCCAGATCGGCAAGATGATCTCCTCCTATGTGGGGGAGAACAAGCTGTTCGAAAGCCAGTATCTCTCCGGCGAACTCGAACTGGAACTCAACCCGCAAGGGACGCTGGCGGAACGCATCCGCGCGGGCGGCGCGGGCATCCCGGCCTTTTATACCAAGACCGGCGTCGGCACGGTGGTCGCCGAGGGCAAGCCGGTCGAGACGTTCGAGGGCGAGGACTATGTGCGCGAGACATGGCTGCGCGCCGACCTCTCCATCATCAAGGCGTGGCGTGCGGACCCGGCGGGTAACCTCATGTTCCGCAAGACCGCCCGCAACTTCAACCCGAACATGGCGACGGCCGGCAAGGTGACGGTGGTGGAAGTGGAGGAGATCGTGCCGGAGGGCAGCTTCGACCCCGACGCCATCCACACGCCCGGCATCTATGTCGACTGTATCGTCCTCGCCACGATCAACGAGAAGCGGATCGAGAAGCTGACCACCCGTTCCAAGGAGATGATCTGATGCCCTGGACCCGCGACGAAATGGCCGCGCGCGCCGCACAGGAATTGCGCGACGGCTATTATGTGAACCTCGGCATCGGCATGCCGACGCTGGTGGCGAACCATGTGCCGGACGGCGTGAACGTGACGCTCCAGTCTGAAAACGGCATGCTCGGCATCGGTGCCTTCCCCTACGAAGGGGAGGCGGACCCCGACCTCATCAACGCGGGCAAGCAGACGATCACTGCCCTGCCGACGTCGAGCTTCTTTTCGAGCGCCGACAGCTTCGCGATGATCCGGGGCGGGCATATCGACATGGCGGTGCTGGGCGCGATGGAGGTGGCATCCAATGGCGACCTCGCCAACTGGACCATCCCCGGCAAGATGGTGAAGGGCATGGGCGGGGCCATGGACCTGGTCGCGGGAGTCCGCCGGGTGGTCGTGGTCATGGACCATGTGTCCAAGAACGGTAGTCCCAAGATCCTGCGCGCCTGCACTCTGCCACTCACCGGCAAGAAGGTGGTCGACCTCATCATCACCGATCTGGCCGTGCTGAAGGTCGACAAGGGTAGCGGCATCCTCACCCTCATCGAATGTGCGCCCGGCGTCACCGAGGACGAAGTGCGCGAGAAGACCGATGCGCCGATTGTAGAAGGAGTGGCGGCATGATCGACGTGACAGGTTACGCGCTGGACGATGCAGGCTCTCCGCCGTCGCTTGCGCCCGAATATCGTTCCACCGTGCAGCGCGCGCCGTCGCAGCCGCTGATCCCTATCCAGCAGACGCTGACCGAGACGACTGGCCCCACGGGATGCTGGGACCGGCTGATGGGCAACGCCGTCGCCGACCTCACCACCCAGCACAAGGCGCCGCCGCAGGGGCAGCGGATCGTGATTTCGGGCCGGGTTCTCGATGAACAGGGTCGCCCCGTCCCCGACACAGTCATGGAAATCTGGCAGGCGAACGCCGCCGGACGCTATATCCACAGCAAGGATAATTGGGACGCGCCGCTCGACCCCAATTTTACCGGAGCGGGCCGCATCATCACGGATGGCGAGGGGCGCTACAGCTATACCACTATCCGTCCCGGCGCCTATCCGTGGGGCAATCACAAGAACGCCTGGCGTCCGGCGCATATTCACCTGTCGCTGCTCGGCCCCGCCTTTGCAACGCGGTTGGTGACGCAGCTCTATTTCCCCGACGATCCCCTGATCGAGATCGACCCGATCGCCAATGCGGTGCCCATGCCCTATCGCGACCGGATGGTCTGCCGGTTCGACATCGGCACCACGGTTCCCAATTGGGCGCTTGGCTATTTGTTCGATATCGTGCTCAAGGGACGCGACCAGACCCCGTTTGAGGAGGGCGATCATGACCACTGATCTGGAAAGCCGCAACGCCGCGCCGCGTCATGATAATCAGGACCCGGCCCTGTTCGGCCAGACGCCCTCGCAGACGGTCGGTCCCTTCTTTCACTACGGCCTGCCGTGGAAGGGTGGCGCGGACCTCGTCGGCAAGTCCGACATGGGCGCGCGGCCTGAATTGTTCGCGGAGGAACATTATGTCCTCAACCTCTCCTCACCGACCGGCACGCCCGCTGGCGAAGTGATCGAGATTTGCGGGCAGGTGCGCGACACCATGGGCGTGCCGGTGGTCGATGCCATGATCGAAATCTGGCAGGCCAATGCCGCGGGTCGCTATCGCAGCGTCGATGATCCGCGCGAGGATGTTGCGATCGACCCGCATTTCGTCGGCTTTGGTCGCTCGTCCACCGACGACGAGGGCTTCTATCGCTTTCGTACGATCCTGCCGGGCCGGGTGCCGGGGCCGGGCAACAGCCTGCAGGCTCCCCATATCGCGCTGTCCGTATTCGGGCGCGGCCTCATCAAGCGGCTCGCCACGCGCCTTTATTTCGACGGGGCGGAGGGCAATGACGCCGATCCGATCCTGGCGCAGGTGCCGGAGGAGCGTCGCCGCACGCTGATCGCGCAAAGGGACGGCGGCGGCTGGCGGCTCGACATCGCGCTGGGCGGTGCGGACGAAACGGTGTTCTTCGCCCTGTGAGCGACCTGCTGCGCATCCGGCCCGCCGCCACGGCGGCGATGATGGCGGTCTTCTCCGATGAAGCTGCCATCGGCCATGCTCTGGCCTTCGAGGCGGCGCTGGCACGGGCGTCGGCAGCGGAGGGACTGATCTCCGGCGAAGCGGCGGAGGCCATTGCGGCGCTCTGCGCGTCCATCACCATCGATCCTGCCGAGCTTGCTGAGGAAGCCGCGCTGTCGGGAACCCTCGCCATTCCCCTCGTCCAGCACTTGCGCGCCGGACTGGCGGGGGACGCCGCAAAGGCGCTCCATCGCGGCGCGACCAGTCAGGACGTGGCCGACACGCTGTTGATGCGGCAGGCAGTGGCGGGCATCGCCCTGCTCCTCGCCGACAGTTCGCGTGTCTGCACGGCGCTCTCTGGTCTGGCGGAACGTCACGCCGTTATCCCCGCCATCGGACGCACTCTGTTGCAGGATGCGCTGCCGGTCGGTTTCGGCCTGCGGCTGGCGCAGGCAGCGGCGGGGATCGATGATGCCGCCCGCCGTCTCGACCGGGAAGTGGCCACCAATGCCAAGGTGCAACTGGGCGGCGCGGCAGGAACGCGTGTCGGTCTGGACGGTAAGGGAGCGGCTATCGCCGCGCATATCGCCGACGCTCTCGGCCTTGCGCCCGGCGAACCCTGGCATGCGCGACGCGGAGGCGTCGCCGCCATCGCCTCGGCTCTCGGCATCCTCATCGGGGCGCTCGGCAAATTCGCCCGCGACATTTCCCTTCTCGCACAGAACGGCGTGGGGGAGGCGCGCGAACCCGCCATCGCCGGACGCGGCGGTTCGTCCGCCATGGCGCACAAGCGCAACCCCACCGGCTGTCAGGTCGCGCTCTCCGCCGCCGCCCGCGCACCGGGCCTCGTCGCCGCGATCCTTGGCGCCTTGCCGCAGGAGGAAGAACGCGGCCTCGGCGGCTGGCAGGCGGAGGGGCCGGTGCTGGCCGACCTGTTCCTGCTCGCCTCTGGCGCAGCCGCCGCCATGGCGACCGTCGCCGAAGGGTTGGAGATCGACGAGGCGGCTATCGCCCGCAACCTGACCGCCGCCGGACAGGGCAGCGACATTGGCGAGAGCGAAGCGATCATCGCCGCCCTCCTGAACCACCCCGAAAAAGGATAGAGCCATGCCCTTCACCCCGCGCGAAGGCGTCCGCCTCTACTGGCGGCTGGAAGGCGCCGTCGACCGGCCCGCGCTGGTGCTGCTGAACAGCATCGGCACGGACATGAGCCTGTGGGATGCTGCGGTCCCGCACCTGCTCCCCGCTTTTCGCCTGCTCCGCATCGACACGCGCGGCCATGGCGCGTCGGACGCACCCGCTGGCGACTATAGCCTTGGCCTGCTGGCGGACGATGTGGCCGCGGTCATGGCCGATGCGGGGATCGATCGCGCCGCCGTTGCGGGTGTATCGCTGGGCGGGATGATGGCGATGCAACTCGCGCTGGATCACCCCGAACGGGTGTCGGCCCTCGCGCTCATTTGCACCTCTGCCGCCATGGACAGCGCAAGCTGGGCCGCGCGCATCGACACGGTGCGGGGGCAGGGCACGGGCGCGATTGCCGACATGGCGGTTGGCCGCTTTCTCTCCGCCCCGTTCGTGGAGAGCCACCCCGAAATCGCTGAGAGCCTGAAGCGCGCCATCGCCGCCCAGTCGGACGACGGCTATGCGGGCGCGGGCGCGGCCATTCGCGACATGGCGCTGGCGGACCGCATCGCCGCCATTGCCGTGCCAACGCTGGTGGTGACCGGCGCGGTCGATATCTCGACACCCTATGTTGGGCATGGCGAGTATCTGGTCGCGGGTATCGACGGCGCGCGCCATGCCTCTGTCGCGGGCGCGCACCTGCCCCCCATTGAAGCGCCCGCCGAACTGGCGGTCGCCCTGCGGGGGTTCCTGCTGGGCAAGGCCGAAGTGCGCGATGCCGCGGACGCTCTTTACGAGGCGGGCCTGCTCAACCGGCGGCGCGTGCTGGGCGATGCGTGGGTGGATCGCTCGCTCGCCAATCGCACCGATTTCAACAGCGACTTTCAGGCGATGATCACGCGCATCGCGTGGCAGGAAATCTGGGGGCGCCCCGGCCTGGACGACCGCACACGGCGGCTTCTGGTCCTCGCCATCACCGCCAGCCTTGGCCGGTGGGAGGAGTTTGCATTGCATGTCCGCGCGGGCCTGACACGCGGCGGCTTCACGCGCGACGAGCTCAAGGAAGTGCTGATGCAGACAGCTATCTACGCAGGCGTGCCCGCCGCCAATACGGGCTTTGCCGAGGTGCAGAAGATCATCGCCGACATCGGGGACGCCACCGCAACAGTATAACCATATGGCATGGGTTGGGCAGTTGGAGTATCTTCCCTGATCAAGAGCCGGGTGCGACAAGGGTTTCGATAAGGAGCCGTCATGTCCAATGCCATTGCCACCGTATCGCTCAGGGGAACGCTTGAGGAGAAGTTGAGGGCCGCCGCGGCCGCTGGCTTCGCCGGGGTCGAGATTTTCGAGAACGACCTCATCAGCTCCGCCCTCTCGCCGCGTGAGGTGCGTGGCCTGTTGGACGACCTCGGCCTTGCCTGCATGCTCTACCAGCCCTTTCGCGATTTCGAGGGCATGCCGGGCGACCAGCGCCAGCGCGCGTTCGACCGGGCGGAGCGCAAGTTCGACCTGATGGGCGAACTGGGCACCGACCGCATCCTGATCTGTTCCAATTGCTCGCCCCTCGCGCTCGGCGACCGGCAGCGGATCGTGGACGATTTCCGCGAATTGGGCGACCGTGCGCAGAAGCATGGCATCATCGTCGGTTATGAGGCGCTCGCCTGGGGTCGCCATGTGAACGACCATCGCGATGCCTGGGCGATCGTGGAGGCGGTGGACCATGCGAACATCGGTATCATCCTCGACAGCTTCCATTCGCTGTCCCGCAAGATACCGAGCGAGAGCATCCGCGCGATTCCGGGGCATAAGATCGCCTTTGTGCAACTGGCCGACGCGCCGCTGCTGGACATGGACCTGCTGTACTGGAGCCGCCATTTCCGCAACCTGCCGGGGCAGGGCGGCCTCGATGTCGCATCCTATGTCGCGGAGATCGAGCGCACGGGCTATGACGGGCCGCTGTCCCTCGAAATCTTCAACGACCGCTTCCGTTCCAACGCGGCAAAGATGGTTGCGGAGGATGGCCGCCGCTCGCTGGACTATATCCGCGATGCTGCCCGGAGGATATTAGGCGCGGCCACCGACATGCCCGCTCCGCAGCCCGTATTGGGCGCTGAGTTCGTCGAGTTCACCGCCGACGGCGTGGACTCCGCACGCCTCGGCAGCACGTTCGCGTCCCTCGGCTTCACCCTCGTCGGCGAACATCGCAACAAGAAGGTGACGCGCTGGCGGCAGGGCGGCATCAATCTGGTCGTCAATGCCGAGCCAAAGGGCTTTGCCAGCGTCTATCGCACCGCGCAGGGCATATCGATCTGCGCCATCGGCGTGCGGGTGAAGGACAAAGAGGCCGTGCTGACCCGCGCCGCCGCGCTCGGCATCCGGGCCTATAGCCCCAAGGGTCGCCCCGGCCGCCTCGCCATGCCCGCCCTGCGCGGCGTGGGGGGCAGCCTCGTCTACCTGATCGACGACAATGAGGTAGAGGGTCTCTGGGCGCGGGAGTTCACCGCGCTGGAGGCAGGCGAACCGGATGTCACCGCCCATGCGCGCGGCATCGATCATCTCGCCGCCGTCGTCCATAATGACGAGTTCCTGTCATGGCAGCTCTATTGGCGCGCGCTGTTCGGGCTGGATGCCCGCGCGGCGCAGGACGTGATCGACCCCTCCGGGCTGGTGCATAGTCAGGCGCTGCAATCCATCGACGGCCGGTTCCGCGTCACGCTCAATGCCTCCGACGCGCGGGAGACACTGTCCGCCCGCTTTCTCGATCACGGCTTTGGCGGCGGCTATCAGCATCTCGCGCTGACCACCGACGATATTTTCGCGACCGCCGATGCCCTGCGTGCGGAAGGGGCCGCGATGCTCGACATTCCCGCCAGTTATTATGACGACCTCTCCGCGCGCTTCGGCTTTGACGATGCCCTCGTCGCGCGCATGGCGGACCATGGCATACTCTATGACGAGGATGCCGACGGGGCGGGGTACTGGCAATTGTACAGCCGGGCGTTCGACAAGCTGTTCTTCTTCGAATTTGTCCAGCGGGTCGATGGCTATGGCGGCTATGGCGCGCCCAATGCCGGGGTGCGGCTCGCCGCGCAGAACCGCTTTCGGCCCCACGCCATCCCCGCCGCCACCCTATAGCGTGACCTTCACCGTGCAGCCCGCGACCAGCGCGTCCGAGTAGAGGCTCGTCGCGCCGACACGGTGGATATATTGGAGGTTCGGGCGGAGCAGCAGCTTGCCCGTGGCCTGCCATCCATAGAAGATTTCGCCGCTGATCTCATGGGTCTGAACGGCGACACTCTGCCCCAGCGCGATCTGGTCGCGCTGCCGGTCGGCGGTGCGCGGATTGACGTGCGCATAGACGAGGCCGAGGCCGAAATTGTCGCGGGGCCGGCTGTCCCACAGCCCTTTGGCCACAAAGCCTGCGCTCGCGAAGAGGGGGACGCGCGCCGTGTGCAGGTCCGACAGGGTCAGCGTGCCGAACAGGTTCAGCCCCCTGTCGCCGGGGCCGAAACGCACCACCATCTTCTCCGCCATGATCCAGGCGCTCCACCGCTCACGCCGGGTCGCGGGCGCGAGGCCGGAGAGCGTATAGCTGTCGCCATTGGCATCATCGCGCACATCGGGTCGGTCGGTCGTGTCGATCAGACCGCCGATCCGCACCAGTCCGGGCAGGCCGCCCGCCCGCTGGCCGGATTTCCACCCCAGCTCGACCGGCACCACAAAGCTGTCGAAGCGCGGAGCCAGTTGCCAGCCCTTGCCGGTCTGCGCGCGGATGCTGTTCACCTCGAACGCGGCGACGGTCAGCGAGAGGCCATGGCCAATGTCCTGCCGGATGCGCGCGCCCCATCGCGGAATGGGAAAGCCCGAAAAGCCGCTGTTGTAGAACAGCGTCGTCGGGCGCGGGCAGAAGGCGAAATTCTGGAACTGGCAGCCGCTGGGCAGCGTCGCGAAATCATCGCCGGTATGATAGAGGCCGAATTTCAGCGCGGTCTTGCCGCCACCCAGCTTCTGCTCATAGCTGAGTTCCGCCGGGCGCAGATCCTGCCCGCCGCCGAACAGCTCCTGCACTTCGAACAAATTGCCGATGCGCTCGGCGGTCAGGTCATGGCCGGTGCGGTGGATGATCGTCGCGATGAACTTGCCGCCGTTCAGCCCGAAAGCCTTGCCGGTGTCGATCACGGTCGAGGCCAGCAATTGCTGCGTATAGGCCGCACCCTGATCGCGCCCGCCCGTGACCGACGCCGCGCTTTCGGAGACATAGGAGAAGATGAGGTCGACGCCCTTGTCCTTCAGCCGCGCCCGCCAGCCGGGATGCTCCGATGCCGGGACGGACGACGGTGTGGGCGTCTGGGGACCGGCGGGCGGTCCCTGCAAGCGGTCCTGCGCGCCGCGCTCCGCTACGGAGACGGGGATGACGATGGCGGGCGGGCTGTCGGCGATCATGCCGCCGCCCTTTGCGTGCTGGCCCGCGCGAAATCGGCGAGCATTCGGGCGCTGTCGGGTTCGATGCCGGTGAACAGGGCAAAGGCGTGCGCCGCCTGCATGACCGCCATGCCGCCGCCGTTGAGGGTGGCGCATCCCCGTGCTGCAGCCGCCTTGAGCAACTGTGTCTCCAGCGGGAAATAGATGATGTCGGAAACCCACTGGCCGCTTGCCAGCAGCGCGGGGTCGAAGGGCAGGCGGGGATGGCTCAGCATGCCGATGGGGGAGGCCTGCACCACGCCGTCCGCGCCGTCGATGGCGCTCGCGGCGGAAATGGCCGTCGTGACGCGGGCGGACGGGAACAGCGCGCCCAGACGCTCCGCCAGTGCCGCAGAGCGTTCGGGTGCGGGATCGACGATGACGAGGCTGTTAGCGCCGAGGTCGAGATGGGCATAGCCAACCGCCGCTGCCGCTCCGCCCGCTCCGATCAGCGCGACATGGCGATGCGCCCGCGCGCCCAGCCCGGCAAGGAAATGGGCGCGGTAGCCGGACCAGTCCGTATTGTCCCCGTGGCGCTTTCCATCGCGGAACAGGATCGTATTGACCGCGCCCAGCGCCTCTGCCGCCTCCGACAGGCTGTCCAGCAGGGGCACGACCGTCTGCTTGAACGGGTGGGTGACGTTGATGCCGTCGAACCCCATGGCTTCCAGCATGGCGAGCAATCGATCGAGGCCATCGACATCATAGCCCAGCACTTCGCTATCGAGAATGCGATAGACCATGGGCAGGCCCAGCGCCCGCGCCTCCGTCTCGTGCATCTCCGGGCTGCGCGATCCGCCGATGCCGCTACCGATCAGGCCGCAGAGGACGGACGTGCGGGATGAGCCCGTATCGTGGACGGGGACTTCTACCATCTCGATAATCCTTCAGACGAAAGGGTCAGCCTGCCTTGGGCAGACGGATCAGCGACGCGCACAGCCCCGCCAACACGACGGGCACCGCGAATATCCCGAAGATCACTGGCAAGGAGACTTTGGCGGCCAGCAGGAAACCACCCAGCATCGGCCCGATCACCGCGCCGATACGGCCCACGCCCATGGCCCAGCCGATACCCGTGCCACGCGCTTCGGGCGGATAGAGGCTGGCGGCCAGCGGATAACAGCCGTTGAAGCCGCCCTGCACGAACACGCCGATCAGGAACGCCGTGCCCAGCGTCGCGGCGAGGGGCATCGCGACCGACCCGAACACCACCAGCGCACCGGCAGCGAGCGCCATATAGACCAGGATCAGGCGGCGCAGGTCGAAACGCATGGCGACGAGGCCGATGGACGAGGTGCCGACGAAAGCGCCGATGTTGTAGATTGCTCCCGCATAAATGGCGTCGCTCGCCTCCAGCCCAGCCTCCACCGCCAGCTTGGGAATCCAGCTGATGACGAAGTAGAGCGTCATGAAACTGAACGTGATGGCCAGCCAGAGCAGCAGGGTGCTGCGCGCACGTCCCTCCGTCAGCAGTCCGCGCACGCCCGCGTGGCGAGTCTCGCTGACGTCCAGCGGCGGCAGCGCATCGAGTTGCGGCTGACCGATGGAGGCCAGCAGGCGGTTCGCCTTGACGAGCGCCCCCTTGGGCTGGCGGCTGAGCAGGAATGCGATGGACTCCGGCAGCACCAGCCAGACGATGGGGATGGCGGCGGCGCACAGGATCGCCGCGCCCAGCAGCATCGCCTGCCAGCCGTGGGTGGAGACATGGCTGGCGACGACGAAGCCGGTCAGCGTCGCCCCCACCGGATAACCGGCTTGCAGGAAACCGACGGCAAAGGTGCGATGCTTCGGCGGCGCATATTCGGCGGTCAGCGCAGCCATGCTGGCCAGCACCGTGCCGATGCCGATGCCCACCACGAAACGGCTGGCGATCAGTTCCGCGATGGACCCTGCGACGCTCGATCCGAACATGGCGGCGGCCATCATCATGAGCGAGGCGAGGATCAGCTTGCGCCGTCCGAAACGGTCGGCCAGCGGCGCGATCAACAGGCCGCCCGCCGCCATGCCCGCCAGACCCGCGCTGAATACCGCGCCGAGGCTTTCGGGGCTGATCTTCCAGTCCGCCGACAGGGCGGGGGCGATATAGGACAGGATCAGCACGTCCATGCCGTCCAGCATGTTGAGGATGAAGCAGGTCGCGACGATCAGGATCTGGCGGGTGGTCCATGTGCCGTCCCCGGTCGGGGACGCGGCATTGTCCACGGTCACATAGGGCCGGACGGATACTGTCCCGCTGGCGGAGTAGCTGGCCATCGAAGAAACGCCTTTCTATCCTCTCGGGGGGCTGATGCCCCTTCCCGATCAATCCCGCTGTCGTCTTCGGTTCTGCTCTGCGGTTCCCACCATAATGCCCGCGACCCGTCCCGGCTTTCCAGCATCGCTGATGCTGTCGTTCATGCCTTCATGTTATAGCCTTGGGCCGCGGCAGGCCCAGAAACACCGACCGCGCGATTTCCTCGAACGTCTCGCCGATGATCGCGCGCGGCGATTCGAGGTTGCGGTTAACATACACCGGCAGAGCGCCGGGGTCTTCGAATTCCACGAAGCGCACGCTCTCCGCATGGGCCTGCATCGCGGTGAAGCTGTCGACCAGTGCGACGCCCATGCCGTTGGCAACAAAGGCCACGGCGGTTTCCGCAAAACGGACATAGGTCGCGATGTCCAGTTCCTCCCCCGCCCTTGCGAACATCTCCGCGATGATACGGCCATGCGGCGTATCGGGACGAAAGGACTGCAGTTGCTCGCCCGCTATGTCCGCTATGCCGATGCGCTCCCGCCCGGCGAGCGGATGCGCGGCGGGGACCGCGCAGACCATGCGCCCGGCCCCGATCCGGCTCGACAGCACATTGGGATGATCGATGGGAAAGACGGTCAGCGCATATTCGCCGCGTTGCAGGGCGAGATAATCCGCCGCCTGCTCCACTGACAGAATGTCGAACTGGATGGTGAGACTGGGATAATTGGCCTTGAGCCGCGCCAGCATCCGCGGCACGACCGAGTGGCCCAGCGACGGCGATGCGCCGACGCGGAACGTCCGGTCCTCCCCCTTGGCGAGGCGGCGGATGATGTGGCTGAGATCCTCGAAGCCCTTGTACACATGCTCGATCTCCTCGAACAGGATGCGGGCCTCCTGCGTCGGCACCAGACGTCCGCGCGTCCGGTCGAACAACCGAAAGTGCAGCTTGTCCTCGATATGGCTGAGCATGCGGCTGAGGCCCGGCTGCGACGTTCCCAGCATCTGGGCGGCGGCGCTGACCGTCTTGGTGATCATGATCGCCCGGAAAGTTTCGATCTGGCGCAGGGTGAGCATGGCCCCGTGTATCATCGCCGTCGGTCCCAGGCCAACTCAATGCAATCGGCCAATGCAGCCGACAGATTACCGCTGTCGATTGAGCCGCCTGCGCGTCCGTCAATTCGCCGGGGGAAGCAGCCCGCGGCAAATGAACCCGGTCAGGAAATCGGCCTGGCGCGCTGTCCATTTTATCCGCTCGCTATCGGACTCCTCCACACCGTCATCCATATCCCGTACCACGATCAGCTTTATGATATTAGCGACCGTCAAATCCTCGTCCACCAGCAGGATTTCGCCGCACGCGGCGGCCTCCTGCAACAGACGGCGGAGTGGGTCAGCAAAGATATGACGCATCGCCGCCGTCATCTCGATCCGCAATGTCGCGATATAGTCGGGATTGAGCAGCATCAGCCGCTGGATTGCCTGCGCGCCGGGACCGGCGATGGAATCCAGCGCCGAGGTGACATAATTGTGCAAGCTGTCCGCAAACGACGCGCCGCGCGGGAAGGTGAGGGGCTCCGCCGCGCTCAACAGGTCGCGGATCACCGCCAGGAACAGCGCCGCCTTGGTCGGATAACGGGCATAGAGCGACTTGCGCGATAGTCCCGCCGCCTTGGCCACTGCGTTGAGGGTGGCCGGCTCGCCCTGTTCGCGCAAAACCTGCATCGCCGCGCTGCGGATGGTGCGGTCGATCTGCTCCGCCTGATCCAGCGTCGGGCGTCCCTTGGCACGGGGGGCGGGGACATCCGTTTCAACCATGGCGCGCGCAAACTCCTTTCCGACCATGCCATAAGAGCACAATGGCGCGGCTGTCGCCAGCATAAAAGAAACATCGTTGTATATTTAATAGGGCGATGTTAGACACGGTCCCGCAACAAGGGCTTGACCAACTGAAATGCGCTTGATCTCTCGGTTTCCTGTCCTTTATTCCTCCGGTGTGGCGCTCATGCTGGCAGGCTGCGCGCCTTCGGTTCGATTGCCCGCGCCCGATGTGGCCGTGCCGCCGACATTCGAGCCGCGCGCTGTGCCCGCGCCGACGACCGCCGCTCCCGTGACGCTCGACCGATGGTGGACGGCGTTCAACGATCCGCAACTCGCCGAACTCGTCACCACCGCGCTGGACCGCAGCACGACGATCCGCCTCGCCTATGCGCGGTTGAGCGAGGCGCGGGCGACGCGGCTCAACAGCCGGTCAGCGGCGCTCCCCACGGGCAGCCTGTCGGGCACGGCGACGGAGCAGGGGACGCAGCGTCTGTGGAACAATGGCGCGACTACTGGCGGGCAGGACAGCTATCAGGCGACCTTCTATCCCAGTTGGGAGGTCGATCTGTTCGGTCGCCTCGACGCCATCCGGGATCGGGCCGACGTCAGTTTCGCCTCATCCGCACTGGATTATGAAGGGGTCCGTCTGGCGCTCGCCGCCGATGTCGCATCCGGTCTGTTCCAGTCGCGCTATCTCCTCGCACAACTCGAAACCGCGCGCGAGAGCGCCCGTATCGCGCAGGATCTCGCCGCGACCGGCAGGCTGGGGCTGGAGCGGGGGCTGACCTCCGCGCAGGATGCTGCGCGCCTCAACGCCGATGCGTCCAGCGCGTCGGCCGAAGTGACCCGGCTGGAGGCGGAGCTGAATGTCTCTCGCCGCTCCCTGCTGATCCTGATCGGCACGCCCAATGCGCCGACGGACAGCCTCGCCATTGCCTCCGCACTCGGCGCGCCGCCGCCGCTGCCCGAAGCGACGCCGGGCCTGCTCCTCACCCGCCGCCCCGATGTGCGTTCGGCGGAGCTGGGTGTTCAGTCGGCGGCGCTGACGGTCAGGATTGACCGGCTGGCACTGTTCCCCCGCTTCACCATCCAGCCGGGCGTTGGCCTGACCGCTGCTGGCGGTGCGAGCGCGGTTCCCGGTGGCACGGGCCTGTGGTCGCTGGTCGCGGGCGTGGCCCTGCCGATCCTCGACCGCGCGCGGCTCCTGTCCCAGATGCGGATCAGTGAGGCGCGCGGGCAGCAGGCGGTCGTCACCTATGAACAGACCGTGCAAAAGGCCTATGGCGAGGCGGAGAACGCCCTGTCGCGCGTGAAGGCCGACGCCAGTCGCGCGGCCGACCTCGACCGTGCGGCCAGCCAGTCGGCCATCGCCTTCGACACGGCGCGGCGCGGGTATCGCGCGGGTCTTACCGATCTCACCACCCTGCTCCAGATCCAGCGGACCTGGCTGCAGGCCCGCAATGCTCGCGATGCGGCGCGCCTCGCGCTGCTGACCGACTCCGTCGCCGCCATTCGCGCCCTGGGCGGTGGCTGGGATGCCAGCCTCGCCGATCCCGTCGTGCCAGAATTCCAGACCAGCGGAACCCGCCCATGATAGCCGTTAGAACCTTCTTCCCCCTGACCGCCGCCGTGCTGGCGCTGAGCGCCTGCGGCCCCAAGCAGGAGGCGCGCAAGGACTTGCCGCCGCAGACCGTCACGGTCGCGACGGTGCAGCAGCATGCGATGAAAGGCCTGTTGACCGCATCCGGTCGCCTGATCCCGCGTGAGGAGACGGCGGTGGTCGCTGACGTCGGCGGCTATCGCGTGGCAAAGGTGTTTGTGGAGGAAGGCGCGTTCGTGCGGCAGGGACAACCGCTCGCCACGCTCGACGGCAGCCTGCTCGCGCCCCAGATCGAACAATTGCGCGCGACACTGGCCCAGCAGAAGGTCGCAGCCGAGCAGGCGCGCGATCAGGCGGCACGGGTTGAGGGCATCGACAATCAGGGCGTGATCTCCGGCGAGGCCATCGCAGTGCGCCGCTTCACTGCCCGCTCGTCACAGGCGTCGGTCGCCGCAACGCAGGCCCAGTTGAACGACCTGCTGGTCCGGCAGAACCACCTCGTCATCCGGGCGCCCAGCGACGGCCTGATCCTGGAACGTACGGTGCGTCCGGGCGACACCTCCGCTGTGGGCACCGCCATGTTCCGCATGGCGCGCGGTGGGCTGATCGAACTCTATGCCGAACTGACCGAGGCGGATGTGGCGCGCATCCATGCGGGCGACCCGGCTGCCGTCCACCTGCCGTCCGGGCGCGATCTGACCGGCGTCGTGCGCCTGATCGGTGCGCGCGTCGATAACCAGACAGGCCTCGTCATCGCGCGCATCCAGTTGCCGCGCGATCCGGAATTGCGGCAGGGCACTTTCGCTGACGCGCGCTTCACCCGCACCGTCACGACGCGGGCCGTACCGGAGGCAGCGGTGCATTTCGACGCAGACGGAGCATCGGTCACGGTGGTCGGCAAGGATGACCGCGTGAAGCGGGTCAAGGTCCGTACCGGACTGCGCGGCAGCGGGCTGGTCGAACTCGTGGATGGACCGCCGGAGGGCGCGCGCATCGCGGTGCAGGGCAGCGCCTTCACGCTGGACGGTGACAAGGTGCGGATCGCCGGAGCCGGTAAATGAGCATCCGCGTTTCCGCCTGGTCGATCAGGAACCCGATCCCCGTCTCCCTGCTGTTCATCCTGCTGACCATCGCGGGCATCGTCGCCTATGTGCGGATGCCGGTGAAGCAGTTCCCCAACGTCACCCTGCCCATCGTCACCGTGACCGTGACGCAGAGCGGCGCGGCCCCGTCGGAGATGGAGAACCAGATCACCCGGCCCATCGAAAACGGGCTGACCGGTGTCGCGGGCATCAAGAATATCAGTTCCAACGTCACGCTGGGCGTCTCCACCACCACGGTTGAGTTCGACCTGGGTACGGAGTTGCAGAAGGCAACGGACGATGTGCGCACCGTGGTCGAGCGGACGCGCGTGCTGTTGCCGCCGGGCATCGACCCGCCGACCGTGCAGCGGCTCGACCTCGATAACGCCCCTGTCATGACCTATGCGGTCAGCGCGCCGAAGATGACGCAGAACCAGCTCGCATGGTTCATCGACAATGACGTGACCCGCGCGCTGCAGACGCAAAAGGGCGTGGCGAGCGTTGCCCGGCTGGGCGGCGCGACGCGCGAGATCAACGTGATCCTCGACCCCGAACGCCTCGCCGCGCTGGATGTGACGGCGGCGCAGGTCAGCGCGGCACTCAACAATGTGAACGTCGACAATCCCGGTGGCCGCGCGACCGTGGGCCGGGTGGAACAGACCATCCGCGTGCTCGGTTCCGGCCTGACGGTCGATGCGATCCGGGCGATGACCATTCCGGTGCAGGGCCGTTATGTGCGCCTGTCCGACGTGGCCGAAGTCGGCGATGGCCAGAGCGAGGTGCGCGGCTTTGCCCGCCTCAATGGCCGGCCCGTCGTCGCGGTGCAGGTATCGAAGACCAGCAACGCCAGCGACACGTCGGTCGATGTGGAGGTGAAGAAGGCCGTTGCGCAATTGGCCAAGGATCATCCCGGCGTCGGCTTTACCGAGATCGTGTCGACCGCCGACCTGACCCGGCGCAGTTTTTCCGCGACGCAGCATGTGCTGATCGAGGGTATCTTCCTCGCCATCGCGGTCGTCTACCTGTTCCTGCGCGACTGGCGGGCGACGGCGATTGCCGCGGCGGCCATGCCTTTGTCGCTGATCCCGACGTTCATCTTCATGGCGGCCATGGGGTTCAGCCTGAACGGCATCACCCTGCTGGCGCTGACGCTGGTCATCGGCATCCTCGTCGACGATGCCATCGTGGAGATCGAGAATATCGAGAAGCGGATCGAGCGCGGGGAGTCGCCCTATCGTGCGGCCCTGATCGGCGCGGATTCCATCGGTCTGGCGGTCATTGCGACCACGGCGACGATCATCGCGGTGTTTGCGCCGGTGTCACTGATGCCGGGCGAGGCGGGGCAGTTCTTCAAGGAGTTCGGCCTGACCGTCGCGGCGGCAGTGACCTTCTCCCTCGTCGTCGCACGCCTACTGACACCGCTCATGGCGGCCTATTTCCTGAAGCCGCATCATGCGCGCTCCGGTGCGACGAGCACGGGCGGCGGCCTGAACCCCACCCATGCGAAAGTTCTCGATTGGGCGCTGGCGCGGCCATGGATTTGCACGGGCATCGGGGCGGGACTGTTCGTGATCGCGATCCTGATCGGCGGATCCCTGCCCATCGGGTTTCAGGCGGCGCAGAACCGCAATTATGTCTATATCTCGGTCGAGGGTGCGCCGGGGGCGACGCGCGCCGAGATGGAAGTGGCGCTGCAAAAGGCCACGCGCATGCTGCTGACCGACTCGGACGTGCAATATGTGTTTGCACAGGCCGGATCGACCAGCGGCTCTTTTGGCGGTGGCGGCGCGGACCTGCGCACGGGGACGCTGACCGTTGTGTTGCGACACAAGCGCAGCCATACGTCCGAGCAATTCCAGTCGCTGATGGGGCCGCGCCTGCGCGACATTCCTGAAGCGCGCTTCTATAATCAGGGCAGCTTCGGGCAGGCGGCGGTGAGCGTCGTGCTGGCTGGTCCCAATGGGGCGGAGTTGGAGCGGACGCAGATGCGCCTGCTGCGCGAGATGCGTGGGCTGCGCAGCATCGCCGATCCACGCGCCACACCGTCGGCACCGGGGCCGGAACTCATCGTCACGCCGCGCCCGGCGGAGGCCGCGCGCCTGAACGTGGACAGCCGCACGCTGGCCAATGCGCTGCGCATCGCGACCATCGGGGACATCGACGCTTCGGTCGCCAAATATTCGGAAGGGGAGCAACGCCTGCCGATCCGCGTCCGCCTGCCCGAGGATGCGCAGGGCGACCTTGAGACGATCGCGGGCCTGCGCGTCCCGACTGTCGATGGTCGCACCACGCCGCTGTCGAGCGTGGCGGACATCCGCTTTCAGGCGGGACCGGGCAAGATCGTGCGCTACAACCGCGAACGCCGTGTCGCGGTGGAGGCAGACCTGGCCGTGGGCGGCGCGGTCGGGTCGGCGTTGCTGGAGGTGAAGAACCTCCCGACCATGCGCAACCTGCCCGCCGGCGTGCATCAGGCGAGCGAGGGCCAGACGCAGCTGATCGCGGATATGTTCATCGGCTTCATCCTGGCGCTCATCGCGGGTGTGGCGTTGACCTTTACTGTGCTGGTGCTGCTGTTCCGGGGCTTCTTCAAGCCTGCGGTCATCATGGGGGCGCTGCCGCTGAGTTTGCTGGGCGCGTTTGCGGCGCTCAAGCTGTTGGGCTTCCCTCTCGATCTACCGGTGCTGATCGGTCTGTTGATGCTGTTGGGCCTTTGCGCCAAGAATTCGATCCTGCTGGTCGAGTTCGCGATCGAGGCGGAGCGAGCGGGCCAGCCGATGCGAGAGGCGCTGATCGAGGCGTGTACGCAGCGGACCCGCCCGATCATCATGACCTCCGTCGCGATGATCGCGGGCATGCTGCCCACCGCCATCGGTATCGGCGAGGGATCGGAAGCCCGCCAGCCCATGGCCATCGCGGTCATCGGCGGCATCCTGACCTCGACCCTGCTGTCGCTGATCCTGGTGCCCGTGATCTACGAGATCATCGACACGTTCGAACGCCGCCTGCTTCCGCGCCTCGGCCGGATCGTGACGCCGCGCGAGCCGGGGGACGATATCCTGCCGCATGAGGCGTGAGGGATCGGGCTGTGTTTTCCGAACGCGGTCCTGGTCAGGTCACAATGCTGCCGTTACACCGAACCGCCGGTGTCAGGGAGTTGGGGGACTGGGGTTCGCGGCGGGCGCAGCCGATTTCGCCAGAGCGGCGGTCAGCGCGGCGCGAATTTCCGGCGTGGTGGCCAGTGCGACCGGTGTCTTGCCGTCCTTTGCCGCAGCAGCCGGGTCGGCACCTCTGTCGAGCAACTGGGTGACCGCCTCCAGCGATCCCGCCTGCGCTGCATAGTGCAGCAGCGTGTAGCCATTGTCGTCGCGTTCATTGGCGGATGCCGCACCGATGGACAGGATCAGCATCGCGTCCCCGACACGGCCCGCCACGATATTGTCGCGGGCGTCGTCGAACGGGGTGGCGAGCGCGGGGGTGGCCGTCAGGGCCAGCAGCACCGCGACAGCGCCGAGTTTCAGCTTGTGCACTCTGCCTCCTGTGGCAATCGGCGGCCCATAGGCCGAATTTGCAACATGATGGCAATTCTATTATAGACTGACTGTTCAGTCTATAGGGATTATCGCCATGCCCGCCAC
The DNA here is from genome assembly GCA_036383715.1 of Sphingobium sp. GTDB lineage: Bacteria > Pseudomonadota > Alphaproteobacteria > Sphingomonadales > Sphingomonadaceae > Sphingobium. The sequence goes on along the minus strand of DASVNT010000018.1, from coordinate 10,356 downwards.
TCCCCGCGTCAGGGACGATCCCGAGGTTCGCCGGGCCCTTATACTGGAGCAGGCCATCGGCCTGATCGGGGAGCGGGGCTATCACGGCTTTACCGTGCAGGAACTGGCGCGTCGGTCCGGCCTGTCCAACCCCGGACTTCTCTACTATTTTCCGTCCAAATCCGCGATATTGCTGGCCGTGCTGCAGGAGCTCGAAACGCGGGCGGCGCGGGACATGGCACCGCTGGTGACGGCCGTGCAAGACGGACTGGGTGAGGGCGGTGGCCGCGCCGCCGTGCTGGCCTTGCTGCGCGCGATGATCGTGCGGTCGGTGTCCCAGCCGGAGCTGTGCCGGTTGCTGGCGGCGTTGCAGATCGAATCGCTCGACCCGTCCCATCCCGCCCATGGCTGGTGGCAGAGGCGCGAGGCGGTGGTGCTGTCGCTGTTTGGCGGGCTACTCTCACCCTTTGTCGCCGACGCCCCGTCGGTGGCGCGGCAGTTGCTTGCCCTGATCGACGGGCTGTGCCTGCAATGGCTGCGCGCCGGGCAGGCGATAGACTTTGTCGTGGAATGGGATCGGGCGCTGGCCCGGTTGGTGCCCGAACTTTGGGAATAGGTGATCGACGCGGGGCTTTTTTTGTTGGAGATCGCGAGAATGTATACATAATGGCGATGATGGGAGCGGGTGAGGGTCGTCGGGACTCTGCCTGTCCCGCCAATCATAAAGGATAAATCCATGGACGAGGGAATGGCTGAAGCGCCGGTCAGGCCGACTGTGCTGCAAACATCGGGCATGTTGGTCGCGATCATTGTCGGCATGGTGGCCTATGCCACGCTCTGTTCGCTGGCGGGCGTGACGATGCTCCACGGCGGGTTTATCTTCCTGTTCTACTGGGCCGGGATACGGGCGGCGGCAAGCGCGGACTTCCTGCCATCGCTGGTCGGTGCGCTGGGCGGCACGGGGTTGGCCTATCTGGTCGTCACCTTGCCGGAGCAGATGGGCGCGACGGGCTATGCGATCATCGGCGTGGGGGTGCTGGCCTGCATATTCATGATGATCCGGGGGCATGTTCCGTTGCTCATCAACAACGCCTTCATGCTGTACCTGACCGTGTTCACCATCGCAGGTGCGGTCACGCCGAACGATTTCTGGCAGATTCCGGTGTCGCTGCTGATCGCGGCGGGGCTGGCGGCCATCCTGATGGCGGTCGGCAAGATACTTGCCGCACGGGCCGCGAGCCCGCAGGCCGTCAGCCAATAGAGCCAAGAGACACCAGAATCTTGATCTTGCCCGGCCCGGCAACGAGGCCTTGCCACACGAACCAACCTATTGGTAGATAACGAGCGCAGGCGTCGTTATTCGGAGGAGAGTCGATGATGGTTGGTGCGGCCCCCCCCCCCCCGGCGAGTGCCGGGCAAATCGACATGGCTGGCGGCCGCGGCCGGCATTGCCGCCACGCTGCCCGGTGCAAAGGTGACGGTGCAGAAGGTCGGCAATGGCCCGTTCAAGGGATCGCCTCATTTCGTCGCGGCTACGCGCGGCCTTCAGGTTGGCGAAACCGGCAAGCAGGCTGGCGCGCTGTAACAGCCGCACGGAAGGAGCGACGCCCCCCGTGGGATCGTCACTCCTTTTATCGGGTGAAGAAGGGCGGCCCGCTCAGTAGCGGACGCCTTCCTCGCGCGGTTTCCACACATAGGGCTTTTCATAAGAGGGGTCGGCCTTGCTCCACAGCCCCTTGAGGAAGCCCTGCACATTCTTGGAGTGTATCCAGGTGCCGTCCGTGTCCGCGGTCACCTCGATCGTGCAGCGGCGCGTCAGGATGCGCCATTCGCCGTTCCGCTTTTCCATCTGGTCGAGATAGCGGCCGATGGCGATGGTCGAGGATTTTCCGTCGAGCCAGTAGAGGCCGCCAATCACATAGGACTCGCACGACGCGGTGTCGCCCTTCAGGTCGCAGAGGTGGTTGGTGATATTATGGCTGGTCATGTTGAAGTTCATCACATGACCCTTGTTCGCCTTTTCCGGATAGTCCGGGGCGAAGGTCACGCTGGGGCCATGTTCGTCAACGCCCTCTTCCCACCAGCAGCCGGCGATCTGCTCCACGTCCTGCCGGTCGCGGGCGCGGCTTTCGCGCTGGATGCAGTCGAGAATGTCCTGCCTGTCCTTCAGATAGGCGACCGTTGCCTTCAGCTCGGCCAGTTCCTGCTCTGCGCTCATTTCAGTTCCTCTTCCTTACTGGGATTGCTGGGCGCGTTCGCCCTTGACCTTGGCGGTGCCGAACATGCCCATCTTGCACTTGCCGCTGACAGTGTCGCCGTCGAAGACGAGGTCGTATTTCAGGGTGATGGACATGGGCTTGGTGACCTTCATGCTCCATTTGACCTGATTACTCTCGATCGTCCCCTCGAACGCCTGCGTGCCCTCATTGCTTTCGAGGCGACCGCGCACGACCGCGCCGTCGCTCTCGAAATGGGCGATCATCGGTTGGGGCCCCATGGGAGTGGCGAGCGTCAGGTTCCAGGCGCCATCGATTCCGCGCGGTGTTGCGGCCTCGGCCAGAGCGGCATGGGTGCCGCCGGGCAACAGGGTCGCGGCGGGAGGCACGTCCTCCACCGGGCCGTCGGGCTGATCCGCGACCTTTGGTGCAGAAGCCGGGTCCGCATGGGGATCGGTCCAGTCGGGATGAAAGCGGCTCATCGGCTTTGCGAGCGGCGGCGTGCCGTCGATCACGGCAAGCAGCTTCGACGGGGTGAGCGGCAGGTCCACCGGCACGTCGCCAAAGGGGGCGAGCGCGTCGGCGATGGCGTTGACCAGCGTCGGCGGGCCGATGATGCAGCCGCCCTCGCCCACGCCCCGGAAACCGCCCTCGGCCTTGGACGGCGTGTTTGCGTGGACATATTCGAAGTCGGGGACGTCGAAGATGGTCGGCAGCATATAATCCTTGAACGTCGCGGCGATCGGGTTGCCGCGCGTGTCGTAACCGGCCTCCTCCAGCAGCACGGAGCCGATGCCCTGCGCCAGCCCCCCCGCGATCTGCCCCTCGACCACGGCGGGGTTTATCATCACGCCGCAATCCTCGCTGGAGACCCAGCGCCTGATCTTCACGAAGCCGGTTTCGACGTCCACTTCCACGATGGCGGCATGGGCCGCGCTGGTGAAGGTCATCGGCGGGGGATCGTATCGGACCTGCGCCTCCAGCCCTGTCTCCATGCCCGGCGGCAGGCGCGACGGCTCGCCATAGGCGATCTCCGCGATCTCGCGCAGGGAGCGCGTCATCTCCGGCGCACCTGCCACGCGGATCATGCCGCCTTCGATGCTGATATTCTCCGCATTGGCGTTGAGGAGGTGAGCCGCGACCGCCTTGATCTTGTCGGCGAGCAGGCGGCTCGCCTTGATCGCCGCGCCGCCGCCGATCACACCCTGCCGGCTGCCACCCGCGCCGGGCCCGAAGCCGCCGCGCGAACTGTCGCCGTCGAAGATGGTCACATCCTCCAGCGGCACGCCGAGCTGGTCGGCGATGCACTGCGCCATGGTCGTCTGCGTGCCGTGCCCCTGCGAATGGACGTTCATGATCGCCACCACCTTGCCGGTGGGATCGACGCGGACCTGCGCCAGTTCACCGGTCATGATCGCGATGCTGCCCGCCGCGCCGGTGGGTTCGATATAGGCGGCGAAACCGATGCCGAGGTAACGCCCCTCCAGCCGTGCCTCCGCCTGTTCACGGCGGAAGGCGGCGACGTCCACCGTCTCCAATAGCTTTTCGAGGCATTCGGCAGGCGTGATATCCTCACGCGGGATGCCGAGCGAGGTGACCGACGGCTGGTGCGCGGCGGTGCACAGGTTGCGGCGGCGGATTTCGATGGGGTCGAGGCCGATCTGCTTCGCGGCGGTGTCCAGCAGCGTCTCACGCACCAGCGTCTCGATCGCCCAGGGGCCGCGATAGGCGGCAAGACCGGCGGTGTTGGTGTAATAGCCGCGCGAGACGAAGCTGTAGGCCGGGATATTATAGGCCGACCACATGAACATATGGACGGCGATATTGGCGTCCGCGCCCATGGGATAGGCGCCGTTGTTCAGGGCATAGTCGGCGTGGCTGGCCAGCAGTTTGCCGTCCGCGTCAAAGGCGGCGCGCAGCACGATCTCCTGCTCGCGCGCCTGATTGGACGCGGTGAGATTCTCGATCCGGTCCTCGATCCACTTGACCGGCCGCTTGAGCAGCATCGCGCCGAGGATGGCGGACACCTCCTCCAGCCACGGGTGGTTCTTGAGGCCGAAGGAGCCGCCGACGTCCTTTGCGACGACGCGGATGCTGATTTTCGGGTTGCCCAGCGCGACGGTCAGCCAGCGCGCGACCAGATGCGGACCGGCGCAGGTGATGTGGACCAGCAGTTCCTCGTCACCCTGCAACGCCGCGACGACGCCGCGCGTCTCCATCGGTGATTGCGAGATACGCTGGTGGTGGACGGTCTGGGTGACGAGATGCGCGCCGCTGGCCAGCAGAGCCTCGAACTCTGCATCCTCCTCATCCTCGCCCATCATGGCGGCGACATTGTCGTCCGTGTCGGGGTGGACGGCGGGGCCGTGGCGCGCGTCCTCTATGCTGACGACCGCGTCTTCCTCGGCATAGTCCACCACGACGAGGCTGGCGGCGTCCTCCGCCAGATAGCGGTCGTCGGCGACCACCATGACGACGGGATGGCCGACATAGGCGACGTGGCCGGACGCCAGAGGGGTCATCGCGACCTCGACCGGGCCGATGAAGAAGCTGAGCATCGTGACGTTGAAGTGCGCCAGATCGTCCTGCGTCAGTATAGCGTGGACGCCGGGTTGGTCGCGCGCGATGCTGCTGTCGATCGACAGGATGCGACCGCGCGCGATGGGGCTGCGCACGAACGCGATGTGCAGCATGCCGGGCATGACCACATCGTCGACATAGGTGCCCTTGCCGGTCAGGAGGCGAGGGTCTTCCTTGCGGGGGACGCGCTGGCCGATGAAGCGGTGCGCGGTGATATTGGGCGCGTTCATGCCGGTTCCTCCGCGCCTGCAATCTGGCGGATGGCGCGGCGGATGCCCTGATAGCCGGTGCAGCGGCAGATATGGCCGGACATGGCGGCGGTCAGCTGCTCCTCATCCGGCTGCGCGCCATCGGCAGTCAGCGCGGCGAGGGTGCAGACGATGCCGGGGGTGCAGAATCCGCATTGCAGGCCGTGGCAATCCTTCATCGCCTGCTGCACGGGATGTAATGTGCCGTCGGCGTCTGCCAGACCCTCCACCGTGGTTACGGTACAGCCGTCGGCCTGGACCGCCAGCATCAGGCAGGAGCGCACGGCGCGGCCATCCACCATCACGGTGCAGGCGCCGCAGACGCCATGTTCGCAGCCGATATGGACGCCGGTATAGCCCGCCTGCCCGCGCAGCCAGTCGCCCAGCGTGTGGCGGCCCTCCACGGTGCCGCGATGGTGCCGGCCGTTGACGGTCAGCTCGATCTTATGCTCGCTCATGCGGCCTGCCTTATGTCCAGGGCTTCTTTCAGGACGCGCGCGAAGATGCCGCGTCCGACCGTGCGCCGATAGTCGGCGGTGGCGTGATGATCGCCAAAGGGCGCAGTGTCCGCGATGGCGAGGTCCGCGATGGCGGCGGCGTCGAGGCTGTCGACGCTCTGGCCGATCAGCGCGGCCTCCGCCTGCCGCGCCTTCATCGGCGTGGGGCCCATGCCGAACCAGCAGATGCCCGCGCGAGCGACCTTGCCATCCTCCACGGTCAGCGCGCCAACCAGACCGACGAGCGCGAAGTCGCCGGGGCGCATCGCGACTTCGCGGAACAGGGTGATCGTGTCCTTCGGCCAGGCCGGATAGTGGATGGCGGTCAGCAGCTCATCGGGTTCGATGGCGGTCGAATAGGGGCCGAAATAGAGTTCGTCCGCCGGGATGAACCGCGTCTGGCTCGCCGAGCGCACCTCCACCTTCGCGCCCAGCGCGACGGCGGTGGAGGGCATTTCGGCGGCGGGCTCGCCCAGTGCTATGGAGCCGCCGATAGTGCCGCGATTGCGGGTCTGGTGATGGCCGACATGGCTGAGCGCGCGGATCAGCGTGGGCAGGTCGCGGTTCAGGATCGGATCGACCAGCGCATCGTTCTGGCGCGTGACCGGACCGACGCGGGTGCCGCCGTCGACCGTGGTGACGCCCTGCAGTTGGGGGATATGGTTGATGTCGACGAGGATGAACGGCTGGCTCATGCGCAGGGCCAACAGCGGCATCAGCGTCTGGCCGCCCGCCAGCACCTGCGCGCCGCCGCCTGCCTCCGCCAATATGGTGCAGGCCTCCTCTATGCTCGACGGGCGCACATAGTCATAGGGCGCGGCCTTCACTTGCCGCCGCCCTTGCCCGCCGCATAGCCAGCACCCGCCGCGACGACGATCAGCGCCGCGACAGCGACCACCCACCAGTCGGCGGCCGGGCTGCGTCCCATGAAGAAGCCCGCGACGAGGGCCAGCACCAGCGAAACCACCCATGCCCAGGGATAGGAGGGCGCAGCCACCGCGCCAGTGGCATAGGCGACGGGCGCATAGGAGGGGGCAGGCGCAGCGCCGCCGGTCGATGCCGCGGAAGAGGCGGTCGCCACGCTGGCGCTCACCGGTGCGGGAGCGGTGCCGCTAACCACGCCGTTGAACGTCTTGAAGAACTTGCCCGCGAGCTGCTTGGCGGTCGCGTCGATGATCGGGCCGCCGAGCTGGGCGAGGCGGCCGCCGACCTCCGCATTCACCTCATAGGACAGGAGCGTGCCCGCGCCGTCATCGGTCAGCTTGACCTTGGCGCCGCCCTTGGCATGGCCGACGGTGCCGCCCTGACCCTCTCCCGTGATGGTGTAGCCATTGGGCGCGTCGATATCCGACAGGGTGACCGCGCCGTTGAAGCGCGCGCCGATGGGGCCGATCTTGATCTCGACCGTGGCGCGCAGCTTGTCATCCGCTTCCTTGTCGAGCGACTGGCAGCCGGGAATGCACTGGCGCAGCACGTCGGGATCGTTGAGCGCGGCCCATATCTTGGCACGGGGCGCTGCAATCCGTTCCTCTCCGGTCATTCTCATGGGACTGGAAACCCCCTCCATCTCTTTGCGGCGGTTAATCCCGCCCGGTCAGTCTGAATCGCGCCGTGTATGTATACATTATGCAGAAACGGCGGCTTGGCTATGATTTTTCTTCACGCCCCGGCGATCCGTCCCGGCAGGACGGGACGCCGGGAGCGGAGCATGCGATCAGAAGGGGCCGCCGGCGGTTCCCGCTGCATCCGGTTTGCGCGTGCCCAGCGCCTCCCGCGCGGTAGCGCGCAGATAGGACCACAGATTGTGAATCTGCGGCTTGCCCAAGGGGAAGCGCGGCATGCCGCGTTCCGACAGCGCGCCTTCCTGCACCACCTGATAGAAAGCGTCTTCCGACAGGGCGAGTGCGGATTCGCGCAAATCCGGTCCCGGCGCGCCCGCGCCCCGGAACGCCATGCCGTGGCAGGCGCCGCAGACGAAGGACATTTCGCGGCCCGCCGCAATGGCCTTTTCATCCAGCACGATGGACGGATCGTCGAGCGCGGTGACTTTCATGTCGCGGGGCGGGGAGGCGGGCAGTTTCTTCGTGCCGCCCACGGCGAAGCTGAGGATGCGGCGCGGCTGCCGCCCATATTTCCAGCCGACGTTCAGCACATCCGTCGCCGCCGCCGCCGTGCCGCCCCAGCCGACGAGGACGGATACATATTGCTTGCCCTTCACCGAATAGCTCATCGGTGCGGAGATGATGCCGAGGCCCGCGTTGAACTTCCACAATTCCTTGCCGTTCGCGGCGTCATGGGCGCGGAAATGGCCGTCCGCCGTCCCCTGAAACACCAGATTGCCCGCCGTCGCCAGCGTGCCCCCGTTCCACAGGAAGGAGCGCGGCATGCGCCAGCGCGCCTTTTGCGCGACCGGATCCCAGGCGACGAGCGCGCCGGTCAGGTCCTCCTTGTCCTTCTTGTCCGTGATGAAACTGGCGCTGGCGCCGGTGATGCTGGCGAGCGCGCCGGTCGTCGCCTTCGCATAGCGCGCGCCGACCTGCATATAGGGGATATAGACGAGGCCGGTCTTCGGGCTGTAGCTCATCGCCTGCCAGTTATGGCTGCCCAGCGTCGAGGGGTAGATGTCGACCGGGCCGTCCTGATAATGGACATTGGGTGCCTCGACCGGGCGTCCCGACGCCATGTCGATGTGGCTCGCCCATGTGACCTTGCCGACTTTCTCCGCCGAGATCAGCTTTCCCGTCTCGCGGTCGAGAACATAGAAGAAGCCGTTGGTCGGCTGCTGCATCAGCACCTTGCGCGGCTTGCCGTCGATCGGGATGGTCGCGGAGATCATGTTGGCGACCGCCTTGTAATCCCAGCTTTCGCGCGGGTTCTGCTGGTAATGCCAGACATATTTGCCGGTGTCGGCGTCGAGCGCGACGATGGACGCGACGAAGAGGTTGTCGCCGCCGCCGGGGCTGCGCCGTTCCGGGTCATAGGGGCCGGCATTGCCGACACCGATGTAGATGCGGTTCAGTTCCGGGTCGAAGGTCATGCCGTTCCAGACGGTGCCGCCGGTGCCGGTCTTCCAATATTGCCCGTTCCACGTCTTGGCGGCCATCGCCATCACGGGATCCTGCGCATTATCCTCTGGCTTGCCGGGGACGGTCCAGAAACGCCATGCCTGCGCGCCCGTCTTCTGGTCATAGGCAGTGACATAGCCGCGCTGGCCGATGTCCGCGCCGCCATTGCCGATGATGACTTTGCCATTGAAGGTGCGCGGCGCGCCGGTCAGGCTGTGCATCGTGCCGGGGCCGGGCAGGGTGTTGACGGACCAGTTGACCTTGCCCGTCTTTGCATCCAGCGCGACGAGGCGGCCGTCGAGCACGCCGATGAACACCTGTCCATTGTCATAGGCCACGCCGCGATTGACGCCCATGCCCATGCCCTGCCGCATGGGGTTCACCTTCCAGATTTCCGGGTCGTAGCGCCATAGCTGCTTGCCGGTCGTGCCGTCGACCGCATAGACCGCGCCGTAACTGCCGCTGAAATAGAGTATGCCATCGACCGCCAGCGGGGTCGCTTCCAGCGACACTTCACCGTCGAGGTCGAGCGACCACGCAAGGCCCAGCTTGCCGATGTTGCCGGTGGAGATGTTGCCGAGCTGGCTGAAGCCGCTTTCGTCCGCGCTGCCACCGACGTTGTGCCAGTCGGCGCCGGTGCCCTCCGCAGGTGGTTGCGGGAGTTGCGCGACCAGATCCATGGCGGAGCAGGTGAGAGCCAGCGCACCTGCACCCCAAACCCAACGCATCCGCATGTCCCCATCCCTCTTTTTCGATGTTTGCGCGGCAGGCTACCCAGTCCCGCCCATTTCCTGAACAGGTGTTTAGGTTGGCGTCCAGCAGCGGTCAAGCGGAGCTTATCGCATGATTTGTCGTGCGTCCTGTCGTGCGGTAAGACAGTGGTTTCATAACGATCATCACTTGAGGAGAAGTCCCGCTTGGAACCTGCCGTGAGGAAAGTCCGGGCCTCGTCGCGTGGGGCCATATTGGCCGCGACGGAGAGGTTGATGGTGGAGGAGGGCTATGCGGCGGTGTCGACGCGCCGCGTGGCGAAGGAGGTGGGCGTCGCGCCCGCGCTGGTCCATTATCATTTCGCCACGACGGAGGATCTGCTGATGGCGCTGTTCCGCGGGCTGACCGAAGTGTCGCGGGCGGAGACGATCGCGGCGCTGGCGGGCCCCGATCCGCTGCGCGCGCTGTGGGACTTGAACAGCGACCCGGCAGGCACGGCGATCATTCACGAGTTCATGGCGCTGTCCAACCACCGCAAGGAAATCCGGGCGGAGATCGCCGCCTATGTCGAGGAGATGCGCGTCCTTCAGGCGGAGGCTCTGGCCGCGGCCGCCTGCCCCGGCGATCCGGGCGAGGGAAATGAGGCGGATGAGGCGGGGCGCGAGCTGGGCATGGGCCTGTCGGTGCTGGTCGCGGGCATGGCCCGGTCGCTGGTGATGGAGGGCGGCATGGGCATCACGCTTGGCCATGTCGAAGCGCAGAAGATCATCGGGTTGTTGATGGAGACTGTGCGGGAGAAACGGGCCACCCTGTCCTGACCGGGGTGAAGGATATCGGTTGACGCCCATTCCGCGCGCTTATACTCAGACAAATAGAAGAGTGATCAGGAGGGATATCCGACCGTGCCAGCGCCCATCAATTCCGGGACCGTGAGACCGACGGAGCCGGATAATCCGGCGGGGCAGGGCGGTTACCGCAAATCGCTGGCCCTGCTGGTGAGCCTGTTCTTCATGTGGGGGTTCATCACCGTCATCAACAACACGCTGCTGCCGCATCTGCG
>DASVNT010000017.1:0-25218 GCA_036383715.1 Sphingobium sp. | reverse complement strand
CCCGCAAAGCGCAGCGCCGCCGTGGGCATCCCGTTGATATTGCAGCACAGGGCGACGGAGTAGATCGCGACCAGTTCGACATTCTCCGGCGAGAGGCCAAAGAAACGCCCCCCCGCGGTGGCCAGTGCGACCGTCGCCAATGCCGCGAGGAAGGCCGCGCCGACATCCAGCATCAGGCCGTAGAGATACAGTTGCGACAACCTCTCCTTGTCATTCTGTTCTTCGTTGTCGGCGGCGAATTTGATGACGGGCTGCCAGGATTCGAACCGCAGAACACGCTCCACGGTTCGTCCGAAGGTCAGCACCATCACCATGATGCCGTACGTATGGGGCCCCAATGTTCGCGCGGCGATGGCCACGCTGAACAACATGATACCCGCATTCATGAAATTACCGGACAGCAGGTGTCCGATGCTGGTCATCCGGGAACGAAAGCCACCAGCCCTCCCCAAGACACCCAGGCGCGCGCGCATGGTCGTCATCATTCCCTCCAATCGAGGGACGTCGGCCCTGATTGCTCAGGCAGCCACCGACGCCAGGGCCCGGTCATTTGCGATCGTTTCGAGGCTGGCAGGAACGATGTCATTGTCGCCACCGACGCCGCGATTGACGGCCCAGATCGCCGCCTGCGTGCGGTTCTGCACATGCAGCTTGCGCAGGATCGCCTTCACATGGACCTTCACCGTCGCCTCGCTGATTTCCAGCTGGCGGGAGATGATCTTGTTGGGATGGCCCATGATGAGGCATTGCAGGATTTCGACTTCCCGCGTCGAAAGATGCGCGTCCGCCAGACCCCGTTCGCCATCATGATGGGCATAGGACATTTGCAGTGGAAATTCGTCGGCGAGCCGCGTCGGCATCACCTTCTCACCCATTGCAACCAGTTGCAGCGACCCGATCAGCGGCGCGCAGGAGATTTCCTTGACGATATAGCCATGGGCCCCCATGCGGAACGCGGTCGCCATCGTGTCCATGTCGAACTCATCGGACAGGAGGACGAGGCGGGCGTTGGGAAAGCGTTCGTGCAGCGTGCGGATATTATCCAGCTCGCCATCGTCCGCCCCATTGTCCACCACGATCAGATCCGCTCCCTTTGCGCCGTGCGGCGACAGATCTTCGAGGCGGGAGGGGTGATCGACCGACTCTGTTATTTCGAAATCCTCATCTGCGAGGATGCGCTTCAGACCTTCGCGAACAATGGCATTTCTTGCCAGCAACGCAACTCGGACTGGATTGGGCATGTCCCATCTCCCTGTTTATGGTCAAACCTTCGACACCGACGGGCACTGTTTTCTGTTTTTTTGGGAAGAGATACTGGAAATTACCCAGTGATTCGCCCCCCTTATGAAGGTCATCATTTACCCCCAGCCGAATACTGGCAACCAAATATTAAGCACTCTATGGGTGGAACGACCTATACCGGGGGATACGTGCCCATAAGCATTAGATTTATATAGATAAGGCGTGAATTACCCACCAGTTATCTTTTGGGACATATTTTTAATAATTGGGTAAATACACATAGGAAGATTACACCAAAATTACTGAAAACGATGCCGAAACGACATGTTTACTCGTAAATATCAGTCGATCTGGCGAATAATCTGGTACGCTTCTGCTGCATTGCGAAAGACCGTGGCGCCGCGCATGCGTGCCAGTGCTTCCAGCGCCTCCAGCGAACGCTCGTCCGGGAAAGCCTTCACCTGCGACCGGAAACAGCCGAAAGCGCGCAGCTTCAGGGCAATCTCCTGGCTTATGTCAACGAACATATTGGGCGTGAAAGCGGGCGTGACGCCCGGCGCATACCAGTTGGTTTCCGACAGGGTTTCATAAGCGTAGATACGCGACGGCGCCTTGTCCGAACGCGGGCGCGCATAGACCATGGCAGCGGTGAAGGCGACTTGATGATCGAAATGAATGTCGCCGATAAAGGGCAGGAATAAAGTATCCGGCTGGAGTTCTGCCAGTATTTCCCCGACCCGATGATTGACGTCCGCGATCGGCATGGCGTCCAGTTCGGCGGCGGGCAGGTCGAGGCAGTGGAGCCGGGTTACGCCCAGCATCGCATGCGCTTCCTTCACCTCGGCCAGAACCCGTTCGACCTGCGCACTGGAAAAGCGCGGTTCCATGCCGCGCGTCATCAACAGGACATGGACCTCCGCGCCCATGGCCGCCAGTCTCGCCATGGTTCCGCCACAGCCGAGGACTTCGTCATCGGGATGCGGTGCAACAATAACGGCGCGCTTTACTTGCGAGAGGATGGTCATGGCGTTCCTATGCGTTGATGAAGTGCGGGAGGGCGCATCGTCTCGCTGCTCCACTCCGTCACCTGCAGGAGATGGCCGTCGCCGCACATGACCGCGAAGCCGCTGTCGTCGCGCGACACGACCTGTCCGACCGTCCCGGCATGCCGGTCGCCGGGCATGACATGAGCGGACCATATGAACAGGCGGTCCTGTCGGCAGCTCGTAAAGGCGCCCGGATACGGGTGCCCGACCGCGCGAACGAGCCTGTCTATGTCCCGCGCGCTCTGCTCCCAGTCGATCAGGCCGTCATCCGCCGTCCGTTTCGCGCACCAGGTCGCCAGCGCCTCGTCCTGAACGTCCCGCCGTTCCGTACCCGCCGCCAGCGCAGCGAGGGAGCGGTCGAACATGGTTGCCAGCGCCGCCATATGCTTGGCGTAGAGGCTTGCCGCGGTTTCCGTGGGCGCGACATGGAAATATTGCTGGTCCAGTATCGCACCCGTATCGACGCCATCATCGATCCAGAAAAGCGACCCGGCGGTGATCGGCTCGCGATTGAGGATAGTCCACGGGATCGCCGCCCGCCCGCGCTGGCGGGGCAGGGCGGCGGGATGATAGCCGACCACGCGCCCCGGTGCACAGCCCATCACGTCCGCCCCACAAATCTGCGACCAGCCGATGATGAAGAGATAGTCGGGCTTCGCCTCGCGCAAATATCCGATGGCATCGGGATCGTTGATGTTGCGCACCGTGCGAAACACCGCCCCCGCCCGCTCCGCAACGGGTGCGAGATCGACGAAGTCCGAATGTCGGCTGGCCAGTTCGGGATGCAGGGTGAGGACCAGTGCAGGCTCCCAACCGGACGCGCGTCCCATGGCTTCCAGAGCGACCTGCGTACTTTCAACTGCCCCGATGATGACGGCTCGCAAGTGCTTTCTCCACTTGAGTACGATTGATCCGTTCGCCCCGGAGCATGACGCCCGCGGTGCGCAACAGAATGAGGAAGTCGATCCGGGCCGAGCGATGATCGACGTACCAGAGGTCGAGCTTCAGCTTTTCATGCAGAGTCAGCAGGGTGTTGCCATTGACCTGCGCCCAGCCGGTCAGGCCGGGCCGCACCCGGCAGCGAAAACTGCCCTCATCCCCCATTTGCAGGATGGTGCTGACCAACAGGGGACGGGGACCGATAAAGGCCATGTCTCCGCGCAGGATATTCCACAGTTCCGGCAGTTCGTCGAGCCGGGAGCGGCGCAGGAAACTGCCGATGCCGGTCGTGCGGACGTCATCGGGCAGCAACTGCCCCTTGTCGTCCCTCACCTCCCGCATGGAGCGGAACTTCGTCATGCGAAAGCCGCGTCCGCCCCGCCCCGCACGCGTCTGGCCGAACAATATGGGGCGCCCCTGAAAGAGCAGCAGCAGGCCCGCGATGACCAGCATCACGGGCGCAAGCACGACGATCAGCACCGCCGCGACCAGCGTTCCCCACGGGTTTCCGCGATGCATCAGGCGCCCTTCGCCGCGCACGGCGGCGCCGCCTCGACGGAGGATTGCCGCTCACCCAGATCCAGACAGTCGATGATCTGCGAATTCACCTTCTGCGCATCATAGCGTTCCAGCGCGATCTCCCGCGACCGCGCGGCCATGTCGCCCAGTTGCGGGCGGTTGTTCAACGCTTCGAGCATCGCATTGGCGAGCGCGCGGCTGTCGCGCGGCGGAACGAGCCAGCCATTCACACCCGGCTCCACCACTTCGCGGCAGCCGGGCATGTCCGTCGTGATGATGGGCCGCCCGGTCGACAGCGCCTCCAGCAAGGTACGCGGCAGTCCCTCGCGGTAGAAGGACGGCAGGACGAAGACATGGGACGCGGCCAGATGCGGACGGACATCGCGCGTCTCCGGCAGATGTTCGATCACGCCGCTCGCCACCCATTCGGCCAGTTCCTCCGGGCTGCAGCCGGTCGGGTTGCCCGGCTCCGGTCGTCCGAGCAGGCGAAAGCAGGCCTGCGGGTGCTGCGCCTTGACGATGCGGGCGGCCTCGACGAACTCCCTCACGCCCTTGTCCCGCATCAACCGCGCGATCATCAGGAAGACAGGCGGCGTCCGGGGCATGGGGCATTCCACGAAATGCGCCGTGTCGATCCCCGACCCGCCGATCTGCACGACATGATGGTCAAACCCGATGATGCGATTGTCGATCATGGTGTGGCGATCGTCGCTGTTGAAGACGAAGATCGTCTCCGCCCGCGCGACGCCCATGCGGTAGAGGCCGCTCACCATCCTGCGCAGCAGGCGGCGGCTGTCTGCCTCCGGGCTGTAGATATAGCCCAGCCCACTCATTAACGCGTGAAAGCCCCTGCGCCCGGTCAGCCGCATCGCCAGCCCGCCATAGATGATGGGCTTTTGCGTATAGGCGATCACGGCGTCGGGCCGTTCCTCCCGCATCAGGCGCATATAGGTGAGGAGAGTGGCGAGATCGCGGAACGGGTTGGTGCCGGCGCGATCCATCGGGGTCAGCCGGAACTCGATGCCCATGCGTTCCAGCGTGAATTCGACCGTGGCGTCGCGGTCGGGCGCGCAGGCCACGACCTCATGCCCCTGTTCCAGCAGGCTGCGCAGCAATGCACCGCGGAAGTTTACCAGCGAATAGCTGAGACTGGAGAGCATCAGTATCTTCACGCGCCATAGTCCTTGCCGTCGGAGGAAAGCGATACGGACGACCGGATTACATGGTCCTGCACGACCCTCTCCCCTGCTGCTGCATCGACGGCGTCGGATGCCTTTCGATATGAGCGACCCGTCTTGTTCTATGGCCGCATGATAGGGGCTCCATGACAGGAGCCGATGCGGTAATCGGAGCGATATACTTTGGGATAGGAGCCGCAGCTTCGCCGCAGGAAATCGCCTGCGCAACGGATGTCCCACGCTCCTGCAGCGAGACGCCCTTACCCCCTTTGGGCCAGCCCGGACGCCAGCCGGATACCGCCCGCGATAAAGGATAGTGGCTGTATGGGCGATTTCCGTCGTGCGCCGCACTGATAGCTATGGTGCATCTGCAAACAGGGGCGAGAAGCGCCGGCCACCCGCATGACGCGATACAGCCAGCCGCCCTGTCATAGGTCAGGATGCTTCATGTCAGCGACGAACATCGACACACCCCCTCTCGCTTCGGCGCTTTCAGAGAGTGTTGCGCTGGACGGCGCCAATGCCTCGCCTGCCCCGCTGCGCAGCCTGATCGACCGAATCGGAACGGGGGCAGCGACCCTGCTCTCCCGCTCGCCATGGGTACGCATCCTCCTGCTGGGGGCGCTCGACATGGCGGCAGTGGCGGGTGCGCTTCTGTTGGCGCTGTCCTATGAAGGGGCGGCGGTGCTGGCGACCAGGCCCGTGTTCACCCTGCTGTTTTCCACCATCGCGGTGGTCGGCTTCTTCCTGACCGGACTGTACCAGCGAAGCTGGCGCTTCCTTTCGTTCGGCGACGGCCTGTTCCTGACCGCATCGGTTGCGATCGGGCTGGGTGCGGCATGGGCTGCGGGTATCGCGACGGGCGTGCTATCCGGCCGGATCGGCAGCACCGCGTCGGTGATCGCGATCCACTACACCCTGACCCTGCTCGCCATGGCGTCGATGCGGGTCGCGCGGCGCGGCGTGCGCGAATATGTGCGCCATCGCCTGCACGCCCCGCACAGGGCCGGTTGCAAGCGCGCACTGCTGCTCGGTGACACGGACTGGGCGCGCGCGATGATCGAGCTGATCCACGCCGATGACCGGACGCATATGGAAGTGGTCGGCGTGCTGACCCCCGACGGGCGCGACCGCACACTCAAAATCGCCAATGTGCCCATTTTGGGTACGCCCGCCATGTTCTCCGCCATCGTCGCGATGCTGGAGGTCCGCAACCGCCGTCCCACCTGCATCATCCTGCGCGACGATGGCCGCACCCTCGAAAAGCGCGACTTCGCCACGCTCGTCTCGACGGCGGAGCGGCTCAAGCTGGACGTGGCGCGCGCGGGCGATCCGTGGAGCCAGATGGCCAAGGGCAAGCCGCGCGTCGACCTCCAGTACCTCCCCCTCGCCGAACTTCTGGGCCGACCGGAGATCCAGCTGGAGCGCGGCTATGTCAGCCGCATGGTCACGGGCCGCCGCATCATGGTCACGGGCGCAGGCGGCACGATCGGCAGCGAACTGGTCCGCCAGCTCGCCCCGTTCAAGCCGTCGGAGATCGTCCTGCTCGATCATGCCGAATATAATCTCTACGCCATCGACATGGAGGCGCGGGAGAGCTTCCCCGACATCCTCTTTCACCCCGCGCTCTGCTCCGTCCGGCAAATGGCGGCGGTGAAGGAAGTGTTCGAGCGGTTCCGCCCGGAAATCGTCTTCCACGCCGCCGCGCTCAAGCATGTGCCGATGGTCGAGGAAAACCCCTGCGCGGGCGTGCACACCAATGTCATCGGCACGCGCAACGTCGCCAACGCCGCCTGCGAATATGGCGCGCGCGCCATGGTGCAGGTGTCGACCGACAAGGCGGTGAACCCGGTCGGCATGATGGGCGCGACCAAGCGCGCGGGCGAACTTTATTGCCAGGCGCTCGACCTGATCGGGGAGGATGACGCCAATGCGCCCCGCTTCATGACCGTCCGCTTCGGCAATGTGCTGGGATCCAGCGGATCGCTCATCCCCCTGTTTGCCCGGCAACTGGCGCAGGGCAAGCCGCTGACCGTCACCCATCCCGACATCGAGCGTTTCTTCATGACCGTGAAGGAGGCGGTGCAACTGATCCTTCAGAGCAGCGCAGAGGCGATGCACAATGATCGCGGGCGGGGCGCGATCTTCGTCCTCGACATGGGCAAGCCGATCAAGATCGTGGACATCGCCCGCCGCATGATCCGCCTCGCCGGGCTGGAACCCGACATCGACGTGGCGATCCAGTTCGTCGGCCTGCGCCCCGGCGAAAAGCTGTACGAGGAATTGTTCGACAGTTCGGAGGAGCGGCTGGACTCCAGCATCGCGGGGATTTTCGAGGCGCGGCCCATCCCCGTGCCCCTCGCCATCCTGTCCCAGCGTTTCGGGCAACTGGAGCGGCTGGTGCTCAAGGGCGATGCGGAGGGCGTGTGCCGCCAGACCCACGACCTGATCAAGGCGCCGCCCATCGCCTTCGACCGCAAGGCGATGCTGCACGATCTCAACGATCATGTCTCCGCCCGCGCCACCATTTCCGCGACCGCGATGGGAGCCTGACACATGGCCGAACTGCTGCAACCGGACCAACTGGACGCCATTGCCTCGCTGCCCATCCCCATCCGCTCGCGCTGGCCGCACTATGAGGAGGACGAGATTGCGGCGGTGACGGAGGTGCTGCGCGCCGGTCAGGTCAACTCCCTCGTCCATGGCACGCGCGGTCGTGCGTTCGAGCGGGCGTTCGCGGAGTATATCGGTGCGCCTTATGCGCTGTCGCTCGCCAATGGCACGCTGGCGCTGGAACTGGCGCTCCGCGCGCTGGGCATCGGGCCGGGGGACGAGGTGATCGTGCCCGCGCGCAGCTTCTTCGCGACGGTCGCCTGCGTCGTCGCGGTGGGTGCGACGCCGGTCTTCGCGGACATTGACGAGGAGAGCCAGAATATCGACCCGGACTCGGTCGAGCGCCTGCTCAGCCCCCGGACGACGGCGGTCCTGTGCGTCCATCTGGCTGGCTGGCCCTGCGACATGGATGCACTGGTCCGGCTGTGCAACCGCCATGCCCTATGGCTGGTCGAGGACTGCGCGCAGGCGCATGGCGCGACATGGCGCGGGCAAAAGGTCGGTTCCTTCGGGGATGCGGCGGCCTTTTCCTTCTGCACCGACAAGATCATGTCGACCGGCGGCGAGGGCGGCATGCTGTTGCTGCGCGACCCCGGCCACTGGAAGCGCGCCTGGGCCTATAAGGATCATGGCAAGAACCCCGACAAGGTGAACGCCCCCGCGACTGGCGGCAGCTTTCGCTATGTCCATGACAGTTTCGGCAGCAACTGGCGCATGACGGAGATGCAGGCGGCGATCGGCCTCGTCCAGCTCGCCAAGCTGCCCGCATGGCTGGAGGCGCGGGCCAGCAATGCCCGGATTTTGCAACAGGCGCTGGCCGGGCACTCGCTCATCCGCCTGCCGGAGATACCGGCGCATGTCGGCCATGCCTTTTACAAATTCTATTTCCGGGTGGAGGGCGCATCCGACCTGATCGGCGCGCTGCAGGCGGCGGGCATCGGCTGCGGCAGCGGCTCCTGCCCCGACATGTCGCGTGAGGCCGCCTTTGCGACCAGACCCGCGCGCAGGGACGCCGACCTCGCCGCCGCCGCCCGGCTCGGCGAACAGAGCGTCATGCTGCCGGTCGATCATCTGCTCGATACCGGGGACATGCGCGCCATGGCCCAGGCCGTGCGGCACCTGGCCGATGAGTTGGTGCGGGAGCGGCAGGCATGAGCGCGCCCGGCCTCCCCGGATTCCTGATCATCGGCGCGGTCAAGGCGGCGACGACGTGGATTCATGCCCAGCTACAAGGCAATCCGGCGCTGTACCTGCCCGATCCCGAACCCCATTATTTCAGCAGCGACTATGATCGCGGCATCGATTTCTACCGGGCCTTCTTCGCGGGCGCGCCGGAGGGGGCGTTGCTCGGCGAAAAATCCGCCGACTATCTGGCCCATCCCCATGCAGCCAGCCGCATCGCCGCGCTCCTCCCCCATGTCCCGATGGTGGTGCAATTGCGCAATCCGGTCGATCGCGCCTATTCCGATTACTGCATGCTCTACCGGCGCGGAACGGTGCAGGGACCGCCGGAGGCCTATTTCGACCGCGCAACCACCACCCAGCCGCGCTTTCTCGACGACGGCCTCTATGCCGCCCATCTGGACCGCTGGTACGACCTGTTCGATCCCACGCAAATCCACGTCCTGCTGTTCGAGGATGTGAAAAAGGCCCCTCATCTCACCGTGGCGCAGGTGTGCGAGCATATCGGCGCGCCCTATCATTTCGTCGAGGCCCTCTCCGACCGACCCGTCAACGACGGGTCTGCGCATTTTCTGCCGCTCGCGCTGCGCACCGCGCTCGCGCCGCTCAAGGACAGCGTGAGGCCGCTGCGCAACAACCCCGTGTTCAACGGCGTGCGCAACCTGCTGGTGCGCGAGATGCGCTATCCGCCGCTGCTGCCCGATACGCGCGCGCGGCTCGTGGATTTCTACGCCGCGGATGTGGAGCGACTGGGCAGGATGCTTGGGCGCGACCTTGGCCACTGGCTTGACGCGGAACGGATGGCGGCATGAAAACCGACTCGGCCAAACTGGACCTGTTCTTCGCACAGGAACCGTCGGGAACGGCGAATCTCGGCGCCTATGTGAACCCGGTCCATCAGAGCCATTCGCTGTGGGTCACAATGGCGCAGGCGCTGTTGAGCGTCGCAGCCTTCTTCTCCGGCTATCACGAGCTGCGCCTCAGTTTCATCAATCTGACGCTGGCCGACATCTGCTTCCTGACCGCCTTCCTCGTCTTTCTGAGCCATGGCATGATCAACACCGTGCCCTTTGGCCTGATGACCCCGCTGTGGATCACCGCCCTCTCCTTCATGCTGGGCGGTCTGTTCGTCAGTTCGCTGGCCTATGGCGACCTGTCGCGGTGGATCGCGATCGCCCTCCAGTATCTCGTCGCCTTCTTCTTCATCTCCATCGTGCTGACCGCGCAAAGTTACAGCAGGGTGCAGAGGCTGGTGCTGACCTTCGTCTTCGGCGTCGCCGCCATGGAGGCGCTGGGCATATTTGTCTCGCTGGTGTTCACCCATGGCTCCGAGCCGGGCTTTCTGGGCGCAGAGTTTCTCGCTGGCAATGGTCGCCTCGGCAGTTTCGCCGGGGAGGCAAACTGGAACGGGATGCTCATCACGAACGCGCTGACCATGACCTATTATTGCTTTTCAAAACGTCTCGCACCGCGCTGGCTGCTGTGCCTGGTCATCGGCACATTGGGCTGGGCGCTGCTGCTGACCGCGTCCTTCACCGGCTTTATCGCGACCACCCTCGTCACCAGCTTCACGATGCTGCTGCTCGGCAGTCGCTATCTGCTGCGCGGGATCGTCCTGATCGCGGTTGCCCTGTCGATCTTCGTCGCCAGCGGAGCGCCTCTGCCTGCGACCTTCAGCAAGCGGGTCGGCGGCGCGATCGCATCGGGCGACATCTCGCAGGCGGGCACCTACGCCGGGCGGATGGAGCTGATCAAGGAAGCGTGGGGCATGGCGGAGAACACGACCGTCCTGGGCGTGGGCGCGGACGAATATCGCAATGTCAGCGTCCTGCGCCAGCCGGTCCACAACCTCTACCTGCTGATGTTCACGGAGGGCGGCCTGCCCGCCTTTCTGGGCCTGATCGGCCTCCTCGGCCTCATGGTCGCCATGGGGCTGCTGGGGCTGAAGCAGCGACGGGCGGAGGGGACGCTGGCGCTGACGGTCGTCGCCGTCTTCCTGATCTACACCATGTCCAGTCCGCACATGTACGCGCGCTTCTTCCTGATGCCGTCGATGATGGCGCTATCCCTCCTCTTCGTCCGCGACGAGCCAGAGCGGGGCATGGCTCACCCCTCCCTTTTGGCCAGGCACTAAGCCGAAATTGCCCAGCCGTTTCAGGCAGAAGGGGATTAGTTTCAGCTATCGCCGCTTTCGGCATGATGATGGGGATTCACGATGATGGGTCGATCTTCACTCTCGCTGCGCCTTGGTTTTTGCCTTTCCTCCGCCGCCCTCCTCCTGTCGGGCTGCTCGTCCGGCGGAGGCTCGCTGCCACCGATACAGGCCGCCTCCGCGCAGGAATATCGACTGGCGCCGGGCGATGAGCTGCGCGTGTACGTCTATGGCCTCGACGCCATCAACAACACCTATGTCGTCAACGACAGCGGCCAGATTTCGCTGCCCCTGATCGAGGCCGTGCCCGCCACCGGCCAGACCGTGCCCGACCTCGAACGCACCATCGCCGCACGGCTGGTGGAACGGCAGATCGTGCAGCGTCCGAACGTCAACGTCCAGCCGATCAAGATGCGCCCCTTCTACATATTGGGCGAGGTGCGGACGCCGGGCGAATATGCCTATCGTCCCGGCATGTCGGTCGTGTCGGCGGTATCGGCGGCGGGCGGTTTCACCTACCGCGCCAATCAGTCGAACGTGTCGATCACGCGCAAGATCAACGGCCAGTCGGTCACGTCGCGCGCCAGCGTGTCCACCCCGATCCTGCCGGGCGACGACATCCGCATCTTTGAAAAGTGGTTCTGACCATGCGCAGCCTCCCCCGGCTCCTGCTGTCCGGCCTCGGCATCGCGCCGGGCCTGCTCACAGCCCCGCTGCAAGCCCAGCAGGTCGATCGCCCGCCATCGGTCCTCGACTTCCCCGACCAGCAATATCGCCCCTATGGCGTTCGCCTGGGCAAGATCATGCTCTACCCGGAAGTGGTCACGCGACTGGAGTATGACAGCAATATCTATGCGAAGGAGGCGAACCGGATCGGGGACGGCAAGTTCGTCATCATGCCCGCCGTCTCCGCGCAATATCAGGCGGGAGCGGTCAACGTCCGGGCGGATGCCTCCGCGACGGTTCGCCGCATGTTCAAATATCGGACGGAGAACAGCACCGCCGCGCTCACCAACCTGCAACTGGGATGGCAGCCCAGTGCCGCCACCAGCGTTCAGGCGTCAGGCGGATGGCGACGCATCGTGGAGGATCGCGGCGATCCGGAGGCCCGCGCCGCGACCGACATCGGTCCCCGGCTGATCAACATGTACCTGACCGACCTGCGCCTGACGCAGAATTTCGGGCGGCTGGACTTCGACATCCGGGGGGCTTTTCAGCGGCTCGATCACCTGTCCGTGCTCGACCTGGAACGCGATCAGGACATTTTTTCCGCCAGCGGTCGCATTCGCTATCGGGTGAGCGGGCTGGTCGGCGTGTTCGGGCAGGCCTTCATCAGCCGACGCGATTTCAAGCTGGGCGTGGATTCCAGCGGCATCAATCGCGACGCAACCACCTATGGCGCGCGGGGCGGCATCGCCATCGATCCGGGCGGCCTGATCCGGGGCGACATGGGTGTCGGCATCTTCCGTTTCGACCCCACCGACCCGCAGGTCCGCGCGCGCACGGGCCTGTCGGTCGATGGATCGCTCATCTATCAACCGACGCCGCGCATCGCGGTGACATTGGACGGCTTTCGGGGCGACGTCGCCACTCTGGTGCGTGGCGCATCGTCCCGCACCGACACGCGCGTCCAGCTGGGGGCGCAACTGGAGGCACGGCACAATCTCCAGCTGGAGGCGGGCGTCTTTTACCGGCTTACCAAATTCGTGGGTACGCCAGTGACACAGCGTATCCTCGGCGTTCGCGGCGAGGTGGACTATCTTATCACCAACCGCGTCTCACTGGGACTGGACGCCTCCTATGGCAACCGGAACAGCGACGATGCCACTCAGGATTACAAGCGCATTCGCGCGGGCGTCACCTTCCGGCTGCGGTTCTGAGCCATGAGGACAAGGCACCTCCTGCTCCCCCTTCCGCTCGCCTTTGCCCTGCTGAGCGCCAGCGCCTGCTCGGCGCAGGAGCCGCAACGGGACAAGGCCGGTCCCGATCCCCGTCGCCCCGCCGCCTTCGCAGGCGCTCTGGGCTATGGCGCGGAGGCGAAGGGCGGCCATGGCGGAAAGATCATCGCCGTCACCACGCTGGCGGACAGCGGACCCGGATCGCTGCGCGCGTGCATCGACGCAATGGGACCGCGCGTGTGCATCTTCCGCGTATCGGGCCTCATCCGCTACACGACCAAGCCGCCGATCGTCCGCAACCCGTTCATCACCATCGCGGGCCAGACCGCGCCCGGCCCCGGCATCACCATCGCCAATGCGGGCGGCGAAGTGGGCCTCACCCCGCTGGTGATCCGCGACAGCCATGACGTGATCGTGCGCCATGTCCGCGTTCGCCTCGACCGGCCCGGCCCCAATCGCGGATCGCAGGACGCCTTCACCATCTACACCAGCCGCGACGTCATCCTCGACCATGTCAGCGGAAGCTGGGCGCTGGACGAACTGGTCAACGGCTATGCCGACAACGACCGCATCACCGTCAGCTGGTCGATATTCGGCGAGGGCATTCCCCGTCACGACAAATGCGCCCTGCTGGGCAGCGATCCCAAGGGGCCGCAGAATTTCAGCTTCATCGGCAACCTGTGCGCGCACAATGGCGACCGCAACCCGGACATCAACTTCCCGCCCAAAAGCTGCGTGGAGGTGGTGAACAACGTCTTCTACAACGCCCAGTCGCAATTTGCCGAAACCTGGGAAAGCTATGGCGGCACGCCCGTCTCCATCGTCGGCAACAGCTTCATCAAGGGGCCGGACACCGCCGAGCATGCGGTCGGCCTCGACCTCGTCCATATCGGCAGCACGGGCAAGGCGCGCATCTATCGCAAGGATAACCAGTTCGAGGGGGATTTCGTGCGCCACGCGCTCGACCTCGACATGGTGAGCGTGCCGGAGCCGCCCTGCCCCCTCACCATCAAGCCGCTGAAAGCGGAGGAGGCGAAGGAGGCCGTGCTGACCGGCGCAGGCGCCTTCCCCCGTGACGATTTCGACCGCCGCATGGTCAGCGACACGCGTGAGCGGACCGGCCATATCGTCCATCAGGCCGGCCTCATCCTGCCCATTGCATCGGCCCACCCCTATCCCGACGCGGACGGCGACGGCATGGATGATGGGTGGGAACGCACCCATGGCGCGGACCCCACGCGATATGATCCGTGGGACGATGCCGACAAGGATGGAGTCGCCAATCTCGACGCCTTTCTCGACGACCTGCACACCGCGCTGGTGTCGCAGCCAGAGATATTGCGGCGGATGATGCGATAGGTCCGGTGCATTATGTCGTACCACCTTTGACCAGTCGCCCCGCCCCCCGCCTTGCGCCACACTCGGAGACTACGGTGGGAGGGCGAACAGCACCTCTCACCGACCGTGAACAGGGTCCGCCATGTCAGACAGAATAACCATCTGCTTTCCCTTCGCCGGCAAGATGGTCGGTGGCAGTCATATCTCGGCCCTTGGCCTGCTCAACGGCCTCGACCCCGATCGCTACCGGATACTGGTGGTGCCGCAATATCGACACGGCGCGATCGCCAGCCTGTTCGCGGGCTATGAAATGGTGATGGCGCCGGAATTGCGCTGGGCGGATTTCGTGCCGGGCGAGCCCTTCACTATGGGCAAGTTCGGCAGCACGCTCCAGTCCATGCCCGGCATCGTCCGTTTCCTTCGCCGGAACAAGGTGGACATCGTGCACACCAATGACGGACGCACCCATGCAATCTGGGGCCTCGCCGCGCGGCTCGCGGGGGCGCGGCTGCTGTGGCATCATCGCGGTGATCCGACGGCTCTCGGCCTGCGCTACCTCGCGCCGCTGATCGCCAGCCGCATCGTCGCCGTCTCCGACTTCGCCCTGCCGCACAGCGCCGCATGGCCCGCATCCGGCCGGGCGGAGGTCATTCACAGCCCGTTCGACATCAGCACCTCCGTCAACAGGCAGGAGGCGCGCGCGGCGCTGCTGGCCGAGACAGGGTTGCCGTCCGACAGCCTGATCCTCTCCTATTTCGGCAATTTCATCACGCGCAAAAGGCCCCTGTTGTTCATCGAGGCGATCGCGCGGGTACGCGATCTGCTACCCGACCGGCATGTCGCGGGCCTGATGTTCGGGCGCAGCGACGACCCGGCCATGGATCATGCGATGGAGGAGGCGATGGATCGCCACGCCGTCCGCGCCAATATACGGGTCATGGGATGGAAATCCCCCGGCAGCTACTGGATCGCCGCCTGCGACCAGCTCGTCGTCCCCGCGATCGACGAGCCTTTTGGGCGGACCCTGATCGAAGCGATGCTGGTCGGAACGCCCGTCGTCGCCACCCGCTCCGGCGGCAATGTGGAGGCGTTGCAGGACGGGATGCTCGGCCCGCTGGTGACGCCCGACGATGCCGATGCGCTGGGCGAGGCCTGCGCCCGCCTCGCGCGTAATCCTGCGCTTTCGACGCAATTGAGCCGGAAAGCCGAAACGGATGCACGCTGCCGCTTTGGCGAGGAGCGGCATGTCGCGCGGGTCAGCGCCATCTACGAAACCTTGGCCGCGTCCTGAACCGGCCCGTTTCCGTTTAGTGCGCGCCCCTGCGGCCGGACCGGAACTCGCGCTCGATCAGATCGGCCTTCTGCCGCAACAAGGCAGGGATTTCCTCGTCTATGCCTGCTGCATCGTAGAAATGGATCGTCGCGCCCAGCATCGCGTTCGCGACCATCTGTTCGGAAAAGCCGACTTCGAGAAGGTTCGCATAGATCATCGCGATCTTGTGACTGGCGTCCAATATCGCGGTCTGCATGGCGGGATTATCCCTGAGCGCGCCTGAACTTCCAAGAAATAAGTGTTCTTCGGAGAAAGCCATATGACTCATCACCTCACCACAACCCATAGCGTTCGATCCTGTTTTCGGATCGTTGCGTCCATAAAACCATCGATTGGCCAGCATGCAAGTAGCGTTCTGTCCACCGTGCATCAGCCAGGCTGACCCGAAAGACGGAAAAGCACCATATGCACGCGATAGCGAATTAATGCTGGTTAAGATGGCATGCTATATTTGGCGTCCGAAAGCAAATCACTTCGACAAGTCCTTGAAATTGCGAATAACGCGAAAATGTTCCGTAACAATTCTCCACATTTAAACGAAACCCGACCGTATCGATCCAAATTGCCGATGCTCTACCTCGCAAGGATAATGGACTCGACCCGACGTCGAACGCACAGTCCTGAGGCACCTGATCCTATGTGCGCAGCAGGAGATTCACACGGTGAATCGCGGTTCCACCCAAGATGCCGGAGCAGGTCGTGTCACCTTCGTCCTGCCGGCGCTGGGAGCGGGAGGGTCTGAGCATGTCGTGTCCATGCTGGCAAATCGGCTGACGCAGACCGGCCTGCCCGTCTCCATCATCACGTTCGAGGCTCCCGACACCCCCTCCTATTACCCGCTGGTTCCCGGCGTCCTGCTCCACCAGCTTGGCCTGCCGCCCGGCAGCAGCGACGGCATGGGGCGCTATTTCGACAGCGTCAGCCGCATCCGGCGCCTCAACGCCGCGTTCCGCAGGGATCGCCCGGCGCTGGTCATTTCCTTTCTCACACGGACAAATGTCCTTTCCGTCCTGGCCGCGACCGGGCTGGACATCCCGGTGATCGTGTCGGAGCGCAATAACCCCGAACTGCAGGATCCCGGCAGCGTCTGGAACCTGCTGCGCCGCCTGACCTACCCGCGCGCCCACGGCCTCATCACCATGACGCGCGGGGCGCTGGATCATTTCCCGCCATCCATGCGGCGGCGTGGCTGGGTCATTCCCAACATGGCCGACTGGCACATCATGCGGACGGTCCATGACGGGGGGCCAAAGGTCTTCACGGCGGTCGGGCGGCTGGTCGCGCAAAAGGGCTTCGACATGCTGATCGACGCCTTTGCGAGCGTGGCGGGCGGCCATCCCGACTGGATATTGCGCATTTGGGGGGAGGGACCGGACCGTGCCGCGCTGGAGCGTCAGATCGCCCTGCGCGGCATGACCGCCCGTATCCAGTTGCCCGGCGTGTCCGACAGTCCCGGTAGCTGGATCGGGAGCGCCGACGCCTTCGTCCTGTCCTCCCGGTTCGAGGGGTGGGGCCTAGTGCTGGGCGAAGCGATGGCCGCCGGGCTGCCCGCGGTGTCGTTCAACTGCCACTGGGGACCGGAGGAGATGATCGACCAGGGCGAGAACGGGCTGCTCGTCCCGCCGGACGATGTGGCCGCGCTGGCCGCCGCGATGGCGCGGCTGATGGGCGACGCCGACCTGCGCACCCGTCTGGGCGAGGCCGCAACCCTGTCCATGCAGCGGTTCAGGCCGGAGCGCATCCTCGACAAGTGGCGCACCATCATCGGCGACGTCCTCGACACGGCAGATATTCAGCAGGAAGTGGGCTATGGTCATGTTTGTCAGTGATATAAAGACCATGATGCGCGGCGCCCGCCGGGAAATCCGCAACGTGCGCCTGGCACAGGCGCTGGACAGCATCGACGCCTTCCTCGTGTCCTATCCCAAGAGCGGACGGACATGGCTGCGTTTCGCGCTGTCGCAGTATTTCGCCCGTGTCGCCGACCTCGGCATCACCCCCGACCTGAACAGCACGTTTCGCATCCTGCCCAATTTCGACCGGGACCGGGTGCGCGGCCTGCCCGCCTTTATCGGCAAGAGGCCCGGCCTCCCGCTGATCGCGGTCAGTCACCTGAGCTACACCCCCAGTTTCTTCGCCCGCCATCCCGTCATCCTGCTGGTGCGTGACCCGCGCGACGTGATGGTGTCGGCCTATTTCCACGCCACCCGGCACAAACACAGGTTCAGCGGCGACATAGCCAGCTTTCTGGCGGACCGGCATCAGGGGGTGGCGGCCTATATCCAGTATCTGAACGGCTGGGCCGACCGCGCCGCAGACGGCGACATGATCGTCCTGAGCTATGAGGTCATGTCGAGCGATCCGGTCATGGAAATGGGCCGGATGCTGCGGTTCATGGGCCTGCCCGTCGATCATGACGCACTCGACCGCGCCGTCGCCGCCTCCCGCTTCGACGCCATGCGCAAGCTGGAGCAGCAGGACGGCATTCCTGGTCATGACTATGACCGCGCGGACGAGCAGAGCCTGCGGATGCGCAAGGGCAAGGTGGGCGGTTATGCCGAGCATCTCAAAGGGGACGACGCGCTCTACATCCTGGATCAGTGCAACAACCGGCTGACCCCGCAGGCCCGTGACCTGCTGACCGACACCGGCGTGACGCTCTGACCGGCATGCGCATCCTCTCCATCCTCACCAGTTTCACGTCCGGCGGCGCGGAGGTGCTCGTCACCAATCTCTCCCGCGCCTTCTCCCGCGCGGGTCATGCCTCCACCGTAGCGACACTGTGCGAGGCGCGGACGCTGGGCAACAGCGCGGAGGTGGAATGGTCGCAGCGCACGCAGATCGAGGAGAGCGGCGGTTTTGCCCGATCCCTCCATCTATCCGGCCGTCGCCCTGCCCTTGCCGGAGCCCTCGCGCTAATCCGCCTGCTCAGGGAGCTGCAACCGGATGTCATCCACGCCCATACGGCGCGGGCGATGCCGATGCTGTGGCTGGCGCGGCCCGGATGCCCGATCATCCTCACCCACCATAATAGCCGCCTGTCCTTCCCCATCGCGCTGTTCCGCCTGTTCGACCGGAGTGTCAGCGAATATGTGGCGATCAGCGAGGATTGCGGGAACATATTGGCGCCCCATACCCGCCATCCGATCACGACGATCCGCAATGGCGTGGGCGCGGAATATATGGCGGATTCGCCCCGGCAATTGCCGCAGGATCATGTCGAGATCATCGCCGTGGGCGCGATTTCGGCGCAAAAGGACTATCCCACCCTCATTCGCGCCGCGCCCCATCTGCGCAGCCGCCTGCATGCACGCGGCCTCACCGCGCGCATCCGCATCGCGGGCGACGGGGCCATGATGCCTGACCTGAAGACGTTGATAGAGGCCGAGGACGTGTCCGACATGGTCGAACTGCTCGGCACGCGGAGCGACATTCACCACCTGCTCTCGGCGGCCGACCTCTTCGTCAACAGCTCGCTCTATGAGGGGCTGTCCATCGCCCAGTTGGAGGGGATGGCGACCGGCCTGCCCGTCGTCGCGACGCAGGTGGCGGGCAATCGCGAGCTTATCCAGCATGGCGTCAACGGCCTTTTGGCCAGGGGCGGCGATCCAGAGTCGCTCGCGGCGCAGATCGACGAGGCGCTCCTCGACCCCGAATTTTACGAAACCCTGTCGCGCGGAGCGATTGCGACGGCGCGCAACCATTCGATGGAAGCCTGCGCCGAAGACTATCTGCGGGTTTATGAGAGGGTCGTCGGCAACCGGACCAGCGTCCGTTCGCCCGTCGTCATGCCGGTGCGCCTGACCTCTCACCCATAAGGCTTAGTCAGGATGCGCGCCCCGCCTTCCCCAATAGCTTTTGCATAAAACGGATAAGAAGCCGCAAAATCACAGAGTTAGAAATGGCCGACAGCGCGCTCGACAGTCCGCTCCTGGCCGATTTTCCGAGGGCAGCGAATGACGTATGCAGCGATGATCGGTAACGGACAAGCCATGCCAGGCGATCAGAAGGGCGAACGCCCCGTCGACATGACCGGCCAGTCGGAACTTCAGAACCTCACCGCCCGCCAGGCCTGGCAGATATTGCGGCGACACCGATTGCTGGTGCTCGGCATAATCACCCTCTCGGTGGTGGTGACGCTGATCGTGCAGTTGCTGGCGACCCCGCAATATCGCGCCGTCTCCACCGTGCAGGTTGAGCTGAACGACAATGTCGGCGCCAACCAGGCGGAAATCGCCGCCCGCAACCAGCAGCGCGTCGCGAACGAGGCGCGTACATTCCGGTCCCGCGCACTGGCGGAGCGTGTCGTGCGCGACCTGCGCCTGATCTACAATCCCACCTTCATGGGCGCCGACATCATGCGCAGCAAGCGCAAGGTCGAGGATGTGATCGACCGGGCGTCGCTCAAGCTTCAGGACATGACCAAGATCGTCAACAGCCCTGAGTCGGACTTCATCGACGTGGAAGTGACCGGCCATGACCCGGAACTGACCACCCGCATCGCCAATCAATATGTGAAGAGTCTTCGTGCGCAGCGCATCAACCGCCGCGACAATCGCCGCGACGAGATGTTCGACGCCATTTCCCACGAGACGCAGCGTCTCGCGCAGGTGTTGTCGCGGGCAGACAAGAAGGTGGCGGATTTCCGCCGCGATAACGGCATGCTTGTCGGCGCTGGCGGGCAGGAGGATCTTCAGCAGCTCAACCGCATCGCGGCAGAGGCGGCTTCCGCAAACGGCATGCAGGCAGGGATGGCGGCCCGCTCGGCGGAAATCGCCCGCGCCTCGTCCATGCGCACCACGGCGGGGGCGACATCGCCGCTGCTGCAACAGCAACAGCGCGACTATGACACGCTGATGCGCGACAAGGCGCGCCTGTCCGCGATGTACGGCCCCGGCCACCCCGACATGATCACGGTCAATGCGCAACTCGCCGAATTGTCCCGCAATATGGATCAGGAAAGCCGCTCCGTGCTGGCCGCGTCTCAGGCGAATGTCGCCGCAGATGCCGCGCGCGAACGGGGGATGGCGCAGAGCGAGGCGGCCAGCGCGGGCGCCCGCGCCGCTCAGTTGGCGGCGCAGCTTGGCGCCCTGACCAGCAAGGCCTATGAGAATACCAAGAACAGCGTGCAACTCGCCGCCCTCGAACGCGAGGCGGAGGTTGCCCGGCAAGTCTATGTCGCCAACGCCCAGCGCGCGCAGGATGTGAAGGCGGAACTCTCCTCCACCGGAGTCAACTCCACCCAGATTTCCGGCGCCGTCGTGCCCGACAGCCCGATTTATCCCACGCCGAAGAAGGCCGTGGCCAGCGCCGTCGCCGGTTCGCTGATCTTCTCCCTGCTGCTGGTCCTCGCGATCGAGATGTTCGACAACAAGCTGCGCACGACCGAGCAGGTCCGCCGCCTCTTCGGCCTGCCCACCTTTGCGATGTTCCCGGAGATTGCGGGTGAGGCAGCGGGCGATCCCAATGAGAGCGTGGTCATCCGCGAGCCGCAGTCCCTCTTTGCAGAGGTCGCCCGCTCCCTCCATGCCGAGGTCGCGCAACTCGCGGAGAAGGAAGGCCCGCAAAGCATCCTCATCACCTCCCCCCTGCCCGGCGACGGCAAGTCGGTGGTGGCGCTCAGCCTCGCCGCCGCCGCCTCCGCCATGGGGCGCCGTGCGGTCGTGGTCGACCTCGACCTGCGTCGGCCGGGCATGCTGCAACAGATACAGCAGCGCGTGGACGGGCCGGATCTGGTCGATTTCCTGACCGGCAAGGTCGATGGCCCCAAGGCATTGATCAGCAGCGAGCGGCCGCATGAAGACCGCACCATAACCACCTACCAGCCGACAGTGCTGAGCACGCGCGAACCGGTGCGCGACCCCGCGTCCCTGATCCGTGTCGGCCGGATCAGGCTGTTGTTCGACGACCTGCGCGACCGTTTCGATCTCATCATCATCAACGCGCCCGCCACATTGGCGGTGCGGGATGCCCGCACGCTCACCGATGTCGCGGACTCCACGCTGATGGTGCTGCGCTGGGGCCATACGACGATCGAGCAGGCGCGCGCCTCGCTCCAGTTGCTACGCAACAATGTGTCCGCCGTCGTGTTCAACCGCGTCGATTATGTCGAACATGCGCGGCGCGGCTATGGCGACTCCGTCCAATTCTATGTCGATGCATCCGCCTATTACAGCGGCGAGATACCGCGCTCGCCGACGTGGCGCGAACGCGTCGGCACCCTGTTCGCCCGTGCAAAGGGCGGCCGGTTCTATGGTTGACCCGTTCCTTCCCCGCCCCTCACCCGGCGACGCGCCGCCTGCTCCTGCCGAAGAAATATCCGTCCTTGTCATCGACCCCTCGGCGCTGGGACGGGGCTGCACCCTCGCCGCATTGCAAAGCGCCGAGGGACTGAACGCCCGCGCCGCGGCCCATATCGAACAGGTGGCGAAGGGGGAGCAGCCCGACCTGCTGCTGTTTCAGGGCTTTGGTTCGGGCAAGCGCATGGCCGACCTGCTCGACCAACTCGAACGGGCGGCGGTCGACCTGCCCCATGCGGCCACGGTGGTCGTGGCGGATGACGAAAATGACGATCAGATGCTGGAAAGCCTGCGCCATGGCGCGCGCGGCTACCTGACCAGCGATGTGGGCAAGGATACGCTGGTCGATGCGATCCGCGTCATCCGGCACGATCTGGCCGTCTATCCCGCCCATCTGCTCGACATCGTGCAGGACACCCTCGGCGCAGCCAAGGCGGTGCGCCGCACCTATGACACAAAGGTCAACGAACCCCGTTTCCGAAGCCTGACCGCACGCCAGCGCGACGTCCTGCGCCTCCTCGCGCTCGGCCTCCCCAACAAGATGATCGCCCAGCAGCTCAAGATCAGCGAAAGCACAGTCAAGGTCCACATCCGCGCCATCATGACACAAGCCGGCGCCCGCAACCGCACGCAGATACTGGCGCATTTCCTGGGACAGAACAGGACGCTGCCGGAGATGGAACTGCCATAGGCAGGCCTATGCCGGTGCTCTTAGTGAGCCGGGCCGGAAATCTGCCATTTGGGCAGGAAGAAAATGGTGCCCGGGGACGGAGTCGAACCGCCGACACTGCGATTTTCAGTCGCATGCTCTACCAACTGAGCTACCCGGGCACGGGTCCGGCTGAAGCGGCGGCGTTGCGGCCCCTCGCTTGCGGAGCGCTGCCTATAGGCGCGGGGCAAAGCTCCTGTCCAGCCCCTATTATGGCATTTATTCTTCGTCGTGGGACAGCGGGCGGATGCGCCCTTCGTCATCCACTTGCTCCGCCGGTGGGCCGGGCGTGCGATACTCCTCGCCCAGCCAGGCGAGCAGGTCGCGGTCGCGGCATCCCTTGCTGCAAAAGGGCGCGAACTCTGGGTTCGGCGTCTTGCGGCACAGGGGGCACTGCTTCTTAACCGGCATGGAAAGCCGCCCGGTCGAGCGCCGCATCGCCCACCACGGTCAGCGCGCCACCGCGCCGCTTCTCCAGCAGGCGGCTCCATTCGGGCGTACGCGCGATCACGCGGGCCACGTCCGGCGCGACGGTCAGCGTCACCGCCCCCGCCCCGCCGCCATGGCGCTCCGCCAGACGCAGCGCGGCCAGAGCCGCCGTCTGCACCGGATCGGCGCGCAGCACCTCCATCAACGACGCGCGCTCCCGCCGCCGGATCACCTGTACGAAGCCAAAGCCGTTGACCGCCGTCCGCTCGAACGGCAGCGGCAGATATTTGTCGATCTGGGCGGCGGCGATCATCCGCTCATCCTTGTTGTTCATCGTCGGCAGGTCGATGCCGATCGACCCCGCCAGCCCCATGCGCCGGATCGCCATCGCCGCCAGCTTCGCGCCCTTTGGCCCCAGTTGCGCGGGCGGCGCGATACCGTCGATGTCGATCAGGGTCATCGCGGGCGTGGGGAAGATGCGCAGCGAGGCGTCCTCGCGCACGATCTCGCCGCTCATCGCCTCGTCCATGAGGTCGCTCCAGCCGCATTCCTCCAGCCAGTCGCCCTCATGGGGGGCGCAGACGTGGATGGGATGACCGCTGGCCTCGATCCGCTGCGCCAGCGCCGGGGCGGCTTTGGGGCGCGATCCCGGCGGTGCGATGCGGCCGATGGCGCGCTTGGGGCGGATGCCGTCGAGGCCCGCTTCCGGGATCGCCTCGCGGAAGATCTCGACCAGCACGGCGGAGCCTTCCGCCACCTTGGGCGGGATCGGTTCGATCAGCACTTCCTCGCCATTGTCGAGCCGCACGATGCCGCGTTTGCGGGGGATGATCGTCTCGGCCAGACGCCCGGACAGGATCGCGCCCGCTCGCGCGCCGCCGACGGTCCGTTCGATCAACGCTTCGAGGATACGGCCATGCGCGACGAGCGCGGCGCGGACCTCCCCAATGCCATCCTCATAGAGCCAGTGGGTCTGGACGGGCATGTCGGTCATGTAAAAATCCTGGTTTAAAGGAGGCCCGCGGCGATCAACAGCGTGCGCGTTTCGTGGAGCGGCAGGCCGATGATGCCGGACGGACTGCCCGACATCCACGGGATCAGCGCCGCCGCCTGCCCCTGAATAGCATATCCGCCCGCCTTGCCGTGCCATTCCCCGCTCGCGACATAGGCGTCGATCTCCGTGGGGTGGAGTTGCTTGAACAGCACGATGCTGGTCGACAGGCGATGGCGAGCCTTGCCCGCAGCATCGATCAGCGTGACCGCACTCAACACGCGGTGACGGCGACCGGACATGAGCTGGAGGCATTGGCGCGCGGTCCGCTCATCCTCCGCCTTGGGCAGGATGCGGCGGCCCAGCGCCACGACGGTATCGCCCGACAGGATCGCCGCGCCCGGATGGCGCGCGGCGACGACCGCCGCCTTCTCCGCCGCGATGCGCGCGGCATAGACCGCAGGCAATTCGGTTTTGAGCGGCGTCTCGTCAATGTCGGCGGGATCGACCGCATCGGGCGTCACGCCGATCTGCGCCAGCAGGTCGCGGCGCCGTGGCGAGGCCGATGCGAGGATGAGGCGCGGCCTCGAAGACGAACTCATGCGTCCGGCGCTTTAGGCCGGTCCTGGTCCACCGCGTCCCGGCATATAGCGATAGGTGATGCGGCCCTTGGTCAGGTCATAGGGGGTCAGCTCGACCAGAACCTCGTCGCCCACGAGGACGCGGATGCGGTTCTTGCGCATCTTGCCCGCGGTGTGGCCCAGGATTTCGTGGTCGTTTTCGAGGCGGACCCGGAACATGGCGTTGGGCAGCAGCTCAACCACCTGTCCGCGCATTTCGAGGAGTTCTTCTTTAGCCATGGTTATCCGATTTATGACGATTGCGCGGCGCATAGCGCCAAAAGCGCGATAAGGGAAGCAGAAGCGAAAAGACTCACATCCGGCGAACAAGATCGGCGGCATCGCCGATAGTCGCAAAGATGGTCGCCGCCTCCTGCGCGTCGAGGCAATAGGGCGGCATCACATAAATAGTGTTGCCCAGCGGACGCAGCAACAGTCCCCGGCTCAAAAAATAGGCGCGCAATTTCGGCGCGACGTCGGAGAGATAGCCCGCGTCACCCACCTGCACGTCGATGGCCGCGATGGCGCCCATGCGGCGCGGATTGGCGAAGCGCGGATCGGCGGAGAGGCTGCCGAGTCCCGCATCGAACGCCGCGCCGACCTCCGCAACGCGGGCCAGCACATCCTCGCTGTCCCAGATCGCGATATTGGCGTTGGCGGCGGCGCAGGCGATGGGGTTGGCGGTAAAGCTGGACGAGTGGAAGAACATGTCGGCCCTGTCCGGGCTGTA
>DASVNT010000016.1:0-3582 GCA_036383715.1 Sphingobium sp. | reverse complement strand
GGAGGGGAGGTCCGACAGGTTCCCGATCGCATCATGGGTGGCGCTGACGCTGGGGAGCGCGAGGCGGGCGAGGAACTCGGCTTCCAGCGCGCTTTCGTCCACCGCCGGGCGTTCCGGCGCGACGAGCAGCGCGTCGGCCTCGGCCTTGCTGGGCGCGGCGCTTTTCAGGCGGGAAAGAATGGCGTCGCGCGCGCTCATTTGCCGCGCTCCTTCCTATATTGGTTCATGAAGGTCTGCGCGGCGGGCTTGGGCATGTCGCGATGGCCGGTCCAGCCGCCCGCGAGGGGCAGCTTGCTGATCCAGCCGCCCTTGCCCAGTAGGCGTATGGCGCGAACGGCGATGCCGGTGCCGAAGCGATAGAGGCCGGGACGGGTCGCAGCGAAGGCCCAGAGGCTGAGGCCCGCGCGCATCGACGTGGGTTCCAGCCCCTCGCGCCAGCTCTTTTCGCGCCAGCCGCGCAGCAGCGTGGGGAGCGGGATGCGGACGGGGCATACTTCCTGGCACTTGCCGTTCAGGGTGCAGGCGTGGGCCAGCTCGCGATTTTTCGGCAGCCCGTCGAGCGCCGGGGTCAACACCGCCCCCATCGGGCCGGGATAGGCGCCGCCATAGGCATGGCCGCCGATCTGGCGGAACACGACGCAATGGTTCATGCACGCGCCGCAGCGGATGCAGCGGAGCATTTCGGCGAGTCCCTCCTCGCGCATCTTCGTGCGGCCATTGTCGACCAGGACGATGTGCATCTGCTCCGGCCCGTCGCGGTCGCCGGGGCGTTTGGGGCCGGTGTAGAAGGTCGTATATTGGGTCAGCGCCGCGCCGGTCGCCGACCGCGCCAGCATCCGCAGCATATGGATGGCGTGGGGCATGGAAGGCACGATCTTCTCGATACCCGCCGTCACGATATGGACGCGCGGCGGGACGAGCGAGAGTTCGGCATTGCCTTCATTGGTGACGGTGCAGATCGCGCCGGTGTCCGCGATCAGGAAGTTCGCGCCGGAAATGCCGACGTCCGCGCTCAGCATCTGCGTGCGCAGTTCGCGCCGGGCGCTTTCGGCCATGGCGGCGATGGTCTCTTCCTCATGCGGTGCGCGGTGCTTCGCCTTGAAGAGGGCGGACACCTGCTCCCGCGTCTTGTGCATCGCGGGCCAGATGATGTGCGACGGGCGCTCGTCGGCCAGCTGGATGATATGTTCGGCAAGGTCGGTTTCAACGCGCCCGATCCCGGCTTCCTCCAGCGCGTGGGGCAGGCCGATTTCCTCGCCCAGCATGGATTTGGAGCGGGCGACGGTCTTCGCATTGGCCGCTTTGCAAATGTCGATGACGATCTTGCAGGCTTCGTCGGCGGTGCTGGCCCAATGGACCTTCGCCCCGGCGGCGATGGCGTTCGCCTCGAACAGTTCGAGATAGGGGCCGAGGTTCGCGACCACCTGGTCCTTGATCGCGGCGGCGCGGTCCCTCGCGGCCTCGAAATCGGGGAAGGCGGAGACGGCGACGGCGCGTTTGGCTTCGGCGGTGCCGGTCGTGCGCTCGATCGCGATCTTGAGGATCGGGTCGGCGAGCGCGGCGTTGGCGCGGTCCGTGAAGGCGCTCATTCCTCCTCCCCGATGGCGGGTCCGTCGCCCATGCCGGCGATGAGTTCGATGGCGTGAAAGGCGCGCATCTTGCTGCCTTTGCGGTGGAGCTTGCCGGCCATGTTCATCAGGCAGCCCAAATCGCCCGCCAGCAACAGGTCCGCGCCGGTGGCGTCGATGGCGTCCGCCTTTTCCCCGACGATGGCGTTGGAGATGGCGGGATATTTGACGCAGAAGGTCCCGCCGAATCCGCAGCATGTCTCCTCACCCGCCAGCGGAGCGAAGGAGAGGCCGTCTATATTTTTGAGCAACCGGCGCGGCTGGGCCTTGATGCCCAGTTCGCGCAAGCCGGAGCAACTGTCATGATAGGTCGCCCTGGCGTCGACCGCCACGCCTTCGGGCTTCCAGCCGCAAACTTCATCGAGATAGGCCATGATCTCGAACGTCTTGGCCGCGACCGCCTGCGCGCGGGGCAGCCATTGCGGGTCATGCTCGAAAATTTCGGGATAGTGGCAGCGGATCGTCCCCGCGCAGGAGCCCGACGGGACGACGATCGCCTCATAGGGTTCGAGTGTTTCGATCGTCTGCTTCGCCAGCGCGGCGGCATGGTCGCGGTCGCCGCTGTTGAGCGCGGGCTGGCCGCAGCAGGTCTGCCCTTCCGGCACGACCACCTCGCACCCCGCCGCCTCCAGCGCGCGGATGGCGGCGAACCCGACGCGCGGACGCATCAGGTCGACGAGGCAGGTGACGAAAAGGGCGACTTGTCGTGTCACGGGAGGTGGCGTTCCTTCTTTCCGGTAGTCATTCCCGCGGAGGCGGGAACCCATCTCCCAATCTCTGGTTCGGGGATGGCATTGGAGATGGGTCCCCGCTTTCGCGGGGATGACGGCATTTTAAGCGATCCTATTGCAAATTCACGAACATGCCGCCATCGACCAGCAGCGCCGCGCCGGTGACATAGGCCGCCATGTCGGAGGCGAGGAAGACGATGGGGCCGGCAAGGTCCTCCGGCTGGCCGAGGCGGCCGAGCGGGGTGCGGCTTTCCATATATTCGCGCTTCTCGACGTCGGCGAGGTCGTCCTTGTTGATCTCGGTCAGGATCGTGCCGGGCAGGACGCTGTTGCAGCGGATGCCATGCTTGCCGAGCGCGATGGCGGTCGACTGCATCAGCGAGTGCACGCCCGCCTTGGTCGGGGTGTAATGGGTCTGATATTCGCCGCCGACGAGGGCGGAGATGGAGGAGACGGCGACGATCGAGCCGCCATGGCCCTGTTTCACCATCTGCTGGGCGGCGGCCTGAACCATGAAATATGCGCCGTGCAGGTTCACGCGGAAGGTGCGCTCCACCACGTCGACCGGCATGTCGAGGAAGGCGTGGAAGGGGCAGATGCCCGCATTGCTGACCATCACGTCGACCTTGCCGAAGGCGTCCACGGCGCGGGCCACGAAATCCTGCGCGGTCTGCGGATCGGCGACGTCGCCCTTCACGGCGATGGCGCGCTGGCCGATCGCCTCGATCGCCTCGACGCAGCTTGCCGCCGGGCCGTCACTGCTGGCGTAGTTGATGACGACGTCGGCGCCGTGCCGGGCCGCGCCGATGGCGGCGGCGCGGCCGATGCCGGTCGATGCGCCGGTGACGAGGACGGTCTTGCCTTCAAGCAGTTTCATGGGTCGATCTTCCTTGCTTTAAAGATTTCGGGTTGTGGGCGAAGGACTATCCTCCCCTGCAAGGGGAGGTGGCTGGCCGCAGGCTAGACGGAGGGGTGTTTCGCTCTCGATAGGGCGACACCCCTCCACCACTTCGTGGTCCCCCTCCCCTTGCAGGGGAGGATTTTGCTATGTTCGCCACGGCCATGATCTTAGCGCCGCACCGGGCGGCGGGGTGGTTTGACGCCGGGGGTCCAGCCCAGGTCGG
The DNA here is from genome assembly GCA_036383715.1 of Sphingobium sp. Lineage (GTDB taxonomy): Bacteria > Pseudomonadota > Alphaproteobacteria > Sphingomonadales > Sphingomonadaceae > Sphingobium. The sequence continues at coordinate 99 of DASVNT010000016.1, read as the reverse complement.
CGCTGATCTTCTGCGCGGCGTCGCGGACATCGGCGCTCAACGCCTGCATCCGGTCGTCGTCCATATATTGGGCGGCGCTCGACAGGCTGATGGCGGCGA
>DASVNT010000015.1:0-9177 GCA_036383715.1 Sphingobium sp. | reverse complement strand
CTACCCTCACCGAACGTCTGAAGGCCGAGGCCGCGCTGCTCGGCTTCGTCGCGTGTGGGGTGACATGCGCGGTGGACGAGCCGTTGCCGGCCAAGCGGCTGATGGAGTGGCTGGGGGAGGGCGCGCACGGATCGATGGGCTGGATGGAGGCGCGCGCCGACTGGCGCCGGTCACCGCGCGCCCTGTGGCCGGAGGTGCGATCGGTGGTGGCGCTGGGGATGAGCTACGCGCCGCCCGAAGATCCGATGCGCCTCGCCGCCGAACCGGAGACGGCGCGCATCTCGGTCTATGCGCAGGGGCAGGATTATCACGACATCGTCAAGCGCGCGCTCAAGGCGCTGGCGCGGTGGATGGTGGAGGCCATGCCGGGCGCGCTCAAGGTGTTCGTTGATACGGCTCCGGTGATGGAAAAGCCGCTGGCGGCGGCGGCGGGCCTCGGCTGGCAGGGCAAGCATACGAATATGGTGAGCCGGGGTGAGGGAAGCTGGCTGTTCCTGGGGTCCATCTACACCACGCTCGACCTGCCCGCCGACGCGCCGGGGCGCGATAGCTGCGGGTCGTGCGATGCTTGCCAGCGCGCCTGCCCGACCGACGCCTTTCCCGCGCCCTATCGGCTGGATGCGCGTCGATGCGTCTCCTACCTCACCATCGAGCATAAGGGGCCGATACCGGAGGAATTGCGCGCCGGGATCGGCAATCGCATCTATGGCTGCGACGATTGCCTGGCGGTTTGTCCGTGGAACAAGTTCGCTGCGACCGCCAGCACGCACCGCGCCTTCCTGCCCCGCGCCGAACTGGTCGCGCCCCGGCTGGCGGACCTCATGGCGCTGGACGATGCGGGGTTTCGGGAGATGTTCGCGGGATCGCCGATCAAGCGCATCGGCCGCAACCGCATGGTCCGCAACGCCGCCATTGCGGCGGGCAACAGCGGCGATGGCGGGATGATTCCGGCGCTGGAGCGGCTGACGACGGACGATGACCCTGTGGTCGTGGACGCCGCGCAATGGGCGCTCGCCCGGCTCCGCGAATAATCTATTTCCCGTCGCGCAGGGTTTTGGCGCAGGCACTGCTGTCCACTGCGGCGCCGGTGGGCGAGCGCGCCTCGACATAGGTGACGACAGGTTCGCCATTGGCTTTGGGCGGATAGAGATAGGCGTCGAGGACGCAGCGGTCGTTCGCGAATTGCAGTTTGTGCGCGGTGGGGTCGCGGATATCGAGCCGGGGCTTGCCGAACTGCCGTTGCAGGCCGCGCGCATCCACGCCCATCAGCTCGGTCGCGCCGGGGCGGCTGGCGGGGGTGAAGCCGACTGCCGGGCGTGTCGTGGTGACGCTCGATTCCCCGCAGGCGCCGAGCAGCAGGATCGGCAGAAGGAAGGCGGGGAAGAAAGCGCGCATGGTATCTCCGTCATGTCGGTGTCGCAGGGACGGCATAGCCTTGGCGAACGCCCGCGCAAGAGGATGCCGGATGAAGGGAGAGGCTGGCGGGATATAAATGATCTTGACTCTGTTCGTTCGATCGAACAAAAATCCGCCATGGTCTATGATCGCCTCATTGCTGCCGCCATCGACCATTTTGGTCGCCTTGGCTTCGAAGGGGCCAGCACGCGTGCCATCGCGGCGGCGTCGGGCACGGCCATGTCCTCCATCACCTATCATTTCGGTGGCAAGGAGGGGCTGTACCTCGCCGTTGCCGACCATATCGCGGAGCAGATCGCGGCGCGGCAGCAGCCGGTGCTGGCGGCATTGCGCGGGGGCGCCATCGCGACCCGTGAGCAGGCGGTCGAGGGTCTGCTCGCCATGGTCGATGCCTTTGCGCGCATGATGATGGCGCCTGAATCAGCGGCATGGTCCAGTTTCATCATGCGCGAGCAGCAGCAGCCAACGGCGGCGTTCGAGCGGATCTATGCTGGCGCGATGGCGGCCATCGTCGAAACCTTCACCACTTTCATCACCATTGCCAGGCCCGACCTCACCGACAGGGAGGCGCGGATGACCGGCGTGTTCCTCTACGGGCAGGCCGTGATTCTGCGCGTCGGCTTCGCTTCGGTCTGCCGCGTGCTGGAGATCGACGGCATCGATTCGCAGACGGAGGCGCAATTGCTCGTCCGTCTGCGCGCCACCACCCTGAGCGTCCTTTCGGAGAAGCCCGAATGAATCGCCGTATTCTGTTGATCGTCCTTGTCGTCATCCTGGTGATCGCGGCCCTTGCCACGCGCGGCTTTGGCCTGTTCGGCGGCAAAGACGACGGTCCCCTCCAGCTTTACGGCAATGTGGACGTGCGGGAGGTCGACATGGCCTTTCGTGTGCCGGGCCGGATACGCGCCATCGCCGTTGAGGAGGGCGCGCCGGTGAAGAAGGGGCAGGTGCTCGCCACGCTCGACACCGCCACGTTGGATGCGCGCATTGGTCAGGCGGATGCGGATGTCGCCCGCGCCCGCGCCGAATATGCCAAGGCCCGCAACGGAAACCGACCGCAGGATGTGGCGCAGGCCACGGCGCGGGTCGCGGCGGCGCAGGCCCAATATACGAAGGCGCAGGCCGATTATGCCCGCCGCCAGCCTCTGGTGGAGCCGGGCGCGATCAGCCGCGATGTCTGGGCGCAGACCGTGACCGCCCGCGACAGCGCGCAGGCGCAACTGGCCGAGGCGCGGCAGGCGCTGTCGCTGATGCAGGCGGGCGCGCGGGCGGAGGATGTCGCGGCGGTGAAGGCGCAACTGGGCGCGGCGGAAGCGGCGCGCAAGAGTGCGTCCACCGACCTTGGCGATGCGAAACTCGTCGCGGCGGTCGATGGCACGATCGTCACCCGTGCGCGCGAACCGGGCGCCATCGTTCAGGGCGGGGAGACAGTGCTCTCCCTGTCCATCGACCGCCCGCTGCGCGTCCGCGCCTATGTCGGTGAACCGCAACTCAGCCGCATTTCGCCGGGAATGAAGGTGATGGTGACGGCGGACGGCAATCCGAAACACTATCACGGCACCATCGGATATATCGCGCCGAGAGCCGAGTTCACGCCCAAGACGGTGGAGACGACGGACCTGCGCACCGACCTCGTCTATCGCCTGCGCATCATCGTGAGCGACCCCGATGGCGCGCTGCGTCAGGGGCAGCCGGTGACGGTGGTCGTGACGGGCGCCCGCCCGGCGAAGGACTGAGCCCCGTGGACGGCGCACCCGTCGCCACGGCCGAGGGTATCGTCAAACGCTTCGGCAAGGACGCGCCCGCCGCGCTCGACGATGTGGCCATTGCGATCCGGCCGGGGATGATCACCGGGCTGGTCGGGCCGGACGGCGCGGGCAAGACGACGCTGATTCGCATCCTCGCGGGCCTGATGGCGGCAGACGCGGGCAGCGTCACGACGCTGGGCGGCGCACCGGGCGATGCGTTGCAGGACATCGGCTACATGCCGCAGCGTTTTGGTCTGTATGAAGAACTGAGCGTTCGCGAGAACCTCAGCCTCTATGCGGAGGTACGGGGGCTTGCGCGGGAGGAGCAGGAGGGTGTGTTCGACCGCCTGCTGGAATTCACCGACCTCAAGCGTTTTCAGGATCGCCACGCGGGCAAGCTGTCGGGCGGCATGAAACAGAAGCTGGGCCTCGCCTGCGCCCTCGTTCGCACGCCGCGCTTGCTCCTGCTGGACGAGCCGGGGGTCGGCGTCGATCCGATTTCCCGCCGCGAACTCTGGGCGATGGTGGGCGACCTGAAGGCGGAGGGCATCGGCGTCCTGTGGTCGACCGCCTATCTGGACGAGGCGGAGAAGTGCGATCATGTCTATCTTCTCAACCATGGCAAATTGCTGTTCGACGGCCCGCCCGCCGAGCTGACCGGCGCGGTCGAGGGCCGCGTGTTGCGGGTCAGCGGCTTTGCGGAGCGGCGGCGGCAGTTCCTGTCGCATGTGCTGGACCGCGACGACATTGCCGATGGCACCATACAGGGCCGCGCGCTGCGCCTGCTGGTGCGGGACGGGCATGACGTGCCCGATGTCGACGCCTTTGGGGCCGGACCGGAGACGGTGGTCGAGCCGCTGGCGCCCCGCTTCGAGGATGGCTTCATCCAGCGGCTGGGCGGCGGGCCGAAGGGGACGAGCCGCCTTGCCGGAGCCTATCGCACCATCCCGAAAAGCGAGATTCTGGCGATAGAGGCCAAAGGCCTGACCAAGCGTTTCGGGGAGTTCACTGCGGCGGAGGATATGAACTTCGCCATTCCGCAGGGGCGCATTTTCGGCCTGTTGGGGCCGAATGGCGCGGGCAAGTCCACGACGTTCAAGATGCTCTGCGGCCTGCTCACCCCCACGGGCGGCAGCGGCGCGGTGGCGGGCAACGATCTGTTGCACTCGGCAGCCAATGCGCGCGCCTCGCTCGGCTATATGGCGCAGAAATTCTCGCTCTATGGCGATTTGTCGGTGCAGCAGAACCTCGATTTCTTCGCGGGCGCCTATGACCTTGGCCGCGCCGACGCCGCGCGCGCTATCGAGCGCATGACGGAGGTGTTCGAACTCGGCCCGCACCTGCGCGAGAATGCGGGCCTGTTGCCGCTGGGCTTCAAGCAGCGGCTGGCGCTGGCGTGCGCGGTGATGCACGAGCCGCCGGTGCTGTTCCTCGACGAGCCGACGTCCGGCGTCGATCCGGTGACGCGGCGCGAGTTCTGGATGCACATCAACGGGCTGGTCGAAAAGGGCGTGACCGTCCTCGTCACCACCCATTTCATGGACGAGGCGGAATATTGCGATGACGTCACGCTGATCTACCGCGCGCGCCAGATCGCCAGCGGCACGCCCGACGCGCTGAAGGCGGAGGCGGGCCGGATTGCGGGCGTGGACGACCCGACGATGGAGGACGCCTTCATCGCGCTGATCGAACAGTCCGACGCCCTGCGCGAAGATCGGGAGGCGGCATGAGCGAAGCCGCTCCCGGCAGGCGCTTCGACATGCGCCGGTTCCGCGCGCTGGTGATGAAGGAGTTCATCCAGGTCGCGCGCGATCCGTCGACTTTCCTCATCGCCTTCCTGCTGCCGCCGTTCCTGCTGTTCCTGCTCGGCTACTCCGTGTCGCTCGACGCGTCGCGCGTGCGGGTCGCGCTGGTGGTGGAGGATTCGAGCGCGCAGGCGATGAGCCTCGCCACCACCTTCGCCCGTTCCGCCTATTTCGACGTGACCCCGGCACGCAGCGTGGCGGCGGTGCGGGACGTGCTGGTCTCTGGCAAAGAGCGCGGCATCATCGTCATTCCGCAGGGTTTCGGCGAGGGAATGAAACGCGGCAATCCGCCGCCCATTCAGGTCATCACCGACGGGTCGCAGCCCAATACCGCCAATTTCCTCGGCGCCTATGCCGATGGCGTGCGCAGCGGCTGGATGGCGGAGGAAATGGGTGGGGCGAGCGAGCCGCCCATCAGCGTCAGCAACCGCTTCTGGTTCAACCCCGCGCTGCGCAGCCGCTATTTTCTCGTCCCCGGTTCCATCGCCATCGTGATGACGATGATCGGCACGCTGCTCACGGCCCTCGTCATCGCGCGTGAGTGGGAACGCGGCACGATGGAGGCGATCATGGCGACGCCGATCAGCATGGTGGAGTTCGTGGGGTCGAAGGTGCTGCCCTATTTCCTGCTCGGCCTCAGCTCCATGGCGATCTGCACCATTCTCGCCCTCATCTTCTTCCATGTGCCGTTCCGGGGGAGCGTGCTGGCGCTGCTCGCCATATCGGCGGCGTTCCTGATGCCTGCACTGGGCATGGGGCTGTTCATCTCGGCGGCGACGAAGAACCAGTTCGTCGCGAGCCAGATCGCGCTGCTCTCCGCCTTCCTCCCCACCTTCCTGCTGTCGGGGTTCCTGTACGAGATCGCGTCGATGCCGTGGCCGATACAGGCGATCACGTACATCGTGCCCGCGCGCTACCTGATCCCCTCGTTGCAGACGGTGTTCCTGGCGGGCGACCTCTGGGGCCTGATCCTGCCCAATATCGCCATCATGCTGGGGTTCGGGGTGGGATTCTTCTACCTCGCCTTCCGCGTGACGAAGAGGACGCTGGACCAGTGAACCGCCTGCGCGCCATGATCGTGAAGGAAATATGGGCCGCGCTGCGCGATCCGAAAGCGCGGGTGATCCTGATCGCGCCCGCGCTGATGCAGTTGTTCATCTTCAGCTATGCGACCACGCTGGACGTGACCAATGTCGACATCGGCGTGCTGGACCGTTCGGGCGGCATCCATGCCCGCGAACTGGTGGCGCGCATCGACGGCAGTCCGACCTTCCGCACGATCAAACGGCTGGAGTCCCCGCAGGCGCTGCGGACGGCCATCGACGATCAGGAGGTGATGGCGGCCATCGTCATCGACCCCGATTTCGACCGCCGCATCGACACGCACCAACCCGCGACGCTGGGCGTGGTGCTGGACGGGCGCAAGTCCAACGCGGCGCAGATCGTATCCGGCTATATCGGGCGGATAGCGGGCGAGATGGGCGCGGACCTTTCCGCGCGCAGCATGCCGGCGGGCACCGTCGTCACCCACTGGTACAACCCCTCGCTCGATTTCATCTGGTTCACCCTGCCGTCGCTGATCGCGCTCATCACCATGATCGGCGCGGTCGCCGTCACGTCGCAGAGCGTCGCGCGGGAACGCGAACTGGGCACCTTCGACCAGTTGATGGTGTCCCCCCTGCGCATCCACGAGATCGTGATCGGCAAGATGGTGCCGCCCTTCCTCGTCAGCCTGTTCAACGGCACCATGTTCCTGATTCTGGCGCAGATCATGTTCGGCGTGCCGTTCAGCGGCTCGCTCATCCTCTTTTACCTTGGCCTGACCGTCTACACGCTGACCCTGATCGGGGTCGGGCTGTTCGTGTCGTCGCTCTGTTCGACGCAGCAGCAGGCGTTTCTGGGATCGTTCGTCATCTCCACCCCGCTGATCATGCTGTCGGGCTATGCCAGCCCCATCGAGAATATGCCGGGCTGGATGCAGATCATCACCTATGCCGATCCCGTCCGCTATTTCCTCGTCATCGTGCAGGGTGTGTTCCTGAAGGGCATGTCGGCAGGCGCCGTCTTCGGCCAGCTCTGGCCCCTCGTCATCATCGCCGTCATCACGCTGGGCGGGTCCGCCTGGCTGTTCCGGGCGCGCATGGAGTGATCCCGATGCAAAGACTTCCCCTCATCGCGCTGGTGCTGGTTCTGGGCGGGTGCACCGTCGGGCCGGATTACAAGCGCCCGGCCACGCCCGCCACGACGGGGAACTGGGTGGAGCCTGCCACGGCGGGCGCGGTCGATCCCCTCTGGTGGCGGCAATTCGGCGATGCTGACCTCACCGCCCTGATCGAGCGCGCGCTGGCGAAAGCGCCCGATGTGGCGGAGGCGGAGGCGCGGCTGCGCGAGGCGCGGGCCAATCGCGATGCCGCCGCCGGGGGCGCGCTCCCCAGCCTCACCGCAAAGGGCAGCTATACGGAGAACCGGCTTTCGGAGAATGGGCAGTTCCCGATCAACGCCATTCCCGGCTTCGCGCGCGACTTTCCGCTGTTCGACGCAGGCTTCGATGCGAGCTGGGAACTCGACCTCTGGGGACGGCAGCGGCGCAAGGTGGAGGGGGCGACCGCTCGTACCGACGCGGCGGAGGCCGGGCGGCGCGACGTGATGGTCGCCCTCTCGGCGGAGATCGCCCGCAATTATTTCGACCTGCGCGCGGGGCAGGCGGATGCCGCCGCGCTGGAGGCGGTCGCACGGGCGGACGCGGAACTGGCCCGCCTCACCCGCCTGCGCTTCGATGCGGGGGAAGTGTCCCGGCTCGACCTCGACACCGCGGACAGCGCCGCGCGGACCAGCGCAGCCGCCGTGCCCGACGCGCGCGCGCAGGTGACGGGCGCGGCCTATCGCATCGCTGCGCTTGTGGGAGCGCCGCCGGAGGAGATCGCGCCCGGCCTGATAGCCACACCCCGACCCGTGCCGCACAGTCCCGATAGCATCCTTGCCGGTGTGCGTTCCGACCTGCTCGAACGCCGCCCCGATATTCGGCGGGCGGAGCGGGAGCTGGCGGCGGCGACAGCGGATATCGGCGTGGCGAAGGCCGAGCTGTTCCCGCGCGTCTCCCTGCTCGGCAGCATCGGGCAGCAGGCCCGCAACAGCGGCGACCTGCTCGACGGGGGCAGCACACGCTTCCAGTTCGGGCCGAGCTTCTCCTGGCCGATCTTCGCAGGTGGCACGATCCGCGCGCAAATCCGCGCCGCCGACGCGCGCGCCGATGCCGCCGCCGCCCGCTATGAAAAGGCGGTGCTGGGCGCGCTGTCCGACAGCGAGGCGGCGATCAACCGCTTCCTCAATGCGCGCACCGCACAGGGGGAGGCGGATGCGGCATTGACGGCGCAGACCAGCGCCTTTGCCCTGTCACAACAGCGCGCGAACCGGGGCGAGGACGACCGTCTGGTCCTGATGCGCGCGACCCGCGCTCGCCTCGCCGCCGAACGGGGCGCCATTGCGGCGGGCCGGGCGCGGGGACAGGCGGCGGTGGCGCTGTTCAAGGCGCTGGGCGGCGGCTGGTCGGAAGAGAGCGCCAGTCTTGCGCCGGGGCAGGGCGAGCGATAGGACGCCCGCATCTTTCAAGATGCAAAGGATAGTGCGTGACCGAACCCACTCTGGACATCGTGGCGATCGGCAATGCCATCGTCGATGTGATCGCCCGCGCCGACGATGATTTCCTCGCCACGCACAGCCTCGTTAAGGGCGGGATGCAGCTGGTCGACACCGCGACGGCGGAACTGCTCTATTCGAACATGGGGGCAGGGCTGGAAGTGTCGGGCGGTTCGGCGGCGAACACGCTGGCGGGCATGGCGGCGCTGGGCCGGTCCTGCGGTTTCATCGGGCAGGTGCGCGACGATACGCTGGGGCAGGTGTTCAGCCACGACATCCGCGCGCTCGGCATCCGTTTCGACACGCCTGCCCGCACGGAGGAGCCGCCGACGGCGCGCTGCCTGATCATGGTGACGCCGGATGCGCAGCGCACGATGAACACCTTCCTCGGCGCGTCGCAGCATCTTCCGCCCGCCGCCATCGACGCCGATCTGATCCGTTCGGCCCGCATCCTCTATCTGGAGGGCTATCTGTGGGATCCAGAGGAACCGCGCGCGGCCATGCGCGGCGCCATCGCCACCGCACGGGATGCGGGACGCGAGGTCGCCTTCACCCTGTCCGACGCCTTCGTC
>DASVNT010000014.1:0-5732 GCA_036383715.1 Sphingobium sp. | reverse complement strand
TGAAGACGTCTGGAACGCCTTCATGGACTCGAAGCATTTTTCCGAAACGGAAGGGCAGGTCTTCTCGCGCGACCAGATGCTGGTCCATAATGCCGGCAGCCCGCCGCCGATGAAGCTCGACCCCAAGTCGATGTTCCTGTTTCTCGACGCGCCCTACCACACCAAATTCCGCCAGGCGCTCGCTTCCCCGTTCCTGAAGGGCAATATCGGCAAGCTGGCGGAGCCCATCACGAAACTGATCCGCGACCGGCTGGCCGAACTGCTGCCGCGTGGCCATTTCGACGTGAACGGCGACTTCGCCAGCTATATCTCGGTGGGCGCGACCGCCATCGTCATGGGCCTGCCTGTCGAGGATTCGGGCCATATCATCGACCTCGTCAACCGCATGGTGGCGCGCAATCCCGACAAGCCGGGTCCGACCGCCGACGGCATGGTCGCGCGGGCGGAGATCATCGATTTCCTCAAGGTGGCGGTGCGCCGTCGCCGTCAGGATCAGGGCGTCGCCAGCCCCGTCATCGATCCGCTGATCCATGGCGACATGCTCGGCCGTCCCCAGACCGATGAAGAGATCGCGACCGACATCCTCGCCATCCTGGTCGGCGGGACGGAGACAGTGCCGAAGGTCCTGTCGGGCGGCCTGCTCGAACTGCAAAAGCATCCCGATCAGCTGGCGGCCGTGCGCGCGGATATCGACGCCAACGCGCCGATCGCGTTTGAGGAAATGCTGCGCTACAATGCGCCTGCGCAGTGGTTCGGTCGCACCGCCAAGGTTCCGGTTGAAGTGGCGGGCGTCACCGTGCAGCCGGGGCAGCGCGTGCTGCTGCTGATCGCGGCTGCCAATCGCGACCCGCGCGAGTTCGAAAATCCCGACGCTTTCATCTGGAACCGCAAGGCGCGGCGGATGCTCAGCTTCGGCGTGGGCCCGCATTTCTGCATCGGCATCCATCTGGCGCGGCTGGAAGGGCAGATCATGCTGCGCGAATTGCTGGCGGCGACGAAGAGCTACAAGCTCCATCCCGAAGACGGCGAATGGGCGGTGTCCGAATTCCAGATCGGCTGGACGAATCTGCCTATCACCGTCGAACCGGTCTGAGGCGGACTTCCGCCCTCAGGCCAGCTTCATCGGCGTCGACTGGAATGCGAGCAGCCGCCAGCCCTTGTCGCCCGCCGCCCAGACCGTCGTCACCCGGTTGTCGAGCTGCTTTTCAACGCCGTTGACGCGCACATGCGTCCCCATGCGGCCATTGAGCAGCGCATGGGCGTCGCCCAGCGCGGTAACGACCGGATCATTCCATTCGATGGCGATATAGTCGATCTTCCCTTCCGCCATCTTGGCGAGATAGGCGGCCTTGTCATCGACCGCGCCGGTGGCGTGGGCGAAGGAAAGGCGCGGGTCCAATATCGCGTCCAGACCCGCCGGGTCATTCTTCAGCATCGCGGCGCAGCGCTGCTTTTCGGCGTCCAGAATGGCTGCGGTCACGTCCTGGTTCATGTCATCCGTTCCTGATGAAGCGGACGGCGCGCCGCCGCTTTGTTGCGTTGAAAGTCGCGCAGTGGCTTGACGCGGGAGCGGCTTGCTTGTCAACCATCGCCGCCGCGCTGGGGGCTTGTGATCCAACGCCGGGGCGATGGCCGCAATCCGGGCTTGCGCGAAATGGGGCGTTGGCCGCACATGCGATCGTGATGGGATGGAGAGCAGGATGAGCGAGGATCTGGCGCGGCGACTTGCCGATATCGTGGGTGAGCGCAACGTGGCGGCAGGCGACGCCATTGGCGAACGCTATCGGCTGGACATTTCGCGCAAATATGCGTCTTCGCCCGCCTTCGCGGTCAAGCCCGCGAATACCGCCGAAGTCTCGGCGGTCGTCAAGCTGGCCCATGAAGCGCGCGTCCCCGTAACGGTGATCGGCGGGCAGAGCGGCACCTGCGCCGCGGCGGTTCCGACCGACGGGGGCATCGCCCTGTCGCTCGAACGCATGAACCAGGTGGTGGAAATCGACCATCTGTCCATGACCATGACCGTCGAAGCGGGCTGCATCCTCCAGATCGCGCAGGAAAGGGCGGAGGCGGAAGGAACGCTGCTGCCGCTCGACCTGGGCGCGCGCGGTTCGGCGATGATCGGCGGCGTCATCGGCACCAATGCGGGCGGCAACCGCGTGCTGCGCTGGGGCATGATGCGCGACATGGTGCTGGGGCTGGAGGCGGTGCTGGCGGACGGCACCGTCATCACCTCGCTGACCAAGATGCTGAAGGACAATGCGGGCTATAACTGGAAACATCTGCTGATCGGCAGCGAAGGCACGCTTGGCATCGTCACCCGCGCCGTGCTGCGGTTGCGGCCGCTGCCGACATCGCGCCAGACCGCGCTGATCGCGACGGAAACTTTCGAGGAAGCGATCCGCGTCCTGCGGCGGCTGGAAGTGACGCTTTCGGGCCGCCTGTCGTCCTTCGAACTGATGTGGGGCGATTTCTACGCCGCCATGAGCCGGGCGCTCAGCGACCAGCGGCAGCCGCCCATGCCGGAAGGGCACGGCTTCTACGCGGTCGTAGAAGCCATGGGCGGCGACGAGGACGCCGATGTCTCCCAGTTCGAGCGCGCGCTGATGGCGCTGATCGAGGAGGGCAAGGTCGCGGACGCGGTGATCGCCCAGTCGGAGCGGGAGCGTGAGGCGCTGTGGGCGGTGCGCGAGGATCTTGCGCCCGGCCTCGCTCCGCTGCGCCCCTTCGCTTCCTACGACGTGTCCATGGGGGTGGGTGACATGCCTGCCTTCGTCGACGCGGCGCGGGACAATCTGGCGGCCTTTTCCAACCTCACCGCGCTTTTCTACGGCCATGCGGGCGATGGCAATCTCCACGCGATCCTCAGCATCGGCGAGATGAATCCGGACATTCAGCGCGCTTTCGACAATGCGATTTATGATGCGGTGAAAACGGTCGGTGGCTCCATCGCCGCCGAACACGGCATCGGCACCGTGCGCCGGGCCTTCCTCCCCTGGAGCCGGTCGGAAAGCGAAATCGCGCTGATGCGCACGCTCAAGAAGGCGATCGATCCGGACAACATCCTCAATCCGGGCAAGATCCTGGCGGAGATCGACTGAGCCGTAATGCCGCGCCAACCTACTTAGAGCATGGTATAAATCAGGATCAGCCCCCCTCCCTCCGTTCACCCTGAGCTTGTCGAAGGGTTCCACTTTTCTTCAAAGAAAGAAGTGGGCTTCGACAAGCTCAGCCCGAACGGGGGAGGGGAAACTGATCCTGATTTAACGCACAATGCGATCCGGGCCGACAAGAGCCGCAGTCAGGGATGCCGCTCGACAAAATCCGAGAAACGATCCGCCAATATGTCGATCGTCAGCGGATCGGTGGCTATGCCCGATCCCAGCGCCGCGTGATTGCTATGGTTCAAAATATCATAGAGCAACAGCCAGGCTTCGACATGGCGCCTGCGGCCACCCCCATCCGAACCACCATTCGCAAAGGCCGGGATATGCTCCCCCAGCTTCGCCGCCAGCCCGTCGATGAAGCCGTGCCCCGCTTCCGAAAAAGCAGGAGCATCCACATTGGCCTGGATGAAGACGCGCAGCAGGTGGCGGCGCTGCCGGTCGGCGCTGAACAGGCTTTCCATCCATCCTCGCACGACCTCGCGGTCGTGATAGTCTGTCTGCGCGATCGCCAGATAATGCGGCTCCGCCATGCCGCTGCTCCGGCGGAACAGCTCGGCGGCAAGTTCGGCCTTGCCCGTGAAATGCCGGTAGAAGGTCATGCGGCTGACGCCCGCAGCCGACGCGATGTCCTCCACCGAAACCGGGAAATAGCCGCGCGCGCAAAAGGCGGACGCGCCGGCGGAAAGCAGCCGTTCCCGGCTGCTTTCCTTGCGATCGCTCGGAACGGCGGGCAGCAAGGGAGGATTGGCTTCCTGAGCCTCCTCCCGTTGCTCCGCCGCCTCGATCGCGCCTTTGGCCAAGGACCTATTCCGCCGCCAGAGCCAGGGCGCTGCCGACCTTGGGCCCGATGAACTCGCCCGGATAGCGTCCGGTGAATTCGCCCCGGTCGAAGGTCGGCTGACCATTTACCAGCGTCAGCCGCATCGGCGCGGCGTCCCGCGTGTAGCGATAGGTCCGCCCGCCGGTGCCGTCCCACACATCCCAGGTCTTCTTTTCGGGACGCATCTCGATCTCATCCAGGTTGAACACCGTGATGTCGGCGGCCTTGCCCACTTCGATCAGGCCCCGGTCGTGCAGCCCGAAAAACTCGGCAAGCCGCCATGTCAGCATATGCACGCCCTGTTCGAGCGAGATGACCTTGCGGTCGCGCACATAGTCGGTGAGCAGGAAGACGTTATAACCCGCTCCGCAAAACAGCTTCCCGTGCGCGCCGGCGTCCGACACATTGGCGAGCGAATGGCTGTCCTCCAGCAGATATTCGAGCACCTCTTCGCTCTTTTCCCATGAGCGCTTGAGGATGGTCGACTCCTGCCCGTTGTTCAGCACCCATTCGGCCATCGCGTCGGACGCATGGGCGATCCCGCCTTGCGCCATATAGTCGGCCAGCGTGACGCCGACCGGGCCATAGCCGGATTCGCTTTCGCGCAGCAGCATGGCGCTCGGATCATGCAGGTAGGAATGGGCGAACTGATTGTCCCACGCCTCGCGCGCCTTGGCGCGCCATGCGGGATCGGCCAGCAGGGCGGCCTTCGCCTCCCAGCCCGGCTGGTTCACCAGATCCTGCCAGACCGGATTGCCATTCTGGCCGAAGACCAGCGTCCGACCAAAGTTGATCACCGACGTGGGAGAGATGACGTTGAAGGCGGTGAAGATCGGCAGGCCTTCCGCCTTGAACTGTTCATGCAGTTTCTTCGATCGCGGCAGCTGGGGCGCCATATATTCGAGCGAAGGCATGCCCGCCCACTGCATCTTGACGCCCGTTGCCTTGGCGAGGCGGCCCATGCGCTCCAGCGTGTCGTTGGCGGTGAAGCGCATGAAATAGTCCAGGATGACCTGGAAAGTCGCGCCCGGATAGCGCGCGATGACGCGCATCAGCGCTTCCAGCTCCGCATCGTCCGCCTGCTGCGAAGGCAGGGGGCGCTCATATTTGTCATAGTCCAGGAAGTTGGACGACAGCCCAAGCGCACCGGCGGCCAGCGCATCGTCCAGCAGCGCGCACATCTGCGCGATTTCATCGGCGGTGGCGGCGCGGCTCCACGCATCCTGACCCATCACCGCGAGGCGCATCGGAATATGGCCGCAGAAGGAGCAGAAGTTCAGCGGCAGCCGGACCCCCGTCTGCATCGACGCCTTATATTCGCTCCACTTCGACCAGTTCCACGGAACGATCTTCTGCATCGGCTCTTCGGGAATATCCTCGAAATAGTTGAAGATATCGATGACATTTTGCCGGTCTTCTTCCGTCTTCGGCGCTGGAGCCAGCGAGAAGCCGCAATTACCGTTGATGGTCGTGGTCGCGCCATAGCCGGGCAGCGGATCGAGATTGGGCGACCACCAGACGCCGCCATCCCAATGATTATGCGTTTCGATAAAGCCGGGCGCTACATAGCAGCCGCTCGCGTCGAACAGCCGCTCGCCGACGCCGGGCTCCAGCCCCTGCCCGATTTCCGTAATCACCCCGCCGGCGACGCGGACGTCGGCGGCATAGGCCGGCCGACCCGAACCATCGACCACCGTACCATTTTTGATCAGCAACTGGATGTCCATCCCGACTTCCTCTCAACATGC
>DASVNT010000013.1:0-10983 GCA_036383715.1 Sphingobium sp. | reverse complement strand
GCGACTCCAGCCCGTGCGCTAGCCCATGCGCGAAACCGAACAGGCCCGCCATGCCCGCCGCCAGCACCAGCGGCGCGTGCAGCTTCAGCGCCACCGCACCGCCCAGCGCCAGCACCGACAGGATGATGAGCCTCTCCGCCCCGCCGCCGCCACTTTGCGCCAGAGCGCCATAGGCGAATCCGGCCAGCATGGCGGACAGGAAAGCGGCGGGCAGCACCCACAAAGCGCGCCCGGCGACCATGCCCGCCCACAGCCCGATCATCACCATCGCGGCGAGGTGATCCATGCCGCTCAGCGGGTGGAGCAGGCCCGCGACCAGCCCGCTTTCCTCATGCCCCGGATGGGCGAGCGCGGGGGCGGCGGACATGAGGATCGTGCCGGGTATCAGCAGGCGATGAAGAGGGGTCATGGCAGGTTCCTTTCCGGCAGGCCGCCCGTGGCGATGATGAAACGCGCAATCTCCGGCAGTCCCTGCCCGGCGCGGATATTGGTGAAGACGAAGGGACGGGCGCCGCGCATCTTTTTCGCGTCGCGGTCCATCACCTCCAGACTGGCGCCGACAAAGGGCGCGAGGTCGATCTTGTTGATGACCAGCAGGTCGGATCGCGTGATGCCCGGTCCGCCCTTGCGCGGGATTTTGTCCCCCGCCGACACGTCGATGACGTAGATGGTGAGGTCGGCCAGTTCCGGGGAGAAAGTGGCGGCGAGATTGTCGCCCCCGCTTTCGATCAGGATGAGGTCGAGGCCGGGAAAGCGTTTGGACAACTGATCGACGGCGGCAAGGTTGATCGACGCATCCTCGCGAATGGCGGTGTGCGGACAGCCGCCCGTCTCCACGCCGATGATGCGTTCGGGCACCAGCGACCCTGCGCGGGTCAGGAATTCGGCGTCCTCCCGCGTGTAGATGTCGTTGGTGATCGCCGCGATGTCATATCGGTCGCGCAGATATTTGCACAGCGCATCCATCAACGCGGTCTTGCCGGAGCCGACCGGGCCGCCGATGCCGACGCGCAGCGGGCCGTTGTGGGAGGGGGAGGAGGGGGTGTCGCTCATGTCCTGAACAGCCTCGTATATTGGGTTTCATGCGCCATGCAGCCAATGTCCGCGACCAGCGTGCAACCGCCCATCGCGTCGAAGGGATCGCCGTCCTCCGGCAGGGCGACCGCCCGCTCCACGGCGGCGAAGACGGCGGCGCGGCTGTCGCGCAGCACATGCTGTCCGTCCGTCTGGCCCAGAGGCACCAGCCGCTGCGCCGCCGAGACGAGGTTCGCGACCACGCCATGGAGCCACGCGGTCAGCGCCGCCTCCAGTTCGATGTCATGAGCCGCAAACAGCACGGCAGCAGCGACGGGATAGGTGAGGTCGTCGTCCTCCACGCGCGCCAGCAGGGCCGGAAAGGCCGACGCGCCCGCCGTGGACAGCGCGATGCGGCGAAAGGCCGCGCCCTGCGCCGTGGCTTCGAGGCGGCGTTCATGGCCGGTCTGCGATGCCGCGCCCAGTTCGGCCACCTCCGCCAACCGCTCCGCATCGCCAGCATGCGCCGCGCGCCAGCCATGGACGAACAGCACTGCATCATTGTGGATGGCGCCATGGTCGATCATGTCCGCGATCCAGCGCAAGGTGGTGGCCCGGTCGGTGACAAGTCCGTCCTCCACCGCCCATTCGAGGCCGCCGCTATGCGCAAAGCCACCGATGGGCCATGCGGGCGACATCCAGCTCATCAGGTCATACAGGGCCGAGGGATCAGCCATGCTCATGCTCGTGATGATGGTGGTGATCATCGTGGCTATGCGAGTGCCCATGGGCCTGCCCACCACCGCCGCCCGCATAAGCCCCGCCTTCCGGGTCGAAGGGCGCGAGGATCGCGTCCCATGTGCCGCCCAACCCGACGACCATGTCCGCGATGACATGATCGTGGCGGATGCGTAGCGTGCCGCCGTCGCTGCCCGGCACCAACTGGGTCGGCAAGTGGCGATTGCCCAGATGCCAGGCGATCCGCACCAGTTCCGCCGTCGATACAGCGCGGATTTCGAGCAGCGCCTCCGCCGTCGCCTCCACCGTGACGCGCGAGCCATCCTCCAGTGTCAGCGCATCGCCGTCGCGCAGGGTCGCGGGCCGCGCCATGTCGAGCAGGATCGACGCGCCCTTCTCCGTGCGGAACACCATGCGCCGTCGCGACCGCTGGTCATGGTCAAGCCGCACCGCGTCCTGCGCCTCGCCCGTCTCCCCGGCTTTTTCAATCGTGACGATCCGCAGCATGGAGCCTCTCAATACAGGAAATAGCGTTGGGCGAGCGGCAGTTCGCTCGCCGGTTCGCAGGTGAGCAGTTCGCCGTCCGCGCGTACCTCATAGGTTTCGGCATCGACCTCGATCACGGGCAGCGCGTCGTTCAGCTTCATGTCCTGCTTGCCGATGCCGCGCACGCCCATGACGGGGATGACGGCCCGCTCAAGGCCGAGGCGTCCCGCCACGTCCCCCTCGAACGCCGCGCGGCTGACGAAGGTGATGCAGCTTGCCGCCATCGCCCGGCCAAGGCTGCCGAACATGGGACGGTGGTGCACGGGCTGCGGCGTCGGGATGCTGGCGTTGGGATCGCCCATCATGGCGGACACGATCATGCCCCCCTTGATGACCAGATCGGGTTTCGCGCCGAAGAAGGCGGGGGACCAGAGGACGAGGTCGGCCAGCTTGCCCACCTCCACCGACCCGATTTCCGCCGCCATGCCCTGTGCGATGGCGGGGTTGATCGTATATTTGGCGATGTAGCGGCGGACGCGCAGATTGTCGTTGTCGCCCGTCTCGCCGGGCAGCGCGCCCCGCTGCGCCTTCATCTTGTGCGCCGTCTGCCAGGTGCGGATGACGACCTCTCCCACGCGGCCCATCGCCTGACTGTCCGACGACAGGATCGACAGCGCCCCCATGTCGTGCAGTATATCCTCCGCCGCGATGGTTTCCTTGCGGATGCGGCTCTCGGCAAAGGCGAGGTCTTCGGGGATCGACGGGTCGAGGTGATGGCAGACCATCAGCATGTCGAGATGCTCGTCGATGGTATTGACCGTGAACGGCATGGTCGGATTGGTCGAGGAGGGAATGACGTTGGGAAAGCCCGCCAGCTTCAGGATATCCGGTGCATGGCCGCCGCCCGCGCCCTCTGTGTGAAAGGCGTGGATGGTGCGGCCTTTGAAGGCGGCGATGGTGTCCTCGACAAAGCCGCTTTCGTTCAGCGTGTCGGTGTGGATCATCACCTGAATGTCCATCCGGTCCGCGACCGACAGGCAGCAGTCTATGGCGGCGGGGGTGGTGCCCCAATCCTCATGCAGTTTCAGCGCCGCCGCGCCTGCCCGCACCATTTCTTCGAGGGCGGCGGGATGGCTGGCATTGCCCTTGCCGGAGAAGGCGAGGTTGATGGGCAGGCCCTCCGCCGCCATCAGCATCCGCTCGATATGCCATGGCCCCGGCGTGCAGGTGGTGGCGTTGGTGCCGGTCGCGGGGCCGGTGCCGCCCCCGACGAAGGTGGTGACGCCGCTTGCCAGCGCATCATCCACCTGTTGCGGGCAGATATAGTGGATATGGGCGTCGATGCCGCCCGCGGTGACGATCTTGCCCTCGCCCGCGATGACTTCCGTCCCCGGCCCGACGATGATGTCGACGCCCGGCTGGATATCGGGATTGCCTGCCTTTCCGATGGCGGCGATCCGGCCCCGTTTGAGCGCGATGTCCGCTTTGTAGATGCCTGTATAATCGACAATCACGGCGTTGGTGATGACGGTGTCCACCGCGCCCGCCGCATTGGTGATCTGGCTCTGGCCCATGCCGTCGCGGATCACCTTGCCCCCGCCGAATTTCACCTCTTCACCCAGGATGGTGCAGTCGCGTTCTATCTCGATGATGAGGTTGGTATCGGCAAGGCGCAGCCGGTCGCCGGTGGTGGGGCCGAACATGTCGGCATAGGCCGAACGGGACATGCGATAGGGCATTATGCGACCACTCCCATCACCTTGCCCTGAAAGCCGATGATCGTCCGGCTGCCGCGTACCGGCACCAGTTCGACTTCGCGCGTCTGGCCCGGTTCGAAGCGCACCGCCGTACCCGCCGGAATGTCGAGCCGCATGCCCATCGCCGCGCCCCGGTCGAAGATCAGGCCGTCATTGGCCTCCGCGAAATGATAGTGACTGCCCACCTGTATCGGTCGGTCCCCGCTGTTCGCGACGCGCAGCACGGTGACGGGCTGGCCCGCGTTCAGCACATGCTCGCCCGGTGCCGGGAGGAGTTCGCCGGGGATGAAGTCCTCATCTAATGGGGTCATGGACGCTCACCAGCTTCGTGCCGTCGGGAAAGGTCGCCTCGACCTGTACGTCGTGGATCATCTCCGACACGCCGGTCATCACCTGATCGCGGGTCAGCACATGCGCGCCCGCCTCCATAAGCTCCGCGACGGAGCGCCCGTCCCGCGCACCCTCCAGCACGAAGTCGGAGATCAGCGCGACCGCTTCGGGATAATTGAGCTTCACGCCCCGTTCCAGCCGCCGCCGGGCGACCATGGCGGCGAGCGCGAGCATCATCTTGTCCTTTTCTCGGGGCGTCAGCTGCATGGGATCAGCACCTCCAGACGCGGGGCAGGGGCCGCTGGCCGCGCAGTACGGCGAGGGCGGCGGCAATGTCGTGGCGCAATGTCTCGCCATCGGGTGCGAGCAGGCGCACGGCGAGCAGGCCGTTCCATGTGCTCGCGGCTCCGCGCCCGCGTATCTGTTCCAGCGCCTCGCGCACCGGGTCGATCAGCGCGGCGGCCCCGGCGGAGGCATGGACCAGCACGGCCATGGCGCTCGCCCCGCCGCCGATCGCCGCCCCGGCCATCAGCCGCTCCACATCGGCGTCGAGCGCCAGCGTATCGGCATAGATCAGCCGCCCTCCGCGCCATATCCGCATGCGGTCGCGCAGGGAGCCTGCGCGCATCGTCTCACCCATGGCCGCGCGGCCCAGCACGATCGCCTCTACGCCCAGAAAGCTGACGTTCTCGTCCAGCATGATGCGCGCATCGCGCCGAAGCCGGGCGCCGTCGAACAGGATCGTCTCCTGCGGCAGCCATTCGGCGTCCGCGCCCGGACCGACTTCGATCCGCGTGCTGATCTCGGAACCATGGGCGAGCGCGCGATAGATTTTCTCCGCCGCCTGACTGGTGACGGTCGCGCAGCTCTCCGCATCCCAGCGGATATGCTGCTCGATCCGGTCGCCCTCGGCCACGCCGCCAGCAGTGTTGATCAGGACGGCGCAGGGGCGCTCGGCGGGATGTTCGCGGCGGGGGAGGCGCATGCGGACACAGCCCGACTGGTAACTGCGGTCGATCACCGTCGCGTCGCCCCGGCGGCGAAAGGACAGGTCGAGCGCACCCTGACTGCGCAAATATCGCGGCACCGCAGCATGGTGGCGAGCGGGGGCAGGCACATCATCGCCCTCCGCCCTGTCAAACTGTCGATGCACGTGTGAACACTCCCTGATGACGATGATTATGCGCTGCAAAATCAACCGTTCAACGGGAAACTAAAGCAGTCATGTACCTTATTTGACTTATAGGAAACGAAAGTCCTCCCGGTTTCGGGCCTTGTCCGTCGGTGTCACGGCGGACCTAAGTCAAATAACCCATAACGACCCGTCGCCGCACTGCACAATCATGAGCAGGTCATCGGGGGCAATCCGTGACGAACCGCGCAACGCCGCGCGATCATCACTGCCAGCACGCAAGCAAAACGACTGGCAACAACGGAGATTCGACATGGGCAAGTTCTTCCACAAGCGACGGTTCATAGCTGCGGCACTCGCCTGCACCGCACTGGTTACTGCCTGCTCCAAGGGGCCGGAGGGTGGCAATGCTGCGGGCGGAGCGGCGGGCGGCGACGTCAAGGTCGGCATCCTCCACTCCCTGTCCGGCACCATGGCGATTTCCGAAGTCACCGTGAAGAACAGCACCGAACTTGCCATCGACGAGATCAACGCGGCGGGAGGCGTATTGGGCAAGAAGATCGCGGCAGTGGTCGAGGATGGCGCATCCGATCCCGCCATTTTCGCGCAAAAGGCGAACAAGCTGATCGAGAGCGACGGCGTCGTCACCGTCTTTGGCGGCTGGACCTCCGCCAGCCGCAAGGCGATGCTGCCGGTGTTCGAGAAGACCGCGAACCTGCTGTGGTATCCGGTCCAGTTCGAGGGCAATGAATGCTCGCCCAACATCATGTATTCCGGCGCGCAGCCGAACCAGCAGGCGCTCCCCGCCTATGACTGGGCCAAGGAAAAGGGGTATAAAAAGATCTTCCTCGTGGGGTCGGACTATGTCTATCCGCGCACCGCGAACCTGATCCTGAAAAAGCATATCGAGGCCGACAAGCTGACCCTGTCGGGCGAGGAATATCAGCCCTTGGGCGGCACCGAATTTTCCGGCGTGATCGGCAAGATCAAGGCGGCGAAGCCCGACATCATCATCAATACGCTGAACGGCGACAGCAATGTCGCCTTCTTCAAGCAGATGGCGGCGGCGGGCATGACGTCCAAGACCATCCCGATCATGTCCTTCTCCATCGGCGAGCAGGAGAGCATGGCGATGGGGCCGGCGCTGCTCGACGGCAGCTATGCCGCCTGGAATTATTTCCAGAGCCTCGACACGCCGGAGAACAAGAAGTTCATCGACGCCTATAAGGCCAAGTTCGGCAAGGACGCGGTGCTGACCGATCCGATGGTCCACGGCTATCTGGACGTCTATATCTGGAAGGCGGCGGCGGAGAAGGCTGGCAGCACCGACCCGGCAAAGGTCCGCGCCGCCGCCGTCACGCTGGACGCCGTCCCGACCCCGCTCGGCACGGTCAAGTTCCTGCCCAACAACAGCCTGACCCAGACCGGCTATATCGCGCAGGCTCTGCCCGACGGCCAGTTCAAGATCCTGTGGGACAGCAAGAAGATGATCGATCCCGATCCCTATGATCCGGTCACCTTCCCCGGCAAGACCTGCAAGATCTGACGAACGCGCTTGGCCGCGCGTGTGACCCCGCGCGCGGCCCGCTCCGCCCCCTTGGGCATCCGGCAGCCGCTCTGCAATCCGGGTGTCAAAGGGGGCGGCAGCAGCCCCGACTACACCTCCGTCATCCCAGCGCAGGCTGGGATCTGGTGACGTCAGACGGCGACACCACAGGAAAAGGCCCAGACCCATGGATGCAGTCTTTCTGATCGGCCAGTTGTTCAACGGTTTCAGCGTCGCGTCGCTCTATATATTGGCGGCGCTGGGGCTGGCGCTGAGTTTCGGCCTGATGCGCGTCATCAACATGGCGCATGGCGAAATCCTGATGGTGGGAAGCTATCTCGCCTATCTCACCATCCAGTGGGTGCCGGGGCCGCTCGGCATCCTCGCGGGCATGGTCGTCGCGTTCATCGGCGCGGGGATATTGGGCGCGGTGCTGGAGGTGGCGCTGGTGTCCAAGCTGACATCCCGCCCGCTCGATACGCTGCTCGCGACATGGGGCGTCAGCCTGATCCTGCAGCAGGCGGCGCGCGACCTGTTCGGTGCGACCGGCGTGTCCGTGACCGCGCCCGCATGGCTGGACGGTGGCCTCGACATCCTCGGCCTGCAACTGCCGACCACGCGCATCTTCATCATGGTGATCGCGGCGGTCGTGCTGCTCGGCCTTGCCGCCACATTACGCTTCACGCGCATCGGCCTGCTGGTTCGCGCGGTCAATCAGGATCGGCCGACGGCAGCGGCGATGGGGGTCAATGTCCGTCTGGTCGACTGCTTCGTGTTCGCGCTCGGCGCGGCGGTAGCGGGCGTCGGCGGCGTGGTGCTGGCGCTGCTCGGCCCGGTCACGCCCAATGTCGGGCAGGGCTATATCGTCACCGCCTTCCTCGTCGTCATCCTCGGCGGCCTCGGCAGCATCATCGGCACGACCATCGCGGCGCTGATGATCGGCCTGTTCATGGCGCTGTCCCAAGTGTTCGTGGATGTCAGCTTCGCGCAGGTTCTGACCCTGCTTTTCGTCATCCTCTTCCTCCAGTTCCGCCCGGCTGGCGTCATCGCCGTCAAGTCCCGCGCGCTGGACGCAGAATAAGGGAGCGGCCGACATGCCTTCGTTCAAGACCCTGAAACCCGTCGCAGGTGGCATCGCCCTGATCCTCGCCATCGCCGCGCCATGGCTGTTGTCGCCCTATGACCTGAACCTGCTCGCCCGCTTCCTCGCCCTCTCCCTCACCGCCATGGGCCTCGTCCTTCTGTGGGGCGAGGGCGGGGTGCTGAGCCTCGGCCAAGGCGTGTTCTTCGGCATCGGCGGCTATGCGCTGGCCATGCACCTCAAACTGGTGGGGCTGGGCGAGGGGGAGATACCGGACTTCATGGTGTGGACCGGCCTGACCGAACTGCCATGGTGGTGGGCGATCTTCAAAAGCCCCGTCGTCGCGATCCTCGCCGTGTTCATCGTGCCCAGCGTCGTCGCGGCGCTCTTTGCCTGGGCGATCTTTCACCGGCGCATCGGCGGCGTCTATTTCGCGCTGATCACGCAGGCACTGGCGCTGGCCTTTGCCACGCTGCTGGTCAGCCAGCAGGACAAGACCGGCGGCTTCAACGGTCTCACCGATTACCAGACACTGTTCGGTTTCAACCTGAACCTGCCCACGACTGCATGGGGCCTCTATTATGTCACGCTGCTGTTCGTGGTGATGGCGCTGGCCGGGCTCACGTGGCTGCTCGGCAGCCGTTACGGCAAGATGCTGCGCGCGGCGCGGGACGGGTCGAACCGGCTGCGGTTCCTCGGCTATGACCCCACGCCGTATAAGGTGGTGGCGTTCACCGTCGCGGCGGTCCTTACCTCCGTCTCCGGCGCGCTGTTCACCCTGCATGCGGGCGTGGTGTCGCCCGCGCTGGTCGGGGTCGTGCCGTCAATCGAAATGGTGATCTGGGCGGCCATCGGCGGGCGGGACAGTGTCATCGGGGCGATTGCGGGCACGCTGCTCGTCAACTTCGCCAAGGACAAGATTTCCACCGCTTTCCCCGAACTGTGGCTCTACGGCCTCGGCCTGTTGTTCATCCTGGCTGTCACCGTCCTGCCCAAGGGGCTCGCGGGCCTCTTTGGACCCGACCACCCGTTCAAGCCCGCCAAGGTTGGCGACATGTTCGCCCGCTGGCGCAAGGGCAGGACGACCGGCCCGGCCCTCCCCGTCGCGTTCGAAGCGCCCGCTAAGGAAGAGGAACCCGTCGCATGAAGCCGCCGATGCTCCAGATGCAGAATGTCATCGTCGATTTCGACGGGTTCAAGGCGACCAACGACCTCTCGCTGACCATCGAGAGCGGCAGCATGACCGTGGTCATCGGTCCCAATGGCGCGGGCAAGTCGACCATGTGCGACGCCATCATCGGCCGCGTCCGCCCCACATCGGGCAAGGTGCTGTTCCACGGGCGGGAGATACAGGGGGAGAGCGAGCATGGCATCGTCGGCCTCGGCATCTGCCGCAAGTTCCAGACGCCCGGCGTGCTGGTCGCCCTGTCGGTCATCGACAACCTGACCATCGCCGCCACGCGCGACCGTCGCTGGTGGCGCAGTTTCGGCAAGGCGGGCGAGGCGGAGGCGCGGGCGCGTGCGGAGGAGATACTGGAGCAGATCGGCCTCACGGAACGGCGCGACGCCATCGCGGGCAACCTCTCGCATGGCGAGAAGCAATGGCTGGAAATCGGCATGGTCGTCGCCACCGACGCGGAACTCCTCCTGCTTGACGAACCCACGGCGGGCATGGGCGCGGCCGAAAGCACCCAGACCGCGAATTTGATCAAAACCCTGCTCGGCAAGCATGCCGTGCTGGTGATCGACCACGACATCGACTTCGTCAGCCAGCTCGGCGGCCATGTGATCGTCCTCCATCAGGGCAAGCTGCTGCGCGAGGGTACGCTGGCGGAAATCCGCGCGGACGAGGAAGTCGCCGCCATTTATCTGGGGAGGCAGAAGTGACCGATCTCCTGAACCTGCGATCCGTCAGCGCCGCCTATGGCAAGGGGCAGGTGCTGTGGGACATCGCGCTCGACCTGCGGGCCGGAGATGCGGCGACCGTATTGGGCCGCAACGGCGTGGGAAAGACCACGTTGATGAAGACGATCATGGGGCAACTGCCCTGCTCCGGCGGCTATATCTACTGGCACGGCGATGAAGTGACCGCGATGAGCGCGCACCAGCGCAGCCGTGCGGGCATCGGCTTCGTGCCGCAGGGTCGCCATGTCTTTCCGCACATGACGGTGAAGGAAAATCTGGAGGTCGGCCTGTCCGCGCTCGCCCGCAAGGGGTTCACCGGGCCGAAGAAGATCCCGGACATGGTATATGAACTCTTTCCCAAGCTGACGGAGATCGCGGATCGCAAGGCCGGCGTGCTGTCGGGCGGCGAGCAGCAGCAGCTTGCCATCGGGCGCGCACTGGCGGGCCAGCCGCAACTCCTCCTCCTCGATGAACCGACGGAGGGCATCCAGCCCAATATCGTTCAGCAGATCGAGGATGCGCTGATGCGCGTGCGCCGCGAACTGGGCGTAGCCATCCTGATCGTGGAGCAGAATCTCGACTTCGCCTGGGCCTTTGCCGACCGCTATTTCGTGATGCAGCGGGGCCGCATCGTGCAGGAGGGAATGACCACCGAACCCGCCGACACCGTGGCGCACCTCGTCCATGTCTGACGCGGGATCGCCCTTCCCCTATGGTTTAGGCGCGGCGGCGGGCCGTAGGCAGGGCGGGCGCGGCGCGCGCGGCGATCAGTTCCTCATAGCTGTCCTCGACCAGTGTGACATGCTGGAGCATCGCGGCATGGGCGGCGTCCGCATCGCCGCGCAGGATCGCTTTGACCACCACGTCATGTTCCGCATGGGACCGAGGCGGGCGTCCCTCCAGATGGAATTGCGCGCGGCGAAAGGGGGCGAGGCGGCGGCGCAGTTGCAGGGTCATGTCCGCGATCACGCTGTTGTGCGATCCTTCGTAGATC
>DASVNT010000012.1:0-107228 GCA_036383715.1 Sphingobium sp. | reverse complement strand
GGGCGCGAAAGCCGATGCTTCCGCGCCCCTCGTAAATTTCGGGTCGTCCGATCAGTTGCCGCGCAGGCGGATCGGCACGAAGGCGGCGGGCTGGCCCCGGCGCAGGATCTGGAGCAGGATCGCGGCGCGTCCACCATCCTTGGCCGCTTTCACCGCCGCATTCAGCTCCGCCTCGGTCACGACCGGCGTGCCATTGGCGGTCAGCACCACGTCGCCGCGGCGCAGGCCCTTCTGCCCCGCGTCGGTGGAGGAATCGACGCCGGTGATGACCACGCCCTTGGTCGTGGTCGGGATGCCGAGCTGCGACGCGATGCCGGCGGTCAGCGGAGTGACGGCAAAGCCCAGAAGCTGTTGCCCGGCCTGCTGGCTGCTCTGCGGATCCTGGTCCGAGAAATCCTCGTCATCCTGCTGGCCGAATTTCGCCAGTTGCTCTTCGGACGGGCGCTCGCCGACGGTCGCCGTGACCGTCTGGCGCTTGCCGCCCCGGATGATCTCGATCGGCACCTGCGAGCCGATGGGCAGGCTCGACACGATGAAGGACAGCGTGTCGTCCGGCGTCACTTCGCGATTGTTCACGCGCACGATCACGTCGCCGGGCTTGATGCCAGCCTTGTCCGCGCCCTTGCCGGGCTCGACACCCTGCACGAATTCGCCGCGATTCTTGGGCAGGCCCAGCGAGTCGGCCATGTCTTCCGACAACTGGCTGATCTGGATGCCGAGATAGCCGCGCTTGACCGACAGGCCCTTGCGCAGCGTCTCGATGATCGGGACAGCCTGCTCGGACGGGATGGAGAAGCCGATGCCGACATTGCCGCCCGACGGCGACAGGATCTGCGAGTTGATGCCGATGACATTGCCCGCCATGTCGAACATCGGGCCGCCGCTGTTGCCCTGGTTGATCGAGGCGTCGGTCTGGATGAATCGGTCCGTGCCGCCGCCGGTGTTGCGGTGGAGCGCCGAGACGATGCCCGCCGTCACCGTGCTGCCCAGGCCGAAGGGATTGCCGATGGCCACGACCCAGTCGCCGACGCGGGCGCGGGTCGAGTCGCCGAACTTCACGAAGGGCAGGGGCTTCTTCGGTTCGATCTTGAGGACGGCGAGGTCGCTGTTTGCGTCCTTGCCCACCAGCTTGGCGGTATATTCGGTGCGGTCGGGCAGGATGACGGTGATGCTGTCCACGGTCGCGCCTGCCGCGCCGGGCGCGACGACATGGTTGTTGGTGACGACATAGCCATCGGCGGAGATGATGAAGCCCGAACCCAGCGACTGCGCCTGACGCGTCTGCGGCTGGCCTCCCGCGCCGGGGGCATCGTCACCGCCGCCGAAGAGATTGCCGAACGGCGTGCCCGCGAACGGGTTCTGGTTCTGCACCTTCACCCGCTGCTTGGTGGAGATGTTGACGACGGCAGGCTGCAGGCGCTCGACCATGTCGGCGAAGCTGCCGGGCGCGCCGCGCGGTGCGGCGGCCAGGCCTTCATTCTGCGCGGTCTGGGCGACGGTGGGCGTTCCGGTCGTCAGGCTGAGAGCGGTGCCCCCCAGAAGCAGGGCGGCGGTAATGGCATAAGCGTAACGCACGATAATCCTTCCTCTCAGAACGCTGGCCGGCTGCGATGCCCTATGCGGGTATCATGCCGCCAACGGGCAGGCGCATCACGCGGATGCCCGGTGCCGGATTAACCGGCATTGAATGATGGGCAGGGAAAACCGAATCAACGGCCTCCCTTGAATTCACGCAGGAAGTCATTGTCCGCGGACAGGACGACGGAGGTCTGCCCGCGCGCATTGGGGCCGAATGTGGCGGTATAGGCCTGCATCGCGCGATAGAAATCATAGAAGCGCGGATCCTGACCATAGGCCTTGGCATAGATTTCCGACGCAGAAGCATCGGCATCCGCCCGCAGCAGCTGCGCCTGTTTGGCGCCCTCCGCGCGGATGGTACGAGCCTCCTGATCGCGCGCCGTCCGCATCCGCTCGAACGCGCTCTGCAGCGGCGTGCCATCGGGCAGGTCGGCCCGCTTGATCCGCACGTCGATGACTTCCGCGCCATATTGCTGCGCGACGCGGTTCAGGTTGAACCGGATATTCTCCATCACCGCGCCCCGTTCCGGGCTGAGCAGGGAGGCGAACGACCGCTTGCCCAGCTCATTGCGCAGCGACGATCCCAGGATCGGCTTCAGCGCCTCCGACACACGATCCTCACTGCCCGCCGAGATATACATGCGCAGCGGATTGGTGATGCGATAGCGGGCAAAGGCGTCGACCTGCAACCGCAGCTGGTCGGTCGAAAGCACCTGCTGCCGTTCCATCTCAACCGACTGGATGCGCTTGTCGATCCACACGATCTGGTCGGTGAACGGGATGCGGCCATAGAGGCCAGCGCCGGTCCGGCCAAAGACCTCGTTCGGCTTATAGGCGTTGATGATATATTTCGGCTCGCCGAAGCGGACGACGACCGCCTGCTTCGTCTCCGGCACGATGGAGAAAGTGGAGCCGATCAGGATCAGCACGACGATCGCGAAAATGGCGAGCGCGATGGCGTTGCGGGGCAGGACGCCGTTCATTGCCCGGCCTCCGTCGCTTCGGGCCGTGCCTGCGGCGCACGCTTGGCCACTTCGGACAGCGGCAGATAGGTGTTCACGCCATTGGCATCCACGATGGTCTTGTCCACGCCGGAGAGCACCTGTTCCATCGTCTCATAATACATGCGACGGCGCGTCACTTCGGGCGCGAGCTTATACTGGGCATAGACCTTGTCGAACGCCGCCGCTTCGCCTTCCGCCTTGGCGGTCAGCTGCTGCGAATAGGCGCGCGCCTCGTTCATATAGGTCTGCGCGGTCTGCTGCGCGGCGGACACTTCCTTGAAGGCGTCGTTAACGGCTTCCGGCGGGTCCGCCTGCTTGATCGCGACGCCCTGAACGCGGACACCCGCGCCATAATCGTCGAGAATGTCCTGCATGCGGGCGCGAACCTGCTCCTCGATAGTGGTGCGGCCCATGCCCATGGCGTCGTTGAGCGTCACCGTCGCCAGCACCGCGCGCATCGCCGATTCGGCGACTTCGCCGATGGTGCGTTCGGGATCCGCGATCTGGAAGGCGTAGCGTTCCGGACGGCTGATATTCCAGCGCACCGAATAGGCGAGATCGACGATATTCTGGTCGCCGGTCAGCATCAGCCTGGCCGATTCGCCGGTCGAGCCAATGTCGATTGTGCGGATTTCCTCCACATCCTCACGCTGCACGCTTTCCAGCGGTTCGGGCAGGGTGATGCCGATGCCGGGGCCGAGGGTGCGGCTGAAGCTGCCGAGGAAGGTCACGACGCCGCGTTCCTGCGGACCGATGCGATGGATACAGGTGGTCGCCAGCCAGATCGCGACGATGCCGAGCGCGCCATAGAGCCACAGGGACCGGCTGTCGGGGCCACCGGGCATACCGTCGCCAAAGGAGGAGCGCGCACGGCGCAACAGTTCCTCGACCGCAGAGGGGCCACGCGGCTCCCCGCCACCGGGCGGTTCGTCGCCGCCACCGCCGCCGGACGGACGGCTCCAGGGATTACGGGGGCCACCGCCACCGCTTCCACCACCGCCCCGACCGCCGCCGGAGCCGCCGTCAGAGCCTCCCGATCCGCCCCAGGGACTGTTCTCGTTCATCAGCGTGCGCGCACCGCGCCGCCAGCGTTCCACAAGCGTCATGGAACCACTATAGGGACCGCTTTGCCTCAAGAACAGGTGCAAGCGCCATTTTCGGCGTGATAAACTGTTTCCCGCCACAACAGGACGGCGATAAGACCCCCGACCATGACTGACAGGCCCGAACCCGTTTCCCCCGAAATCCTCGAACAACTGACCACCGCAAGCGGCGGACGTGTTGCCTCGGCAAAGCTGCGTGACGGCATATTGACGGTGATTCTGGACGTCGGCGGGCTTGGCCCGGACGATCGCGCCGGGGTCGAACGCGCGGTGCGCGCGGCCAGCATCGGCGTGCCGGGCGCAAAGGATGTGCGCATCGCCATGACCGCAGAAAAGGCGGCGGGACCGCGCATCATCGCGGTCGGATCGGGCAAGGGCGGGGTCGGCAAGTCCACCCTGTCGGTCAATCTGGCCGTCGCGCTGTCGCGCATGGGCTTTCGGGTCGGGATGGTCGACGCGGACATCTATGGCCCGTCGCTCCCCCGGCTGTTGTCGAGCGAGGGGGTAAAGCCCCGCGCGGAGGACAGCCGCATGATCCCCATTCCCAATGCCCATGGCGTCCCGATGCTGTCCATGGGCCATCTCATCGAGCCGGGGCAGGCCATTGCATGGCGCGGCCCGATGGCGGGCAATGCGCTGGGCCAGTTGCTCGACGCGCACTGGCAGGGGGTGGATGTGCTGGTGGTCGACCTGCCGCCGGGCACGGGCGACATCCAGCTCACCATGCTCCAGAAGCACAAGCCCGCGGGCGCGGTGATCGTCTCCACGCCGCAGGATCTCGCCCTTATCGACGCGACCCGCGCGATCAGCCTGTTCGAGCAGGCCAAGGTGCCGATCATCGGGCTGGTCGAGAATATGTCGGGCTATGCCTGCCCCCATTGTGGGGAGGTCAGCGATCCCTTCGGCCATGGCGGGGCGGAGGCGGCGGCAAAATCGATGAGCCTCGACTTCCTGGGCCGCGTGCCGCTGGAGATCGCGATCCGGCGTGCGTCGGACGAGGGGCAGCCCCCTGCGGCGGGCAGCGGACCGGAAGCGGAACCCTTCCTCGCCATCGCGGCAAAGATCACCGAATGGCTCCGCAAGGGGTGACAGGGCGTTGACTGCTCATCACGTTCGAAGTGGAAAAGGAGCCTGCCCATGCCATTGACCCAGGACGCCGACATCGCCCGCCTGCTGGAGACGACCCGCACCATCGCGCTGGTCGGCGCATCCCATAAGCCGGAGCGGCCCAGCAACCGCGTGATGCGCTTCCTGCTGGGACAAGGCTATCATGTCATCCCGATCAACCCCGGCCTCGCGGGCCAGCAGATTCACGGCCAGACCGTCGTCGGCAGCCTCGCCGCACTGGAGGAGCCGGTGGATATGGTCGACATCTTTCGCGAGAGCGTGGCGGCGGGCGGCGTGATCGACGAAGCCATCGCCATCGGCGCGAAATCGGTCTGGACGCAACTTGGCGTCGTGCCTGAGGAGGCGGCTGCCCGCGCGGAGGCCGCCGGGCTGGACGTGGTGATGGATCGCTGTCCGGCAATCGATATACCGCGTCTTGGGATTGCGGCGGTGGGGTAAAGCGGGGATCCCCAAAGAATAAGCTGAGCCGCTTCCGACGCTAAGCACGTCACCCCCGCATCCAGCCTTCCCACCCAGCCTCCGCCCCGCTACACCGACGGCGATGAGAGTGCGGCAGATCGGAAAGGCGCAGGCCGGGGCGAGGAAAGGCTCGCAGGGGCCGCACCTATCGCGCCGCGCCTTCTTCGTCGGGGCTGCGGCCGCAGGTGGGCTTGCCCTTGGCTGGGCGCTGTGGCCGCGCAGCTATGCGCCCCGCCTCAACCTCGCGCCCGGTGAGCAGGGCATCAATGCCTTCCTCAAGATCGACCGCGCGGGCCAGATCATCGCGCTCGTGCCGCAGGCGGAGATGGGGCAGGGCGTCTATACCGTGCTGCCGCAGATACTGGCCGACGAGCTGGGCGCGGACTGGCGGACGGTCGCGGTGCAGCCGGTACAGCCGGGACCGCTCTATGCCAACACGCTGCTGGCGCGAGAATGGCTGGAGAGCGGGGCCGTGCGCGCCACTGGAGCCATTGGCGACCGGCTGACCGACGAATATGCGCGGCGCACCTCGCTGGTCCTGACCGGCGGCTCCACCTCGCTGGCGATGTTCCGCGACGCCTATCGCGATGCGGGGGCGGCGGCGCGGGTGCTGTTGTGCAAGGCGGCGGCGGCGCGCTGGGACGTGCCGTGGGAGAGCTGCGACATACTCGATGGCCTCGTCACCGACGGCACGCGCACGCTGCGCATCGGGGAACTGGTGGATGAGGCGGTCGGCTTCGACGTGCCCGCCATATTGCCGCTGCGACAGGACAAGACGGACGACGGAAAGGCGGATGCCGATCCGGGTCGCCTGATCGGGACGGATGCGCCGCGCATCGACCTGCCCGCCAAGATCGACGGCTCCGCCAACTATGCCGCCGACATCCGCTTGCCCGACATGGTGTTCGCATCGATCCGGCAGGGGCCGGTGGGCGCATTGCGCGTCAAAAGCTATGATGAAAGGGCCGCGCGCAAAGTGCCCGGCGTGCTGGAGGTGATGGCGACCGATACATGGGTGGCAGTCACCGGGACGAACTGGTGGGCCGCCAATCAGGGGCTGGGGCGTCTGGACCCCGTGTTCGAGACGGCGGGAACGCCGCTGTCCGACACCAGCATCGACCGCGCGCTGAAAGCCGCGCTCGACGGCGGGGAGGGTGAACGCTTCCATGCGCAGGGCGACCTTGGCCCGGTTTTCGACAAGGCACGGGTTTACAGCGCGACCTACAGCGTCGCGCCCGCGCTCCACCTTGCGCTCGAACCCATGGCGGTGACCGCACGAGTCCGCGACGACCGCGCGGAACTGTGGATGCCGAGCCAGGCGCCCGGCCTCGCCATCAGCGCGGTCGCCGACGCGCTCGACCTGCCGGAAAGCGCCGTCACCCTCTACCCCTTGTTCGCGGGCGGATCGTTCGGGCGCAAGATGGAGGCGGATGCGGCGGTCCAGGCCGCGCTGATCGCCCAGCGGATGAAGGCCCCGGTGCAACTGCAATGGTCGCGGTCGGAGGACGTCATCCACGACCGCCCCCGTGCGCCCGCGCGTGCGAAGATGATCGCGAGAATGGGCCGCGGCGGCGTGATCGAGGGGATGCAGGCCAGGGTCGCCGCCCCCGCCGCACTCGCGCAGCTGTGGCGGCGCATCGGCCATGGCGAGGATGTGGCGACCGCCATAGCGGCGACCGCGACCACCGCCGACCGGCTGGCGGTGTCCGGTCTCGACACGCCCTATGCGATTGCCAACTATGCGGTGGACCATCATCCCGCGCGCATCGACCTGCCGACCGGGCGCTGGCGTTCCAACGGCGACCAGTACAGCGCCTTTTTCCGCGAAAGCTTCATCAACGAACTGGCGGATGTCGCGGCGATCGAGCCCATGTCTTTCCGCATCCAGATGCTGGGCGGCAATCCGCGTCTCGCCCATTGCCTCACCACCGTCGCGGCGCTGGGCGAGTGGCAGGGCGGGCTGCCGGGCAGCGGACAGGGCATTGCCTGCCATGTCATGGGCGACTGCGCCATTGCGGTGATCGTCAACGCGGCACTGGACGGCGGACGCATCCGCGTGCCGAAAATCATGGCAGCGGTCGATTGCGGCGCGCCGGTCAATCCCGACATCGTGCGGCAACAGATAGAGGGCGGCCTGATCTTTGGCGTGGCGGCCGCGCTGGGCGGGGCGGGCAGTTATCGCGACGGCCTTCCCACCGCATTGCAGATGGGGGAAATGAACCTGCCGCGCATGGCGGACATCGGCACCATCACCATCGAACTGATCGCCAGCCGTCAGGAACAGGCGGGCGTGGGAGAGATCGGCGTTCCCCCCGTCGCCCCCGCGCTGGCCGGGGCGCTCCACAGCCTGACGGGCCGCCGCTGGCGCCACCTGCCGTTCATGAAAGACACTGGATGACCCCCGTGCCCGCCTCCCATCCGTCCGTGGCGGAGCGCCGCCTCGGCGTACTGATCGTGAACCTCGGCACGCCCGACGCGCCGGAGGCGGGGGCAGTAAAACGCTATCTGCGCGAATTCCTGTCCGACCGCCGCGTGGTCGAGATTCCGCAGATCGTCTGGCAACCAATATTGCGCGGGATCATCCTCAATACCCGCCCCAAAAAATCGGCCCATGCCTATCAAGCGGTATGGACGAAGGAGGGGTCGCCGCTCGCCGTCCATACGCGCGCCCTCGCCGATGCGCTGGCGGGGCATTGGGGGGAGCAGGTGCTCGTCGACTGGGCCATGCGCTATGGCAACCCCGCCATTGCGACGCGGCTGGAGGCGCTGAAGCAGGCGGGGTGCGATCGTATCCTGATCGTGCCGCTCTATCCGCAATATTCGGGTGCGACGACCGCCAGCGTCATGGATGCGGTCGGCAACGCTCTGGCCGGGATGCGCTGGCAACCCGCGATCCGCACCCTCCCGCCCTATCATGACGATCCCGCCTATATCGCCGCACTGGCGCAGTCGGTGACTTCGCAACTTCGCGAAATCGCCTTTGCCCCCGAACGCATCGTCGCCAGTTTCCACGGCATGCCGGAACGCACGCTCACGCTGGGCGACCCCTATCATTGCCAGTGCCTCAAGACCGCGCGCCTGCTGGGCGAAGCACTGGGACGGCCTGTGGACATCAGCTTTCAGTCGCGGTTCGGGCGCGCGAAATGGCTGGAGCCGGAAACCGAAGCGACCTTGCGCGGGCTGGTGCGGGACGGGGTGCGGGACGTCGCCGTCATCACCCCCGGCTTTGCCGCCGATTGCCTCGAAACGCTCGAAGAAATCGGGCTGCGCGGTAAAGAAGTGTTTTTGCACGAAGGCGGACGAAATTTCGCACTTTTGCGCTGTCTCAATGCCGATCCGGTCGCTATTCCTTTCTATCGCGGCCTGATTGCACGTGAACTGGCAGGATGGCTGGACGAGCTTAGACCTTAACGCGGCTGGCACTCTGCCCGCCGTAACATTCAGGGAGGATGCGCATGGGCAAGATAGCAGTCGTTACGGGCGGAACGCGCGGCATCGGTGAAGCAGTCAGCCTCGCGCTGAAGGATGCGGGCGTCACGGTGGTCGCCAACTATGGCGGTGACGCGGTCAAGGCAGCGGCATTTACCACCGCCACGGGCATCCCTTCCTATAAATGGGACGTGGGCGACCATCAGGCGTGCCTCGACAATTGCGCCCGGATCGAGGCGGAGGTCGGCCCGATCGACATCGTGGTCAACAATGCCGGCATCACCCGCGACGGCGTTCTGGCGAAAATGAGCTTCGACGACTGGAACGAAGTGATGCGCGTCAACCTGGGCGGTTGCTTCAACATGGCCAAGGCGACGTTCGGCGGCATGCGGGAACGCGGCTGGGGCCGGATCATCAACATCGGTTCGATCAACGGTCAGGCGGGCCAATATGGTCAGGTCAACTATGCCGCCGCCAAGTCGGGCATCCACGGCTTTACCAAGGCGCTGGCCCAGGAAGGCGCGAAGTTCGGCATCACGGTCAACGCCATCGCGCCCGGCTATATCGACACGGAGATGGTCGCCGCCGTGCCCGCGCCCGTTCTGGAGAAGATCGTCGCGAAAATCCCCGTCGGTCGCCTTGGCCATGCGGAGGAGATCGCGCGCGGCGTCGCGTTCCTGACCAGTGAGGAGGCGGGCTTCGTCACCGGCTCCACCCTGTCGATCAACGGCGGGCAGCACATGTATTGACGGGCTGGACAAGCCCGGTAGCCGATCCTGAAGGCCGCAATCAATCGGGGGGGCCGGATATCTATGCCGGCCCCGTCAAGCGCAGCATGACCATTGCGGGTCATTCGACGTCCATCAGTCTGGAACCGCCCTTTTGGAACGCGCTGGAGCGCGCGGCCCGCACGCGCGAAATTCCCCTCAATGCCCTCGTCGCCCGGATCGATGCGGATCGCGTCGATGCGGGCGGTGCGACCAACCTGGCCAGCGTGTTGCGCTGCTGGCTGCTCGACGATGCCCAGCGGCGGCACGTCACCCCCATCCAGAGATGACCGACATGCTTTGATACAGTCTGACATGTTTTGACATGATAATAATAACGAGTCGCAATATCGTTGACAGTGATAACGACTCTCAATAGTCGGACCTCCGAAACAATAGGGGGTTTCCTAAAGTCATGTCCAAATCCACATCCACGCCATCCCTCCTCGCGCTCAGCTGCGTCGGGGCGATGGCCTTTACAGCGGCCAATGCACAGGAGGGCGAGCCTGCCCGCAAGCTGGGCGGCATCACCGTCACCGACAGCGCCATCGATGAAGCGAGCGTGAAGGTCGATAAGCCCGCATCGCCAAAATATACCGCGCCGTTGGTGGATACGCCGCAGACGATCACGATCATTTCGCGCGCGAACATCGAACAGCAGAACCTGCTGACCCTGCGCGACGTGCTCGCCAGCGTTCCCGGCATCACCTACACCGCTGGCGAAGGCGGCAACGGCTATGCCGACAATATCAACATCAACGGCGTCGACGCGCGCAACGACATCACCGTCAACGGCGTTCGCAGCAGCTCCAACCTGAACCGCAACGAGACATATAATATCGAGCAGGTCGAAGTGACGACCGGCGCGAACTCGGTCTACAGCGGCGGCGGCAATGTCGCCGGCTCGATCAACCTCGTGACCAAGCAGCCGCAGGCGGACGACAAGATTCAGGTCAATGCCGGCGTCGGCACCGACAATTACTGGCGCGGCACGGTCGACATCAACAAGCGACTGAACGACCTGATCGCAGTCCGCCTGAACGCCGTCTATCACCAGAGCGACGTGCCCGGCCGCGACTATGAATTCTCGGACCGCTGGGGCGTTGCGCCGTCCCTCAAAATCGGTCTCGACGGCCCGACCAGCCTCGTGCTGCAATATGAGCATCTGACCGACCACGCGCTGCCCTTCTACGGCATTCCCTATTATCCGTCGCGTGGCGGCCTGCTGCCGGGCATCAGCCGGTCGACCTATTTCGGCGTCTATGGCGCGGACAAGCAGAACAGCACGTCCGACGCCGCGCAGGCAATCATCACGCAGGACATCGGCGAAAAGCTGCATCTGCGCAGCCTCACCCGCTATGAGAATATCGTTCAGGATACGAACACGACCAACCCCGGCGGCAGATACTGTCTCGCCGATGGTTCGGGCGGCACGTATAATCCGGGTGCAGCTCTGACGGCTGCCGATCAGTCGTGCGCTGCGGGCCTGACGGCGAATACGTTCCAGGCGAATCCGGGGACCGCAACCAACCCGACGGCCAGCCGCAGCGCCGCGCGCCATATCCATAACAGGACCTTCGCCAGCCAGCTCGACCTGAACGGCACGCTCGACACCGGCGGCATCGAGCACAGCTTCAACATCGGCGCCTCCTATCTGAAGGAGAATTTCGACCAGACCGCCTATGGTAGCGTCGCCTCACAGGCTACTGGCGTCTGGCCGATCTTCAGCACGACGGGGCCGAGCCCGCTCTATACCGGCCCGCTGACCTATGTTCGCGGATCGACATCCGTGGGCAGCCAGCAGTCGACCGCAGCCTATCTGTTCGACACGGTGAAGTTCACCGACTGGTTGCAATTCAACGGCGGCCTGCGCTGGGAGAAGGTGACGGGCAGGAACTACACCGTCCCGGTGACGGGGGACATCACCGGCCTTACGCGGCTCAGCAACACGCTATTCTCCTATCGCGCCGGGCTGGTGTTGAAGCCGACCCCGAACACCAGCCTCTACATCGCCTATGGCAACAGCCGCCGCCCCTCGCAGTCGGCGGTCAGCACGGGCTGTACGCAAGCGGTGACGACGCCGGGGGTCACGGCCAACAACAACTGCACCACCAAGCCTGAAACCACGAAGAACTACGAAATCGGCGCCAAGGCCGAGTTCTTTGAAAAGGCGTTGCTCGTCACGGCTTCGCTGTTCCGCAACGACCGGGACACGATCCGCCTCGCCTCCGGCGATCCGACGGTTACCGATCAGGTTCTGGACGGCAAGCAGCGGACCCAGGGATTCAACGTCGGCATCACGGGCAATGTCACGCCGAACTGGTCCATCTCCGGCAGCTTCCAGCATATCACGGCCAAGATTCGCCAGGGCGTGTCGGACTTCTGCCTGCGCAACCCCGGCTTCATACCCCCGGTAACGCCAGCCAATCCTACCCCGACGGCGACCTGCACGAACAGCGTGGCCGCTCCCGATCCCACCGCAGGGTCCAGGCTGACCCTCGCGCCGGAGAATTCTGGTAGCATCTTTACGAGCTACACCTTCCCGTTCGGACTCCAGCTTGGCTATGGCCTGAACTATCAGGGCCGCTACCTGCTCAACACCACGACCGCCGCATCGCCGACGCCCTATTACGTCCCGAGCTATGTGACGCAGCGCCTGATGGTTGCCTACACGATCAACGATAACCTCCGGGCACAGGTCAATGTCCAGAATCTCTTCAACGAGAAATATCTGACGACCGTCCGTACCTCGACGGGTTCGAGCTGGGGCCAGCCTGGTGCCGAGCGTTCCGCCGTGTTCAGCCTGACCGGCACCTTCTGATCGGATAGTCCTACCCCGCCCTGTAACCGGCCGCAGCGCCTTCCCGCGCTGTGCCACCCGGTTTCGGGGATCTGGCCCCGCCGGTCTGCGTTTCCGGCGGGGCCTTTTCATGCCGTCCCTGTTTGATCCTGCGAGCGATATGCAATGACAAGTGCTGCGATTGATTCGCATTACGCTTTGCGATAAGGGCTTAGAGGACTCGGAGGATATATGGGGGTTCCCGTCGGCATGTTGCGAGAAGCTGACAGCATCAGCGCGGAGGAGTTTGCGACGACTCCGACCTATGCGCCTGCGTTCCCCGCATCGGGGCCAGTGGCCCTTGCCCCCCCCCTGCCACGGGCGCGCTATGGCGAGG
This sequence comes from Sphingobium sp., assembly GCA_036383715.1. Taxonomy (GTDB): domain Bacteria; phylum Pseudomonadota; class Alphaproteobacteria; order Sphingomonadales; family Sphingomonadaceae; genus Sphingobium. The sequence continues at coordinate 94,584 of DASVNT010000012.1, read as the reverse complement.
GGTCGCGGCTCAACTCGCCTGCGGTGATCCTGACCATCCTGCTCCACATCGCCCTGCTGGCCGCACTCTTCCTGATCGGCGACCATTTCGTGAAGAAGCAGGAAGCGAAGCTGACCGTCGTCAACCTGACGCCCGCGCCGCCGCCGCCCGCCTCAACGCCCGAACAGCCGCAAAGCAAGCCCGTCGTCGTGGCGCCCAAGCCGGTCGTCCAGACGCTGCTGCCCCCGGTGCTTAATATCCAGACGACACCGGACCCGACACCGCAGCCGGTGTCCCTGCCACCCGCACCGCCGTCCGCCGTGACCGGCCCGCCGTCGCCGCCTGCTCCGCCCAGCGTGGTTCAGGCCAGCGACCTCGGCAATCGCATGGTGGCGGGCAAGCCGCCCCGCTACCCCGTCGACAGCCGCCGCAAGCATGAGCAGGGCACGGTCGTCCTGATGCTGGTGCTGGGCGTCGATGGCCGCGTGTCCAGCATTTCGGTCAATCACAGCAGCGGTTTCAGCCGCCTCGACGAAGCCGCGCTGGACGCCGTGCGCAAATGGCGCTGGGAGCCGATCATCCGCGGCGGTCAGGCCGTGATGGTCAAGGGCATGGTCGAAATACCCTTCATCCTGCAAAGCTGATCCGGGAACCTGTCAGCCGAACAGGGTCGCGAACTGCTGCCTGAGCAGATTCTTCTGCACCTTGCCCATCGCATTGCGCGGCAGTTCGTCCACCGTCATCACCCGCTTGGGCAGCTTATAGGGCGCGAGAGCCGCGCGCGCGGCGGCGATCACGTCCGCTTCCGCCGCATCACCCATGATGACGGCCACCACCGCCTCCCCGAAATCCGGGTGCGGCACGCCGACCACGGCGCTTTCCGTCACACCCGCAACGTCGTCGAGCACCAGCTCGACCTCCTTGGGATAGACATTATAGCCACCGGAGATGATCAGATCCTTGGCCCGGCCTGAAATCCACAGCCGCCCATCCGCATCGCGCCGTCCGACATCGCCGGTGATGAACCAGCCGTCGGCGGTGAACTCCTCGGCGGTCTTGTCGGGCATCTGCCAATAGCCGCGAAAGACGCTCGGCCCGCGAATCTGGATGACGCCCGTCGCCTGATCGTCGGGATCGGCGATACGCAGCTCCACGCCCGGCAGCGGATAGCCGACACTGCCCGCCAGCCGCTCCCCGTCGAGCGGGTTGGAGGTGATGATGACTGCTTCCGACATGCCATACCGTTCAAGGATGCGATGCCCCGTCCGCGCCTCGAACGCTTCATGCGTGGAGGCGAGCAGCGGCGCGGAACCGCTGATGAACAGGCGCATGTGCCCGGCGCTCTCCCGCCCGAAATCCGGCTGGACGAGGAGGCGGGTGTAGAAGGTCGGCACCCCCATCATCACCGTCGCGCGGGGCAGCATCGCCAGCACCTGTTCATCGTCATAGCGCGCGAGCCACAGCATCGGCGCGCCCGACAGGAACGCACAATGCAGCGCCACGAACAGGCCATGGACATGGAAGATGGGCAGCGCGTGGAGCAACACGTCGTCGGGCGTGAAACCCCAGAGCGCATGCAGCGCCCGCGCATTGACCGCCAGATTGCCATGACTCAGCATCGCACCCTTGGAGCGCCCGGTAGTCCCGCTGGTATAGATGATCGCGGCCAGATCATCGGCGTGCCGCGCGACGCTCTGCGCCAGCGGCTCCCTCCCGGCGGCCCCGGCGACAAAAGCGTCCACATCCTCGATCACCAGACGGGGCTGCGCATTTTCCACAAAGTACGCAGTTTCAGCAGCGGTATAGACAGGGTTCACCGGCACGAACACCCCGCCCGCCATCAGCGTGCCGAGATAGAGGATGACCGACCCGACGCTCTTGTCGATACGCGCCATCACCCGGTCGCCCGGCTCCACGCCTTCCTGCCCCACCAATCGCGCGGCGGTGTGCGCCGCAGCATCCGCCAGCGCGCCATAGCTGAGGTGAGATCCATCGGGCAGGAGGAAGGCGGGGCTGTCCAGTCGGCCGGAAAAGCCATGCGCCAGTATGTCGTAGAGATTGTCGTGCATCGTCGTCATCGTCTCCTGAGCGACCGATAGCGTCATCGCGTCGCCGTCCACAATCGCGATTTCCGGCAAAACCGTTTCGAATCGCTCGGCATTTAGAGTTTCCTTGGGATTTGCGGCTATTACCGACCGCATGAACGCCTCCCGCCCGATCACCACCGCCACCGACGAGCCTGTCGATCGGATCGCCGCAGGCGATGTGGATGCGACCGCCGCCAGCTTTGGCGCGCGGGTCAGGAGCGCGCTGATCTGGCGCTCCGGCGCGCAGATCGTGACCCAGTTATTGAGCTGGACATCGACCCTGATGGTCATCCGCATCCTGAACCCGGCGGATTATGGCCTGTTCGCGATGTGCCAGGCGGTCATCGCCTTCCTGACCTTCCTCAATGGCTATGGGCTGGTAAGCGCACTGGTCGCGTCGGAGACGATCGACACGCACCGGCTGAGGCAGGCCTTCGGGCTGATGCTGCTGCTCAACGGCGGGCTGGCGGCGGCGCAGTTGATCCTCGCGCCTTATGCCGCCGACTATTATGGGCAGCCGATGGTTGCCAACATGCTGCGCGTGCAGGCGGTCATCTATCTTTCGACCCCGTTCATCACCCTGCCCGAAGTGTTGATGGGGCGCAGCCTCGACTTTCGCAAGGCCGCCTATGTCACGCTGATTTCCGGCGTCGTCGCCGCCAGCGTCGCCATCGCGGGCGCGCTGTCGGGATGGGGCGTGTGGACGCTGGTATGGGCGCCGATCGCGGGCTTCTACGTCAAGGCGATCGGCTATCTGATCGTCACGCGATTCTTCATCTGGCCCAGCTTCAATTTCAAGGGAGCGGGACCGACGATCCTGTTCGCCATCTCGCTGCTCGGCAGCCAACTCGCCTTTCTGGTGCAGAGTCAGGCGGACGTGTTCATCGGCGGGCGCGTCCTCGATCCCCATGCGCTGGGCCTCTATGCAGAGGCGCTGTTTCTGACGCAGATCTTCGTCAGCAAGTTCGTGCCGCCGATCAACGAAGTCACCTTCCCCATCTATGCCCGGATGCAGGCGGACAAGGCCCGCGTGGCCGCTGCGCTGTGCAAGGCGATCAAGCTGGTGATGCTGGTCGCCTGTCCCATCTACCTCGGCATGGCGGTCACGGCGCAGCCGCTGGTGCTGACCCTGCTCGGCGACAAATGGATGGAGATGGCGACGTTCGTCTCGCTGCTGGCGCTCGCCATGCCGTTTCTGACGCTGCAGGTGATGTTCCCGCCGATGCTGAACGCCATCGGGCGGCCGGGGCAAGGCGCGCGGATCGCGATGATCGGCGCGGGGATCATGCTGGTGTCCTTCCTGATCGGCATCAACTTCGGGTCGCTCGGCCTCGCCTGGGCATGGTTGCTAGGCTATCCGGTCTTCGCGCTGACGACCGCGCATCTGGCGGGTCGCCTCGTCGGGCTGACCTTCGGGCCGTTGCTGCGCGCGGTGATGCCCGGCATCATGGCAGCCGCAGCGATGGCGGCGACGGTGGCCGCGGTCGACCACTTCATCCTGCCCGGCGGCCTTGTCCCCGGCCTGCGCCTCGGCATCCTCGTCGCGGTTGGCGGGGCGAGCTATGTCGCGCTGCTGCTCCTCCTCGCCCGTGACACGGTGCAGGAACTCATCGGCCTCGTCACCGGCAAGGGGCTGGGCGAAATCGGCGACGCGGCGACATGAGCGCGGGCGACCTGAAACGCGGCCGCCTGAGCGAACTGGACGCGCTGCGCGGCCTCGGTGCGATTCTGGTCCTCAATTTCCATTATTCTACCCGCTTTCACGAGATTTTCCCGAAGGCGCCTCATGTCCCCTTCCACGTCGGCGGCGGCGAATATCGGGTGCTGCTGTTCTTCGCCATTTCCGGCTTCGCGATCTTCTTTTCGACGGCCAAGCTGCGGTCGGGGTGGGATTTCATCGCCAATCGCGCGATCCGACTGTTGCCCGCCTATTGGACGGCAATGCTGCTGACGATCGTGATCGAGCATCTGGGCCATATGACCATGCTCTACATCCCGCCCTTTGCCGCGCTGTTCAACATGACGATGCTGCAGGGGTTCTTCTTCCTGCCCGCGGTCGATGGCGCCTATTGGACGCTGACGGTCGAGATCGCCTTTTATGCGTGCATTTTGGGCCTGTGGCTGACCCTGCGCATGCGCCATGTCGAATGGGCGCTGATCGGCTGGCTGGGCCTCAAGCTGATATTCGACCTCGTCTGGCCGGACATGCCGGAGCGGATCGTGATGCTGTTCATCCTGCGCTACGTGCCATGGTTCGTCATCGGCATGGCGACATGGCGCGTCTGGGGGGGCGAGCGGCAATGGCGTGAGCAGGCGCCGGTGTTCGGCCTTGCCGTGATGACGGTGATGCTCAGCGAGACGATGGACATCGTCGTCGTGACCCTGCTCATCATCGCCGCCTTCTGGGCGATGGTGGAGGGGCGGCTGGGCTGGGTCCGCTTCGGCCCGCTGATCTGGGTCGGGCAGATCAGCTATTCGCTGTACCTCGTCCACCAGCACGTGGGTTTCACCATCATGCTGAATGCGGAGGCGATGGGGATCGACCCGCTGACCTCCTATGTGATGGCCGTCGTCGCGGCGATCGCGCTGGGCTATGGCGTCAACCGTCTGGTCGAGCGGCCCGCGGCCGCATGGCTCACCGCCCGGTGGAAGGCGTGGCGCACGGCCTCTCCCATATTGGCCGCGCCGGAAACGGGCGCATGATCGCCGCGCGCTTCGGCACAATCCGGGGCCTTGTCCGCCTCCTCCTCTCCTATGCCGAACGAGTGCTGGGACGGAGCGGAGTGCGGACAGGGGATGCACAGGCGGTCACGCGTCTCGTCTTCATCTGCCATGGTAATATCTGCCGCAGCGCCTTTGCCGATGTCGCCGCGCGCCGTGCGGGGCTGTCGGTCGCCTCCTTCGGCCTGTCCACGGACAGCGGCAAGCCTGCCCATGGCCCGGCCATCGAGGCGGCATCCCGCCTCGGCCACGACATGACCGCGCACCGGGCCACCAACCTGCCGGATTATGCGCCGCAGAACGGCGACCTGCTGATCGCGATGGAGACGCGGCAACTGCGCCGCATCGCCGCCGATCCGCGCCTGTCGCACCTGCCGCGCACGCTGCTGGGCCTCTACACCCGGCCCGTCGTGCCGCACCTGCACGACCCCTATTCGCTGAGCGATGCGTATATGGACACCTGCCTCGCGCGTATCGAGACGGCGATTCCCGTCCTGCGCGCCGCCTTCCCTAACGCCCGCGCCGTTTGACGATCCCGATCAGGTCGCCGATGAACGGCATCGGATCGCGCCAGTCCCAGACATAATAGCCCGTCGCGGGATTCAGATACTCCGCACCATAGGCCAGCGCCTCCTTCCATCGCACAGGCACGGGCTGCCCCGGCGCGGCCGTGTCGGCGGGCGCGCGCAGCACTTCCACCAGTCGTTTGGTATCGGGAATGGCGTAGCGGGCGCGGCGGGCGGCATAGGGCCGCTGCGCTTCCGACCCGGCGGCGGGGACGGCGGCGCGATACTGCTCCCACGCGAAATGCGCGCCAGCCTGGCGGGCGAGCGGCAGGCTGCCCCAGAAACGCCCGTTGATCTCCATCAGCCAATAGCGTCCGGTCGCGGGATCATGGCGATATTCGACCATTGCCGGACCTTCCCAGCCGATGGCGCGCAGCAGCGCCTCCGACTTGTCCATCTGCGCTGCGTGCTGCGACAGGGGCACGGTGGCGCAGAGCGTCGAGACGCCGCCGCTCGCCGGATATTCGCGCAGGCGGCGATGCTGGAAGCGTAGCCGCGCCGCGCCGCCCGCCATCATCAGCATCTGCCCGAAGCCATGGCCGCCGCACCAGCCCTGAACGAGCGGCCACTGCCCCAGCGCGTCATAGCGGGCGAGTTTCGCCAGCAGGTCGTCCGGCGCGGTCGCATAGTCCGTCTTCTCGAACGGCAGGCCCGCCGCGTCGAGCACCGCCCACATGGCGGGCGGATCGCTCCATTTCAGCACGGCGGGGTAGGAGAGGGCGCGTGCCTGCGCGGCGAAATCCTCACCCGGCAGCGGTTGCCAGCCGGGCGGCCCGTCGATGCCCACCCGCGCCGCCGCCTCCAGCGTGCGCACCTTGTCCAGCACGATGGCGAGCGGTTCGGCGCGCGGGGTCAGGATGCGGCATCCCTCGATGACCTCCGGCAGGGCGGACAAGGCGAGCAGGTCGCCCTCGCTCACCGCCAGCAACACCGCCGCGCCCGTGTCGCGGATGAGGTCGGGGAGCCAGTCGGCGAGCGCCCGCCCCTTGGGCCGCACCACGAAGCGCCGCGTATGCCGGGAATAGCGCCCGATAGCACCGTCCGACTTGCCGACCGCGATCACCGGCACGCCATGCTGCCCCAGTTCGCGCACGACGGTCAGGCCGATGGGGCTGTCCGCACCCAGCACTATAGCAGCAGGGAGGGTCATGCGGGCAGCAATCCCTTTTCATAGGCGAGGGTCGCAAATGCCTGTTCCGCCACGCGCAGCGCGGTGCGCAGGCGATTGGGGGCGAGGCGAGTGCGATGGCTGCTGTCCGCCGAAACGGACAGGTCGGCAAAACCGCCGCCGGTCACGCGCGCATCCGCCGCAATCGCATCGCACAGCGCCTCGAACCGTTTCATGACGAGGCGATTGGGCCGCAGCCGGTCGCGGGTCAGCATCTCGAAACTATGGCTGACCACGACAAAGCTGTGCGCGCCGCTCCCCGCCGCATGGGCGAGGCCGCCGCGCATCTCCACCGCCGACAGAGCACACACCTGCGCGGGCCGGAAATGGCCGGGCCTGTCCCAGATGCCTGCGACCGGCGCTTCCATCACACCCTCGACCCGCACCGGATCGACTGTTTCGGGCGCGAGGGTGATGCGGCACGGCCTGCCCGCATAATCCGCATTATAACTGCTGTCCCAGACGAGGCCGAGCCGGGCCAGCGCGCGCAGCGTATCGTCGTTCGCGCCATAATTTCCCGCGCGAAAGGCGTTGGGCGCGGGCGCTCCCGCCGCGATCAGCGCATCGCGCGCCCAACCAATTAGCGCGATCTGGTCATCGAGCGCGAAATCCCCGATCTGGCCGCCCGTCCGCCCGTCGACGGGAGAGTCCTTGGCCCATTGCAGCCATTCGGTGTGGATATGGACCTGCACCTCATGGCCGCGCGCGACGATGGGCTGGACGATACGTTCGACAATCGCGGGGCCATGGACGAGGCCGGGCATGGGATCGACGAAGAACACGCCCTTGACGCCGCGTTCGTCCATCCGGTCCATCAGCCAGTGGATGCCGAAAGCGCCCACCGCCGTCTCACCCGCAATGGACAGACGAAAATTGCGCTCGATATCCATGCCCCGGCCCTGCCGGCCAGCGGACAATTCCGTGTCGATGGTGATGAGCGCGCGGGTCATTCCAGCCGCTTAGCACAGGAGCCTTACCAGTTCGTGCCTGTCGCCCCCTTGCGGCAATCATTGCTCACACATGCGACACCCCCGGCAATCCTTCGGGCGATAGCGTGACTGCGGGGCTGCCGCATGGGGCGGGGCGGAAGGGGGAGAGCCACTGTGCGTGCGACACGCGCCGTCACGCACAGCATCATTGGTCGGTCGGGGCGGTTGTCCTATCTGCTGGGCCGCCTGTGCGGCAAGCTGCCGGGCGTGGTCTATGTGCGCCATTTGCTGGTCGCTGTGTCCGCCGAAGACCTGCCAGCCATGCCGCGCGGCTACACCGCCCGCATCCTCCGGCCCGATGAGCTGGCGCCGCATCGCATCGACGCGGACACCGAAACACAAAGGGAGCGTTTTCAGGCAGGCATGACCTGCCTTGGCCTGTTCGATCGCCATGACGCCTTGCTGGGCGTGACATGGCTGGGACGGGCCGTGCATGAGGAGACGGTGCTGCGCATCCGCTTTCGCCTGCCACCCGATGCGGCGTGGGACGGCGGTCTGTGGATCGATGAGGAGCGCCGCATGAGCCGTGCCTTCATCGCGCTGTGGGCCGGGGTGCGGCAATGGCTGGAGGCGGAGGGGCTGGACCAGACGATCAGCAGCATCGCCGACTATAATGCCGCCTCCCTCGGTGCGCATCGGCGGCTGGGCGCACGGACCATCGGGCAGGTGGGAATCATCCGTATCGGGCCGGTGCAATGCACATGGGGAGGGCGTACCCGCCCATGCTGGTCCCGCAGAGGCTGGCCCGAAATCATGCTCGCGTCGGCCTGACCCTGCGCCGGAACGGCCAGTCGGTCACACCGCCGACCCAGAGCGCAGCCCAGATAATGACCGGCTGCAACAGGAGGCGCGGCCCATGATACCACCAGCTCAAATGCACGCCACCCAGCGGTATGTCGTTCAGCGCATGGTTGAAATTGGCGGGCCAGACGCACAGCGCATAGAGCGCCAGCCCGATCCCCGCAGCAGGCCGCGCCCAGCGGACCCACGCGGGCGGCACCATCAGGCCCAGCGCGCCCGCCACTTCGCACAGCCCCGTCGCCCGCACGACCAGCGCGGGGTCCGGCACCCAGCCGGGCGTGATCGCGACGAAGCCCGCAGGCGCCGTGAGATGCTTGTAGCCCGCAAAGGCATAGGCCGCGGCCAGCGCCCAGCGCAGCCCGGTGCGGACAGGACTGTCCCGTCCCATGGCCGTGCGTTTCATCCCGTTCTCCTGTCCTGTCATGACAGTGCAAACCGGCGCGTGCGTCACTGGTTGCATGGGGCCGACCGATGATTTTCAGGGACCGGCATGGCGGTCCCGCCTTCCAACCCCGCCGCGATCCATGATAAGAGCGCCGTTCGCAATCATAAGGCCAGCACGAATGAACGACCTTACCCAGACGCCCGAAATGCTGATCGGCACCATGGCGGCCCGCGCGCGCAAGGCCGCCGCGATCCTGGCCGATGCCAGCAGCGAGGCAAAGGCAGACGCCCTGCGCGCCGCCGCCGCGTCGCTGCGCGCCGCCAAGCCGGACATATTGCGGGCCAACCAGAAGGACATGGAACGGGGCGCATCCAACGGCCTGACCTCCGCCATGCTCGACCGGCTGAAACTGGACGAGGCGCGCATCGACGCCGTGGCCGATGCGGTGGAGCAGGTCGCTGCCCTGCCCGACAGCGTGGGACAACTCATCGACGAGGCGCAGCGTCCCAACGGCCTGATCCTGCAACGGGTCCGCGTACCGCTGGGCGTGGTCGGCATCATCTACGAAAGCCGCCCCAATGTGACCGCCGATGCGGCGTCGCTGTGCTTCCGGTCCGGCAATGCGGTGATCCTGCGCGGCGGGTCGGAGGCGCTGGAGAGCAATCGCGCCATCCATGCGGCCATGGCGGAGGGCATCGCCTCCACCGGCCTGCCCGCCGATGCGGTGCAGCTCGTCCCCACGGCGGACCGGGCGGCGGTCGGCGCGATGCTGCGCGCGGCGGGCCTGATCGACATCATCGTGCCGCGCGGGGGCAAGAGCCTGGTCGCGCGTGTGCAGGACGAGGCGCGGGTGCCCGTGCTCGCCCATCTCGACGGGATCAACCACACCTATCTCCACGCCTCCGCCGACCCGGAGATGGCAAAGACGGTGGCCGTCAACGCCAAGATGCGCCGCACCGGCATCTGCGGCGCGATGGAGACGCTGCTGATCGACCGCGCCTTCCCGGAGGCGGCGTCCGTGGTGTCCGCCCTGCTCGACGCACGCTGCGAAGTGCGCGGCGAGGCGGACGTCCGCGCGCTCGATCCACGCATCGAGGCGGTGGAAGAGGATGACTGGGACACCGAATATCTCGACGCCATCGTCTCCGTCCGCTTTGTCGACAACCTCGACGGCGCGCTCGACCATATCGCCGCCCATGGCAGCCACCACACCGATGCGATCATCGCGGAGGATGGTGCCGCGGCCGAAACCTTCCTGCGCCGCGTCGACAGCGCCATCGTGATGTGGAACGCATCGAGCCAGTTCGCCGATGGCGGCGAATTCGGGCTGGGCGCGGAGATCGGCATTTCCACGGGCCGCCTGCACGCACGCGGGCCGGTCGCGCTGGAAGGGCTGACGACATACAAATGGCTGGTACGGGGCACCGGGCAGACGCGCCCGTGATCCGTCGTTCCGGTCTGACCCTCGTCGCGCTGTCGGCGCTCGCCGCCTGTACGCCCGCCATCGTGCCGCAGCCGGGCGCGCGGCCCGCACCGCCGCCGCCCGTTCCCGCGCCGCCGTCGGTGGCGCTGGGACCGGACTGGCAGGACTGGCCCGTGGCGCAGGGCAACTGGACCTATGCCCGTGAGCAGGGTGCGACCGTCGCGCGTTTCGGCGCAGGTGCCGCCGTCACCGCATGGGCGCGCTGCGACCTCGCCAGCCGGACGGTGGCGGTGGGACGCAGCGTCGCTCACGCAGGCGGCATGATGATGGTCCGCACCAGCTTCGGCGTACTGCAATGGCCGACGCGCCCTGCGACACATGGTGTGGAAGCGGCGCGTGGCGCCAGCGATCCCGGCCTCGACCAGATCGCCTTTTCCCGTGGGCGCTTCACCGTCGAACTGCCGGGCAACCCGCCTTTGGTCCTGCCGACATGGGCCGAACCGACGCGGGTGATCGAGGATTGCCGGGGCTGAAGGAGGAGCGCCGGATTGCGGCGCGAGCGATCAAGTATGATTCCAAAAAAGAATAATACAAGGCTTGATCGCAGGGTCCGAATGATTCAGTCTAACACTCAGAGATAAGGCAAAAGGCTTCGAGCCACCGCCAAGTCTCATTGGCTTTAACAGCGCGAAAGGAGGTGATCCGATGTCTCATGGTTCAGCAATGGGGTCGGACAAGTCCAATCGGGGAGCCTGCCGCTAACGTAGAGCGGTAAGGTCGCGCGAGGTTCGCAATTTGCGAATTGACGCTGCGGGAAAGTCTTCGAGGGCGGCACTTCCGGCCGCTGACCATGTTATGATGGGCCGTCCGGAGCTTCGTGCTCCGGCGGCCCCTCTCATTTGTGGTTCGGGCGGGTTGGCGAGTGCAGCCGCGCTCCCTTTATAACTCCGTCGGCACCCGCGCAAAGCCCAGAGGCGGCAGGTCGATCACATCGTCCTCCCCCTCCCACGTCCGCTCCTGCCGCGCGAAATTGAACAGGCACAGCAGCCGTTCGTGCGGGGTCGCGCGGACGAAGACGAGAATATCCTCATCCCCGGAGTCCAGAAAAGTCAGCGTGCCCTCCACAAGCGCGGGGTGGCGCTTTCGCTGTCCGATCGCCTCGCGATAGAGGGCCAGCACACTCGCCGGATCGCTGTCCTGCCGGTCTTGGGCGAGGGGCAAATGCTCGGCGGGGACGGGTAGCCACGGTTTCGCGGCGGAGAAGCCGGCATGGGGCGCATCGCCCTCCCACGGCATCGGCGTGCGGCACCCGTCGCGGCCCTTGAACGCGGGCCAGAAGCGGATGCCATAGGGATCGCGCAAATCCTCGAATGCGAGGTCCGCTTCGGGCAGGCCCAGTTCCTCCCCCTGATAGAGGCACACCGGCCCGCGCAACGAAACGAGAAGATTGATCGCCAGCCGCGCAATGGCGGCGGGATCGTCCCCCGGCTTCGTCCAACGGCTGACATAGCGCATCACATCATGGTTGGAGATGGACCAGCAGACCGCGCCGCCATCCGACGCCCGACCGAAAGCCTCGAAGATCTTGCGGAAATGGGCGGGGTCGAAGGCGGTGCCGAACAGGTCGAAGGTGTAGCTGCAATGAAGGTGCCCGTCGCCGCTGGTATAAGCCTGAACCGTGGCGGGCGAGCGTTCCTCATCCCCCACTTCGCCCAGCGCGATGGCGCCCGGATAGTCGGCGAGCAGGCCGCGCAGACGCTGGAGAAAGGCCAGATTCTCCGGCTGCGACTTGTCGTAAAGATGATCCTGAAAGCCATAGGGGTTGGTGGCCTGAACGCTCCCCTTGTCGCCATGGGCGGCGGCGGGCGGATTGTCGCGCAGTTTCAGGTCGTGGAAATAATGGTTGCACGCATCCAGCCGGAACCCGTCCACGCCCCGGTCCAGCCAGAAGCGGATGGTGTCGAGCAGCTCGTCCTGCACCGCCGGATTATGGAGGTTGAGATCGGGCTGGGAGGTCAGGAAACTGTGCATATAATATTGCATCCGCACCCCGTCCCACTCCCATGCGGGACCGCCAAAGACGGACAGCCAGTTATTGGGGGCGGTGCCATCCGGTTTCGCATCGGCCCAGACATACCAGTCGGACTTGGCGGCGGCCTTGCTCGTCCGGCTGTCCACGAACCAGGCGTGCTGATCCGATGTGTGCGACAACACCTGATCGACGATGATGCGCAGGCCAAGGGCGTGCGCCGCCGCGATCAGCCGGTCGAAATCCGCCAGCGTCCCGAACAGCGGATCGACGTCGCGATAGTCGGACACGTCATAGCCCATGTCGGCCATCGGCGATTTGAAGAAGGGCGAAATCCACACCGCATCGACGCCCAGCGACGCAATGTGCGGCAAACGGCGGGTGATGCCGTTGAGGTCGCCGACGCCATCGTCATTGCTGTCCTGAAAGGAGCGGGGATAGACCTGATAGATGACGGCGCCGCGCCACCAGTCGGTATCGGTCGTCATGGGGCCTCCTTGGCGGTCAGGATGGAAACGGAGCGCGGCGGGAGCAGGGTGCTGTCATCGGCGCCCATGCCCGTCCATTCTCCCGGCGACAGGGCGAAGGGCGTCGCCTCCCCCGTGCCGTTAAACAGGACCAGCACGTCGCCCAGCCGCATCTGGAGCACGCGGCGGTCGGGATTCTCCCAATCGGTGACGGTCATCGCCTCGCCCGCTTCGGTCAGCCAGGCAACATCGCCCTCGCCCAGAAAGGCGGGATCGCTCAGCGCCGGATGCGCACGCCGCAAGGCCGCCAACGCGGCGACATGCGCCTCTATCTCCATATCACGCGCGGTCCAGTCGACCCATGTGATGGCATTGTCCTGACAATAAGCATTGTTGTTGCCGCGCTGGCTGCGCCCGAACTCGTCGCCCGCCGTCAGCATGATCGTGCCGCGCGAGGCATAGAGGGTCGACAGCAGCGCCTTTATGTCGCGCCGCCGCGCCGCAAGGATGGCGGGATCGTCCGTCGCGCCCTCCACGCCGTTATTCCAGCTATGATTCTCACCATGGCCATCGCGCCCCTCCTCACCATTGGCGAGGTTGTGGCGATGCGCATGCGCGACCAGATCGGCCAGAGTGAAGCCATCATGCGCGGCGAGGAAATTGACGGTGCGGCTCTCGCTCCCGCCGAAAATATCGGACGACCCCGCCAGCCGCGTCGCCAGCGATCCGATCCTTGCCGGGTCGCCACGCCAGAACAGGCGCACATCGTCGCGGTAGCGGTCGCTCCATTCGAGGAAGGGCGGCGCGAAACTGCCCAGTTGATAGCCGCCCGGCCCGATGTCCCACGGCTCCGCGATCAGGATGCGGTTGGCCAGCAGCGGATCGGCGCGCAACTCCTGCAACAATTGCGCCTCCGCCGAAAACCCCTCCATCGTCCGGCCCAATATAGGCGCGAGGTCGAAGCGGAATCCGTCCACCCCGGCATGGCGCACGAAATGACGCAGGCTATCGAGAATCATCCGCCGCATGACCGGATGATCGCAGGCGACCGTATTGCCGCAGCCCGTATCGTTGACGAGGCTGCCGTCCGGCGCGTGACGATAATAGGCGTGGTTGGCGAGGCCCCGGAAACTCAGCGTCTGCCCGAAAATGTCGCTCTCGCCCGTGTGGTTGAAGACCAGGTCGAGGATGACGTCGATGCCCGCCTCGTGCAGCGCCGCGGTGGCCGCCGCCAGGTCCTCCAGCGTACCGAGCCGGGGGTCCACCGGCATGAAGGTCACGGGATTATAGCCCCAGCCGTTGGTCAGGCCGAGCGGGGCGAGATGCCGCTCGTCGATCCAAGCAACAACCGGCATCAGCTCCACCGCATCCACCCCGATGCGCGTCAGATGCGCGATCACCGCCGGATGCGCCAGCGCGCGTAGCGTGCCCCTGTCCGACTCCGGCACGGCGGGATGGAGGATGGTGAAGGGTTTGACGGCCAGCTCATAGATCGTACCGCCGGGCCGGAAGGCGGGCGCGCGGTGCGGTATCGGCTGCGGCGCGGTCACGATGGCGCGGGGCAGGTCCGTGCCGTACGGGCGGTCCAGCGCCAGCGCATAGGGATCGACCAGCCGCCGCTCGCCGTTCGCCAGCGCATAGGCCTGCCCCGCACCGATCCCCGGCACGAACAGCCTGTGCAGGCCCTCACCCGCCGCCTCGAACTGCAACGCCCGTTCCGCCTGCCCGTCGAACAGGATGAGGTCGAGCCGCTCCGCATCGGGCGCCCACACCGCAAAGGACACGCCATCCCCCGTCACCTGCGCGCCGAGGGGAAGGGAAGGGTCGATCATCAGGCGGCCAGCCTCTCGCGGCTTTGCTCGACCAGCCGGGCGAAGAGATTGGCATAGCGCGCCGCGCTGCGATCCCAGGAGAAATCCGCCGCCATGCCTGCGCGCTGGATCGCCGCCCATGTCTCCGGCTCGCGGTGGAGCGCCTGCGCCCGCGCCAGTACGTCGACCAGACTATCGGAACTGAGCGGCCCGAATTGCAACCCAGTGGCAACGCCTGCGCCCAGCGCCGCCTCATTGGCGTCGATCACGGTGTCCGCCAGCCCGCCGGTGCGCGCGACGATCGGCACGCAGCCGTAGCGAAGACCGTATAGCTGGGTAAGGCCGCAGGGCTCCGTGCGCGACGGCACGATGATCGCGTCCGCGCCGCCCTGCAACAGATGCGCCGCCGTCTCGTCATAGGTGAGCCGCACGCCGATGCGTCCGCGATGGCGGGATGCGGCGGCCAGCAATTGCCCCTCCAGCCCGGCATCGCCCGAGCCGAGGATCGCCAGCTTGATACCCATGTCCGCAATCGCGTCGAGGCGGCTGGCGAGAATATCCATGCCCTTTTGCCAGGTCAGGCGACTGACGACGGTGACGAGCAGCGACCCGTCCGCATCCAGCCCGAAACTGGACTCCACCGCCGCACGGTTGCGCTGGCGCGGTGACAGGTCGGTGAGGGAGAAGGGCGCGGCGAGCGACGGGTCGGTGGCCGGATTCCACTCCTCCACATCGATGCCGTTGACGATGCCATGCAGCACGTCCCCGCGCTCCCGCAGCAGTCCATCGAGGCCCATGCCCCACTCGCCGGTGGTGATCTCCCGCGCATAGCTGGGGCTGACGGTGGTGATCGCATCGGCGTAGTGGAGGCCGGCCTTGAGATAGCCGACGCCGCCATAATATTCGACGCCGTCCACCGCCCAGGTCTCTTCCGGCAGACCGAGGGCGCCAAAGAGATGCGCGTCGAACCGCCCCTGAAAGGCCAGGTTGTGGATGGTCAGCACGCCCGGCACATGGGCGGCGCGGCCATGGCGAATATAGGCCAGCGTCAGCGCCGCCTGCCAGTCGTGGACATGGACGACATCGGGTTGGAAATGGCGCAATCCCCCTGCCGCGAGGTCCGCGCCGACCGCCGACAGCGCGGCATAGCGGCGCCAGTTGTCGGACCAGTCATGGCCGCTCATGTCGAGATACGGCCCGCCCTCACGGTCGAACAGCGCGGGCGCGTCGAGGATCAGCAGGTCGCGCCCCTCATGGCGGGCACGAACGACCCGCGCATTGGCCCCGAACAGCGCGGGATACCGCTTGGCCGTCCGCAGGGAGGCGCTGCCTTCGGGCGCGATCCGCCGCATCACCGCCGGATAGCCAGGGATCAGCGTCGTCACCTGCCAGCCGTGCGGAGCGAGCGCCGCGGGCAGGGCGCCCACCACGTCGGCCAGCCCGCCGGTTTTGATGAGCGGATGCATTTCGGAGGCAATTGCCAGTAGCTTCACGCGGTCACTCCTGATCCAGCGCGTCGATCATCTTTTGCGTGATCAGGCAGATGCCCTTCTCACTGCGACGAAAGCGCAGCGCATCCAGTTCGGGATTCTCGCCGACGATCAGCCCCTCCGGGATGCGGACATTGGCGTCGATCACCACCTTGTCCAGCCGCGCACCCCGACCGATTTTGCAATAGGGCAGGACCACCGAATTGGTGACCGACGAGAAACTATGCGCGTGGACGCCCGTAAAGATCAGCGCGCGGTGCAGTGACGAACCGGAGATGATGCACCCGCCCGACACCAGCGAGGAAATGGCCGCGCCGCGCCGATATTCGTCGTCATGGACGAATTTGGCGGGCGGCGTCACCTCGGCATAGCTCCACAGCGGCCAGCTACGGTCATAGAGGTCGAGGTGGGGCAGCACGTCGGTCAGGTCGATGTTCGCCTCCCAATAGGCGTCGATCGTGCCGACATCGCGCCAATAGGCCTCCGGCTCCGCCTCGCCGCGCACGCAGGACTGGGAAAAACGATGCGCCACCGCCTTGCCGTGCTTCACGACATAGGGAATCAGGTCGCCGCCGAAATCATGCTTTGAATCGGGGTCTTCCGCATCCCGCTTGAGCAGCTCGATCAGATAGCTGGTCTTGAAGACGTAAATGCCCATGGAGGCCAGCGCCATATGGGGCTGGGCGGGTATGCCGGGAGGATTTTTGGGCTTTTCGACGAAGGCGGTGATCTGGTCCTTCTCGTCCACGTGCATCACGCCAAAGCCGGTGGCCTCCATGCGCGGCACTTCCAGACAGCCGACAGTGACGTCCGCATTCTGGTCCACATGCTGGCGGAGCATCAGCTCGTAATCCATCTTGTAGACGTGATCGCCCGCCAGGATGATCATATATTCCGGGTTATGGCCCTGGATGATGTCGATGTTCTGATAAACCGCGTCGGCCGTGCCCAGATACCATTGGGTTTCCGACACGCGCTGCGACGCGGGCAGGATATCGAAACTCTCGTTGCGTTCCTCGCGCAGGAAGTTCCAGCCGCGCTGGAGATGCCGGATCAGCGAGTGCGCCTTATATTGGGTCGCCACGCCGATACGCCGGATACCGCTGTTGATCGCGTTGGAGAGGGCGAAGTCGATGATCCGCGCCTTGCCGCCGAAATAGACGGCGGGCTTGGCGCGCACGTCCGTCATCTCGAACAGGCGGCTGCCGCGCCCGCCCGCCAGCACATAGGCCATGGTGTCGCGTGCGATCGGGGCGGACGACCGCCTGTACTGGGTGTTGGTCATGCCTTTTCCTCCTCCGCTCCTGTCGCCCGTTCAAGGTAGAGGGTGGCGAGCGGGGGCAGGGTGAGCGTCGCCCATCCGTCCCCGTCCGACACCACGGTCCCACCATTGCCCGCGCCGCTGCCACCGTAAATCGTGGCATCGCTGTTGAATATCTCGCGCCATGTCCCGCCGCCGGGCAGGCGCAGGCGATAGCCGCCGCGCAGCGCAGGCGTGAAGTGGGAGATAACCACCACGTCACCCGCATCCGGCGCGCGCCGCACCCACGCAAAGACACTGTTGGCGGCGTCGTCCGCGATCAGCCACTCGAACCCCTCACCCTCGCAATCGCGCGCATGGAGGGCCGGGCGGCCACGATAAAGATGGTTGAGGTCGCGCAACGCCCCGCGCACGCCGCCATGGCTGGGCAGATCGGCCTCATGCCAGTCGAGCGCGCGGCTTTCCGCCCACTCGCCGCGCTGCGCGAACTCCTGCCCCATGAACAGCAGCTTCTTGCCCGGATAGCCCCACATCAGGCCGTAATAGGCGCGCAGGGTTGCGAATTTCTGCCAGTCGTCGCCCGCCATCTTGGCCAGCAGCGATCCCTTGCCATGCACCACCTCGTCATGGCTGATCGGCAGGACATAATTCTCGCCAAAGGCATAGACGAGGCCGAAGGTCAGGTCGTCGTGATGATGTTTGCGATGCACCGGATCGCGCTGCATGTAGCGCAGCGTGTCGTGCATGAAGCCCATGTTCCATTTGAACCCGAAGCCGAGGCCGCCCTCGTGCACCGGCTTCGACACGCCAGGCCAGCTGGTCGATTCCTCCGCGATGGTCATCACCCCGCCGCCATGGCCGGGCGCGGCGCCATAGACCGCGCGGTTCATCTCCTGCAGGAAAGCGACCGCCTCCAGATTCTCCCGCCCGCCATGCTCGTTGGGAATCCATTCGCCCTCTTTGCGCGAATAATCGAGGTAAAGCATCGACGCGACCGCATCGACGCGCAGCCCGTCGAGATGATAGCGGTCGGTCCAGAACAGCGCATTGTTGACGAGGTAGGAGGCGACCTCCCGCCGCCCGAAGTTGAAGATCGCCGTGTTCCAGTCCGGGTGGAATCCCTTGCGCGGATCGGCATGTTCATAGAGCGCAGTGCCGTCGAACTGCGCCAGCCCATGCGCGTCCGTCGGGAAATGGGCGGGCACCCAGTCGAGGATGACGCCGAGGCCCGCGCGATGTGCCCCGTCCACGAAGCGCGCAAACCCCTCCGGCTCGCCAAAGCGCGCGGTGGGGGCATAGAGGCCAGTGGTCTGATATCCCCAGCTCGGATCATAGGGATGCTCGGTGATCGGCAGAAATTCGATATGGGTGAAGCCCATGTCGACGGCGTAAGGGATGAGCTGGTCGGCCAGCGCGTCCCAGCTCAGGAAATGACCATGCTCGTCCCGCCGCCATGACCCGGCATGGACTTCGTAGATGGAGATGGGCTGGCGGCGCGCGTCGGCCTTTGCCCAGAAATCACGGTGCGCGGCGTCACCCCAGTCATGGCCGAGCGGCGCAGCGGTGATGGAGGCGGTAGCGGGCCGATACTCGCTGCGAAAGGCAAAGGGGTCGGCCTTCAGCGGCACGGGCGTTCCATCCGGCCCGAGCATCTCATATTTATAGGCATGGCCCGCGCCGATGCGGGGCAGGAAAATCTCCCATATGCCGGTGTCGCGGCGGTGGCGCATCACATGGCGGCGACCATCCCAGTTGTTGAAGTCGCCGACCACAGACACGCGACGGGCATTGGGCGCCCACACCGCGAAATGCACGCCGTCCGCGCCCTCATGATGGATGAGGTGCGCGCCCATCTTGTCGAACAGGCGCAGGTGCGATCCCTCGCCCATGTAATAATCGTCCATCGGGCCGAGGACGGGGCCGAAGCTGTAGGGGTCCTCCACCCACCATTCGCCGCCGTCATTGGCGGCGAGATAGCGCAGCGGGCGCGCGGCCTTGACTTTCAGCTTGCCCTCGAACAGGCCGCCGTCGTGGATGCGGGCCAGCGGCACACCCGCGCCCTTGCCCTCGACCGGAAAGGCCGTCACCCGGTCGGCGCCCGGAATGACGCAGCGCGCCAGCAGGCCCTTGCCCGCAGGATGCACGCCCAGCACCGCAAACGGGTCTGCATGAGAGCCGTTTACCAGCGCATCCGCTTCGGCGCGATTCATGCCGTCCGTCCCCTGTCGTCACCCGCATTGCAAGCTACCGTACGCGCACCCACCGCCATGTCAAAACATCAACCTAATCGAGGACTTTCCAGATTTCCCGCGCATATTGGCGGATCGTCCGGTCAGAGGAAAACCAGCCGACTCGCGCGGTGTTCCGCACCGCCATCGCATCCCATTGCGCTTTATCCGCCCACAGTTCGTCCAGTTCCCGCTGGGCGCCATGATAGCTGTCGAAATCGGCAGCGATCATGAACCAGTCATGGTCGTAAATGCCGTTGATGAGGTCGGCGTAGCGGTCGGGATCGTCGGGCGAAAACACGCCGGATCGGATGGCGGACAGCGCCTGTCCCAGTTCGCGCGATCCCTCGATCACGGCGCGCGGGGTGTAACCGCCCGCGCGCTGATCGGCGACCTCCTGCGCGGTCAGGCCGAATATCTTGATATTCTCCCGCCCGACATGCTCCATGATCTCGATATTCGCGCCGTCGAGCGTACCGATGGTCAGTGCACCGTTGAGCGCGAACTTCATATTGCCCGTGCCCGACGCCTCCATGCCCGCCGTCGAAATCTGTTCGGACAGGTCGGCGGCGGGGATCATCACCTCCGCGAGGCTGACGTTGTAATTGGGGACGAAGGCGATCTTGAGCAGGCCCTGCACCGCCGGATCATGATTCACCACCCGCGCCACGTCGTTGATCAGCTTTATGATCAGCTTGGCATTATGATAGCTCGGCGCGGCCTTGCCGCCGAACAGCTTCACCCGTGGCTGCCAGTCGCGTTCGGGGTGCGAGCGAATCTGGTCGTACAGCGCCACCGCCTCGATGATGTTGAGCAACTGGCGCTTATATTCGTGGATGCGCTTGATCTGCACGTCGAACAGCGCGGTCGGGTCGATGCGCAGACCCATGCGTTCGCGCAACAGGCCGGACAGCGCTACCTTGTTCGCCTGCTTCACCGCGCGGAATTTCTCGCGGAACACGGCATCGTCGGCAAAGGGGACGAGGTCGGCCAGCGCCTCCGTATCGTCCAGGAATTTGTCGCCAATCGCCTCACGTACCAGATTGGTCAGCGCAGGGTTGCACTGCATCAGCCAGCGGCGCGGGGTGACGCCATTGGTCTTGTTGTTGATCCGGTCGGGGAACATGCGGTGCAGGTCCGCGAACACCGTTTCCTTCATCAACTCCGTGTGCAGCGCCGCCACGCCGTTGACGCTGTGCGATCCTGCAAAGGCGAGGTTGGCCATGCGCACGCGCCGCTCGCCGCCCTCGTCGATCAGGGAGATCGCGCTGATCGCGGGACCGTCGAACCCCTTTTCCTTGCGCGCCTCGATCAGGATCTTGGCGTTGATCGCATAGATGATCTGCATGTGGCGCGGCAGCAACCGCTCGAACAGCGGCAGCGGCCACGTCTCCAGCGCCTCCGGCAACAGCGTGTGGTTGGTATAGGCAAAGGTCGCGCGCGTGACGTCCCATGCCTCGTCGAAGGTGAGGTTGTGGTCGTCGATCAGCAGGCGCATCAGTTCCGCCACCGACACCGCCGGATGCGTGTCGTTCAACTGGATCGCCGCCTTGTCCGGCAGGGTGCGGATATCGCCGAAATATTGGACGTGCCGGCGCACGATGTCCTGCAGCGAGGCCGAGGAGAAGAAATATTCCTGCCGCAGGCGCAGTTCCTGCCCCGCGATATGGCTGTCCGCCGGATAGAGGACGCGGGTCAGGCTGTCCGCCTTGTTGCTCTCTTTCAGCGCGCCGATATGGTCGCCCGCGTTGAAGGCGTCGAGCAGGATCGGGTCGATCGGCACGGCAGTCCACAGGCGAAGCGTGTTGACCCGGTCCCCGCGCCAGCCGACGACGGGCGTGTCATAGGGCGTCGCGATCACGCGCTCGCTGGGCTTCCACGCGCGCGCATCGTCGCCGCTGCCGTCCGCCGCCAGCGGCTCCACCAGCCCACCAAAGCCGACCTCGTAACTCGCCTCGCGCCGCTCGAATTCCCAGGGGTTGCCATGGGCCAGCCATGTCTCCGGCAGTTCGACCTGCCAGCCGTCATGGAT
Source organism: Sphingobium sp. (assembly GCA_036383715.1). Lineage (GTDB taxonomy): Bacteria > Pseudomonadota > Alphaproteobacteria > Sphingomonadales > Sphingomonadaceae > Sphingobium. Next base: position 73,147 of record DASVNT010000012.1, on the reverse strand, counting down.
TTCCTGCCGGAACATGCCGTTCTGGTAGCGAATGCCATAACCATAAGCGGGCACATCGACCGTCGCCATGGATTCCATGAAGCAGGCGGCGAGGCGTCCGAGGCCACCATTGCCGAGCGCCGCATCCGGCTCCAGCTCCTTCACCATGTCGAGGCTGACGCCCAGCTTTTCGAGGGCAGCCTGCACCTCCCCCATGATGCCGAGGTTGGAAATGGCGTCGCGCATCAACCGCCCGATCAGGAATTCGAGGCTAAGGTAATAGACCCGCTTGCCGCCCTCCTCATAGGTCTTGTTGGTGGACGCGATCCAGCGGTCGACCACCACGTCGCGAATGGCGGCGATGGTCGCGGCCAGCCAGTCATGCGGCTTGGCGGCGACGGGATTCTTGCCGATGCGGTGGGTCAGCCGCTCGACGATCTCCGCAGCGAGCGTGTCGGGATCGGTCGGGCGCGGCGGGATATGGGGCAGGGCCACCGTTGTATTCTGCATGTGCTCGACCTCCTTATGCAAAGGCTTGTCAGGGAGCGGCCCCACCCTGAAAGGGGAGGAAAAACGCCAAAAAGACCAGCGGTCGGGATCGATTGCGCCCCATGCCGCACCGCAGCATTAATGCACTAATCGGTTCAGAGCGAAAGCCCCAATCGTCGGTCCCCGATGCAGCTAGTCATCAAACATTTCGGAATCGAAAACATCACGGCGACAAACGCCCACGGCAAATGGCGGAGGAACGATCCTGCCCATTGACGGGTGCTGTGGTCGATGCGATCCCCTGATACACACTGTATCGCCACGAACAGGACAGATGACGATCGGGACAATCGGGAGGGGAAAGATCATGAAGAAGACGGTTGCACTGGGACTGGCGGCCATCGCCGCCACGGGCTTTTCCGCGCTGGTCGCCCAGCCGCCAAAGCCGGCCTCCGCCGCACAGCCGGTCTTTACCCCGGAAGGCGTCGTCCATGTCCCCGCTTTCGATCTGCCGCCATCCTCCCTGCTGAGTCCCGAAGCACTGGCCCAGCAGAAATCGCGCGCCGCCATGCCGGTGGTGGACCGCATGTCCGGCTCGTCCATCGCGGATCTGCGCGCGCGGACGGAGCAGGCGCTCGCCCCTTCGGTCGCGGAGATGCACCGGCGCTATGCGGTGGATATTGTCGAGCAGCAGGTGGGCGGCGTGCGAACGCGCATCGTCACGCCCAAAAATGGGGAGGCGGACAAGAACCGCGTGCTCATCAACCTGCACGGCGGCGGATTCATGATGTGTGCGGAGGGCTGCGCGCTGGTCGAATCCATCCCCATCGCCGCCCTTGGCCGTTACAAGGTGGTGACGGTCGATTACCGGCAGGGACCGGAGAACGCCTTCCCCGCCGCGTCTCAGGATGTCGCGTCCGTCTATCAGGATTTGCTGAAAAGCTATCGGCCGGAGAATATCGGCATTTACGGGTGCTCGGCGGGCGGATCGCTGACCGCGCAATCGGTCGCATGGTTCGCGGACAAGAAAATCCCCATGCCGGGCGCGGTCGGCATTTTCGGCGCGGGCGGAGTTCGCTTTGGCACCGGCGATTCGGCCTATGTCGCGGGCTATATCGATGCGTCCTTCCCGCCACCGGGGCCAAATGGGGAGGGCATGCCGCTGCCCTATTTCCGCACCGCGAAGATGGAAGATCCGCTCGTCTCGCCCGCCGCCTATCCAGAGGTTGCGGCCAAATTCCCGCCGACCCTGATCATCACCGGTACGCGCGCCATGGACATGAGTCCCGCCATCTACACCCACAGCCGTCTGCTCAAGGCGAATGTCCGCAGCCAGTTGATCGTGGGGGAGGGCATGGGCCACTGCTATATCTATCAGGCACGCCTGCCCGAAGCGCGCGACGCCTATGACGAGATCGTGAAGTTCTTCGACGCCAATCTGGGGCGCAAGGGCAGGGGCGGCGGCAATGGTCCACTCGCCGCCGAGCCTGCCGCCCGCCGCGAGGAACGACGCCCCGCCGAGCAGTGCATCGAGAGCACCAACGCCCGCACCCAGACGCCGGGCGCCGACGGAAAATTCTGGTTCCCCAGGAAGAAAAAGGGCTGCTGAGGCCCCGATCGACGGTCAGGCGTCGCGCAACTCCACCCAGACCGGCGCATGATCGCTGGCCTTCTCGCGTCCGCGATAGGGCTTGTCGACCTGCGCATCGACCAGTCGGTCGGCAGCGGCGGGAGAGAGGAGGAGGTGGTCGATGCGGAACCCCATGTCGCGCTGCCACGCCCCGGCCTGATAGTCCCAGAAGGTCCACACCCCGCCCGCCGGATGCCGCATGGCGAGCGCATCGGTCCAGCCGTCGCCCAGCATCGTGCGATAGGCGCCGCGGCTTTCCGGTTGCATCAGCGCGTCGCTGGCCATGGCGGGCGGTGACCAGACGTCGCGGTCGAACGGGATGACATTATAGTCGCCCGCCAGCACCGCAGGCTGCTCCGTCGCCCAGATTTCCGCCGCGCGCGCGCGCAGTCGCTGCATCCAGCGCAGCTTGTAGTCGAATTTCGGGCCGGGCTGCGGATTGCCATTGGGGAGGTAGATGGAGGCGATGCGGACGCCGCCCACGTCGGCCTCCAGATAGCGGCTGTGCTCATCCTCCGGCTCCCCGGTCAGGCCGCGCGCGGTTTCCTGCGGCACCTCACCCCTGGCGAGGATGGCAACACCGTTGAAGCCCTTTTGCCCGTGCCAGATCGCGCCATATCCGGCTTTCTCCAGCACATCGGCGGGAAAGCCCTCGTCAGCGGTTTTGATTTCCTGAAGGCAGGCCACGTCCGGCCGGGTTTCCTCCAGCCATTCGACCAGACGCGGCAGCCGCGCCTTGATGCCGTTGATGTTGAATGTGGCTATCCGCATCGCGCTTGCCTAGCGCGTGGGGCGGCAGGAGGGAAGCGATCACTGATGCTCCACGTGGAACACTCGCGCGCGACCGGGCTCAGATCGAAAAGCTGGACCCGCACCCGCAACCTGCTGTCGCCTGCGGATTTTCGACCTTGAACGCCGCACCGCCGAGGTTTTCGACATAATCCACGACGCCGCCGCGCACGAGGTCGAGGCTCATCGGATCGACCACCAGCGTCACGCCGTCCAGTTCGACCCGGATATCCTCCCCGTCAACGCCCTCGGCCAGGCCGAAGCGATATTGGAAGCCGGAACAGCCGCCGCCTTCGACCGACAGGCGCAATATGGCGGGCTTGCCGGTGCGCTGGGCGATCTGTGCGACACGGGCAGCGGCGGAGGCGGTCAGGCCGACCTGATCTTGGATGAGCGACATAGCCTAAAGATAGGGACGAAGTAGGAGGGCGGCAAGCGCCTCTGCGCTGCCGCCCTCAATCCTCCCCTGAAGAGGACTGCCGCGATTATGCGCGGCTTAAACCTGTCGATTATTCGCTGTCGGTGCGATTGCGCGCTTCGGGACCGCCCATGGCGATCTGGTGCGACTTGGCCGCGGCCAGCGCGACTTCGTAATTGGTACCTTCGAGATAGGGGATCGGGTTGACGGCGGCGCCGGCGATGCGGACTTCATAGTGAAGGTGGCTGCCGGTGGAACGGCCCGTCGAACCCATCAGGCCGATCAGCTGACCGCGCACGACGCGCTGGTTGGGCTGTGCGATCAGCTTGGACATGTGGCCGTAGCGGGTCTGCAGGCCGTTGCCGTGATTGACCTCGACCAGATTGCCGTAGCCGCCGGCCCATTCGGCGCGGGAGACGACGCCATCGGCGGTCGCGTAAATCGGCGTACCGATCGCGCCCGGAATGTCGATGCCCTGGTGCATACGGTGGCTGCCGTTGAAGGGATCGTTGCGGACGCCGAAATTGCTGGTCAGCTTGATATCGTCGACCGGCTTGCGCGACGGGATCGCGGCGGTCTGCGTCACGCTGGCGGACGGGCCGTCGAGCTTCGTCCAGGCGCTGAAGAGAGAGGAGAATTGCGCGTCGCCCGATGCGGCCTGCGCCGAGGTGGCGCCCATGGTCATCATCGCGACAAGACCGGCAACAGCGATGCGAACGCCGTTGATCTTGATCTTATGGAACACAGTGCGACGCTCTTCGTTTTTATCATTCGAAAAAGACATGCGAACCCCGTAGCTTCCAGTCTCGTCCCGCCCGAGACCATCCCGCGCAGCATCGATGTGCCGTTGATCACAGTGTTCAGCGGACAAACGGTTAATGAGCAAGCGCGGTATAATATTCTTGGGTCAAACCGGCCTGTCGACGCGCTGAGTCGTTGAACGGAGGCTTAATGGCGCCTTTGAAATGGCGGCGCACAAGCGTTTGAAAGGTTAAAGGTGCGTTGAAATCACGCTCCGCCGCAACTTTTTCAAACCACCGAATCCCGAAAGCCACATGCTTCACTTCGTCGGATGCGATGCGCGCCATGATGCGGGCGGAACGGGTGTCGCCTGCACTATACAACCGTTCGATCATCTGCGGCGTGACGTCCAGTCCGCGCGCTTCCAGCACCAGCGGCACCACCGCCAGCCGCGCGGCAAGGTCGTGGCGCGTCTCATGCGCCGCCTCCCACAACCCCTCATGCGCGGGCAGCGCCCCATAATGGCTGCCCATCTGCCGCAACCGCCGGTCGAGCAGGGCGAAGTGCATCGCCTCCTCCGCGCCTACGGTCATCCAGTCGTCGATGAAGGCGGCAGGGAGTCCCGCACCAAAGCGCCCGATCAGGTCGAAGGCGAGGTCGATCGCCGAAAATTCGATGTGGGCAATGGCATGGAGGAGCGCGATGCGTCCCGCCTCCGCCCCCTTGCCGCGCCGGGGCATCCGGTTGGGCGGCAGCAGTTCGGGACGATCGGGCCTGTCGGGGAAATCCGGCATGGCGACGTCGAAGCGCATCTCCAGACGACCGGCCCGCCAGTCCCGCGCAACCGCCCGCGCCCGCATCAGCTTGGCGCGCGGTTCCGCAGTGGTCAGGACAGAAAGGCAGGCCTGTGCGACAGTCTCAGCCAAGGGCCTTCACCGCCTCCAGCACCTCCGCAGCATGGCCCTTCACCTTGACCGACGGCCAGACGCGCGCAGCCTCGCCCGCCGCGTCGAACAGGAAGGTCGCCCGTGCGATCCCCATATATTCGCGGCCATAGAGCTTCTTTTCGATCCATGTCCCGAACGCCTCGCACACCGCGCCATCCTCGTCGGAGGCGAGGGTGACGGTCAGGCCGTGTTTGGCGGCGAACTTGGCGAGCTTGGGGGGAGTGTCCTTCGACACGCCGATGACCGGCACGCCCGCCGCGTCGAACTCACCCTTCAGCGCGCTGAAATCCAGCGCCTCATTGGTGCAGCCGGGTGTGTCCGCCTTGGGGTAGAAATAGACGACAAGCGGCTTGCCCTTATACTCGCCCAGCGGGATGGCCGCACCGTCCGACCCCTTGAGCGTGACCGCGGGCAGGCTATTTCCGGTCGTCAGCATCGCCAAATTCCTTCGCTATGGCATTCCAGGCAGTGCGGATGCTCTGCCGCGCGTCGGCGATTTTCGCAAGCAGGTCGGGCCAGTCCGCCGCATCGCAGGCGCGCGCGACAAGGGCGCGGGTTTCCTCCGACGGCTCCTCCGCCCCCGGTGTGACGAGGCGCGACACTACCAGATAGCGGGTGATGAGATCATGCGCGGGCCGAATCTCCGGCCCCAGCGCCCCCGCAGAGGTCAGCGCGTCGATGCCAACCCGCAGATCCGGCGCAAATCCCATGCCCGTGCGGAACTGCGTGACATGGGTCAGGAATTCGCAGTCGATCAAGCCGCCCGGCACCAGCTTGACGTCGAGGTCGCCCTTGGGTGGTTTGTGCTTCGCGATGTCCGCCCGCATCTTCACCGCCTCGCGCGTCATGACGTCGCGATCCCGCTGCGCATGGAGGGTCTGGCTGACGATGGCCTGCAATGTCGCCCGCGCCGACGCCGATCCAAAAATGGGCCGGGCGCGGGTGAGCGCCAGATGCTCCCACGCCCAGGCCGATTCCCGCTGATAGCGTTCGAAGCTGTCGAAACTGACGCACAGCAGTCCCTGCGGGCCGGAGGGGCGCAGGCGCGTGTCCACCTCGTACAACGGTCCCGCCGCCGTGGAGACGGACAGGGCATTACCCACGCGCTGCGCCAGACGGTTGAAATATTGCGTCGCGCCCAAGGGCTTGGGACCATCGGATTCGGGCGCGAAATCACCCGTGAACAGGAAGATAAGGTCGAGGTCGGACGCATGGGTGAGCAATCCGCCGCCCAACCGCCCCAAGGCGAGGATTGCCAGCTCACCACCCGCGATCCTGCCATGCGCTTTCTCGAATTCCGCGATGGTGCCGCTCGCCAATACCTCGATCGCCGCCTCCGCCACGCGGCCATAGCCCGCCGCCGCTTCGATGGGATCGGTTTCGCCGCGCACGATCTGAACGCCGATGGCAAAGCGTCGCTCGCCGACCTTGTGCCGTACGGTGTCGAGCAGCGCCTCATAGCCCTCGCCCTCCTCCTGCCGGGCGAAGTCCGCGACCAGCGCGTCCACCGGCGGCATGGGATCAAAGGCGGTCGTGTCGATCAACCCGTCCAGCAACGCCGCCCGCCGTCCCAGCGCATCGGCAAGGGCAGGGGCATGGCTCAATATCTCGACCAGAATCTGCGCGAGGCCGGGGCGGGCGGAGAGCAGGCGAAAGATGTTGATCGCGCTGGGCAGGCCATGGAGCAGCGCGTCGAGGCGCAGGACCGTCGCCGCCGGATCAGGCGCAGCCGCGATGGCGCGCATCACCTCCGGCAGCATATCCTCCAGCGCCTCCCGCGCCTGCGGCGTGCGCAGCACCCGCGCCTGTCCCTCGCGCCACTCCCCGATACGGGCGAGCGCCGGGGCGGGATCGGCGAAACCCATGTCCCGCAGTTGCTCCGCCAGTGCCTCCCCATTGCGCGACAGATGGTTGCTGTGCCCGCCGCCCGCCGCCACGACCAACCCGTCGTACAGCGCCCCGACCCGCTCGATATGCGGCGAAAGGCTGGCGATCAGTGCATCGCCGTCGGGCAGGCCCGCCAGTTGCGCGACATTGTCGAGATGCTCGCCCGCCGCGGGCAGGCTGTGTGTCTGCAAGTCGTCCACCATCTGCAGGCGATGTTCGACGGTGCGGTAATAGCGATAGGCCTTGGCCAACTCTGCCGCCGCGTCCCCCTCGATAATGCCTGCCTGCGTGAGCGCGGACAGCGCGTCGAGCGTGGCGGGCGCGCGCAGCGACGGATCGCGGCCCCCGTGAATCAACTGGTGGATCTGCGCGAAGAACTCCACCTCGCGAATGCCGCCGCGCCCGCGTTTCAGGTCATAACCCGGCCCCAGCCGCTGCCCCTGCGCATAATGGTCGCGAATGCGCCGGGTGATGTCACCAATGCCCGCAACCGCGCCGAAATCGAGGCTGCGCCGCCAAACGAAGGGACGGATAGCCGTCAGGAACATCTGCCCCAGCGCCTTGTCTCCCGCCGCCGCGCGGGCGCGGATGAAGGCCGCCTGCTCCCAGCCCATGGCGGTCGATTCATAATAGCTGATCGCGGCATCGACGGGCAGCACGATGGGCGTGGACTCAGGGGAGGGACGCAGGCGCAGGTCGACGCGAAAGACATAGCCGTCTTCGGTCCGGTCACCGAGCAGCGCGACGACGCGGCGGCCAAGGCGTATGGCCGCCTCCACCGGCTCCTCCCGGCTGGTGCGCGGCAGAACCTGCGGGTCGAACAGCAATATGGGGTCGATGTCGGAGCTGTAGTTCAGCTCGCTCGACCCATGTTTGCCCAGCGCCAGCACCGCCAGGCCGCGCGCCTCGTCATCGGGGTAGCGTTCGGCAAAGGCTGCGGCGATGGCACGGTCCAGCGCCTCGTCGGCAAAAGCGGACAGGCGCGCGGTCACCGTTTCCAGCGGCCATGCCCCCGCCAGATCGGCGATGGCGATGACCAGCCCGCGCGCGCGCTTTTCGAGGCGCAGCGCCTTGCCCACCGGCATGTCCGCATCCGACACCGCCAACGCAGCGTCCCATGCCGCATCGGCATCGCCCCGGCCAAGATGATCCGCGATGTCGGGAAAGACTTCCAACTGCCGCCGGAGATAGTCGCTATGTGCCGCCGCCCGCTCCAGCGCGCTCGCCCACTCTCCTGAAACCACATTCATGCCGATACCCCGGTCTGTTCGTCGCATGTGCCTGTTTAAGGCCGCAACTTTGCCTGTTTGTGGCCGTTATTGTCAGCATGATGGAGTATCGCAACAACAATAACCGCAGAGAGAGGACCGGCATGAACGGATCGCGCTATCGCGACATACCTTCCCCCAGCCGGACCGATGGCGTCGGCGTTGCGCTGCGGCGCGCGTTCGATGCGCCGGGTGGCGGGACGGACGATTTCACGGGCCTGTTGCAGGAACTCGACCGCAAGACGTCCGTGTAAGGTGACCAACGACAGAGGAAAGCCCGCGTTTCGCAGACTGCGACGGGCGGGCTTTCTCGTTGGGGGATAGGGAACACTCAGCGACCGCCGCTGATCCTGTCGACCTCGCCCATGATCTCCGCCAGCGTGCCGTCCACACTGGTCGCATGGGTCGATCGGGCCGGAAGTGCGCCCTGTTCCAATATCTGTTCGAGCGCGGTGCGCCCGCGCGCGACGCGGCTCTTGATCGTACCCACCGCCACGCCGCAGATTTCGGCAGCCTCCTCATAGGCAAAACCGCCCGCACCGACGAGGATCAGCGCCTCGCGCTGAGGCGGCGGCAATTGCTGGAGGGCGCGTTGCAGGTCGGACAGGTCGATGTGCCGATCCTGACTCGCCGGCGCCGCAAGGATGCGGTCGGCGGTCAGGTCGTCCCACTCGCCGCGAAAGCGATTGCGGCGGACTTGCGAGAGATAATGATTGCGCAGGATGATGAAGGTCCAGGCGCGCATGTTGGTGCCCGCCTGAAAGCGCGACCGCGCAGCCCAGGCCTTGAGCAGGGTTTCCTGAACCAGATCGTCGGCAAGGTCGCGATTGCCGGATAGGGACCGCGCAAAGGCGCGCAGATGCGGCACGATCGCGGTCAACTGCTGCTTGAATTCGCTGTCGCTCAACTGGACGCGGTCTTCGGGCAGGTCGGGGATGTCCATCGAATGCTCGTCGGCATCCCCGCTTTGCGCCGTAGCGGCTGTCATTCTACTCACCTCGCCATGCCCGTTCGAGCCTTACTCGCGGAACCGCAGTCCGGTCCCCATGCCTTGTCGGCCACTGTCCCGATCGCCATGAGCCGTGAGCCCGCGTCGATCCTTATCGAGCGCCCAATATGATGATCATTGCGATAATTGCGAGGGCCAGCGAGATGCCCAGAACATATCGGACGATATGCGGAGTGGTTCCGGCGCGTGCCTGATCCGTTCCGATATGGGTTTCCTGTTCTGCCATGTCCAACTCCGAACCAATGCGACATTGGTCCAACAGAACCAGTCGTTACGCCATTGAACGCGGCACGCATGGCGCGAGTTCCCTCCCCCGGATTCGGTCCCTGCACGTTTACCGTCATGAAAGTCCGTAAAACATGTGCCTCACATCCTACACTACGGCGCGCCGGATGACATAAGTCGTTGCTTCTACTCACCTTCCGGGCCGACCGTTTCGTCTCCGCATCGGAGCACACGCGGATAGACGGAACGCAATGGAAGGCTCCGGGGTTTTACCGACAGACCATATCCAGCAGGAAAGGATGTCGGACATGACCGACCTTGAAACCTACAACCGCTCCGCGTTCATCGCATCGGACCGCGTGGAAGGCACGGCGGTCTATAATCCCGCAGGCGAGCGGCTGGGCAGCATCAGCCGCCTGATGATCGGCAAGACGGACGGGCAGGTGGAATGCGCCGTCCTGTCCTTTGGCGGCTTCCTGGGCATCGGCAACGACCATTATCCGCTGCCGTGGCGGATGCTGAGCTATGACATCGAAAAGGGCGGCTATATCGTCGATCTGAATAAGGAACGGCTGCAGGATGCGCCCCGCTACGACCTCGGCCGGGAGCCAGAATTCGATGAGGCCTATGCGCGGTCGCTCTACACCTATTACGGCATGAATCCGATGTTCTGAACAGTTCATCGACATTCATGCACGGTTCACCGTTGAAAATATAGATAGCTCCCCATGTGGCCGAGCCAGAACGGGCAGCGGCACATGGGGAGGTTCGAATGATGGATGCGCGGAATGGCAGCGGCAAACTGCTGTTGGGCAGCGCCGCGATCATGGCACTGGGCCTGATCGCGGGTGGATTTCTGCTCGGTGACGGGCTGAAGCGCGCCAAGGCCGCGGATCGCTCCGTCACCGTTCGCGGACTGGCGGAGCGCAATGTGACCGCCGACCTCGCCACCTGGACGATCGCCTATTCCGCCACCGGCACCGACCTGCCCACGGTCCGATCGGAGATCGAGGCGAACACGGAGGCGTTGCGCGGCTATTTCACGCAAATGGGGTTCAAGCCCGGCGACCTGTCTCCGACGGGCGCGGGCGTGAACCAGTTCATGAACAATGGCGTGAACACGATCACCATCACCCAGCGCATCCAGTTGCGCACGAGCGACATCGCCCGCGCCCAGCGCGCCGTCGCCGGGCAGTTCGACCTCGTCCGGCGCGGCGTCACGCTGCAGGAAGGGTCGGGCATGGTGTACAGCTTCACCAAACTCAATGCGATCAAGCCGGAGATGGTCAATCAGGCCACCATCGACGCGCGCAAGTCGGCGGAGCAGTTCGCCAAGGACAGCGGCACCGGCGTCGGCGGGATCAAGAACGCGACGCAAGGCTATTTCTCCGTCGAACCCCGCGACGGGGAACAGACGGGCGGGACCTACGGCGTGGCCGACACACCCTATAAAAAGGTGCGGGTCGTCACCACAATCGACTTCTACCTCGACTGAGGAGGCTTGTCGGCGGGAGTGGGGGCGGCGGGAGCCACCGTATCGCCCAGTTGCGCCAGATAGGCGGTCGCCGCGCTTTCGACGGGCGTGCCCGCACCCAGTTTGCGCGCCCGGTGAAACGCCGCACGGGCCGCCAGATCGTCCACGGCCAGCGCGGCGATCACGCCCTGCTCCAGCGCGACGGAGGCGTCATCCGGCGCCCGCGTAATAGCCTCCCCGATATGCTGTTTTGCCAGCGTGAGGTTACCCATGCGCCGCGCGAGCGTGGCGGACAACAGCCATGCCAGCGGATCCTGTGGCGCGAAACGCAAAGCGTTATCGAGGTCCGCCCGTGCCGCCGTCTCATCCTTGAGCGCGACATGGGCGCGCGCGCGGTCGAGATAGGCCTCGCCGCGCGCCAGCCCGTCGGGCAAGGCCGAGCCCGCCAGCGCATTGTCGAGCGCACTCACCGCACCCGCCATGTCGCCGCCCAGCAGGGCCGCATTGCCCGCCTGCGCCCATAGCCGCGCCGCCACGCCGCCATCCGGTCCGGCCAGGCGCGCGCCCTCGCGAAAGGCGGCGAGGGCGTCGGACCAATGTTCTCCCTGCGCCTGCGCAAAGCCCAGGCATTGCTGCGGCGACGGGCCGTTGCTGCGCGCGATCCACGAGCGGGCGCGGGTGATGGCGGCGGCGCTGTCACGCCAGGCGAGGTCGACGCAATCCTCCAGCGCCGGGTCGATGGCGGGCGCGGCGGCCGCCTCATCCTGCTTTATCCGGCGTTCGGCGGGCGTCTTGCGGCGCCCCATGACGGCCTCCACTTCCGGGTCGATGCCCGCAGCGAGGAAGGCGGCGAGGAGGATGGACATGGGCAGCGGTGGCTTTCTTGGGAGGCAGGCGTCAGGGCAGGGCCGCTATCGTGCGGAGCAGGAGCGATATGTCCTGCGCTCGCGAGAGGCGATGGTCGCCGTCCTTGACGAGGATCGTCTGTATATCGGCTGAACCGGCGCGATCGGCAATGGCGAGCGCGGTGGGCCATGGCACGTCGGGATCGCGCTGCCCCTGCAACAGCCGCACCGGGCACTCGATGGGAAAGGGCACGTCGAGCAGCAGATTGGCCTGCCCGGACTCCCAGAAGGCCAGCGTCGTCACATAGGGTTCGTCGCCATAATCAGTGGGCTCGACCAATTGCCCCTCCGACTGGAGGATGGCCTTCTGCTCGTCGCTGAAACCCCATTCGGTGAAATCCGGCGCGGCGGCGATCCCGACCAGCGCCCGGACGCGCGGCCCCAGATCGCGCGCCAGCAACAGCGCCAGCCAGCCGCCCATGGACGACCCCACCAGCACCAGCTCGCCCGGCGCGAAACGGTCGATCAGCAGCCGTGCATCGTCCCGCCAGCTATCCAGCGTGCCGTCGGTGAAGTCCCCCTCGCTCGCACCACAGCCCGCATAGTCGAACCGCAGCATCGCCTGCCCCGTCGCCGCCGCCCATTGGTCGAGCGCGAGCGCCTTGCTTCCCTCCATGTCCGACATGTAGCCGGGCAGGAAGACGATCACCGGGCCGGTCCCACCGCGATAGCGATAGGCGAGGCGAAGGCCGTCGGGCCGGGCGAAATAGTCCGGTGAACCCATGCCAGCGGGCAAATGCGGTGTCATGGCGTCGTTCATGCTCTCACCATTCAAAGCTTGGGGCGGGGGCAACATCGCGGTCTTTTGCGCATATTTCCTTCAGCGCCTGCCAGTCGGCGGCGGCCAGCGCGGGACGATAGGTGGCACCGGGTCGGCGGCTTTTCAGAAAGGCGGCCTTGCGGTCGGCGGACACCGGATGGGAACTGATCCAGCTCGTCGCCCGCTCCAGACTCTCCCCCTGTTTGCCCTTGCCAAGACGGTCGAAGAAGGCCGCGGTTCCATCCGGGGCGATGGATGCCGCCGAGAGCCGCTCTATCGCATAGCCATCCGCCGCCCGTTCCGCGTCCCGGCCGTAGCTGAGCGACAGCACGCCGTTGAGCAGCCCGGCGATATTGCCGTCCGCGCCGCCCAGGATCACGCTCAGGCCCAATTGCCGGATCAGTGCCGCCATGGTGTCACGGTGACGAACATGGCCGATTTCATGGGCGAGGACGCCCGCAACCTCATCCGCAGAGGCTGCCTGTTTGAGCAAACCCCGGAAGATCATGATCCGCCCACCCGGCAGCGCCACGGCATTCACCATGTCGATATTGGCGACCTCCACCGATCGGACGCCTGCCTCCTTCGCGCCCAGTGTGGCGGCAAGGCGGTCAAGCGCAGCGCGTCCCGGCGGCGTGCGGCAGAAGCGTCCGCCCAGATCGCCCACCATCGCATCGCCCAGCCGGTTCTCGACCGAGCGCGGGACCAGCGGTGCGATCCACGTCGGCGCGGTCAGGATCGCCGCCACCACGACCGCCGCGATCAGGGTGAAACCAATGGCCGCACGCGTCAGACCGAAGCGGTCAACCCACCGGCCATAGCGGGCGGGCAGGGGCAGGTGGACGGCAAAAGCCTCCGGCGGGCGTCCGTCGAAGATCAGCCGCCAGCCGCTCACGCCTTTCAGGCCATAGACAGATCGACCGCGGGTGCCGTCCATCGCCACCAGTTCCGACCAGCGGCGCGGCCCGGCATCGACGCCATCGCCGACCAGCACAAATCCCTCTGCCCCCGGCACCACGCGCACCGCATGGCGCGTGGCGGAGCGCCCGTCGAAATGCCAGCCGACGGGCGCTCCGTCTTCCGTCCTCGCGTCATCCGTCATATGCACGGCGTCAGATGGCTCCGATGTCAAAGGCGTCGAGCAATCCCTCACCCTGTCGCGGCTCGCGCGTGGTGCTCTGGCCCAGCGCGGACAGGCTGACCTCGCCCGTCGCCTCCAGATGGGTGATGAAGAATTTCCAGTGGCGATAGGTCAGGAACAGCGCCCCGATGCCGATGGTGCAGATCACCAGTGCGACATCACCGAAGAACAGTTTCAGCCATTGCCATGTGGTTGCACCGAAGTGGAAGTCGATCTCACCCAGCGACACATGGCCGATCGTCTCCCGCAGGAAGGCAGCATAATAGGCCAGCGCGACGAGGCCGAGCAGGATGTAGATGCCGAAGATGAACAGGACCGCAAAGAAGATCGCAGCAATCGCGGCAGCCGCGCCCATGTTCTTGAACTGCTCCACGCCCGACGCCAAAGCGACGGCAACGCCGATGCCAATGACCACAAACAGGATCGGCGCGAGGTAGAACAGCAGGAAGCGTTTGAAGATGCGCCCGCCTTCCGCTTCCGACCGGAATGTCTGCGATCCAAAACTCATCCGGTTCCAGCGATCGTTCCACAGCGTCGTCATCGACCAGGGGATCAGCAAGCCCAGCGGCAGCGAGCCGACCGTCGATTTCCACATCCACGACCAGCCATAGCCAAAGCCCGCGTCATCGCTGCCGCCCCGGATGCCATGCCAGTAGCTGCGGCTGAGCCGGTAGCGCAGCGCCCGGAAGCGGGCGACGCCGGTGAGGTAGAAGATCAGGAGGAAACTGGCGATACCGAGGAGTCCGGCAATTCCGGCATGGCCCTGCAGCACCAGCGCCTGCGCGCCAAAATTGAGGGCGAGGAACGGGATGCCGAACAAAACCGCCACCAGCAGGAAGCCGACCAGCAATTCCTTGCCCGTGCCGGTCCACTCCAGCGGTTCGTCGATGAACTGCGTGCGGCTCCACAGATAGTGCCGCGTGCGCGTGGTCGCCCAGAACCGATAGATGCCGAGCGTGACGATGGTCAGGAGCAGGTTGGTGAAGGCGATGGGGGCATAATCCTGCCACCGCCCCTCGAACCGGAATGCGCTGTCCTGCTGCCCCTGTTCCTGCTCTTGTTCGCTCATACGCCCGTCCCCCCGTCAGTCCGCCGGAACAAACAGGGGAGAGGGCGGAGTGTCAAGCCGTTACGCCCGGCAAGACATTGGCCCCGTTACTGGCCGCTCGCGCCGCCGCTGGCCGGACCACCGGCACCGCCGCCGCCCATGCCGCCAGCACCCACGGCGCCGATATTGCCAAAGATTTCCTGGAACAGCGTGCGCTTGCGGCCCAGCGTCACGGTCTTGTCACCGACCGGGCTGATGTTCGCGACCTGCTCCTTGCCGATGCGATCCACGGCGGCGACATTGCCCGCCGGGTCGAACCGCACGCGCAGAATCGTCTGGTCCTGCACCTTGGGCGAGTTGAAGGCGAGTTGCCGCATGTCGCGCGACACATAGAACCATTCTTCCGGCCCGAACTGCGATGCAAAGCTGGGACGGCCAAGAGCACCCTCGACGGACGCCTTGTTATCCACGCCGGGCGAAATCGAATCCACCAGCAGCTTGTCGACCAGATAGCCCTGATGGGTGCGGATGCGCGAGCAACCGCCCAGACCGCCAAGCATTGCCGCGGCACCGGCAATCAGCAACAGCCGCGAGCAAATGGGGTGCATGAACGTCTCCATGGGGCAGTTTGATAAGGAACACAGCGTCGGTGCATTGCCATTGCATTGGCAAGCCGGGCGATCAATATGGCAGATGCGTCGCGCCCACAAGGCCGCTCGCCGTTCCGTGCCCCTTTGCGCGGGCGCATGTGAACCCCGGATGAGCCAACCCATGTCCTTTTTCAGAGATTTGTTCGGTCGTGGCGCGTCGCAGAACGAACTGAGTTCGCTCTATGCCGCCATCGTCGCCGAAGCCCGTCAGCCACATTGGTATCGCGAGGGGGGCGTCCCCGACACGCTGGACGGCCGGTTCGACATGGTGGCGGCGGTGCTGTCGTTCGTGCTTCTCCGCATGGAAACGCTGGACGCGGCGCAGGACAGTGCGCGGCTGGCAGAAATCTTCGTCGACGACATGGACGGCCAGCTCCGCCAGATCGGCATCGGCGACCTGGTGGTCGGCAAGCATATCGGCCGGATGATGAGCGCGCTGGGCGGACGCCTCGGCGCCTATCGCGATGCGCTGGCGGGCGGGACAAGCCTGGAAGACGCGCTGGAGCGCAATTTGTGGCGCGGCGAGGCGCCCGGACCGGATGCCATCGCCCATGTCGCGGCGGCGCTGCGCCGGTTCGCGAGCCGCCTCGACACGCTGACCGTCGCAGAGCTGCGCGCGGCGCGCATCGGGGGGGCAGCATGACCGCGCCGGAATTTTCCCGCCCCCTGCGCCTCGACCAGATCGGTTCCGATGCGCGGCCCCAGACCATCGTCGCGGATGAAGCGGAACGGCTGGCCCTGTCCCGCCGCTTTCGCCTGCGCGGCATCGGCCTGCTGGAGGCGGACTATCTGCTCGTCCCCGCCGATGGCGGCTGGCAGGCGACCGGCACGCTGCGCGCAGAGGCCGTGCAGGCCTGCACCGCGACCGGACAGGATGTGCCGGAACGCATCGATACGCCCTTCGCCATCCGCTTTGTCGAGGAGGATGCGGGCAGCGAGGAGGAGATCGAGCTGTCCGAGGAGGATTGCGATGTCATGGCGGTGGAGGATGGCCGCATCGACATGGGCGAGGCCGTCGCGCAGACTCTCGCGCTGAACCTCGAACCCTATCCGCGCAGTGCCGATGCCGACGTCCTGCTCCGGGAAATGGGCGTGAAGCAGGAAGGCGAAGTCGGCGCCTTGTCGGGCCTGAAGGATTTGCTGTCCAAGGGGAAGTGACTCACATCGCTGATCCGGCGATTGGTCGCAAGCCACGTTGTTCCCCTTTCGTTCGGAACAATCCTGTGGCATACATTCGGTCCCATGGAGTCCGCAGACGTTCCCCAGCGCAAGATCATCCATATCGACATGGATGCCTTCTATGCCTCGGTCGAGCAGCGCGACGATCCTGCCCTGCGCGGCCTGCCCGTGGCCGTCGGTGGCGGGGGTCCGCGCGGTGTGGTGGCGGCGGCCAGCTATGAGGCGCGGACATTCGGCGTACGCTCCGCCATGCCGGGATCGCGCGCGCGGCGGCTCTGCCCCGACCTTGTTTTCGTGCGCCCTCGCTTTGACGCCTATCGCGCGGTGTCGGAACAGATTCACCGCATCTTCGCCCGCTTCACCGATGTCATCCAGCCGCTGTCGCTGGACGAGGCCTATCTGGACGTCACGCAGAACAAGATGGGCATCGCGTCGGCCACCTATGTCGCCAGCGAAATCCGACGTCTGATTCAGGAGGAGACGGGACTCACCGCCTCCGCCGGAGTCTCCTATAACAAGTTGATCGCAAAGCTCGCCTCCGACCAGAACAAGCCCGACGGCCTGTGCGTGGTGAAGCCTGAGGAGGGGGAGGCGTTCATCGCCGGCATGCCCGTCGCGCGCATCCACGGCATCGGCCCCGTCACCGCCCGGCGCATGGCGGCGCTGGGCATCGAGACGGGCGCGGACCTCAAACGCCACGACCTGCCTTCCCTGCAACGTCATTTCGGCAAGGCCGCGACCTTCTATCATGGCGCGGCGCGCGGCATCGACGACCGTCCGGTGCGCGACCGGGAAGGGCGCAAGTCGGTGAGCGTGGAGGACACGTTCGAGACGGACCTGATCGATGAGGCCTCGCTGGTCACGGAACTGGACAAGATCGCCGACCGCCTGTGGCCGCGCGTGGAAACGGCGCATGCCATTGGCCGCACTGTCACGCTGAAGATCAAGCTCTCTGATTTTCGCATCCTCACTCGATCGCGCACCTTGCCGCATGCGGTGCAGAGCCGTGACGAAATCTTCGAGACGGGCTGCGCCCTGCTGCGCGCGCAACTGCCGCTGGAACGGGGTGCCCGATTACTGGGCCTCGGCCTGCATAATCTCGCCGAGGAACCGGATCGGGACAGCGTTGAAGTGCGCCAGTTCGAACTGGCGATCTGACCGGCTTCCCGGCCTCATATACCCTACACGCCGGACCGCCCAATCGTCCGAATATCCTGTCAGGACTCTCTCACAGGATGACATAGCTATCTCACGCGGATAGAAAACCGACATCCGTTCAACAGCCTAGACGCACCATAGCGTGGTGTTTTTGCAACTGTGAACCGAGATCACCTCATTTAAATACCATATCCAGCGTTTCAGGCATGCTTCTGGACGATCTGCAATGGTGAACTGAGGGGGTCTTCGTTATTCCCCCGCGCTCAGACAGAACAAAAAATCCTTAAAATCAGAACAGACTGATCCATCGGTCGTCGGTGGCAAGGAGAGGATTTCGCTCAAATATTCAGTCGGGGAGGACTGCGTGCTCATCAAAATCCAAAATCTTTCGGTACTTTCCAGCGCCAGCCTGATCGCTGTCGCGATCGCGGCTACGCCTGCCATGGCGCAGGACGACGGCGGCAATGACATCATCGTCACCGCACGCCGGACCGAGGAACGCCTGCAGGACGTTCCGATCTCCATCACCGCTTTCAACCAGCAGCAGCTGACCAACCGCAACGTCGTGAGCGCGGGCGATATCGCCACCTACACGCCGTCGCTGTCGTCGAACGGCCGCTGGGGTTCGGAAAGCACCAGCTACGCCATTCGCGGCTTCGTGCAGGAAGGCCCGACCTCGCCTTCCGTCGGCGCCTATTTCGCTGAAGTCGTCGCTCCGCGCGCCAATGGCGGCACGACCGCCGGTAACGGCGCTGGCGTCGGCCAGTTTTTCGACCTCGCCAATGTGCAGGTTCTGAAGGGTCCGCAGGGCACGCTGTTCGGTCGCAACACCACGGGCGGCGCGGTCCTCCTGACCCCGCAGAAGCCCACCGGCAGGTTTGAAGGGTATCTGGAAGGCTCGCTCGGCAATTATGGCATGAAGCGTATTCAGGGCGTGGTGAACATCCCCGTCCTCGACACGCTGCGCATCCGCCTGGGCGTCGATCGTCAGACCCGCGACGGCTATCTCAAGAACGTCAGCAACATCGGCCCGCGCGACTTCGGCGACGTCGATTATCTGGCGCTGCGCTTCAGCGCGGTGGCCGACCTGACGCCAAATCTCGAAAACTATACGATCATCACGTATAGCAAGTCGCACACCAATGGTTCGTTCCCGAAGGTTGCGCTGTCCAACGCGGCCAGCCCGCTGGCGACGTTCATCAACCGCCAGATCGCAGCGACCAGCGGCAACTATTATGATGTTTCCAACGGTCACCCGAACCCGTTCCAGCGGATCGAGCAGTGGCAGATCATCAACACGACGACGTGGAAGGCGACCGACACCCTCACCATCAAGAACATCGCGAGCTACGCCGAATTCCGGCAGGCTGTCGCGGTCAATAATAATGGTGACAACTTCTTTCCGGGCTTCGCGGCGGTCAGCCTCTATCCCGACAACGGCAAGAACAATGTCGCGCAGTCGACCTTCACCGAGGAACTGCAGGCGCAAGGCCGTTCCGGCGATGATCGCCTGACCTATCAGGTCGGCGCCTATCTGGAACTGTCCGAGCCGCTGGACGGCACGCAGTCTTCGCGTTCGTCGATCTTCGCGACCTGCGGCGATGTGTTCAACCCGTCGACCTGCGCGTCGAGCAGCAGCCAGCTCGCCCTGTCGCGCAGCCGCTATCACTTCCGCAACCTCGGCGTCTATGCACAGAGCAGCTACAAGATCACCGACACGCTGAGCTTCACGGCTGGCATCCGCTACACCTCGGATGTGACGTCGGGCCTCGGCAATTCGGCACGCGTGACTTTCGGAACAGGCACGCCGGTCTATGAATGCTCGCAGCCAGTAAACGCGCTGGACAACCCCGTCGCCAACTCCTCAGCGGCGATTCAGGCCAACCCGTCGCTGTGCAACTACAGCCGCCGTGTCAGCTCCAACAAGCCGACCTGGCTGCTGGGCGTCGACTTCAAGCCTGTCGAGGACGTGCTGGTCTACGCCAAATACGCCCGCGGCTATCGTCAGGGCAGCGTCAACGTCTCCAACTATGGTCTGGAAACCTGGGGGCCGGAAAAGGTCGACACCTATGAAATCGGTGCGAAGACCAGCTTCGACACGTTCGTGAAGGGCAATTTCAACGTTGCCGCCTTCTACAACGACTTCTCGAACCAGCAGCTGCTGGCGCAGGCCGTCCAGTGCGGCACCGCCGACGTTCTGGCGGGCGATCCGCGCTGCCCGTTCGTGACCTCGCCGGGTCAGGGCATTGCCAACGCCGGCAAGTCGACGATCAAGGGTGTCGAGATCGACGCGTCGATCCGTCCGTTCCAGGGCCTGAGCATCGACGTGGGCTATGCCTATCTCGATACCAAGCTCAAGAGCGTGTCGGCTCCCGCTGTACCGCTGGGCTTCAAGGACGTGATCGTGCCTTCGGCTGGCAGCGTGCTGCCGTTGACGCCGAAGAACAAGTACTCGGTCACCGGCAGCTACACCCTGCCGCTGTCGGACGACATCGGCCGGATCACCTTCTCCGGTACGTTCACGCATCAGGACAGCTCGCTGGGTCAGCCTTCCTCGGCTCCATCGCTGATGTTCCTGCCGCCGCAGGACAATTTGAACCTGAACGTCAACTGGAACTCGGTTGCCGGCATGCCGGTCGATCTGGGCTTCTTCGCGACGAACGTGACGAAGGAGAAGTATTTCGTGTTCACCACCGGTGGCTATGCGAACTACGGCTTCGACTCGATCGTGCTGAACCAACCGCGCATGTATGGCGTTCGCCTGAAGTATCGCTTCGGCAACTGATCGCCATCTGATCGCAAAAGAAAGGGGTGGCTTCGCGATGCGGAGCCGCCCTTTTTCATGTGCCGCGTACCTAGCCTAAAATTCCTCGGTCATGAATCCGGTGTCAAGCAAGGCGCTGACCCGCCGCGCGGCCCGCCGGGCAAAGCGCAGCGTCTCCGCCTTGCGCCGGGCCGCTGCCAGCGGCTCCGTGGGGGCAGGGCGGATGATCTCCGCATCATAGGCGTCCGCGACGATCAATCCCGTGCGCTCCGGCCAGAGTACCGGCAGATCCAGCAGCGGCAGGTCGAACCCCGCCGGAACCGCCCAGTAATAGCGGTCGCAATAATCGAAATAGTCCTGCCACTTGCCATCGCCGAGCAGGTCGGCCCGGCTGCACTTGATCTCCACCGCCACGATTTGCCCTCGCGCGTCGATCGCCATGATGTCGAGGCGGCGGCCATTGGGGAGGGGTACTTCGGTGGTGCCGAAGATGTCATGGCGGGCAAACAGGCGCAGGATGCCGCGCGCCACCGCTGCCGCGCGGGCGCGACCTTCCGGCGTGCTGTCGTCGCAACCGGGATCGGAGAGAGGATCGCTCATTCCCCCCGATTAGAACATTTTAGGAACAAAGAAAAGCCGGAGCGATTGCTCGCCCCGGCCCGATCTTTCGTTCCGACGTCGACGGGGCCGATACCCCGCGCCGTTTACTGGTTCATCGCGGCGAAGAAATCTTCGTTCGTCTTGGAATCCTTCATCTTGTCGAGCAGGAATTCCATCGCGTCGATCGTACCCATCTGCATCAGGATGCGGCGCAGCACCCACATCTTGCTGAGCTGACCCTTGTCGACCAGCAATTCCTCCTTGCGGGTGCCGGACTTGCCGACGTCCAGCGCCGGGAAGATGCGCTTGTCCGCGACCTTGCGGTCGAGGATGATTTCGGAGTTGCCGGTGCCCTTGAACTCTTCGAAGATCACCTCGTCCATGCGGCTGCCGGTATCGATCAGCGCGGTCGCGATGATGGAGAGCGAACCGCCCTCCTCGATGTTACGCGCAGCGCCAAAGAAGCGCTTGGGACGCTGGAGCGCATTGGCGTCGACACCGCCGGTCAGCACCTTGCCCGACGACGGCACAACCGTGTTGTAGGCGCGGCCGAGGCGGGTGATGGAATCGAGCAGGATGACGACATCCTTCTTGTGCTCGACCAGACGCTTGGCCTTTTCGATCACCATTTCGGCAACCTGCACATGGCGCGTCGGCGGTTCGTCGAAGGTGGAGGACACGACCTCACCCTTCACCGAACGTTGCATGTCGGTGACTTCCTCAGGCCGCTCGTCGATCAGCAGGACGAGGAGGAAGACCTCCGGGTGATTGTCGGTCAGGGCCTTGGCGATGTTCTGGAGCATCACCGTCTTGCCGACGCGCGGCGGGGCCACGATCAGCGTGCGCTGGCCCTTGCCCTGCGGGCTGATGATGTCGATGACGCGGGCCGACTTGTCCTTGACCGTTGGGTCGAGCGTGTCGAGCTTCAACTTCTCATTGGGATAGAGCGGCGTCAGATTGTCGAAGTTGACGCGGTGGCGCACAGCCTCTGGATTGTCGAAATTGACGGACACCAGCTTGGTCAGGGCAAAATAACGCTCGCCATCCTTGGGCGCGCGGACTTCGCCTTCGACGGTGTCGCCGGTGCGCAGGCCGAATTTACGGACCTGGTTGGGCGAGACATAGATGTCGTCGGGTCCGGCGAGATAATTCGCCTCCGGGCTGCGCAGGAAGCCGAAACCGTCAGGCAGCACCTCAATCGTGCCCTCTCCGATGATCTCCTTGCCATTATCCGCTTCCACCTTGAGGATCGCGAACATCAGATCCTGTTTGCGAAGGGTGGACGCGCCCTCGACACCCAACTCTTCGGCGAGGCTGACGAGATCGGCGGGGGACTGCTTCTTGAGTTCCTTGAGGTGCATGAAGTGCGATTCCGGCTGGATATTATGTGATGGGAAAATGGTCTGGAAAACCGATGGTTGCGCCGGAGATGGGAAGGGGCGCTACGGTAGGAGACGGCCCGAAGTACGCCGTGCGGGCGAGCCTGTCAATCGGGAGTACGCAGGGTTCCGGGTGCGGTCCCGGCAAGACGGGACCGCGCGAGAAAGCTGTTTCAGAGAAGGACAGCCGCCAGTTCGCGCCACACCGGACGCTCTGCGGCGATGTCGAGGCCAGCGCCAGTGATGACCTGCAGGCAGACATGATCCGCGCCCGCCGCGAAATGGGCATCGACCCGCGCCTTGATCTGTTCCGCCGACCCCCAGGCGAACAGGGCATCGACCAGAGTGTCGCTGGCGCCGTCGATTTCCGCCTCGCTGAATCCCAGACGCAGCCAGCTGTTCCGGTAATTGGGGTAGGCCTGATATTGGGCGAGCGCGCCACGCGCCAGTTCGCGGGCACGGACCGGGTCGCTTTCCAGCACTACGCCCTGTTCGGGCGCGACCAGCTTGCCCGCGCCAACGGCCTCACGAGCCAGTGCGGTATGTTCCGGCGTCACCAGATAGGGGTGGACGCCCGCAGTGCGGTCCCGCGCCAGTTCCAGCATCTTGGGACCGAGCGCGGCGAGGCACAGCGCATCGGCGGGAATGCCCGCACCGCTCAACTGGTCCAGATAGGCCCGCATCACGCTCAGCGGCTTGACCTTGGCATAGTCGTCACCGACGATATGCGAGTGGCTGACACCCAGACCCAGCAGCACGCGCGCCTGATGATCCGCCGACAAACCCGTCCACCATGCCGCGACATCCGCCGGCTCATGCTTCCAGATATTCAGGATACCGCTGGCCACGGTCAGCCGGGTGGAACCGGATAGCAACCGCTCCAGATCGCCGGTCAGGTCGCCGCCAATGCCGCCCGGCACCCAGAGCGCGCCATAGCCGAGGTCGTCCAGTTCCGCGACAGCCTCCGCCGCCTGTCCCTTGTCGCCGAAGCGCATGGCCATGGACCAGATTCCGACGCGGCCGATGTTTCTGCTCATGGATATTCCCTCTCGCTTTTGGCGTCTTGTCTGCGACTTGTCGTCGTCAGGCCAGCCCGAAACGCGGTCCATAGGCAATCACCGCGACGACGATGACAGCGGCCAATATGCCGGGCACCTCGTTGAGAAGGCGCAGCGTCTTTTCCGCTATCGGTCGCTCGCCGCGCGCCAGCTTCTTCGCATAGCCCGCTGCCCAGCCATGATAGCCCGACAGCAGGAGGACGAAGAGAAGTTTCACGTGGAACCACCCCTGACTGAACGCCCCGATATTGAGCGCCAATGCCAGTCCCAGAACCCAGACGATGATCAACGACGGGTTCATGATGATGCGCTTGAGCCGCGCCTCCCGTTCCACCCACGCCTTGTCCTCCGGCGAACCGACGGCGGTCTGGTGGTGGTAGATAAAGAAGCGCGGCATCATGAACAGGCTGGCCATCAGGAAGATCACGAAGATCACATGCGCCGCCAATACCCATGGATAGGCCAGCCCCAGAAAGCCGATCATCGTCCAGTCTCCCTAAACCGTTCGTGCCTCAAATGCCCCGGATGCGACCGATCAGATGCTCGACATGCGCGATGGGCGTGTCCGGCAGGATGCCGTGACCGAGGTTGAAGATATGGGGCCGACCCGAAAAGGCCGCAAGGATCGTGTCGATCGCGCTGTCCAGCGCCTCGCCGCCCGCAATCAGCGCCAGCGGATCGAGATTGCCCTGCACCGGCAGGCCCTCGGGCAGGCTGCGCGCGGCCCAGAAGGGATCGACCGTCTCGTCCACGCCGATGGCATCGACGCACGTCCCCTCGGCATAATCGACCAGCTTGGAGCCTGCGCCCTTTGGAAAGCCGATGATCGGCGTGCCCGGATGAATGGCCCGGAGGCGGCGCACGATCTCCGCATTGGGTTCGATGATCCAGCGGCGGAACTGCGCGGGGCTGAGGCTGCCGGCCCAGCTATCGAACAGCTGCACCGCATCCACGCCCGCGCGAATTTGCCCGTCAAGATAGGTGACAGTCGTGTCGATGATTGCGTCGATGATCGACTGGAACCGGTCGGGATCGGTATAGGCCAGACGGCGTGTCGCCGCCTGGTCCTTGCTGCCCTGCCCGGCAACCATGTATGTCGCAACGGTCCACGGACTGCCCGCGAAACCCAGGAAGGTCACGCCCTCCGGCAACTCCGCGCGCACCCGCCGCACCGTGTCCCAGATCGCCTCAAGCCGCGACGGATCGGGCGTGAAATCGCTGAGATCTGCCTCCAGCAACGTGGGCGCGAGCCGCGGCCCTTCGCCCGTTTCGAACCACAGCTTCTGCCCCATGGCATGCGGCACGATCAAGATATCGGAAAACAGGATCGCCCCGTCGAACCCGAAGCGCCGGATCGGTTGCAGCGTGATTTCCGCTGCCGCTTCCGCATCGTAGCACAGTTCGAGGAATCCACCCTTGTCAGCCCGCAAGGCGCGATATTCGGGCAGATATCGTCCCGCCTGCCGCATGAGCCACATCGGCGGCACGGAAAGACACTTGCCCTTCAGAACCTGGAGGAGGGGAGGGATGGTGAGGGTGTCGGCAGGGGTCGTCATGGCGACCGTCCTGCGAGCAAACCCGGTCTCCAATCAATCTTAAAAAGAAGTTTATATGAAGATTGTTGTTTAGTGTTGGCGCGTGGATATGTGGAATTCCGGGCTTATCCCGAGATTCATCCACAGCTTGACGCACGCAAATCCGCCGGGGCCAAGCGAGTCACTCTGCCCATGCACAGGATTCCGGTCTGGGCGGTAAACTTTGATCCACGTGGATAAGTTCCTTGGCCGAAAATGCGTCGCGGGCACCGAAATTTCCTCCCGTAACGATCACCACATCCATACCTTGATTTATCCACAGCCTGCCCACAGAGTCGGTGGATATGAGCCGCCTCCATCTCCACCTGCTGTCCGACTCGACTGGCGAGACTCTCGAGAACATCGCCAAGGCCGCCATAGCGCAGTTCGAGAATGTGGAGATCATCCGCCATTTCTGGCCGATGGTGCGATCCGACCAGCATCTCGACCGGATCGTGGAGGAGCTGGGGCGTAATCCCGGCCTCATCCTGTTCACCCTCGCCAATCCGGCGCTGCGCAAGAAGCTGGAGAAATTCTGCCGCGCCATCGGAATCCCCCATCTGGCGCCGCTTGACGGGGTGACGGACGCGCTGTCCGGCATTTTGGGTCAGGAAACGACCAACCGGCCGGGCCGCAAGCATATCCTCGACGAGGCTTATTTCGCGCGCATCGACGCGATCCAGTTCACCATCGCCCATGACGACGGCGTGGGGTGGGAGAATTGGGAGGAGGCGGACATTGTGCTGGCGGGCGTGTCGCGCACGTCCAAGACGCCGACGAGCATCTACCTCGCCAATCGCGGTTACAAGACGGCCAATATCCCGCTGGTCCCGGAATCGCCGCCGCCCCAAAGCCTGTTTCGATTGAAGCACCCCATGGTCGTCGGCCTGACCACCAGCGCCGACAGGCTCGTGTCGGTGCGGCGCAACCGCCTGCTCTCCCTCAATCAGGCGCCGGACACCAGCTATGTGGATATGGAACGGGTGCAGCAGGAAGTGGCGACCGCGCGGCGCATGTTCGCGGATAATGGCTGGCCGGTGGTCGACGTGACCCGCCGCTCCATCGAGGAGACGGCAGCCGCGATCATCAGCCTCTATCAGGAGCATGTCGGCGGATCGGGCACGGCGCCCGGCGTGGACGAAGGCCGCTGATGACGCCTTCACCCCTGCTGTTGGCCTCGAAAAGCGAGAGCCGCCGCCGCCTGCTGACCGATGCAGCCGTGCCCTTTGACTCCGTGTCCGCAGGCGTGGATGAGGAGATGGTGAAGGAGGCGCTGATCGGTGACGGCCTGGGGCCGCGCGAACTGGCCGATGCGCTGGCCGAACTGAAGGCGCTTCGTCCATCGCAGCGCAATCCCGGCGCACTGGTGTTGGGGTCCGATCAGACGCTGGCGCTGGATGACGGCACGCTCGTCAACAAATGCGAGACGAAGGCGGAGGCACGCGCGCTGTTGCTGCGGATGAGCGGGACGCGCCATCACCTCCACAGTGCCGCGGTCATCGCCTTGGATGGCGCGCCGATCTGGCGGCATATCGAAAGCGTCGCCATGGATGTCCGGGTCCTCAGCCCCGGCTTTGTCGACGCCTATCTCGATGCCGACTGGGAACAGTGTCAGTGGTGCGTCGGCTGCTACCGGATCGAGGGGCCGGGCGCGCAACTGTTCGCGAAAGTGACGGGCAGCCTGTTTGCGGTGCAGGGTCTGCCCCTCCTGCCGCTGCTTGACTTTTTGCGGACGAGAGGCGTTCTGGCGGCATGACGCAAGCACTGCCCTATGCCGAGGTGATCGGCGATCCGATCAGCCATTCCAAGTCGCCGGTGATCCATAATTACTGGCTGAACGCCCTCGATATAGAGGCGGAATATCGCAAGACTCATGTGACGCGGGACGGCCTTGCCGCCTATTTCCTGTCACGCCGCGCCGATCCCGACTGGCTGGGCTGCAACGTCACCATTCCGCACAAGGTCGCGGTGATGGATTATGTCGACGATCCCGGCGATATTCGCGGACAGATTGGTGCGATGAACACCATCGCCTGCGAGACCGGCGGACCGCTGATCGGCACCAACACCGACGCGGGCGGATTCCTGCAGCCGCTGGAGACGATGGGCTGGCGTGGCCGGGAGGCTGTGCTGGTCGGGGCAGGCGGCGCGGCGCTCGCCATCGGCTATGCGCTGGCGGCCAAGGGGATGACCGACCTTACCGTGGTAGCGCGCGATGTGGCCAAGGGACAGGCGCTGCTCGACCATGTCGGCATGCAGGGCCGTGTGATCGGCTTTGGCGATCCCCTGCCGGCCACTCGACTGCTCATCAACAGCAGTCCGCTGGGCATGACGGGGCAGCCGCCTCTCGACCTCGACCTGTCGCCGTTGGCGGAGGATGCGACCGTCTATGACATCGTCTATGCGCCACTGGAGACGGGGTTGCTCAAGGCGGCGCGGGCGCGGGGCCTTGCGACCATCGACGGGCTTGCCATGCTGATCGGTCAGGCGGCGCTGGCGTTCGAGATTTTCTTCGATGCGATACCGCCGCGCGACGACCAGGATGCGGAACTGCGCGCGTTGCTGATCGCGCCCGCAGAATAGCGCATCCATGAAGATCATCGGCCTCACCGGGTCCATTGGCATGGGCAAGTCGGCTGTGGCGACGATGCTGCGCCGCCTGCACGTCCCCGTCTTTGACGCGGATGCCGCCGTCCACCAGTTGCAGGGACCGGGCGGTGCGCTGCTGCCCGCCATTGAGGCGCGTTTTCCCGGCACGACCGGACCCGGCGGCGTGGACCGCGCGAAACTGGGCGCGCTGGTACTGGGCAACACCGGACAATTGCGTGCGCTGGAGCGGATCGTCCATCCGGCAGTCGGCGCGATGCGGCGGCGATTCCTGCGCGCCAATCGCTCGCGCCCCATCGTCGTTCTCGACGTGCCGCTCCTGTATGAGACAAAGGGGGCGGGGGGCATGGCGGCGGTTATCGTGGTCAGCGCGCCGTTCGTCGTGCAGCGTCACCGGGTGTTGCGCCGCAAGGGCATGAGCGAGTCGAAATTCCGGCAGATTCTGCGGCGGCAGGTGCCCGATCGCGTCAAAAGGATGCGGGCTGACCATATAATTGAAACGGCCCGGCAAAAATCCCGCACATTTGCTGATGTACGACGGCTGGTGGCTTGCCTTAGTCCTCGCTGAGTCCGATACTGGTCTTTCCAAACGAGTCTATCTGGAACCGATGCGCGAAATCATCTTCGACACTGAAACAACCGGCCTTGACCCGCTGAACGGCGACCGCCTCGTCGAAATTGGCTGCATCGAACTCATCAACCGCGTGGCCACGGGCCGCACCTACCATGCCTATTTCAATCCGCAGCGGTCCATGCCGATCGAGGCGGAGCGCGTGCACGGCCTGTCGGAGAAATTCCTGTCCGACAAACCCCTGTTCGCTGACGGCATCGATGGCATCCTGGAATTTCTGCAGGATTCGCCCCTCGTCGCCCATAATGCGCGCTTCGACTTCGGCTTTCTGAACGCCGAAATGCGCCGTTGCGCCCGCGACGAAATCTGCATGAGCCGTATGGTCGATACCGTCGCGATCGCGCGCAGCCTGCACCCCGGCGCGAAGCACAGCCTCGACGCGTTGTGCAGCCGTTACGGCATCGATCGCAGCCATCGCGTCAAGCATGGCGCCCTCCTCGACGCGGAACTGCTCGCGCAGGTCTATGTCGAGCTGACGGGCGGTCGGCAGATTGGACTCACCCTGGTCGAAACCGTGACGGTGGAGACGGTCGAAACCGTCGAAACCGTGCAGCGGATCGCACGGCCTGCCCGCGTGTTTACTCCAAGTGCGGAGGAAATCTCGCGGCATCAGGCATTTATCGCCACCCTCACGGACCCGCTCTGGCTTGAGGGCCAGACGAGTTCGGTCTGAGGAGGC
This sequence comes from Sphingobium sp., assembly GCA_036383715.1. Lineage (GTDB taxonomy): Bacteria > Pseudomonadota > Alphaproteobacteria > Sphingomonadales > Sphingomonadaceae > Sphingobium. The sequence continues at coordinate 44,158 of DASVNT010000012.1, read as the reverse complement.
GCCAAGTAAGAAGGAGAACGAGCATGGATATTCGAGTTTCCGGCCATCAGGTTGAAACGGGCGGCGCGTTGCAGACCCATGTCACCGATCGGCTCTCGACCATGGCGGAGAAGTATTTCTCGCGCACTATCTCGGCGCAAGTCACCTTCGGGCAGGCTCCCCACGGGGCTTTTCACTGCGACATTATCAGCCATGTGAACAGCGGCATCGTCATCAAGGGCGCGGGTGAGGCGCAGGACGCCCATCTCGCCTTCGAAAAGGCCGCGGACCGCATCGATACCCAGCTTCGCCGCTACAAGCAACGGCTGAAAGATCGCCATGGTGCCAGCATCGCGGCAGAAGCGATCCGGGCGCAGAATTTCCTGCCGGACAACGCTGCCTATACGGTGTTCCAGGCGGATCATAGCGAGGAAGACGTGGCGGAAGCCCCTGTCATCGTCGCCGAAACCCGCGTCGATGTCCCGGAAGCCAGCGTGTCCGACGCGGTCATGATGCTCGACCTGCGCAACACCAATGCGCTGTTGTTCATGAACAGCGGCACCTCCACCTATAATATGGTCTATCGTCGCACCGACGGCAGCATCGGCTGGGTCGAACCGCACGGCTGATCCGATCGACAGGTCGTAGGGATGGGCGCGCGGAACAATTGACCCGCGCGCCCATCCGCACTATTGGCGCGCATTCGCATTTTCCCGATAGCGCGCGACCGCGACCGGCGCCCGGCCACGATGCCCCCTGCGCCAGAGACGAGTGGATGATGAACGACTTCAGCGATTTGATCGTGGCAAAGGCAGTCAAGGCCGGAGTCACCGCCGGTAACAAGAAACAGATTTTCCAGTTGCTGAGCGAGATTGCAGCCAGCGCCTATGGGGTGTCGGCTGACGATGTCGCCGAACGGCTGACCGAGCGTGAGCGCCTGGGTTCCACGGGCTTTGGCGGCGGCATCGCCATCCCTCACGCCAAGCTGGATGACATCGACACCGTGCGCGGTGCGGTCCTGCTGCTGTCGGAGCCGGTGCCGTTCGATGCGGTCGATGACATGCCCGTCGATGTCGTCTTCATGCTCCTGTCGCCATCGGACAGCGGCGCGGAGCATCTGAAGATGCTGGCCCGCGTGTCGCGCTTCCTGCGTAACGAGGCGCAGGTGAAGAGACTGCGTGGCGCGAAGTCGGACGATGCCCTCCACGTCATTCTGACAGGTGGCGAGGCGCGTGACGCCGCCTGATCCCCAATCGGGGGCGGAAAGCGGCGAGGCGGCGCATTTTCGGGCGCTGGAACGGCTCTATGCCTCGGCACCGATCAACCTGCTCTTTCCCTCGACGCTGCACATAGCGGAGGCGGGCACCTGCACGATCAGCTTTGACGTGGTGGAACCCCATTTCCATGCGGCCGGGGCGGCCCATGGCACGGTCTATTTCAAGATGCTGGATGATGCGGCCTTTTATGCGGCCAATAGTCTGGTCAACGACCGATTCCTGCTGACGACGGCGTTCAACATGCTGCTGACCCGGCCCATGGGCGCCGGGCCGATCCGGGCGGAGGGGCGCTGGCTCAATGGTCGTCGCCGGGTGTTCGTCGCTGAATCCCGCCTGCTCGATGCGGATGGGGAAGAGGTGGCGCGGGGCACGGGCACCTTCATGCGATCGCGGTTTCCGCTCGCCACCCTGCCGGGCTACGCCGGACCTGCATGAGCGGGCGTCTCCCCTCCAAAACCCTTGTCAGCGCGCTGGTCCGCCGGGTCGGACAGGCAGGAGGCTTTGCCACCATCCTGTCACGCGGGGAGGATATGGGGGGCATCATCCTCGTCCAGGCGACGGACAGAGGCCGCTTCCTGGGCCTGTTCGAACGGATGATCGATTTCGATGGCAAGGCCAGCCTCCTGCGCTGCGGACCGGAGGCGGACAGCGATTCTGAGGCGGTGACACACTATGTTGATCGCCGCCTGCGCAGCGACCCCGATATGTGGGTGGTGGAACTCGATATCGCAGATGCAGAACGCTTCGCCGCTGAAACGATCGCGATAAGTTGACTCGTTTACCGTCTGCGGGCCAGAGGCGCCCTGCAGTCGCGCACGTAGCTTCCTCTACCAATCAGGGTCGGTGGCAAACACGCAGACGGGGGGCGTTCGTCCGTACAAGCAGACCGCGTTAAGCGGCATCACGGCCCGATCGACCAACCGCATAGTTTAGAAGAATGATGCGTTTTACGATTTCCGCCGCCATCGCGGCTACACTTTGCCTCGGCACCGCCACCCTGACTCTTGCATCCGTGTCGAATGCCGCCGGAACGCTTCCGGGTCATAATCAGGCACTGGTTACCCTTCCCGACACGGCCCTCGGCTTGCAGCAGCCTCGCCTCGAAGCGGCCGTCGGAACGACCGACACCCTGTCCGTCGATACACAGCTTCCCCAGGCGACTCCGGCCATTGCACAGGCCGATGAAGTCCCTGCCGCCAGCCTCTCCGCACTGGTCGATCAGAACGACGACAATATCTCCGACCTCGACGGTGAGATGCAGTGCCTGGCCTCCGCCATTTTCTTCGAAGCGCGCAGCGAAAGCCTTGCCGGCAAGCTCGCAGTCGCTCGTGTCATCATCAACCGTTCAGAGTCCGGTCGGTTCCCGCGCAGCCTGTGCGGCGTGGTGACGCAGCCGGGCCAGTTCAGCTTCGTGCGCGGTGGCCGTATTCCCACCGTGTCGGCATCGGCGCGCAACTGGGCCTCTTCAGTCGCCATCGCCCGCGTCGCGATGAACGATAGCTGGGACAGCCCCGCCGAGGGCGCGTTGTTCTTCCACGCCCGCCGCGTTTCGCCGGGCTGGGCGCATCAGAAGCTGGCGCAGATCGACAACCACATCTTCTACCGCTGAGTTTTCGCACCGCATCCGCGGTGCCCACGCTCGAACGGTGTCAAAAAGGCCCGGCCGCTGATCCAGCGAGCCGGGCTTTTTTTGCGGGATGGCTTTAGGCGCGGCTGCCGCTATGAGCAGGGTAGCAATTTCGGAGACACGCCTTGATCGACCTGTTGATCGCCGCAGTATCGGCCGTCGCCCCCTCTGCCGCCCAGTCGGTTGGCAGCCTGAGCGAAATCTGGGCGCACATCGTCGCGGATTTCAGCGACATCGGCAGCCCAGCGGCGCTGTCGGCATTCGGGCAGGTTCTGCTGATCGATCTGGTGCTGGCGGGCGATAATGCCATCGTCGTCGGCGCGCTCGCCGCCGGGCTTCCCGCGGATCAGCGCAAGAAGGTCATCCTGATCGGCATCATTGCCGCGCTGGTCCTGCGCATCGCCTTTGCGTTGGTGGTCAGCCAGTTGCTCCAGATCGTCGGCCTTATCCTGGCGGGCGGCCTGCTGCTGCTGTGGGTGGCGTGGAAAATGTGGCGTGAACTGCATCCGGCGCGCGGTGGCGACACACCGGGCGATACCAGCGACGACGATATTTCCGGCATCCGCCCGGTCAAGAGTTTCGCCAGCGCGGCATGGGCTGTCGCCCTCGCCGATGTATCGATGAGTCTCGACAATGTGCTGGCCGTCGCGGGTGCCGCGCGCGCGCATCCGGGCATCCTGATCATCGGCCTGATCCTCTCGGTCGCACTGATGGGCATCGCCGCGAATCTGATCGCCAAATATATCGAGCGTTACCGCTGGATCGCCTATCTGGGCCTCGCCGTGATCGTCTATGTCGCGGGCAAGATGATCTATGACGGGGTCGTGGACGGGCAGGTCGGCATATTGACGCTGCTGGTCTGACGGATCGGCTTGCTTCCGGGGTTTTTTCGTGAACATATGCCCCAATTGGCGGTTGGTCGCGTGCCTATGAGGAAAGAACAGCTTCATGAAATTCACCGTCGATGTCGAATGTACCCCTGAAGAAGCCCGCACCTTCCTGGGCCTGCCGGACGTGAAGCCGATCCAGGATCATTATGTGCAGACCATGCTGGATGCGATGAGCGGGACGGGCAATGCCGAACAGCTTGAAAGCCTCTTTCGCAACCTGTCGCCCTTTGGCGATGCAAGCATGAAGCTGTTCTCCAACATGATGGAGTTCGGCATGGGCGCAGCGGGCGTCAAGAAGGACTGACCCGCAACGGTGAGAATGGTGCGATGACAGACACGGACGCGGCGCGGGATACGATCTTTGCGCTGTCGAGCGGTTCGCCACCGGCTGCCATCGCCATCATCCGCCTGTCAGGTCCGGGTGCTGAAGACGCTGTGAGGGCCTTGTCCGGCACCCTGCCGCAGGAACGGTGCGCGGGATTGAGGCTGCTGCGCGATCCCGTCGGCGGGGCGGTTCTGGACGAGGCGCTGGTCCTGTGTTTCGGGGCACAGCGAAGCGTTACCGGCGAACCCCTGATCGAATTGCATTGCCATGGCGGCCGCGCCGTCGTTGCGGCGGTTCTGGCGGCGCTGGGGCGCCTGCCTGACCTGCGAAGTGCACAGCCGGGGGAGTTTACCCGCCGCGCGCTCGAAAACGGTCGCATGGACCTCAATGCGGTCGAGGGCTTGTCGGACCTGCTGCGCGCGGAAACGGAGGCGCAGCGCCGCGCGGCCATGGCCATGTATGGCGGCGCGTTCACCGCACGGGTGGACGCCTTTCAGAAGCAGGCGTTGATGGGCGCGGCGTTGATCGAGGCATCGCTCGACTTTGCGGACGAGGATGATGTGGGCGGAGAGGACGCAAGCCTGCGCCAGGCGCGCGATCATCTGGCCAGCCTTGCCGGAGATATGGAAACGGACCTCGCGGCCCCTCCGGCGGAGCGGCTGCGCGAAGGAATCAGACTGGTCATCGCCGGACCGGTCAACAGCGGCAAATCGACGCTGCTCAATCGTCTGGCCGGGTATGAGGCCGCCATCGTCACCGATATTGCGGGCACGACGCGGGACCGGATCGAGGTGCCCGTGGCGCTGGGCGGAACTGCGTGGCTGCTGACCGACACGGCGGGCTTTCGCGAGGCGGGCGCGGATGTAGTCGAGCAGATCGGCATGGACCGCGCTCGCGAGGCCATTGCGGCGGCGGACCTTTTGCTCTGGCTCGGCGATCCGCTCGACGCGCCCCGTGCCGATGCAATCCTGGTTCTGTCGCAGATCGACCGGCAGGACGTCGAGCGCACCCGGTCCCATGACGTCGCGATTTCCGCGCAGACGGGGGAGGGCATGGATCGCCTGACCGCGATGCTGGCCGAGCGGGCCACTCACCTCCTCCCGCAGGATCGCAGCTATCTGCTGTCTGCCCGGCAGAGGAGCGAACTGGGCGCTGCCGTCGACGCGATCCGGGCCGCTCTCACGCCTCGCGATCCTTTGCTGATGGCGGAGCATGTCCGCGACGCGCTCGCGGCGTTCGATCGGCTGACAGGCCGCGCCTCAACAGAGCATATGCTCGACAGCCTTTTTGGCGGCTTCTGCATCGGCAAGTAGCAGATACTCCATGGCCGGTTCGCATAGCTATGGCATGATGCGACGAGCTTTGGTGCGCCGCTGCGCTGCACAAGCGGCGTAGGAGGAGGGCGATGGACAGGCCTTTGCAGGAATATACCCGGATCGAAGGGGAAATGGCGACCAGCCTTGGCCGGGTGCAACTCGTCCGATCACTGTGGACGCGGCCCATCGACAGATCCGGTGCCAATCCTGAGCATCATCATCTCCAGCTCTCCCTGATGCCCCTTACGGGCCGGGCGGAGGGCTGCTTTTCCGATCATTGGGGACCGCATCGCTTTGAGGCCGTGGGGGAGATGTTCTTCCTGCCCGCCGGCGAACCCATCCGCATGCGCAGTAACTGCCGTGACCAGAATGCCATCGTCTGCGCCTTTGCCCCCGACAAGGTTTCGCAATGGCTGGGCGACGACATGGAGTGGACCGACATCCGGTTGCAGGCAATGCTCGACATTGGCAACGCCAATATCCGTCGCTTGCTGTTCCGCATGGGTGAAGAGATACGCGGCCCCGGCTTCGCGGCGCCGACCCTGATCGACTTGATGGCCGCACAGGTCGCGGTCGAACTGTCCCGCCATATTCGTGGGCTGGATGGCGATCAGGCGCTCGGCGGCCTCGTGCCCTGGCGGTTGCGGCGAATTGATGAGCGGCTGGCGGACGGGGGAGGCATCCCGACGCTCGGTGAACTGGCCGCGCTGTGCAATATCTCCATCCGCCACCTGACCCGCGCTTTCCGGATCAGCCGGGGGCGTTCGATTGGCAGCTATGTCGCGGAGCACCGGATGGACGAGGCCAAGCGACTGCTGGCGGGCGGGGTCAGCGTGAAGGAAGTCGCCTATCGCATGGGATTCACCGCGCCCTCCAATTTCGCTGCCGCCTTTCGCCGGGCAACGGGGGAAACGCCCCGCGATTATCGGCAGCGTGCCGGACTGTCGCGCGAAGAGGAGGGGTGAGGCGAGACGTCAGGCCGGTTCGGGCAGAGTGAATCGCTCGGCATAAAAGGCGAAACGCGCCTGCAAAGCCTCCCGGTCGAAACCGAACAGGTTCATCGGATTGCGTTCATAGCGTTGCGCCTCGCGCGGCTTTTCCTCGCGCCACGCCTGCATTGCTGCGCGGGCCGCCGGGCTGATCTCCTCGCCCATCCAGTCGTAGAGCTGCTCCAGAGTGGCAAAGGGATCCTTCTGAAACGGCGCAAAGTGAATGTCGAAGAAGCGATCGTCCTGACCCGCATTCCGAAACGCGATCATCCGCCGCATGCCCAGCTCGCAAAATCCGGCAGTGTCCTCGCCGATGGCGCGGGTATCGACATGGTCGCTGAAGGCGCTGTGCAATTCATAATAGAGGTCCGCGACGGAGGGGATGACTTCCGCCACATCGCGATGCGTCATCACGAAGCGGGCATCCGGGAATACCTCGTCCAGCGCCGTGATGAACAGGCTGTGCGACGGGTTTTTCAGGCGCCACCGATAGGGCGGGCACCGCCATTGCAGCAGTTTGAGAACCCGCTGCACATGCCGATAGGTCGGGACCAGATCAGCGCGATGGTTCAGCCAGTCGACATAGGTTGGGACATGGACGAAGGCCTGAAAAATCTGCGATTTGAAATCTTGCCCCATGAAGGTCTGGCATTCGCTTGGGGAGGTCGCCGTACTGGGCAGCATGCCGGTCATGCGCGGAAAGAGACGGGCGCGGCGCTCCATGCTGGCTTCCGCCAAGGCGATCCGCGGATCATTGGCAACCGTTGCCGCATCCGGCGGGGGGCAGGGGTTCATCGCTTCCCAATTGCGGATCGAACGGGCGGCGGGGTCTGCGCCGAGCAGGCAGGCCAGTGCTGACGATCCGGTGCGAGGCAGGCCGATGCCGATCAGGGGGGCGACAACTTCCTGCTCATCGATTTCGGGATGGCGAGTGTACCAGTCCTCCACCTCCAGCCGTTTGGAGAGGTAATCGACGATCTGCCCCCCGAAGGCTGCCGTGCCCATGGCGCTGAGGCGGGCTTCCCTCTGCGTGGCGGCAACCAGTATCTCCAGCCCTTCGCGAAAACCGTCGTCGCCGAAATTGTCGAGCGATGTGGCCGTTCTTGCCCGGTCCATCAGCGCCGCTGCGCTCTCCATGCCTTGACCCTCTCCCGTGGCGTGGCGTCGTCGCCTTGCCTTCGGGCCCTATAGTGGGTGAAGGCTGGCGACGCGGCAACGCTATGGCAGAATGATGAAGGGCCAAAGCTATGCCTATGGGCCGCCTTGTCAGCTTTGCTTTGCCATCGCGGCCTGGATCAATGGCACGATCTGCTGGCGCACCGGGTCGGGGTTGAAGTGCTCCGCAACGGAAGCGATCTTGCCATCACGGATGCGCAGGACAAAGACGTAGCGGTTCTGGAAGCTGTCTCCATTGATCAGCGTGCCGCTGCCCCGCACCTCTGCGACGACACGGTCGCCCTCCGCCGTCAGCGTCTCTATGCTGTACTGCAATCCGCCCTCGAACAGCGACCCCAGCATCTTGACTCCGCCGACATACTTCTCGCGCGGCTGGTCTATGCCGGAACTCGTTGTCCATGCGGTCATGTCATCGGTCAGCATATCATCCGGGATATTTCCAGCCGACAGGGCCGCGAAATAGTCACGGGCGATTTTGTGCAATGTCTGTGTCATGGAAATAGCCCTGTTGTGGATAGTGTTTGCTATCCCTCTCACCCATCGAGCGCAACCCGACTCAATCTGTTCCACGTGGAACAGTCCTTTGACCCGCAGGCGGTAAGCCCGTAAAGCGCCCTGCATGACCCAATTTGATGTCATCATCGTCGGCGGTGGCCATGCGGGCTGCGAGGCCGCTGCTGCCGCTGCGCGCCGGGGTGCGCGCGTCGCTCTGGTGACGTTCGATCCCTCGGCCATCGGCGCCATGTCTTGCAACCCGGCCATTGGCGGATTGGGCAAAGGCCATCTGGTGCGCGAAGTCGATGCGCTCGATGGCCTCATTGCCCGTGCGGCCGATGCAGGCGCGATCCATTATCGCCTACTCAATGCGAGCAAGGGCAAAGCCGTGCAGGGGCCACGCGTTCAGGCAGACCGAAAGCGATTCCGCGCGGAGGTCCAGCGCCTGATCGAAGCGACCCCCGGCTTGACTATCCTGTCCGGTGAGGCGGCGGCGCTCGCGCTGGATGGCGACACGATCATCGGCCTCGACCTGGCCGACGGCGCGCGGCTGTCCGCCCCGGCTGTCGTGTTGTGCACCGGCACTTTCTTGGGTGGTCGGCTGTTCCGGGGGGAGGAGCGGATGGAGGGTGGCCGCATTGGCGAAGCCTCCGCGCATCGTCTGGCGGTGCAGCTTAGAGATTTCGCTCTGCCGATGGCGCGCTTGAAGACCGGCACGCCGCCGCGGCTCGACGGGCGAACCATCGACTGGGCGCGGTTGGACGAGCAACCGTCCGACACGGAACGCTGGACCATGTCCGACCTCGGTCGGCGCGTTCTCCCGCAATTGGCCTGCGCGATCACGCGGACCAATGCGCGGACGCATGATATCATTCGCGGTGGCCTCGACCGCTCGCCGTTATTCGGCGGGGATATTGAGGGGCGGGGACCGCGTTACTGCCCGTCGATCGAGGACAAGATCCACCGCTTCGGCGATCGCGAAGGGCACCAGATTTTTCTGGAGCCGGAGGGGCTGGATACGCCGCTGGTCTACCCCAACGGGATCAGCACGTCTTTGCCGACTGACGTCCAACTCGCGCTGCTCCGCTCCATCGAGGGACTGGGGCAGGTCCATATGGAGGTGCCGGGCTATGCGGTCGAATATGACCATATCGATCCGCGCGCGCTCGACCGGCGATTGGCGGTTGGCGCGATAAAGGGCCTGTTTCTGGCGGGGCAGGTCAACGGCACGACGGGCTATGAGGAGGCCGCTGCTCAGGGGCTGGTTGCGGGCGCGAACGCTGCCGCTCATGCGCTGAATCTGGAGCCGCTGATCCTTGACCGTGCCGAAAGCTATATTGGCGTGATGATCGACGACCTCGTCCTTCAGGGTGTTACGGAACCCTATCGCATGCTGACGGCGCGGGCGGAATTTCGTCTGGCGCTCCGCGCGGACAATGCGGCTACCCGACTGACGGGCAAGGGCCTTGCCCTCGGCCTCGTTGGGACGGAACGCCAGTGCTGGTTCGAGCAACGTATGGAGCAGCGAGACACCGCGGCGGTGGGCTTCGCCTCGGAGTATCGGGCCGATGCGGTGCTGGCGACGCAGGGCGCGGATGGCACGGTGCGGTCGCTCGCCGACTGGTGCCGGTTTGAAGAGGTGACGCTGGACCGCGTTATGACTGTCCAGCCCGCTCTCGCAGATCATGATCCGACGCTGATCGCGGAGATGTTCGAGGATGCCCGCTACGCCCCCTATTTGGAACGGCAAGCGGCGGCGGTACGCGACCTGCGCGCCAATGATGCGGTGGCGATCCCTGTGGACTTTGATTTCGGCATGATCGGCGGCCTCTCCTCCGAGATGGTCGAGAGGTTGAGCGCGGCGCGGCCAGAGACATTGGGCGCGGCGGCACGGGTTCGCGGCGTGACACCAGCGGCGCTGGCGGCGCTGCTCATCAGTCTGAGGCGACGGGCGGCATGACGGAGGAAGACGCGCGGGCGTGGCTCGCGGGGCAGGGCTATGGCGTCGATGCCATCGGGCGGCTCGACCGTCTGGTCGATCTGGTCGTGGAAGAAAATACGCGGCAGAATCTGATTTCGGCCTCGACGGTTCCGCACATGTGGAGTCGGCATATCGTGGACTCTGCGCAACTGCTGGCGCTGGCCTTGGCGGATCGCGCGGACGAGGGCGGGCTATGGGCCGACCTGGGTAGCGGCGGCGGCTTTCCCGGTCTGGTGATTGCCTGCCTGCGCGAGGCACCGCTCCTGCTCGTTGAGACGCGTGGACTGCGGGCACGCTTTCTGGAAAACTGTCTGACCGCGCTTGGTCTGGGTCATGCAAATGTGAAACAGGCGAAGGTCGAACGTGTAACATTGGAGCGGCCCGCGAGTTACATTTCAGCGCGCGCTTTCGCTCCGTTGGATCGCACGTTCGACGTAGCGAATCATTTATGCGACGAAAATACGCTGTGGCTCCTCCCGAAGGGGCGAAGTGCACAAATCGAACTGGTCAGCGCGCGGCAGGAATGGCAAGCTGCGTTCCACGTGGAACAGAGTGTCACTGATGCCGAAAGCGCGATTATCGTCGCGAAAGGGTTGAAGCGGCGTCGCCACGGAAGGTCGGGAACCGGAAAATCCGTAGGGAGCCGCAAGGCATGATGAACATTGCCATTGCCAATCAAAAGGGAGGCGTCGGCAAGACGACCACGGCGATCAACCTTGCGACGGCGCTCGCCGCCACCGGGCATCGCACGCTCCTGATCGACCTCGATCCCCAGGGTAATGCCTCCACGGGGCTGGGCATCGAACAAAAGGCCCGGCTCTATTCCGCTTATGATTTGCTCGTCGGCAATTGCGCGCTGGACGAGGCGGTGCTGCACACGCAGGTGCCCCGGCTCGACATCGTCGCCGCAACGCAGGATTTGTCCGGCGCGGAGATCGAACTGGTCGATCTGGACGAGCGGACTCATCGCCTGTCCCATGCCCTGAATGTTGCGCCCACGGGCCGTTGGGACGTGTGCCTGATCGATTGTCCGCCGTCGCTCGGCCTGCTGACGATCAACGCCATGGTTGCCGTGTCGGCGGTGCTGGTGCCGCTACAATGTGAATTTTTCGCGCTGGAAGGGCTCAGCCAGTTGCTCCAGACGGTCGAACGCATAAGGGAGCGGTTCAATCCCGACCTGTCGATCCTCGGCGTGGCGCTGACCATGTATGATCGGCGCAACCGCTTGACCGAACAGGTCGCGGAAGATGTGCGGAGCTGCTTGGGCGACCTGGTGTTCGACACCGTCATCCCGCGCAACGTGCGACTGTCCGAAGCACCCAGCCATGGCGTGCCGGCGCTGATCTATGACATTCGGTGCGCGGGGTCGGAGGCCTATATGCAATTGGCGAGGGAGTTGATCGACCGTCTTCCCGCGCGGGAGGTGGCAGCATGAGTGAAGAAAACGACAGCAGGAACGACAACCCGGTCAAGACTGTGCGGCGTCATCAGGGACTGGGGCGCGGTCTGTCCGCCCTGTTTGCAGATACCAGCCGCGACGTCGCCGTGACATCGGGGGGCGAGCCTGCTCCCGCCACGCCGACCAATGGACGTACCGTTCAACTTATTGATATCACATCGATAAAGCCGCACCCGGAGCAGCCGCGCCGTCAGTTCGACGAGGGCGCGTTGCAGGAATTGGCGGACAGCATCGCCATGCGCGGGGTGATCCAGCCGATCATCGTGCGTCCCTCCGGTATCGAACGCTATGAGATCGTCGCGGGCGAACGCCGCTGGCGCGCCGCGCAAAAAGCGCAGCTCCATCGCATCCCCGCCATCGTCCGCGACTTCGACGAAGCGGAGACGCTGGAAATCGCGCTGATCGAGAATATCCAACGCGAAGACCTGAACCCCATTGAAGAAGCGCGGGCGTACAAGAAGCTTATCGGGCAATTCGGCCATAGCCAGGATGCGCTCGGCCGCCTCGTGGGCAAGTCGCGCAGCCATGTCGCCAATCTCATGCGCCTCCTCGACCTGCCGATCACGGTGCAGGATCAAGTAATGGGCAATGAACTGACCATGGGACATGCCCGCGCCCTGATCGGCGCGCCGGATTGCGAGCGCATGGCGAGCGAGGTTGCGCGCAAAGGCCTGTCCGTTCGCGATACGGAGCGGCTGGTGCGGGAAGCCCGGACGGGCGGCGCGCGCAAGTCGGGGGCGGGGCCTGCGGTCGATGCGTCTGGCAATGCCGACATCGCCGCGCTGGAACGCGACCTTGGCGACCTTCTGGGCATGAAGGTTGCCATTGCCTATGGCAGCGACGGTAAGGGGACTGTGACCGTCAACTACTCGACGCTCGACCAGTTGGACATGCTGTGCCAGCGCCTGTCGGGCGAGGCGATCTGACGAGGGCGGCTCAGCACGGCACAGTTAATCTTTGTGTACGTAGTCGGGTTTGGGGAACCGATGGACAGGGACGGAATTTAACCCATGTTATGGAAAAGCCGTCACCTTCATCCACCATCCTGATTGTCGAGGACGAGGTTTTCGTCGCCCTCGACATCGAACGGGTCCTGACCGATTGCGGTTATGCCGTCGCGGGGATTGCCATGGATCGCTCGGAGGCCCTCGATCTGGCCGAGGGATGTACGCTCGCGCTGGTTGATATTAATTTGCGCGACGGCCGGACGGGACCGCAGATCGCTGCCGAATTGTACGAGCGATACGGCACCCGCTCGGTTTTTGTGACCGCCAATCCGGCCCAGATCGGCACCCCGCCCACCGGTGCTCTGGGCTATGTCTGCAAGCCTTTCGATCGGACCATGTTGCGCGCTGCCATTGAATGGGCGCTGGGCGACGGTCATAGCATGCCCGATAACGACGCGGTGGTGCCGCTCAGCCGGATGTCCGAGTGAAGGCGGACCGGGGGATGGCGAAGTCGATGACCAGCCCATCCGCCTCCCACTGCCGCTCATAGCTGCCGCCCAACTGCCGCTTGATGCTCAGGTCGAGCAGGCGTGATCCGAAACCGGATGCGCTGATCGTTCCGATTGCGGGACCGCCGCGTTCCTGCCACCGCATCGTCACCGTCGTATCGTCGGCATCGATGGAGAGCCTCGCGCCGCCCTTCTGATTGGACAAGGCGCCATATTTGGCGGCGTTGGTCACGATCTCATGGAAGCTCAGCGCCAATGGGGTGGCAGAGCGGTCGTCGATCACCACATCTGCCCCGTCGACGATGACCCTATTCCCGCCTTCACCTTCGTAAGGCGCGAATATCTCGTGCAGCAGGCCATGAAGGCTGTTCTTCTGTTGGGTCGGCGGCGCGATATGCCCCTGCGGTCCCACGAAATCATGCGCGCGGCCCAGCGCCAATATGCGATCGCGCAGGGACGCCGCATAGGACTGGATAGCGGGCGAGGATTGCGCGGACAGGCCGATGAGGCCGGAGATCACGGCAAAGATGTTCTTGATGCGGTGGCTCAGTTCCTGGGAGATCAGCTCGCGTTCTTCCTGCGCGATCCTATGGTCGTGAATGTCGGTGCAGGTGCCGAACCAGCGGAGGATCTGCCCATCCTCGGCCCGCATGGCCAGCCCGCGCGTGAGCGCCCAGCGATACTGGCCATCCGCGCGCTTCAACCGATATTCTATTTCATAGGGTTCGCCGAATTCGACGCTGCGGCGCCAGGCGATGCCGGTGCGCTCATGGTCGTCGGGATGCAGCGACAGGCGCCAGCCATCGCCCTCACTCGCGCCTTCGGGCAGGCCGGTGAAGGCGTACCAGCGCGCGTTGAAATAATCGGAATAGCCATCGGCCCGCGAGGACCAGACCATTTGCGGCATGGTGTCGGCCAGTATCCGAAACCGCCCCTCGCTGGTATCGAGGGCCATCGCCGCCATCCCTTCATCCCGGCGGGCACGACGGAGGAGGAGGCGGTCCATCACGGCATCCGCCATCAGGCGCAGCAGCACTGTCTGCGCGTCGGTCAGACCGGGGCGAGGGCGGTCGTCCAGGATGCACAGGGCGCCCAATGGGACACCCTCAGCCGTAATAAGGGGAGCCCCGGCGTAGAAGCGCACATGCGGCTCCCCGGTCACAATGTCATAGGCGGCGAACCGCGCATCCTGCGTGGCATCGGGAACGACCGTGATGTCGCGGCTTTCCATCGCCAGCGCGCAAAAGGAGTTGGAGCGGCTCGTTCCACCCAGTTCCGTCCCGGTACTGCCCAGAAAGCGTTGCTCATTTTCATCGACCAGACTGACCAACGCGATGGGTGCGTCGCACTGGCTGGCGACCAGCCTGCAGATCGCGTCGAGATGCGTATCCTCGATCGGGGAGAGCAGATCGAAACGGGTGATGGCGGCTGCGCGGCTGGCGGAATCTACTAAAAGCGCCTCGTCCTTCACCCTTCCATGCTCCTCTTGCGTGGGTTCCGTCTCAACGCCCGATTGCCGCAAAGGATGCGGGAAGGAAGTGATGGGGGCAACGGGATTTATGAAGCCGCGTGTCGGGACACAGGATCGTGCCGGTTCACGCGCAATGCGCGGTGGCTTGTCCGGCGTCATGCGGCGCGTGATGGCCGCGATTGAGGAAATGGCCGAGGCTGAGGATGCCTACGCCGATCAGCGTATAGACGGTTTCCATGGGGCTGTGATGATGGCTCAATGCACCGGCCATAACGCCCAGACCCAGCGATCCGATGGCGACGGGCAGCATCGACCCATGGCGCAGCGCGCCCGCGCCGAGGCTCAACGCACCGAGCAGGATGGCGAGCGCCAGCCCGCCCTCGTGGATCAACGGCGACTCGAGGACCGTGCCGAGCGACGCCATCACACCCACCAGCAGCGACGTCGCGATGCAGTGCAGGCCGCATAGCGCCGACAATCCGACGGCAATGCGGTCAAGGCCGCTCAGGGTGGAAGGCGAAGAATTCACTGGATATCCTGTCTCTGAGACGTCCTAAAGCACAGCGCAGCGTAAGTTACAACATATCATTCGCCGATCGGGTTTCCAGAGCGTGACATTATATGCACGGCCTTCGCTTGCCGGCCCGCGCCGCCGGGCGAGGTGGACATAATGTCCCGGTCGGTCGGCAGTCATCCTATGGCCTTGCATCGCGCGGGCTTCCGGCGCATTTCGCGGGCTATGGATATGTCCGCGCATCCGACCGACAGCCGCAAGGTCGCACAGCCCGCCGCCATCGCGCGATGGTTGTTCCTCGTCGCGGTGCTCATCCTCCTGATGGTGATGGTGGGCGGGATCACCCGCCTGACCGAATCGGGCCTGTCGATCACCGAATGGAAGCCCGTGACTGGCGCGATCCCGCCGCTGGGTGATGCGCAATGGCAGGCGGAGTTCGACCATTACAGGCACAGCTCGCAATATGTGCTGATGAACCGGGGCATGACGCTGGCGGCGTTCAAGCACATCTATTTCTGGGAATATTTTCACCGGCTGCTCGGTCGCCTGATCGGTGTTATTTATGCGCTGCCGATGCTGTGGTTCTTTGTGCGCGGGGCGGTGCCGAAGGGGCAGGGGCCGCGGTTGATCCTACTGCTGATCCTCGGCGGGGCGCAGGGCGCGGTGGGCTGGCTGATGGTCAAGAGCGGGCTGACGGACCGGGTCAATGTGGAACCGGCGATGCTGGCCGCGCATCTCGGCATGGCGCTACTGCTCATGGGATTTACCGTGTGGACGGCCTGCGACATGCGGCTGTTTGCGCGCAACCCGGCGGCGCGGGCGGTGCGGATCACGCCGTGGGGCGGACTGACCATCGCAGTGCTGTTCGTCCAGATTCTGCTGGGTGCGATCACGGCGGGACTGCGCGCGGGCTATGTCTCGAACACATGGCCGCTGATGAATGACCATTTCGTGCCGGAAGGCATCCAGTGGTGGGGAAGCCTGTGGCTGACGCTGACGAGCGACCATTTCCTCATCCACTTCCTGCATCGCTGGTGGGCATGGGGAGCGGCGATTGCGATCATCCTGCTCGCCAAGACCCTGCAAAAGCGGGAGGCGCGGGGACTGGGCGCGGCGCTGCTGGGCCTCGTCCTGCTCCAGATATTGCTCGGCGTGGCGACCGTGGTGACGGGCGTCGCCCTGCCGATCGCGGTGGCGCATCAGGTGTCGGGGGCACTTCTGTTGGGCCTGACGGTCGCGGGTGCGCATCGACTGGGAACGGACGCGCGGGCATGAGCATGGATGCGCTCGTCATCGTGTACACGCTCTACGGCGACCATGGTGAGGCGGAGCGCATAGTGGAAGAGGTGGTGAAGGCGGGGCTCGCCGCCTGTGCGAACATCCTCTCCCCCTCTGAGTCCTATTATATGTGGAACGGCCTGCTGGAGCGTCAGCGCGAATATCCCGTGCTGTTCAAGACCACCGCCGCGCGGCGGGAGGCGTTGATGGCGCAGATCGCCGAAAAACACAGCTATGACCTGCCTGCGATCCTGAGCTGGGACGCGGATGCGACGCCCGGCTATGCGCAATGGGTCGGCGACATGACGCAGGGCGCATGATCTCCCGCGCCGCGCTCCTCCCCATCCTTGTCCTCGCCGTGTCGCCCGGCCCCGCCTCCGCCGATTCGGTCATTCCCTGCAATCCCCCGCTGAATCGCCCGCTGCGGCTGACCATGACGCAGAGCTTCTTCCTCGCCGATGGCAAGGCGGCGAAGGTCGTCGTCACCCGCATCCTGCGTTTCACGCGAAACGGGCAGGGGCTGGCGGTGGGCGCCCATGTCGCTGGAGTGGAGACGGACGATCCCCGCCCCGGCGTCGCGGATCGCCTGCGCCTGGCCTATGGCGGTCCGGGCGACGTGCCGATCGTCATCCGGCTCGATGCGGTGATGGCGGTCAGCCGAATCGAATCACTGGATGCGGTGTGGCAGGATTTCCGGCGGCGTCAGACCGCACTGGATGGCGCCATGGCAAAGGACGGTCAGTCCAATGCCCGCGCGCTGGCGATTGGCCGGATGCTGGATGCGATGAGCGAAGCCGACCGGGTGGCGATGCTCTCCGCCTTTGTGAAGCCGGTGCTGGGCCATTGCGGAACGCGGTTCCCGGCGGATGCTCACAAGGCTGCGGATGGCGCGATTGTGACGGAAATCCGGGCGGATTCGGTGGAGTCGGGGGATCTCAGCGAATACCATATCGACGCGCGCACTGGACTGATGCAATCGCTCGACCGTCTGGTCACGACATCCGCCGCGCCACTGCGGCCATTACGTGAACGCTGGGTGCTCGAACCCGCGTCCTGAGGCGAGGTATCCTGATACCTGTCAGGAAACGCCTGCATTTATTGACTTTCGGCGTGGTTTGCGCGAAAGGCGCGACAACGGCGGTGCCTTTCGGGGTGCCGCCTTGCTGTTTGCACGGGTGGTTCGGTCTTCATCAGGAGGGTCGGGGTGCCCGGACATGATGGAGTAGTATTGCCATGAAGGCGCTCATGAAGACGACCAAGCCGGCGACCCCGGCGACGGTCGAAAAGAAATGGCTGATAATCGACGCCGAGGGTCTCGTCGTCGGTCGTGCGGCCTCGATCATTGCCAGCATCCTGCGCGGCAAGCACAAGCCGAGCTTCACTCCGCACGTCGATTGTGGTGACAATGTCATCATCATCAACGCCGACAAGGTGAAGTTCACCGGCAAGAAGCTGACCGACAAGGTTTATTACAAGCACACCGGCTATGCCGGCGGCATCAAGGAAACCACGCCCCAGAAGATCCTGGGCGGTCGTTTCCCGGAGCGCGTGCTTGAAAAGGCCATTGAGCGCATGATCCCGCGCGGCCCGCTGGGTCGTCAGCAGATGCGCAACCTGCGCGTCTTCGCCGGCACGGAGCATCCGCACGCCGCTCAGAACCCCGAAGTGCTCGACCTGGCGTCGCGCAACCGCAAGAACAAGGTGGGTGCATAATGTCCGAGACCGATAACCGTCAGTCCCTGTCCGACCTGGGCGCCATCACCTCCGGCGTCGATCTGGAAGAAGCGCCCGCGACCGCGGTTGCCGCTCCCACCATGCCGCTGCGCGCGCAGGAACTGGACGCCTTTGGCCGCGCCTATGCGACCGGTCGCCGCAAGGACGCCGTTGCTCGTGTGTGGGTGAAGCCCGGCACCGGCAAGATCGTCATCAACGGCCGCGACCAGGAAATCTATTTCGCGCGTCCGACCCTGCGTCTCGTCATCAACCAGCCCTTCACCGTCACGGAGCGCACGGGCCAGTATGACGTGATCGCCACCGTCAAGGGCGGCGGTCTTTCCGGCCAGGCCGGTGCCGTCAAGCATGGCATCTCGCAGGCTCTGACCAAGTATGAGCCCGCCCTGCGCGGCACGGTCAAGGCTGAGGGCTTCCTCACGCGCGACAGCCGTACGGTCGAGCGTAAGAAGTACGGCCGCGCCAAGGCTCGCCGCAGCTTCCAGTTCTCGAAGCGTTAAGCTTCCACAGGCTTTCCAGCCTCATGGGGGTCGCGGGCAACCGCGGCCCCTTTTTTGTGCAGTCGCAAGCGGCTCTGTCGCCATGGGATTTTCATGGTCAGTCCCGATTTCGGGCGACACCTGTTGCCACCCGGCGCACAATCGCTCTAGGGCGGGCGGACTCATTTACCGTTCACGCCCAGAGAGGATTGCCCCATGCGCCCGTCCGGCCGCGCCCCTGACCAGATGCGTCAGATCAGCATCGAAACCGCCTTCACCAAACATGCGGAGGGCAGCGTCCTCGTCAGTTTCGGCGACACGCGCGTCCTGTGCACCGCCTCCATCGAGGAGCGCGTGCCGCCGTTCCTGCGCGGCAAGGGTGAGGGCTGGGTGACGGCGGAATATGGCATGCTGCCCCGCGCCACGCATACCCGTGGCAGCCGTGAAGCGGCCAAGGGCAAGCAATCGGGCCGCACGCAGGAAATCCAGCGTTTGATCGGGCGCAGCCTGCGCGCCGCGGTGGACCTGAAGGCTCTGGGCGAGCGCCAGATCACCCTCGACTGCGACGTGTTGCAGGCGGACGGCGGCACCCGCACCGCCAGCATCTCCGGCGCGTGGGTTGCGCTCCGCCTCGCCATCAACGGCCTGATCGCCTCCGGCGCGCTGACCGCTGACCCGATCACGCGCAAGGTCGCGGCGATCAGCTGCGGCATCCATGGCGGCACGCCCGTCCTCGACCTCGACTATATCGAGGATTCGAGCGCGGAGGCGGACGGTAATTTCGTCCTCACCAGCGACGGCCAGATCGTCGAGGTTCAGGCGACCGCCGAACAGGGCGCGACCTATGATGAAGAGGGGCTGCTGCGCCTGCTGCGCCTCGCCCGCATCGGCTGCGGCCAGATCTTCGACGCGCAGGACCGCGCCGTGGCAGCTGCTGCGAAATGACCCGCCGGCTCGAGCGCGGCAAGCTGGTCATCGCCAGCCATAACGCCGGAAAGGTGCGGGAGATTGCCGAGCTACTCGGTCCCTTCGGCATAGAGCCGATCTCGGCCGCCGCGCTCGACCTGCCGGAACCGGAGGAGACGGGCACCACCTTCCTCTCCAATGCGGAGCTGAAGGCGGTGCAGGCCGCCGACCTTTCCGGCCTGCCCGCCCTGTCCGACGACAGCGGCCTGTGCGTGGAGGCGCTGAACGGCGACCCCGGCATCTTCTCTGCGCGCTGGGCAGGGCCGGACAAGAATTTCGGCACGGCCATGCAGCGCATCTGGCAGGAGGTCGCGGCCAAGGGGCCGGATGCGGGGCATGACGCCTATTTCATCTGCGCCCTCGTCCTCGCATGGCCCGACGGGCATACGATGGAGTTCGAGGGGCGGATCGACGGGCGCATCGTCTGGCCGCCGCGCGGGGACCGGGGCTTCGGCTATGATCCCTTCTTCGTGCCGCATGGCTATGACCAGACATTCGGCGAGATGGAGCCGGAGGCCAAGCATGCGATGAGCCACCGCGCCCGTGCGTTCGAACTGCTGCGCGAACGCTTGTTCTGATTGCGGTATAGCGGATTCAGCTTTGCTGAATCGAGACGGCACCGGCCCTCACCCACCCGACCTCCCAGCAGGCTACTCTCGTGGGAGGTCGGGTGGGCGCGCGGTCGAGGCGCGTGACTCGTCCGCGAGGGCCGGTGCCGCATCCACGCCAGTGGATCAGATTTACACGCCTTGCGCGCGCTATACGGGCGGGCGTATGCAGCGCAGACTTATCGAGGAAAGACCGTCGCCATGCTCATCGCCCTGACCGAAAAACTCTATGTCGCCCCCCAGATCTCGGTCGATACGGTGGCGGAAGCGGCGCGGGCGGGTGTGACGCTGGTCGTCAATAACCGGCCGGAGGGCGAATCGGCCGACCAGACCCCCGGTGAGGTGGTGGAAGCCGCGGCCAAGGGGGAGGGCCTCGCCTATGTCGCCATCCCGGTCACTCATGCCGGCTTTGCACCGTGGCAGATCGACGCGCTGGACACGGCGCTGGACGGGCTGGGCGATGGCAAGGCGCTGATGTACTGCCGTTCGGGCACGCGCAGCACGCTGCTCTGGGCGCTGAGCCGGGCGCGGGCAGGTGACGATGTGGAGGCGGTGGGCCGCACTGCCGCCGCCGCCGGTTACGACACCGCGCCGATTCGCGAGATCATGGACGCGCTGGCGTCGGCCGGGAAATAAGCTCCCCTGCGCCGATGGTCAGTCGCCCCGCTTCGCAAAATGCGGACGGAGCGTCAGCGTGGTGATGAGGCCGTCGAACTCGGCCTGATCCATCGGCGTGTCGAACAGGATGCCCGACCAGAAACCGTCCTGCCAGCGTGCGGTGCCCGTCAGGCTTTTTCCGTTGGGAAGATCGATACGCACCGGACTGTCGGGCGCGAAATGCATCAGGGCATCCGTGCCAAGGCCGTGGCGCGAAATATCGACCATCATTGCCTCGACCTGCGTCTCGCTGCCGGAGATATGGCCCGAAACACGAATGTCGGCGCGCAGGGCATTGCGATCTTCACGACGCGGAGAATCGGTCAGCGACATGGGTCTGGCCTCGCAGTCATATTGGGTGTCTGATCAACCGCTTATAGCACGGGGCGGTTCCGGGCGTATAGCGGCGTTCCCGCTCCGGCTGCCGATGTTTGGAGGTGGTGAAGCACGCCCCACCGCTGGCAATCCCCTGCGTCCTTTCCCACATTGCGCCTCTATCCCCGTCGCAAAGGATGCGCCGATGTCCCGCCCGCTCAGAATTGACTTCGTCTCCGACATATCCTGCCCATGGTGCATCATCGGCCTGCGCGGTCTGGAGGAGGCGCTGGAGCGGAGCGGTGACGCGCTGACGGCGGACATTCATTTTCAGCCGTTCGAACTCAACCCCGGTATCGCGCCGGAGGGGGAGAATATCGGGGAGCATCTGGCCCGCAAATATGGCTCTACGCCGGACCAACTGGCCGCCAACCGCGCGATGATCGTGGAGCGGGCGGCGTCGGTGGGCTTCACCATGGCCATGTCGGACGACCGGCGCATCTATAACACGTTCGACGCGCACCGGCTGTTGCACTGGGCCGAATCGTCGGGTCGGCAACAGGCGCTCAAGACGGCGTTGTTCGAGGCCTATTTTACCCACGGAAAAAGCCCTGCCGATACCGATGTGCTGGTCGCCGCTGCGCAGAAGGCCGGGCTCGATCCCGTCGAGGCGCGGACGGTTCTGGACACGGGCGCCTTTGCGGAGGAGGTGCGCGCGGCGCAGCAACTCTGGCGCTCGCGCGGCATCAGTTCCGTGCCGGCGGTGGTTGTCGAGGGACGCTATCTGATTTCGGGCGGACAGCCGCCGGAAGCGTTCGAGCAGGCGCTGCGGCAGATCGCGGCGGAACTGGTCTGATCGGATTTCACGGCAACTCCGCTGCCCATCCCCGAAGCCTTGCGGCGGGGGATGGGTCAGCGGGGTGGAAATGGTGCTGCTGGGGAGGATTGAACTCCCGACCTCAGCCTTACCAAGGATGCGCTCTACCACTGAGCTACAGCAGCCCATTTGACGCGGGACCGTAAGGCCCCTTGTCGCCGGAGCCGCGCCTATGGCCGCGTGGCATCCTCCTGTCAAGGCGTGATGCTTGCGCCATCCTGTATCCTGGCGCTATCGGGGAGGGGATGACCGACAAGCCAAGCCCAGACACCCGTCCCGATCCGCGCAAGGAAAGGCTGGCCGAGCAATTGCGCGCCAATCTGCGCCGCCGCAAGGCGCAGGGCCGCGAGCAGGCGGCGGATGGGGCAGGCAGGGAAGAGGGAAGCGAGTAGAGCGCGCTGGGGAAATATGTAACCCCGTTCATCCTGAGCCTGTCGAAGGCCTGTTCTTCTTCTTGAAACGCGACGCACAAGAAAAGTGCAGTCCTTCGACAAGCTCAGGACGAACGGAAGACATTACAGCGGCGCGCACGCCCCCTCGATCCACGCCTTCGCCTCACTCTCCAACTGCGGGCCGACCACGGCCAAAACCCGCGCGTGATAGGCGTCCATCCATGCCCGTTCCGCTTCGGTGAGTAGCTCGCGCACGATCAGCGCCCGGTCGATCGGCGCGAGCGTCAGCGTTTCGAACCCCAGCATCTCCCGCTCCGCACCCGCAATGGTGCGCGGCTCGACCAGGACCAGATTCTCGATGCGAATCCCATATTCGCCGGTCTTGTAATAGCCCGGTTCGTTGGAAATGATCATGCCGGGCTGCAGCGGTTCGTCGCCCTCGGCAGCGGTGGCGATGCGCTGTGGTCCCTCATGCACCGACAGGAAGCTGCCGACGCCGTGGCCTGTGCCATGGGCATAGTCGAGGCCCGCCGCCCACAGATATTGCCGCGCCAGCACGTCGAGCTGGCCGCCCTTGGTCCCGCGGGGGAATGCGGCGGTGGCGAGGGCGATATGCCCCTTCAGCACCAGCGTGAAATTGCGCCGCATCTCCTCCGTGGCGGTGCCGATGGCAACGGTGCGGGTCACGTCGGTCGTGCCGTCGCGATATTGGCCGCCCGAATCGACCAGCAACAGCGTGCCGGCCTCCACCGGGCGATTGGTCTTCTCCTCTGCCCGGTAATGCACGACTGCGCCATTGGGGCCGGAACCGGCGATGGTGTCGAAGCTGAGGTCGACCAGCAGGCCGCCCTCCTCCCGGAACGCCTGCAGCCGGTCGGCGGCGGACATTTCGGTCTGGCCGCCCTTCGGCCCCTCGACCGACAGCCAGTGCAGGAAGCGGGAGAGGGCCGCGCCGTCGCGGGCCTGCGCCGCCCTGTGCCCGGCGATTTCGACAGTGTTCTTGATCGCTTTGGGCAGGACGGTGGGGTCGCGCTGCGACAGGATCGTGGCGCCTGCCTCGTCCAGCCGGTTGAAGATCGCCGCGACGGCGCGCTGCGGATCGACCGCGACGCTCTTGCCCGCCAGCGCGTCGAGCGCCGCCCCGAAATCGGCCCGATCGCGGATGCGCACGGCGTTGCCCAGATGCGCCTGTATCGCGCCATCCACCTTGGCGGGATCGGCGAACAGGTCCGCCGTGCCGTCCGCATGAACCAGCGCAAAGGCGAGGGCGACGGGCGTGCGTTCCACGTCGCGGCCCCGGATGTTGAAGGCCCAGGCGATGCTGTCCAGTGCCGAGAGCACGGCGGCGTCGGCCTTCCGCTCCTTCAGCCAGTCCGCGATCCGCGCGCGCTTGTCCGCGCTCGACTGGCCCGCATAGGCGTCGTCATGCGCCTCTATCCGCGCCTTGCCGGGTACGGGGCGGTCGGGCCAGACCGCGTCCACCGGATTGGTGTCCACCGGAACCAGTTCCGCGCCTCTTGCCTGCAACGCCGCCGTGGCGTCCTCGACCCAGCGGCGCGTGTGGAGCCAGGGGTCATAGCCGATCCGTCCCCCCTCCGGCGCATGCTCGCCCAGCCAGGTGGCGACGCTGGTCTGCGGAATGCCCTGATATTGCCAATGCGCGCCATCCACCTGTTCGCGCACCTGCAACGTATAGCGCCCGTCGACAAAGATCGCCGCTTCCTCCGGCAGCACCACCGCGCTGCCCGCCGATCCCTGAAAGCCGGTCAGCCACGCCAGACGCTGCGCATAGGCCCCGACATATTCGCTCATATGCTCGTCGGTCAGCGGGACGACGAAACCCGTCAGGCGATCACGGGCAAGCTGCTCGCGTAGGGCTTTCAGGCGGTCTTCATAGGTGGACATGGATCAGCTTTCCGTTGGTTCGCATCCAACATAGAATTTTTGCGGCGGCTTGCCAGTCATGGCCTGCGGTCGGGCGTGCCATAAAAAAAGCGATTGGAAAATTCACACTTCCCCCCTTCGCCGTTAAGGGATCGGTGCTAGAGTGGCGGTAATTCGGGACTATAGCCATGCACATCCAGGAACCGCTACCGCTCTATTACAGCTGGCCTCTGTTCGAGGCCGAGGAGCGCATGGGCATTTTGGGGACGCTGCCCGCGCCGCAGGACGCCGTGTCGCTCGACGCTGCGCTGGCCGCGCGTGGCACGGGCATATGGGAATGCAATCTGGCCGACAGCCGTCTGAGCTGGACGAGTGGCGTCTATGATCTCTTCGGCCTGCCGCATGGCGCGGAGGTGGAGCGTTCCTACATCGTGTCGCTCTACCGGGGCCGGTCGCGCCGGGTGATGGAGCAATTGCGCGCCCATGCGATCACCTTTCGCCGGGGTTTCAGCGTGGATGCGCATATCCGGCAGGCCGCGGGTGAGGAGCGTTGGATGCGCCTGTCCGCCATGCCGATCATCGAAAAGGGCAAGGTCGTGCGTCTGCGCGGCATGAAAATCGACGTGACCGCGCAATATGATGTGCCTGCGCCGATCATGTCGCGCCTGTGAGGCATTGAGCCGCAACCCCGCGCGTTCTATCTCCCTCCCATGACAGAACAGACCCAGCCGCCCCGTGCGGCACAGCGCCCCCATGCCATCACCCATCACGGCCGTACGATACACGATCCCTGGGCATGGCTGCGCGATCCCGGCTATCCCGAAGTTACGGACAAGGATGTGCTGGCCTATCTGGAGGCGGAGAACGCCTGGTTCGCGGCGGCAATGGACCCGCGCCAGCCGCTGATCGACACGCTGTTCGAGGAGATGAAGGGCCGGATCAAGGAAGACGACGCCTCCGTCCCGCAAAAGGATGGTGCGTTCGTGTACTGGCGCGCTTTTGAAAAGGGTGCGGAATATCGCAAATGGTTCCGCCGCCCGGTCACCGCGCCGATGGACGGATCGGCGGACCATCTCATTCTCGACGAACCGATGCTGGCGGAGGGGAAGGAGTATTTTCGTCTCGGCGCCATCTCCATCTCGCCTTGCGGGCGCTATCTCGCCTTTGCGGTGGACGATAACGGATCGGAACGGTTCGAGGTGCGCATCCGCGACCTCGACACTGGAGATCTGCTGTCCGACGTCATCCCCGGCACCCTGTCGTCGCTGGTCTGGACGCAGGATTCCAAGGCTTTGCTCTATGGCCTCGCCAATGAGAACTGGCGGACGGACAATGCCCGCCTCCACCGCATCGGCACGCCGCTGTCCGAGGATATCGAGCTGTTCCATGAGGAGGATGAGGGGTTCCGCGTCTCCATCGGCCTCACCAGCGCGGAAAACTGGATCGTGCTGGCGACCGGCGACCATGTGACGAGCGAGGTGTGGCTGGTGCCCGCCAGCGATCCGACCGCCGAACCGCGTCTGGTGTCCGCGCGCCTGCCCGACCGCGAATATGACCTCGATGAGCATGACGGCTGGCTCTACATCCGCACCAACGACGTGCATCCGAATTTTCGCCTCGTCCGCGCGAAGGTGGAGACGCCGGATGTGTGGGAAGAGATCATCCCGGCGTCGGACCATTTTTATCTGACCGACGTTTCGCTGTTCAAGGATTTCTACGTGACGGAGGGGCGGGAGGACGGCCTCGACCAGATCGAACTGCGCGATTACGCCACGCACACGCCGAACCGGATCAGCTTCCCGGAGGCAAGCTATGTCGCGGGGCTGGACGACAATCCCGAGTATGACTCGGCCAAGCTGCGGATCAGCTATGAATCCATGGTGTCGCCGGAGACGGTGTTCGACCTCGACCTCGCGACCGGCATCCGCACGACCCTGAAAGTGCAGGAAATCCCGTCGGGCTATGATGCGGCCAATTATGCCAGCGAGCGGCTGATGATCACCGCGCGCGACGGGACGCCGATCCCGGTGTCCATCGTCTATCACAAGGATTTCCCGAAGGACGGCTCACGTCCGCTGCACCTCTATGGCTATGGCGCCTATGGCATTGCCATGGATCCGGGCTTTTCGACGGGCCGGCTGTCGCTGCTCGACCGGGGATTCGCCTATGCCATCGCGCATGTCCGGGGCGGCGACGACCTTGGCCAGCAATGGTATCTCGACGGCAAGCTGGAGAAGCGCACCAACACGTTCACCGATTTCGTGGACGTGGCAAAGGGGCTGATCGACCTCGGCTATTCCACCGCGGGCAAGGTGACGGCGAGCGGCGGATCGGCGGGCGGCGAACTGATGGGCGCGATCATCAACTCCGACCCGGACCTCTGGGGCGCGGTGGTGGCGCATGTGCCGTTCGTGGACGTGCTCAACACCATGCTCGACGCCTCGCTGCCGCTGACGCCGGGCGAGTGGCCGGAATGGGGCAATCCGATCGAGGACGAGGCGGCGTTCGACCTCATCGCCTCCTACTCACCCTATGATCAGGTGAAGGCGCAGCCCTATCCGCCGCTGATGGTCACCGCGGGCCTCAACGATCCGCGCGTCACCTATTGGGAACCGGCCAAATGGGTGGCGAAACTGCGCGAGCACAAGACGGACGACGCGATCCTGATCCTCAAGACCAACATGGGCGCGGGCCATGGCGGCAAGTCGGGCCGATGGGAATCGCTCAAGGAAACGGCGGAGGAGTTTGCGTTCCTGCTCTGGCAGATGGGCCGCGTCTGAATGCAAAAAATCCGCCGAAGCGGGCGAGACGGCGGAGGCCGACTCGTCAGGCGGCGGCCTTGATCCCGTCATCCTTGGCGACGGTACAATTGCGACCCCGGCTTTTCGCTTCATAGAGCGAATGGTCGGCCTCGCGCAGCACCTCTGACGGGTCGTGCATGGTCGAGGCGATGCCCGCCGAGAACGTGACCTGTCCGATCAGTTCGTCGGTGTCGCGCACCCGGAAATTGAATGCGGCAATCGCCTCGCGCGCCTTTTCGACCAGCGCAAAGGCGGTTGGGGTGTCCACATCGCCCAGGAGTGCGACAAACTCCTCGCCCCCGAATCGGGCGACGATGTGCGGATGGAGGATGTCCTGTAGCGTTTCGGCGACCGCTTTCAGCACGCGGTCGCCGACCGCATGCCCGAAGCGGTCGTTGACCGCCTTGAAATGATCGACGTCGCAAAAGGCGACGGTGATCCGCGATCCCTTGTTGAGCAGGGTCTGCATCTCGCGGTCCACGGCACGGCGGTTGGGCAGGTTGGTGAGCGCATCGCGGGTCGCGTCGTCGCGCGCGGCCTCCAGGTCGAGGCGCAGGCGCTCCGTTTCCTTGGTCGTCTCGGCCAGCTTGCGCTCGACCTCCGCCGTGCGGGCGATCATCGCGCGCATGATGGTGAGCATGTCTGCGCCGGACCCGATGGCCTCCACGCCCTGCGACAGGTCGCGACCGAAATCGCCCGTGTCGCGCAGCATCCCGGAGGCAAGCTCTGCAAAGGCCAGCGCCTGATGCCGCAGTCGGGCATCCTGTTCGCTATCGAAAGCGGGGGTGACGGTCGGCGCGGCGGTCGCGCAATTGCCCATCAGCTCGTCCACGTCCTGCTGCGTCAGGCGGACGCCGCCATAGGTGATGCCGTCCACGGACTTGCGCAGCGTGCTGTTGACGCCGGTCAGATAGAGATAGGCGAAACCATAGTTGGATGGCGTGGGGTCGAGCATGTTGGCGTCGAGAAAGCGTAATGCTTGCTCGGCCGTCTTGCGGTTGGCGCTCTTTCGGCTCCTGTTGTCCACACAACTCTCCGCCCGGAACTGGATCGAGGCACGGTAGGGCGGTAAGGTTAAAATACTATTGATCAAACGGGGCGCGGCGGGAACGGGTCGCGCGCCCTCATGCAATATTCTATGGTGGCCGTCATGCAGACCCCCGATCTCGATCATGTCGAAAGCTGGATCTTCGACCTCGACAACACGCTGTATCCGCCGGAGTGCGATTTGTTCGCGCTGATGGACGTGCGCATGACCGCCTATGTCGCGCGGGTGTCCGGGCTGGGGCTGGAGGAGGCGCGGGTGCTGCAAAAGGGCTGGTTCCGCGACCATGGCACGACGCTGTGCGGCCTCATGGCGCATCATGACGTCGATCCGGTCGATTTTCTGGCGGAAGTGCATGACATCGCGCTCGACCGGCTGACCCCGGATGCCGTGCTGAAAGCCGCGATCGGGCGCCTGCCGGGCCGCCGCCTGATCTACACCAATGGCGATGCGGACTATGCGCGTCGGGTGCTGGCGCGGCTCGACCTCACCGAATTGTTCGAATGCGTGCACGACATCCACGCCTGCGCCTATGTGCCCAAGCCCCGGCCGGAGGGCTATGACGCGCTGTGCACCGCCTATCATGTCGATCCGACCTGCGCGGCCTTCTTTGAGGATATGGCGCGCAACCTGCGGCCTGCAAAGGCGCTGGGCATGTCGACCATATGGCTGAATAACGGTTCCGAATGGGGCCGCGAAACCGGGGGTGAGGGTTCACAAGCCGATTTTATCGACTATGAGACGCCCGCACTGGCTCCGTTCCTGACGGCGCTGTTCAAGGATTGAAGGAAGCGCGTTCCATGACCCAGCAGCTTATCGCCACCATCGACGCCGCGTGGGAAGACCGCGCCAACGTCTCCTTCGCCACGCAGGGCGATGTTCGTCAGGCCGTGGACAAGGCGCTGGCCTTGTTGGACTCCGGCGAGGCGCGCGTTGCCGAACAGGGCGCGGACGGCAAGTGGACGATCAGCCAGTGGCTCAAGAAGGCGGTGCTGCTGTCCTTCCGTCTGAACGACAATGCGCTGGTCGCGGGCGCGCCGGGCAATAGCCATTGGTTCGACAAGGTGCCGACCAAGTTCGTCGGCTGGGACGAGGCGAAGTTCCGCGAGGCGGGCTTCCGCGCCGTTCCCGGCTCCTTCGCCCGCGCCGGTTCGTTCATCGCCAAGGGCGTTATCCTGATGCCCAGCTTCGTCAACATCGGCGCCTATGTCGATGAGGGCACGATGGTCGACACCTGGGTGACGGTCGGCAGCTGTGCGCAGATCGGCAAGAACGTCCACCTGTCCGGCGGCGTCGGCATCGGCGGCGTGCTGGAGCCGCTGCAGGCCGATCCCGTCATCATCGAGGATGGCTGCTTCATCGGCGCGCGGTCGGAAATCGTCGAGGGCGTGCGCGTTGGCAAGGGTTCGGTCATCTCCATGGGCGTGTTCATCGGCCAGTCGACCAAGATCGTGGACCGCAACACGGGCGAGATCTTCATCGGCGAAGTGCCGCCGTACAGCGTCGTCGTCCCCGGCGCGCTGCCCGGCAAGCCGCTGCCCGACGGCACGCCCGGCCCCAGCCTCTATTGCGCGGTGATCGTAAAGCGCGTGGACGAGCAGACCCGGTCGAAGACCGCGATCAACGACCTGCTGCGCGACTGATCTTTTCCGGCGCGGGGGTTTTCGACTCCCGCGCCGTTTTCATCGCGCTTGCGGGGCGCTGGCGGCGATGATAATCGCCGCGCTCATGAGCATTCCGCCACCCGAAACCGTCCGCGTCGCCCATCGCCGAGTCTCCTGTGACGGCTCCGGCGACATTCCCGCCGCCCTCGGCCATCCGCGCGTCTATCTGGAGATGGATGAGGCGGGCTATGTCGATTGTGGCTATTGCGACCGCCGCTTCGTGCTGATGGGCGGACCCGCCGACGGCGCGGCGCAGGGCGAGCATCCCGATATCGCGTCCGGCGCGAGTCACTGATCGGGCGGACGCGGCTGGCGCCTGTCGGTTCCTTGCTGCATAAGGCGGCATGGCCACTGACCCACGCGCCCCGCGCCTCGCCGTCCTGATCGACGCAGACAATGCCTCGCCGCGCATAGCCGCCGGTCTGTTCGAGGAAATCGCCAAGATCGGCGAGGCCAGCGTGCGGCGCATCTATGGCGATTTCGCCAGTACGCGCAGCAAGAGCTGGTCGGAAATCCTCGCCCGCCACGCGATCAACCCGCAGCATAGCCCGCCCTATACCACCGGCAAGAATGCGTCCGACATCGCGCTGGTGATCGACGCGATGGACCTGCTGCACAGCGGCCGGTTCGATGGCTTTTGCCTTGTGTCGTCGGACAGCGATTTCACCGCCCTGGCCGCGCGCATCCGGGAGCAGGGCGTCGACGTCTATGGCTTTGGCGAGCAGAAGACGCCGGAGAGCTTCCGTCAGGCGTGCCGCCGCTTCATCTACACCGAAAACCTGCTGCCCGGCGTCACCGCGCCCGGTGAGGAAAAGACGGAGCAGGCGCGCGAGGCGGACAGGATCGAGGGGCTGCCCCAGCCGATCAACCGCGCGCCCAAGATGGCGGTGCCTTTCCTGCGCCGCGCGGTGGAGCAACTGGACGACGAGGGCGGCTGGGTCGGTCTGGGCGGCGTGGGCAAGATGCTCGGCGAACTTCATCCCGACTTCGATCCGCGCACCTATGGCTGCGGCAAGCTGAGCACGCTGGTCGAGAAGACCGGCATGTTCGAGATCGACCGGCAGGCGGCGCATGGCGTGCAGATCCGCCTCAAGCAGGCCGACACCGCTGCCAAGGCCAAGCCTGCCGCGAAGAAGGTGGCCAAGGGGAAGGGTTGACCACAAACGGGGTTGGAGGATGGCGCCCTTCATCCCTATATCGGTGGCATGACCGACACCGCGCCCCAGATCCACGACATCCGCTCCTTCCTCTATCATGAGGGCAAGCTGGACCCCGAAGGCGCGCGGCGTCTGACGGCGGCGGCGCTGGGTGGATGCGACGACGGCGAACTGTACCTGCAATATCGCGCGTCGGAGAGTTTCGGGTTCGACGATGGTCGGCTCAAGACCGCCGATTATTCCACCGATGCGGGCTTTGGCCTGCGCGGGGTGTCGGGCGAGATGACGGGCTTTGCCCATGCCAATGATATTTCGGAGGGCGCGATCCGCCGCGCGGCGCAGACGCTGGCGCTGCTCGACCCGGCCAACAGCCCGCCCGCCGCCCCGCCGCAACGGACCAACCGGCACCTCTATACCGACGCCAATCCGCTCGATCTCGTGCCCTTCGCCAAAAAGGTGGAACTGTGCGCCGCGATCGACGCCGCCGCCCGCGCCCGCGATCCGCGCGTGGTGCAGGTGTCCGCCAGCCTCGCGGGAAGCTGGTCCGTCATCGAGATCGTGCGCGCCGACGGCTTCGTCGCGAATGACGTGCGCCCGCTGGTGCGCCTGAACGTCTCCATCATCATGGAGGAAAACGGCCGGCGGGAAACGGGGAGCTTCGGCATCGGCGGACGCTATCTCTACGACAGCCTGTTCGAGGAACCGACATGGCAGCGCGCCATTGACGAGGCGATTGCGCAGGCGGAAGTGAATCTCCGCTCCGTCGCCGCGCCTGCGGGCGAAATGACGGTGCTGCTCGGTCCCGGCTGGCCCGGCGTGCTGCTGCACGAGGCGATCGGGCACGGGCTGGAGGGGGATTTCAACCGCAAGGGCACGTCCGCCTTCACCGGCAAGATCGGCCAGCGGGTCGGTGCGCCCGGCGTGACGGTGGTGGATGACGGCGCGATCATGGATCGCCGCGGGTCGCTCAGCATCGATGACGAGGGCACGCCGACGCAGGAGAATATCCTGATCGAGGATGGCATTCTCAAAGGCTATATGCAGGATCGTCTTAACGCGCGGCTGATGGGCGTCGCACCGACCGGCAATGGCCGCCGCGAAAGCTATGCCCATGCCCCGATGCCCCGCATGACCAACACCTTCATGCGCGGCGGGAACGATAATCCGGAGGAACTGCTCTCACGCATGAAGAGCGGCATCTTCGCCAAGAGCTTTGGCGGCGGGCAGGTCGATATCGTGTCCGGCAAATTCGTCTTCTCCTGCACCGAAGCCTATCAGGTGAAGGACGGCAAACTGGGCGATCCGATCAAGGGTGCGACGATCATCGGCGACGGCCCGACCGCGCTGACCCGCGTGATCGGTATCGGCAACGACATGGCGCTGGACGAAGGGATCGGCATGTGCGGCAAGGGCGGTCAGAGCGTGCCCGCCGGTGTGGGCCAGCCGACTCTGCTGCTCGAAGGCCTGACGGTCGGCGGTACGGCGACGGCCTGACGCACCTGCCTGATTTGCGGGCAGGCAGGGAACTTTTTGTCCCGTTCGGCGTCTGAACCGCAATCGGCCAGCGTATTTTCCCCGTTTTGGCGGCGGATCGCGCGTTTACCGGACGTTTACCGAGATTAACAAATGCCTAAAAAAGAGGCGGCGTTTTGGCGCTGCCTCTTTTTTGTGCGCTGCGGCCTGCCGTGCTTTTGATAGGCTGCTTTGAATCTGCTGGATTCAGCGTCGTTGGCAAACTGGCACGCCCCTTGCTTACCTGTTCGTCGCACACCACCACAAACGGGGGCGACATGAAACTAGTCATGGCAATCATTAAGCCGTTCAAGCTGGACGATGTCCGCGAGGCCCTCACGGGGCTCGGCATCGCTGGCATGACGGTGAGTGAGGTTAAGGGGTTCGGGCGTCAGAAGGGGCAGACCGAAATCTATCGCGGCGCGGAATACAGCACCAATATGGTGCCCAAGATCAAGGTCGAGATCGTCTGTGACGATGGCCTGGCGTCGCGTGTCGTCGAAAGCATTCAGCAGGCAGCCAACAGCGGCGCCATCGGCGACGGCAAGATTTTCGTGCTGGACGTAGGTCAGGCCGTGCGGATCCGCACCGGCGAGACCGGCGAAACCGCGCTTTGAGGAAAAGGGGCAAAGCATGACACTAACCAAGAAGATTTGCGGGTTGGCGGTGGCGGGAGCGGCTGCTCTCGCACTGTCCAGTCCGGCGCTGGCCGAACTGGTCAAGGCGCCCGACGCCGCTGCTGCGGCGGGCATGATTAACAAGGGCGACGTTGCGTGGATGCTTATCTGCGCCGCGCTCGTGCTCATGATGTCGATCCCCGGCCTTGCCCTGTTCTACGGCGGCCTCGTCCGCTCCAAGAACATGCTGAGCGTCCTCATGCAGGTGTTCATGATCGTTTCGGTCGCTGGCCTGATGTGGTGCGTGTGCGGTTATTCGATCGCTTTCACCTCCGGCGGCGACAACCACTTCTTCGGCGGTTTGTCCAAGGCGTTCCTGATGGGCGTCGACGGTACGACCGTGGGCGCGACGTTCAGCAACAACGTCTATATTCCCGAGCTCGTGTTCGTCGTCTTCCAGATGACCTTCGCGATGATCACTCCGGCGCTGATCGTCGGTGCGTTCGCGGAACGCATCAAGTTCTCGTCGCTGATCGTGTTCGTGGTCCTGTGGTCAATCATCGTCTATTATCCGATGGCGCACATGGTCTGGTACTGGGCCGGCCCGGACTACCTGGCTGACGCAGCCAGCGATTCCGGCCTGCTGTGGGGCTGGGGCGCTCTCGACTTCGCTGGTGGCACCGTCGTGCACATCAACGCGGGCGTTGCCGGTCTTGTCGGCTGCCTCATGGTCGGCAAGCGCGCCGGCTATCCCAAGGAGCCGATGCCGCCGCACTCGCTGGTCATGACCATGATCGGTGCCTCCCTGCTGTGGGTGGGCTGGTTCGGCTTCAACGCCGGTTCCAACCTCGAAGCCAATGGCGTCACGGGCGTCGCGTTCATCAACACCATGGTCGCCACCTGCGCAGCGGCCGTCAGCTGGGCGCTGATCGAGCAGTTCACCCATGGCAAGGCCTCCATGCTGGGCGCCGCGTCGGGTGCCGTTGCCGGCCTCGTCGCGATCACCCCGGCTGCTGGCCTGGGTGCACCGATGACCTCCATCGTGCTCGGCTTCGTCGTTTCACCGATCTGCTACCTCTTCGTCGCCAAGGTGAAGGGTGCGCTGGGTTATGACGACAGCCTCGATGTCTTCGGCGTCCACTGCATCGGCGGTATCGTCGGCGCCATCGCCACCGGCATCGTCGCTTCGCCCGCTCTCGGCGGTCAGGGCGTGTTCGACTACACCGTCTTCCCGGCGGCGTTCGACGCATCGAGCTACAGCATCGGCACGCAGGTCGTGACGCAGATCAAGGCGGTTCTCTTCACGATCGTCTGGTCGGGTGTCGGCAGTGCAGTCCTCTACTTCATCATCGACAAGACGATGGGCCTGCGTCCCACGCTCGACGATGAGCAGCAGGGTCTGGACCTCACCAGCCACGGCGAGCGCGCCTACAACAGCTAAGTTTCGGAGGGGCGGGCTACCCGCAAGGCAAAGGCCCGCCCCCCACAAGATGTTCCTCCTGCGAACGGACGACTGGGCCGCTGTACTTGTACAGCGGCCTTTTTTTGCGCCATGCTGGGGGCGAAGAACCGAGGAGGGGAAATCCGTGTCGACCGAACTGATCGTACTTGCCTGGGGCTGCATATTGGGCCTCGTCCACATCTTCGCGGCCGCCAATGCCAAAACCAAGCAATATGGGCCGAAATGGAACATGGGGCCGCGCGACGGCGTGCTGCCGGAGCCGAATCCGCTGGTGGGCCGCCTGATGCGGGCACAGGCCAATTATTTCGAGACGTTCCCGCTCGCCGCCGCCGCGATCCTGATCGTCGCCGTGGCGGGCCTCACGAGCCGCTGGACGGCCATTGGAGCGATAGTCTGGCTGAGCGCGCGCGTCGTCTATCTGCCGCTCTATGCGGCGGGCGTGCCGGGGCTGCGGTCGGTGGTGTTCCTGATCGGTCTGGCGGGCATGCTGACCGTGCTGTGGCCCGCCCTGTTTTGATGCCGTGAGAGGGAGCTGGTGCCCGGACCGCTGGCGCGGCCATCCCTGAACGCCGTCGCCTCTCAATCCGTAGCTCCATGACGCGCCAGGCCTGGCTGCGGAGCGGATTGCGTGAAGGAGTTGGGGGGAGGTCGACCTGTGGCTGCCGGGAACCGGATGGCCCTGCGCACGCGGCAGGGCCATCCGTGTCCTGCTAAGGAATGGGCCGCCTAAGCGCAGCCGCTCTCACGCAGCCATGCCTCACAGGGCACATATAAACGAAAAGGGAGCGGACCTTGTGGGCCGCTCCCTTCAAATCCGAAACCGGATGGATGCCTTATTCGGCAGCCAGCGCCAATGCGTCGACGGAGACGTACTTGCGGCCCAGCTTGCCGTCGTGGAAGGTCACGCGACCTTCCGTCAGGGCGAACAGCGTGTGGTCCTTGCCGATGCCGACGTTGCGGCCCGGATAGAACTTCGTGCCGCGCTGACGCACGAGAATGTTGCCGCCGATGGCCAGCTGGCCACCGAACTTCTTTACGCCAAGGCGCTTCGATTCAGAATCGCGACCGTTGCGCGATGAACCGCCAGCTTTTTTATGTGCCATATCTCAGGACTCCTGTTCAGGCGCCGATCGACACGATCTTGAGGATCGTGTGATTCTGGCGGTGGCCGTTACGGCGGCGATAGTTGTGGCGACGGCGCTTCTTGAAGACGATGACCTTCTCGCCCTTTGCCTGCGCGATGATCTCCGCAGCGACGGTCAGGCCGCTGGTGTCCTTCAGGTCGCTGCCCTCACCGGCCAGCAGTACGTCGTCGAGCGTGATCTTGTCGCCGGCTTCACCCGCGAGCTTCTCAACGACAATCTTGTCTCCGGCGGCTACGCGGTACTGCTTGCCGCCCGTACGCACGACTGCGAACATGGCTTGTTTCTCTTCTGGTCAAAAGCATGACGCGACCAATCCGGCGGAACCGGTTCAGTACGCGAGAAAGTGGGCCGTTAGTGGATAGGGCCGCGGCTGTCAATGACGGGCGGCCCGTAAAATGCGCGGAAATGCTCGCGCCGCAAAGATTATCCATATCCGAAATGCCCCGATTGCGGGCTGGAATCGCCGGATCGATTCGGAATCGCGCTTTGCTGTTCTTGCGCCCCATGCACGGCCTGCCTACATCGCGCCCATCATGATACGCCGTCTTGCAGCCCTCATCGCGCTTTTGTTGTTCGGTTCTATCGAATCGGTACAGGCGCAGCGCAGCTATCCCACATTGGCGCGCCGTCCGGTGGAAAGCCGGGACCGCGACGCGGAAATCGTGAAGGCTGCGGTCGACCGTCCTGCGGTGCCGCCGCTGGACACCGCCACCGTGACCGAACTGACGCGCCTCGGCGGGCAGGCGACGACGGCGGGGCAGGGCTTCGATCAGGATTTCGCCGCGTCGGACCGTCTCGTCGCCGCAGCGGGCAATGCCGCGCCTGCCAGCGAATCCTGGGTGGTCGCGCAGGAGGCGATCAGCGCCCTCGATGCGCGCCGCTTCGAAAGCGTCACGGCGCTGGCGGGCATGGACCGCATCTATGTCGCCCAACTGGACAAGGGTGGCGATTCGGCGGCGGTGGAGGGCTATCGTGCGCCCGTGGCCGCCATGGTCGATCGGCAGAACGACAGGCTCGATTCGCTCCGCGGGCGGCTCGCACAGCCCTGAGGGGTTAGAGTCCCGCCTCTTCCGCCGCGCGCCGGTGAATCTGCGCGTTGATGACATAGCCATCCACGCCCGCCTTCATCCCCGTGATGTCCGCCTCGCTCAGGTCGCGCGCATATTTTGCGGGGCGTCCCTGCCACAACTGGCCGGAGGGCATACGCTTGCCGGGCGTCAGCATCGCCCCCGCTGCCAGCATGGCGTCCGATTCGATCTCGCATCCGTCCATAACGATCGCCCCCAGCCCGACGAAGGAGCGCGGGTGCAGGATGCAGCCATGAACCATGGCGAGGTGGCCGATCAGCACATCCTCTCCGATGATCGTCGGATGGCCCGCCGGATTGCCCGGCTTGGGGCTGTCGCAATGGATGATCGTGCCGTCCTGCACATTGGTGCGCGCGCCGATGCGGATGTGGTTGATGTCGGCGCGCAGCACACAATTGTACCAGATGCTGGCCTCCGGCCCGATCTCCACATCGCCCACGATGACCACGCCCGCCGCGATAAAGGCGCTGTCGTGGATGCGTGGCGCCTTGCCGTTGATGGGGATCAGCGTGGGTCCGGTCATCGCGCGCTCCATTGCTTCTGGTCGATGCGATAGACGATCGTGGGGTTCAGCGCATCGCTATAGGCGGGATCGTGGAAATCCAGCGCGGCCTGCCGTTCCATGCCGATCCGCTTCATCACCCGCCAGCTCGCGACATTCTCCGCCACGGTGAAGCCGACGACATAGGGCGCGCCGTGGACGGTGAAGGCGCGGCCCAGCGCGGCCTGAGCAGCTTCCGTCGCATAGCCATGGCCCCAATGCTCCTCCGCCAGGCTCCAGCCGATCTCGAACGCGCCGGTCAGGGCGGTGCCCTCCGCATCCACGCGCTTCAGCCCGCAATAGCCCAGGAAGATCTCGTCCTCCTGCCGCTCCACGACCCAGAAGCTGTGGCCATGCTCCTCCTGCATCGCGCGCATCCGCTCCACGACGGAGCCGGGGCGGCGCGGGGGCATGGCCTCGTCCTGCAGCCAGCGCATCACGGCAGGCGTCTGCATCGCGGCGGCATGATCGTCGTCGCCGTCGCGCCATTCGCGCAGGGTCAGGCGCGGCGTGGTCAGGACGGTGCCGGTCATCCGGCGATCAGCCGCGCCGCGTCGAGCGCATGATAGGTGAGGACGCCAGTGCAGCCGCCGCGCTTGAAGCTCATCAATGTTTCGAGGATCAGCGCATTCCGATCGCCCGCACCCACGGCGGCGGCGGCCTCGATCATCGCATATTCGCCCGACACCTGATAGGCGAAGACGGGGATGTTGAAGCTGTCCTTCACCCGCGCCACCACGTCCAGATAGGGCAGGCCGGGCTTCACCATCACGCTGTCCGCGCCCTCGGCAATGTCCAGTGCGACCTCGCGCAGCGCCTCGCCCATGTTGGCGGGGTCCATCTGATAGCTTTTCTTATTGCCTTTCAGCAGGCCGCTGGAACTCACCGCGTCACGAAACGGGCCATAGAAGGCGGAGGCATATTTGGCGGCATAGGCCATGATCTGCACATTGGCATGGCCTTCCTGCTCCAGCGCCTCGCGGATCGCGCCGATGCGGCCGTCCATCATGTCGCTGGGCGCGATGATGTCCGCGCCCGCCGCCGCCTGATTGAGCGCCTGCCCGATCAGCACATCGACGGTGGCGTCGTTGACGACATAGCCCGTCTCGTCGAGCAGCCCGTCCTGTCCGTGCGCGGTATAGGGGTCGAGCGCCACGTCGGTCAGCAGGCCGATGTCGAGGCCGGAGTCCTTGATCGCGCGGATCGCGCGGCACATCAGGTTGTCGGGGTTGAGCGCCTCCGCGCCGTCATCGCTGCGCCGGTCGGCTTGGGTGTTGGGGAAGAGGGCGAGGCAGGGGATGCCCGCGTCCACCGCTTCGCGCGCGCGCTCCACGATCCGGTCGACGGACCAGCGCGAGACGCCGGGCAGGGACTTGATCGGTTCCTCGACTGCGCGGCCTTCGGTCACGAACAGCGGCCAGATGAAATCGGCGGGCGACAGGCGATGCTCGGCGTGCATCGCGCGGCTCCAGGAGGACGCGCGCGTGCGGCGCAGGCGGATCGCCGGATAGGCGGCAGGGGTAAAGCTCATGATCGCGCGAGATAGGCTCCCGCGCGGCCCGGATCAATTGGCTTGTGGTGAAGTGTTTACGCGGTGAGGGCGACCAGATCGACGCCCATGCTCGCCACCAGCGGCAGGCCAATGGCAGCGCCCGCAGACAGGCCGCACAGCAGATAGCCCGCATAGACCAGCACCGGCGCATGGGCGCGGCCCTGCTTGCGGTTGCGCGATGCGGAACTGAGCACGAACATCAGCGTCAGCGCATAGATCATTATGGCGAATTGCAGCATTTGAACCCCACACGCATGGAATGCAGCGCACGAAAATAGCGCCGGACGTCCTGAACGACCGGCGCAGACCCGACCTCTCTGGATGTGCCAATCTTGTCTTCGATTGGTTGATTTTCCGTTCACGATAATTTGCCGGGCTTGCAAGGGGAACGAAACGGGGGCGTATCGGAATTGCGCCGGGGCGACTAGCGGCAGCGCCGAGTCGGTCGCCGCTGCGGGAACTTCTGTTAGAAAGCCTGTTCAAGCGCACCGACGGCTGATATTCGCTGACCCATGTCCGATTTCCGCGATCCGTTCGACGCCATCAAGGATCACCCGTTCGATGAGGCGCTGTCGGAGCGCTATCTGGTCTATGCCTTGTCCACCATCACCGCGCGGTCGCTGCCCGACCTGCGTGACGGACTTAAGCCGGTTCATCGCCGCCTGCTCTGGGCGATGCGGCAGTTGAAGATGGAGCCGGGCGGCGCGAACCCCGACATATTGGTCGCCAACCCGTCGCGGAACACCACCGCGTACAAGAAATGCGCCCGCGTCGTCGGCGACGTGATCGGCAAGTACCATCCCCATGGCGACGCATCCGTCTATGACGCGATGGTCCGTCTGGCGCAGGACTTCTCGCTGCGCACGCCGCTGGTCGAGGGGCAAGGCAATTTCGGCAATATCGACGGCGATAATGCCGCGGCCATGCGCTATACCGAGGCGCGGCTGACGCAGCCCGCCGCCGACCTCATGGCCGGGCTGGACGAGGGCACGGTCGATTTCCGTCCCACCTATAATGGCGAGGAAGAGGAGCCGGAGGTTTTTCCCGGCCTGTTCCCCAACCTCCTCGCCAATGGAGCCAGCGGCATCGCGGTCGGCATGGCGACCAATATCCCACCGCATAATGTGGCGGAGATCCTCGACGCCGCGATGCTGCTGATCGAACAGCCGGATGCGGATGACGCGGCGTTGATGACCATCGTGCGTGGGCCGGATTTCCCGACCGGCGGGCTGCTGGTCGATGGTCCCGCCAGCATCGCCAACGCCTATGCCACCGGGCGAGGCTCCTTCCGCCTGCGCTCGCGCTTTGCGGGCAAGGAGGTCGATGGCCAGTGGGTCGTCGTGCCGGAGAAGCTGGCCAATGGCACATGGCAACTGGTCGTCAGCGAAATCCCCTATCAGGTGCAGAAGTCCAAGCTGATCGAGCAGATCGCGACGCTCATCACTGACAAGAAGCTGCCGATCCTCGCCGATGTGCGGGACGAATCGGATTCGGAACTGCGCATCGTGCTCGAACCGCGCGCGCGGTCGGTCGATCCCGAGATCCTGATGGACAGCCTGTTTCGCCTGACCGACCTCGAAATCCGTTTCCCGCTGAACCTCAACGTGCTGGACGCCAGCCGCACGCCGCGCGTTCTGGGCCTGCGCGCGGTCCTGACCGAATGGCTGCGGCACCAGATCGACGTGTTGCTGCGCCGGTCGCGGCACCGGCTGGACAAGATCGCCGACCGGCTCGAACTGGTCGACGGCTATATCGTGGCCTACCTCAACCTCGACCGGGTGATCGAGATCATCCGTACCGAGGACGAGCCGAAACAGGTGATGATGGCGGAATTCAGCCTGACCGACCGGCAGACGGAGGCGATCCTCAACATGCGGCTGCGTTCGCTGCGCCGGCTGGAGGAGATGGAACTGCGCCGCGAGCATGACGCCTTGCTCAAGGAACGGGACGAACTGGAGAAGCTGGTCGAGAATCCGGCTCGCCAGCGCACCCGGCTCAAGCGCGACCTGACCGCGCTGCGCAAACGCTATAATCCGGAGGAGGGCATCGGCCGCCGCCGCACGGCGATTCAGGAAGCCGCACCGACTCGCGATATCCCGCTGGAGGCGATGATCGAGCGCGAGCCGATCACCGTCATCCTGTCCCAGCGCGGCTGGATTCGCGCGATGAAGGGGCATGCCGACCTGTCGGCCACCGATACGCTCAAGTTCAAGGAAGGCGACGGCCCCGCCTTTGCGCTGCACGCACAGACGACGGACAAGCTGCTGCTGACCACGTCCGACGGGCGATTCTTCACATTGGGAGCGGACAAGCTGCCGGGTGGTCGCGGTTTTGGCGAGCCGGTGCGCCTGATGGTGGACGTGGCCAATGAGTCGCAGATTGTCGCCCTGATGGTCGCGCGTCCCGGTGGGCGCCTGCTGCTGGCCTCCAGCGAAGGGCGCGGTTTCGTGGCCGAAATGGATGAGGTGCTGGCCGAAACGCGCAAGGGGCGGCAGGTCGTCAACCTCAAGGATGGGCAATCGCTCAAGGTCATCCATGTGATCCAGGCGGGCCACGACAGCGTCGCGGTGATCGGCAACAACCGCAAGCTCGTGGTCTTTGCCCTGGCAGAGGTGCCGGTGATGGGGCGTGGGCAGGGCGTGCAACTGCAACGTTATCGCGACGGCGCGCTGTCCGATGCCACGACTTTCACGCTGACGGAGGGGCTGAGCTGGGCGATGGGCGGCGAAACCGGGCGTACCCGCACCGAAACCGACCTGCTGCCATGGCGGGCCGCGCGCGGTGCGTCGGGCCGGATGCCGCCGCAGGGGTTTCGCCGCGACAACCGTTTCAATTGAGCCGGAACCCGTTGACTGACCTAGGTTAAACCAAGGAAATCCCAGCCGGATTTATGGGATGATTTAGCCTTAATTTACTATCCGTCGGATATGGCAAGCGTCATGACCGTTCGTGATGCGCGCCTCCAACAAAGCCCTCAGGCTTCGTCGCGCCATGCTGATTCCATCCTGGAGCAGCATGACATCGAGCATATGCGCGCCGTGGTTGATGCCATCATGCACCCCGCAGCGATCATCCGCCCGGACGGCGACTCGATTGAATTTGTCAGTACAAACAGCCGGTTTGAGGAGTTTCTGAGCGAACGCAATGCGGAACCGCTGGAAGACCGGACCCGGCATGACGCATGGCTTCCGCGGATGCAGGCTGTGGCGGAAGGTGCGGAAGAATCGTTCCAGTTCAATCTGGATTATGCGAGCGCCCTGGGGCCGCGGACCTTCTCTGCGTCCATCGCGCGAATCACCTTGCCCACCTCCACGGCGCCGCTGGCCCTGTTCACCGCCATCGACCGTTCCGACGCCAGCCGCATCGAAAAGGTGCTGCGCCGCGAACTGCTGACCGACATGCTGACGGCGCTGCCGAATCGTGCGGGCTTCCTCGAACAGGTCGAAGGGCGCGAATCGGGACCGGCGAACGGCCATGCGATCATCGCGGTCGATCTGATCCGGTTCAGCCGCATCAACGAATCGCTCGGCTCCATCGCGGGTGACGAGATCATCATCACCGTCGCGCGTCGCATCAAGTCGATCCTGCGCGCCACTGACGTGCTGGGCCGGGTCGGCGGCAATGAGTTCGCCATTCACTCCGTGGCGGTCAAGGGCATGGACGACGCGCTGCAGATCGCCAAGCGCATCCGCTCCGCGCTCGAAACCCCGATTCGCATTTCCTCCTACCTCATCAATGTCGAAGCGGCCGTCGGATGCGCCGTCGGCAATGGCAATGAGGAGGAGCCGGAGGAACTGTTCCGCCGCGCGCAGGTGGCGGTGAAACGCTCCAAGCAGAGCGGCGTGTTCGAAATCTATCGCCCCAGCACGCTGATCGAAGCGCAGG
This sequence comes from Sphingobium sp., assembly GCA_036383715.1. Taxonomy (GTDB): domain Bacteria; phylum Pseudomonadota; class Alphaproteobacteria; order Sphingomonadales; family Sphingomonadaceae; genus Sphingobium. Next base: position 1,547 of record DASVNT010000012.1, on the reverse strand, counting down.
AGCGATTCAATCTGGAAAGCCGGCTGCGCGACGCGCTGGCGCAGGACGCGCTCTATCTCGATTTCCAGCCGTTCGTGTCCCTGTCGAGCGGGGAGGTGGTCGGTTTCGAGGCGCTCGCTCGCTGGAATGATTCGGAACTGGGCAATGTCTCACCCGCCCAATTCATTCCGGTTGCGGAGGAGTCGGGGCTGATCCTGCCGCTCGGTCGCTGGGCGCTGCGTCAGGCGGCGGCGCATCTGGCGCAATGGGACAAGGAATTTGGCGGGCGCGTGCCGCTCACCCTCAACGTCAACGTGTCGCCGATGCAGATCGCCCGCGACGATGTGGCGGATGCGGTGCGCGACGCGCTGGAGACGACCGGCGTCGATGGATCGCGCGTCACCGTGGAAGTCACCGAAAGCGCGCTGGTCGCGGACATTCACAAGACACGCACGCTGCTGAACGCGCTCAAGGAAATGGGCCTGACCATCGCCATGGACGATTTCGGCACGGGCTTCTCGAACCTCGCCAACCTCCAGATGCTGCCCATCGACGTGCTAAAGATCGACCGCAGTTTCGTGAACGGCATGGTCGGCGACCGCGATAAGAAGGCGATCGTCCGCGCCATCCTGTCCCTCGCCGGGGCGCTGGGCATGCGGACCGTGGCAGAGGGTATCGAGACGGCAGAAGTGGGGCAGGCGCTGGCGGAACTCGGCTGCGACCGGGGGCAGGGCTATTATTATGCGCGGCCTATGTCGGCGGACGACGCCTTTGCCTTCTGGCGTTCGCGCTACCGCTCCAACAACTGATCCGCCAGCATCAGCGTATCCTCGCGGCCCGGATAGCCCGCCGCGATCCATTCTTCCTCCAGAGCCCCGAGCATCTGCGACACCGCCGGTCCCGCTGAGAGGCCGCGCGCGATCAGGTCGCCGCCACCCACGGGCAGGCGCGGCACGGTCCAGTCGGCCAGCATCGCCGCCGCGTCCGGGCCAAGCGCGCGCCCCAATACGATCCTGTCGAGGACGCCGCGCATCCCCAGCCGATAGGCCAGCGCCCGTGCATCGCCCGCGATCGGCTCGCCCAGCGCCTTTGCGATTCGCGTCCGTGCCTTATTGGAGAATTTGAGGCGGGCGGCGACCTTCTCCGCTGTCGCGGCATCGGGGGGCAGGAGCGCGATGAGCCGCAACAGGCCGTCGGGCGCTTCGCCCATCGCCCTCTCCCGCGCGATCAGGGCGGCGACCCGGTCCGCGCCATCGGCAACCACCTCCGGCAGGATCGGATCGAACACCCGCCCGTCGATCATCAGGCGCAGGGCCGGAACCGGATCGGCGGTGCCCAGCAGTTTCATCAACTCGTCCGCGACCCGTTCGCGCGACAGAGCCATCATCGTCGCGGCCTTGTCCACGCAGGCGGCATAATCCTGTGACGCGGCATCGGCATGGCCGAATCGGGCGAGGAAGCGGAAATAGCGCAGGATGCGCAGGTGATCCTCGTCGATCCGCGCCCGTGCATCCCCGATGAAGCGGACCCGCGCCGCCATCAGGTCACCGCGCCCCCCGAAATAATCA
>DASVNT010000011.1:0-2020 GCA_036383715.1 Sphingobium sp. | reverse complement strand
CGCCGTATTTTCGGGCAGGATGGCCCCGCGCCAGCGACGCGGCCGGAACGGGCTGATCGGCGTCAGCGCGACCAGACCCGATCCGAGCGGCAGGATCGGCCCATGCGCCGAAAGATTATAGGCGGTCGATCCCGCTGGCGTCGCGACCAGCACCCCGTCGCACACCAGTTCGGGCAGCACCGTCCGCCCATTCACATGCACTTCCAGCTTCGCCGTCTGGCGCGTTTCGCGCAGCAGCGACACTTCGTTGATCGCGGGGATGGAGAAACGCTCGCCGTCCACCGTGTCCACCGTCATGCGCAGCGGATGGACCTTGAACGCCTTGGCCGCCTCGATCCGCTGCTCCAGCCGCTCCAGCCGCCATTCGTTCATCAGGAAGCCGACCGTGCCCAGGTTCATGCCGAACACGGGCAGGATGCGGCGGCCTTCCAGCATGGAATGGAGCGTCTGCAACATGAAGCCGTCGCCGCCGAGCGCGATGATCATGTCTGCCTGTTCGACCGGCACGAAATCATAGGTGGCGCGAAGCCTGTCCTCCGCCGCCTTGGCGGCCTGGGTGGGTGACGCGACTAGCGCGCGCCGGGGCTCCTCGCTCATCCGCCGGTCACGCTCATATGCCGCGAAACGGCGGCCGCCGGCGCGCCTTCGCCGATGCGGAAGTCGTGCCGCGCGGGCTTCAACCGCAGGGCCTGGTCGATCAGCGGTTCGACCGCCGCAAGGCCGCCTTCCCGGAAAGCCGCTTTCAAATCGACATGATCCTCATGACCCAGGCACATGAATATCTTGCCCTCGCAGGTCATGCGCATGCGATTGCAATCGGCGCAGACATTGTTGGTGAGCGGCGTGATGAGGCCCAGCCGGACACGAAGCCCGTCAACCGCATGATAGCGCGAAGGGCCACCCGTCCGGTGTGCGATCGGGGTCAATTCATGATGCCGCCGCAGACCGTCCACCACCTGCGTCAGCGGCAGATAATGGTCCGTCCGATCCTCCCCGGTCTCGCCCAGCGGCATCGTCTCGATCAGCGTCAGATCGAAGCCTTGAGCATCGCACCAATGCAGCATCGGCAGGATCTCGTCGTCGTTGACGCCTTTCAGCGCCACCATGTTGATCTTGACCGCAAGGCCCGTCGCCCGCGCGGCGTCCAGCCCCTCCATCACCGCGCCTATATCCCCGCCACGGGTGACATGGGAAAAGCGGTCCGGGTCACGGCTGTCCAGGCTGACATTGATGCGCCGGACCCCGGCGTCGAACAGCGCTTCGGCATGCTGCGCCAGCCGCGTCCCGTTGGTCGTCAGCGTCAGTTCTTCCAGTCCCCGCCCCAGATGCCGCCCGATCCGGCGGACGAGGTCGACGATATCCCGCCGCACCAGCGGCTCTCCCCCGGTCAGGCGGATCTTGGTTATTCCCCGCGCAATGAAGAGGTCGGCGAGCAGCGCGATCTCCTCCAGCGTCAGCACCTGATCTTTCGGCAGGAAAGTCATCCGCTCCGCCATGCAATAGCGGCAGCGCAGGTCGCAGCGATCCGTCACCGAAATCCGCAAATAGCTGATCCGGCGGCCGAGGGCGTCGGTTAACGCCGTGCGCGAAAGATCGACCTTGTCCATGATCCCCTAGCTAGGCCATGCATACCCCCCGTGCAAGCATCGCGGCTCGGCCCTGTTGCGGCAGCGTGAACAGGTCGGTAACCCATGGTTGTTAAAGTGCGGCGCGACGTCGCCAAGGAGTATAATGTGTGAGCGGTGAAGCCGCACTCGACGGACAACGCAGTCTTTTCATCCTGTCCCCGGCTGATCGCGATGGCTTGTCGCTGGTCGCGCGGCAGGTGGACTGGCGCGTCCTCGCGGTGCGGCGGGCGACCGACGCGGCGCAACGCTTCCTACGCAGCGACGCGCGGATCGCGCTGGTCGACATGCGCGGCGTCCCCGAAGGCGAAACCCGCCTGATCGACACTATCGTCCCGGCGGTGGATGCGGGCGGCGGCGCCCTGATCGTGCTCGTGGATCGCGCGGAGATCGCC
>DASVNT010000010.1:0-2455 GCA_036383715.1 Sphingobium sp. | reverse complement strand
CGCTGATCTTCACGATGGTGCTGGTGGTCATCACCCTCTCGGGCTCGACGTGGGTCATGTATCACCTCAATCACAATATGATGCCCGCGCATGACATGAGCCAGATGCCGTGACGGGACGGCGGCGATCGGCGGGATTCCTGATCGGCCTGTCGATCGCCGCGGCCCTTGCGGTGGCGGGGCTTGCGAGCCTGGGCGTCTGGCAGGTCGATCGGCTGGCGTGGAAGCGCGACCTGATCCACAAGGTGGAGACGCGCATCCATGCGAGGCCGGTGGAGGCTCCACGCGATGCTGAAGCCGACGACGCCTATCTGCGCGTGACGGCGAGCGGATATTTTCTGCATGACCGAACCACGCTGGTGCAGGCCGTGACGGTGCGTGGGGCGGGATACTGGGTTATGACCCCGCTGATGACGGATCGAGGCGTCACCCTGCTCGTCAACAGGGGCTTCGTCCCGGCAGAGGCGAAAACAAGCTACATGCGGCCGTCCGGAACCGTGCGCATCACCGGCCTGCTGCGGTTGAGCGAGCCGCACGGAGGCTTCCTTCGCTCCAACGATCCGGGCGCGAACCGCTGGTATTCACGCGACGTGGCGGCGATCAGCGCGGCGCGGAAACTACCCTCCCCGCTCGCTAACTATTTCGTCGATGCGGAGGCGAGCCCCTCCCCCGACGCGCTGCCAATCGGCGGGCTGACGGTCGTCAAGTTCCCGAACAGCCACCTCTCCTACGCGATAACCTGGTTCGTGCTGGCGGCGATGGTCGCGGGCGCATACATGGTGCTGATGCGTCACGAATGGAAAGAGCGCCGGGCATGAAGCCACATCCGCCCATCAGCGCGCGGTGGCTGCCCAGCCAGTGGCCGGCGGACGCGGCGGGCCGCAAGAATATGGCGTTGCTGGTGCAACTGCGCTGGATCGCCATCGCTGGACAGGTTGCGACGATCCTGTTCGTGCATTGGGCGATGAAGATCAGCCTGCCCGTGGCCGCGATGCTGCTGGTCGCGAGCGTGGCGGCGGCGGTGAATATTGTCACCTTCGCCGCGCTGCGCCACCGGACCGATGTCGCCCATGCGGAGCTGTTCGTGGCGCTGCTGTTCGACGTGCTGCTGCTGACGGTGCAGCTCTACCTGAGTGGCGGGGCGACCAATCCTTTCCTCTCGCTCTATCTGTTGCAGGTGGCGCTGGGGGCGGTGCTGCTCGACCGATGGAGCATATGGGGCATCGTCATCATGTCGGCGCTGTGCGCGGCGACGCTGTCCTTCGTCTATCGCCCGCTGGAACTTAGCGACGCGCTGGAAGGCCGCCTGTTCGACCTGCACATCGTCGGGACGTGGATCTGCCTCATGATGATCGCGGTCCTGCTGGTGCTGTTCATGGGGCGGGTCAATCGCAACCTTCAGGCGCGCGAAGCCTATCTGGCGCGGCTGAGGCAACAGGCGGCGGAGGAAGAGCATATCGTGCGCATGGGGCTGCTGGCGTCGGGCGCCGCGCATGAACTGGGTACGCCATTGTCGCAACTGGCGGTCGTGCTGGGCGACTGGCGGCGCATGCCCGAGATCACGGATCATGCCGCGCTGGTCGAGGAAGTGGCGGAGATGCAGGCGGCGGTCAGCCGGTGCAAGGCGATCGTCACCGGCATCCTTCTGTCCGCCGGCGAAGCGCGGGGAGAAGCGCCGCAAGTCACCAATGTGCGCGACTTCATCGACGGTATCGCGGCGGACTGGCGTGCGGCCAATCCGGGCATGCCGTTGCGTTGCGATTTCGGGCCGCATGACTATCCCCGCATCATCGCCGACCCGGTGATCCGGCAGGCGATCGGCAACCTGCTCGACAATGCGCGGGAAGCCGGAGCGACCTATATCGACCTGGTCGTCGGACGCGACAGCCATTCGCTCAATATCGCGGTGCGGGACAATGGCGGAGGCTTTTCGGAGGAAATGCTGGATGACTTCGGCAAGCCCTACCGGTCGAGCAAGGGGAAGGAAGGGCATGGTCTCGGCCTGTTCCTGGTCGTCAATGTCGTGCGCAAGCTGGGCGGCAGCGTCAGCGCGAGCAATGGCGCGGACGGTGGCGCGCTGATCCTGCTGCGCCTGCCGCTGGGCACGGTGGCGCTGGAGGAGGTCGAACAATGAGCGAAGAGCGGCTGCTGGTGCTGGTCGAGGATGACGAGCCCTTCGCCCGGACATTGAAACGGTCGTTCGAGCGGCGCGGCTATCAGGTCCTGACGGCGAGCAGCCATGCCGCGCTGGTCGCTCTGCTGGAGGATCACGATCCCGTTTATGCGGTCGTCGACCTGAAGCTCGGGCCGGAGTCAGGCCTGGTGTGTGTGCAGACCCTGCATGCCCATGACCCGAAGATGATCATCGTCGTGCTGACCGGCTTCGCCAGCATCGCAACGGCGGTGGAGGCGATCAAGCTGGGCGCTTCCAACTATCTCGCCAAGCCGTCGAACAC
>DASVNT010000009.1:0-3279 GCA_036383715.1 Sphingobium sp. | reverse complement strand
GATAACATCGTGATCCAGAAGGGGGCGGTGGACTCCATCCTGCGCGCCAATCCCGAACTGGGCAGCGAACCCGCGACCGCCGAGCTTCGCCGCATCACCGACGAGATAGCGCGCGCAGGCGGCACGCCTTTGGCGGTGGCGAGGGACGGCAAGTTGCTCGGCGCCATCTTCCTCAAGGATATCGTGAAGGCGGGCATCCGCGAGCGTTTTGGCGAGCTGCGCCTGATGGGCATCCGCACGGTGATGATAACCGGCGACAATCCGTTGACCGCCGCCTCCATCGCGGCGGAGGCGGGCGTGGACGACTTTCTCGCGCAGGCGACGCCGGAGGACAAGCTGGCGCTGATCCGCAAGGAGCAGGAGGGCGGCCGCCTCGTCGCCATGTGCGGCGACGGCACCAACGATGCTCCCGCACTGGCGCAGGCGGATGTCGGCGTGGCGATGAACACCGGCACGCAGGCCGCGCGCGAGGCAGGTAACATGGTCGACCTCGACAGCGACCCGACCAAGCTGATCGAGGTGGTCGGGCTGGGCAAGCAGTTGCTGATGACGCGCGGTGCACTGACGACCTTTTCCGTCGCCAATGATGTCGCCAAATATTTCGCGATCATCCCGGCCATGTTCGTGGTGCTCTATCCCGGCCTCGGCATCCTCAACGTCATGGGGCTGGCGACGCCGCAAAGCGCGATCCTGTCCGCGATCATCTTCAACGCGCTGATCATCCCGCTGCTGGTGCCGCTCGCGCTGAAAGGCGTGACCTATCGGCCCATCGGCGCGGGGCCGCTGCTGGCGCGCAACCTCGCCATCTACGGTCTGGGCGGCCTCATCTCGCCGTTCGTCGGCATCAAGATCATCGACATGGCCGTCAGCGGCTTTGGTCTCGCCTGAAGGAATTACATATGGGCAAGGATATTCTCACCTCCCTGCGGCCAGCCATCGTGCTGACCATCCTGTTCGCCGCGCTGCTCGGCATCGCCTATCCGCTTGCCATGACCGGCATCGGGCAGGCGCTGTTCCCCCGGCAGGCCAATGGCAGCCTGATCGAGGAGGGGGGCAAGGTCGTCGGCTCCACGCTGATCGGTCAGGGCTTCGCCGATGCGCGTTATTTCCATCCGCGGCCTTCTGCGGCGGGCAAGGGCTATGACGGCCTTGCCTCCTCCGGCTCGAACCTCGGTCCTGCCAGCCGGGCGCTGGCCGACCGTGTCAGGGCTGACGTGGCGGCATTGAAGGACACGTCACCGGGGAACCCCGTTCCGTCCGACCTGGTGACAACCTCCGCCTCCGGCCTAGATCCCGACATCTCGCCGGAGGCGGCTTTCTATCAGGTGCCGCGTGTCGCGGCGGCGCGCGGACTGCCCGAGGCGCGCGTTCGCCAGTTGATTGAGCAGGGGATCGACAAGCCGCTGCTGGGCATATTGGGCGATGCGCGCGTCAATGTGCTCGATCTCAATCGACGGCTGGACCGGATACGCGCTAACAGCGTGCGGTGACCGACGCAGATAAACGCCCTTCGCCTGAGTCCTTCCTGCGTCAGGCCGCGCAGGAGGGGCGGGGGCGCCTCAAGCTCTTTCTGGGCGCGGCGCCGGGCGTTGGCAAAACCTATGAGATGCTGACCGACGGGATGCGCCGCCGCAATGCGGGCGTGGACGTGGTCATCGGGGTGGTGGAAACCCATGGCCGGCGCGAGACGGAGGCGCTGCTTGCGGGGCATGAACTGATCCCGCGCCGGATCGTGGACCATGCCGGGCACAGTCTGGGCGAGATGGACATCGACGCGATACTGGAGCGTCATCCCGCCCTCGTGCTGGTCGATGAGCTCGCCCACACCAATGCGCCCGGCAGTCGCCACCCGAAACGCTATCAGGATGTGGAGGAACTACTCGCCGCCGGGATCGACGTCTATTCCACGATCAACATCCAGCATATCGAGAGCCTGAACGATGTCGTCGCATCGTTCGCGCGGGTCCGGGTGCGGGAGACAGTGCCGGATTCCGTGCTGGAAACGGCGGAGATCGAGGTGGTGGACATACCGCCCGACGAACTGATCGAGCGGCTGAAGGAAGGGAAGGTCTATATTCCCGCCGAGGCGAGCCGGGCGCTGACGCATTTCTTCTCCAAATCCAACCTCACCGCCCTGCGTGAACTGGCGCTGCGGCGGGCGGCGCAGGCAATCGACACGCAGATGCTGGACTATGTCCGCGCCCATGCGCTGGCGGGCAGTTTCGCGGTGGGGGAGCGGGTCATCGTCGCCGTGTCGGAGCAGCCAAGCGCGCCGGGCCTCGTCCGCGCCGCCAAGCGCCTTGCCGACGCCCTGAAAGCGCCATGGACGGCGGTCCATATCGAAACGCGGCGGGCGCAGGGCTTTTCCGATGCGGAGCGGCGCGCGCTGGCCGATACGCTGGCGCTGGCGTCGCGTCTCGGTGCCGCAACCGCCAGCATCCCGGCGGAGAATGTGGTCGAGGGACTGCGGGGCTTTGCCGTGGATGCCCGCGCGACGCAGATCGTGATCGGCAAGTCCACCCGGTCGTGGTGGTTCGAGCGGCGTTATGGATCGGTGGTCGATCAACTGGTGCGGAATATCGGCTCCGTCGCGGTGCATGTCCTGCCTTCCGACGAGGAGGCCGTGCCGTCCAGCCCCCGGCGACCATTGCGCTCGCACTGGGGAAAGCCGGTCGACTATCTCTGGGTGGCGTTGATGGTCGCGGCGATGACGGCGGCGGGGCGGTTCCTGCTGGCGGCCATCGACCTAGGCAATATCGCGCTCCTCTATCTGGTGCCGGTGATGTTCGCGGCGGCGACCTATGGTCTGCGCGCGGGGTTGTTCGCGGGGCTGGCCTCCAGCCTCTCCTATAATTTCTTCTTCCTGCCGCCGACGGGCACGCTGACGGTCAGCAATCCGGGGAACGTCATCTCGATCCTCGTCCTGCTGGGCGTGGCCATCGTGACCAGCCAGTTTGCCGCGCGGGTGCGGGCGCAGGCCGACCTTGCGCAATCGAGCGCGCGGCAGAATGCGGCGCTCGCCGGTTTTTCCCGCCAGTTGACTTCCGCCGTCAGCCAGAATGAACTGATGCAGGCGATCTGTGCGGAGATTGCGCGGCTGCTCGACGTGCGGACCGTGTTGCTGCTCCCGGCCAGCGGCGGCCCCGACCTGCGCGCCGCCTATCCGCCGGAGGACCGGCTGGACGAGATCGAGAAGGCCGCCGCGCGATGGGCGATGAACAACGCGCAGCCCGCCGGGCGTGGCTCCTCCACCCTGACCGCGTCCGACTGGCTGTTCCA
>DASVNT010000008.1:0-45673 GCA_036383715.1 Sphingobium sp. | reverse complement strand
ACTACAAACGCCGCCCTCCGGGGCGGCGTTGGCGTTTAGGGCATAAGCCAAACCATGAACCCCAAAATCTCCATGCTACAGCGAGCCTGACGCGAAGAGCCGTCCGCCGTTGATGGTGTGACGTGCTCCCCAAAGTTCCTCATCTCAACTGACAAGGCTCGATGCCCGACCGGCAGCTATCCGCGTATGCATGCCGGTGATGAAGTGCGGCCAACTATTATCCGGGACAGCGACAATAGGTTGGTCGCAGCCCTCCCCGCGTGGAGGCCGGGAGGGACGGTCTGTTAGCCTTCAGCGGACGTTGCGACTTCAATGCTCCGGTTGTTTTGCAATGCACGGGCCGCAAGGGAACATAGCGCCGCCCAACAGCCCCCGACGCACCAGCCAGCCACTACATCGCTGGGCCAGTGGACGCCCAGATAAACGCGGGATGTCCCAATCAGGAGCGTGAGCGAGATGGCCGTCGCCAACAGGTAGATCCTGACAGGGCGCGCTTTCTCAGCACGGGCCAGCAGGACTCCGAGCGTCAGATAGGTAATCGCCGAGTTCATGGCGTGCCCACTGGGGAAGCTCGTTGTATGGACGTCCACGAGATGGGCGACAAGCTCCGGACGGGGGCGGGCAACCTCATTCTTCAGGATGGCGCTCAGTATTGCACCCCCGGCGATCGCCGCAATCGTGAAAGCGGCCGTCCCCGCCTTCCTGGAGGCGAACAGATATCCAGCGGTGAGGACGGTTATCAGCGTGAGGACAGTTACGCCGCCCAGGGCCGTGATATCGATCATCGCCCCTTGCAGCCACGCCGGACCGACAGGCACCGATGGGTCGGCGGCGTTGCGCAGACCCTGAAGTATCAGCCGGTCAATGGCGAAGCTGTCGCCTTCCATGACCTCCGAAGCCAACTTCAGAAACGCCAGAACACCGCCCGCGATCAGGAGGAACACCACGAGGATGCGGCTGTCGATGCGGTGGCCGCGCAGGAAATGGGTCGAGACGGGCCGCATGATGCTTCTCGTTTGTCGGGGATTTCGGCGGCTCAACGCGCCACAGAGCCAGAGGTGCCCGACGGTTTATAACCAATCTCTCGGCCCGGTAGCGTTTCGACCAGGAGAATAACGGACTTGGGGGCCTCGACATGTGCCAAGGCCCCCATGAGCCTTTGTCAGAAATTATACCGCAGCGACGCCGACGCCGTCCGCCCGTTGATCGCACGGCCGGAACCAATGCCGTTGGTCGGGACGGTGCTTTGCGAGATTTCGAACAGGCCGATGGCGTTGAACAGGTTGTTGGCGTTGACCATCAACTGCACCCGCTCCGCCGGACGGAATTGCACGAAGGCATTGACCACGGTGAAGCCCGGCATTTTGAGCAGGTTGCTGTCCTGCGCATAGCTGCTGGTGATGGTGACGATGTTGGCGCCGACGGTGGCCTGCCGCGTCTCGATCTGCGGCGTGGCCTCGAACGTCCAGGCGGGCTGGTGGCGCGGTTCCTTGCCGGTCAGCGTGGCGTCCAGCTTGTCCGCGGTGATCTTGGCCTTGGTATAGGTCGCGCCGCCGGTGATGGCGAAGATGCCATGGCGATAGCTGCCTTCCAGTTCCAAGCCATAGGCACGGTAGGTGCGGATGGTCTGGTTGGCCGACCCGTTCAGCACATTGTGATCGTCGGCATGGGCGAGGAAGGCCGTCGCATTCAGCGTGGCATGGCTAGTGCGCAGTTTCATGCCGCCCTCCAGCTGACGCACCTCGTCATAGGTGTCGCTGTTGCTGGCGACGCTTCCATCGGTCGTGCTGACCACGGGCGTGAACAGGATTTTGTCCGCATTGGCGCGGCCACCCCGGCTGTAGCGGGCAAAGACCGACAGCGGCTCGGCGATGCGGTAATTGATGCCCGCCGAGTAGCTGACATAGCCATAGTTGTAATTGACCGGCGCGGGCTGGGAGAGGGGGAGGTAGGCGACGGCCGCCTCCGGCGCGGAGATCACGCCGTCCCCGTTGATGTCATAGGGAATCTGTCCGACACGCCCGCCGCCGAGGTCGGCGCCATAGAGCGACCCGCGCACCCTGCCACTGTCGTAGCGCAGGCTGCCGCCGATGGCGAACTTGCCGACATGATAGTTCACCGATCCATAGGGGGCGGTGATGTCATATTTGACGTCGAAGATGCGGCGGAACTTGCTCGTGCGGCCCCGACCGAAGGCATAATAGCCGTCGAGCGTCTGCGCCACGCCGCCCGCGCTGGTGATGTTGACCATCGCGGTCTGGCCATTGCCCGCCACATCGACGTCGATGGCGGAGTGCAGCCATTCGGCGTTCAGCGTCTGGATCGCCTTGTAGACGCCGCCGGTGACGGTCAGGTCGCCGCCGCCCACCTGCCACACCTTTGTCGCGCGGAAGTCGTTGGTGAAATTGTCCAGCGAACGGGCGCGCGTTTCTGCCATATAATATAGCGCGAGGAGGCCGTTGCCGTTGATGTTCGATCCCGCGAGGATCGCCTGCCCGGCATTGGGGCCGGTCGCATAGGTGGCGGTCGCGCCTGCTCCCGCCTGCGATGCGGCAAAGGCGGAGACCGTATCGGCGCTATTGGCAAAGACGCGCAGGAAATCGCCCGAATTGATCGAATAGCGGATGCGGTCGCTCAGCGTCCACCCCGCGACATCGAACTGCGCCTCCGCTCCGATGGATTTGGAGATCGCATGCTGGCCGTCCGACACGGGGAAACGCTGCAACTGGTTCTGGCCGTTCAGCGTCGTCACCGGGCCGAGATAGGGTGACAGCACCGAGTCCGTGCGAATGTCGAAATTCGGGAGGTTGGCGATGACCGGCTTGTCGTTCGTGCCGGTCAGGCTGAAGAAATAGGGCGCAAAGGTCGGCGAGCGATCGTTGAGATATTTGCCATAGAGCCGGATATAGCCATTGCTGAACTGCTTGGTGATGTTCAGTTTGATCTGGCCGCCCTTATAGCCGTCGAAACCGATGTCGCGCGGCCCTTCGCCCCAGCGGTAGAAGCCGCCGACGTGAAAGCGCACCGTATCGCTCAGCTTGCCGCCATAATCGGCGTCGAGCCGGTTCTCGCCATAGTCGAGGCCGCGCGTGACCTGCACCGCGCCGCCCGGCGTGTCGCCGGTCTTGGAGAGCAGGTTGATGAGCCCGCCGGGAGAGTCCGAGGCAAAGGTCGATGCGGAACCGCCGCGAATGGACTCGATCTGCGCGACGTTGAAGTCGGTGCGCAGGAAGACGTCGCCGCCGAAGTTGAAGAAGTCGCCGAACTCGATCGCGGGAAGGCCGTCCTCTTGCAACTGCATATATTTGGAACCGCCCGCCGCCAGCGGCAGGCCGCGCACAGTGTAATTGGCATTGCCCTCACCGATGCCGGATTCGACGCGCAGGCCGGGCATGGTGCGCAGGATGTCGGCAAGTGGGCGGGGGCCGAGTTTCTCGAACTCGCTGGCTCGCAGTGCACTCGTCGACGTCGCGCTGTCGAGACGGTCGCGGCCCTTGGCGACGCCGGTGGAGAAAATCTCCTTGGGCGGTATGGCTGTTTCTGTCGATCTGGATGGTGTCGTTATTGCGGCATTCTGCGCCATGGCAGGCGTGCAGACGACAAAAAACGCTGCTCCTGCGAGCAGATAATTGGATTTGTTCACGAGACCCCCTCGATGATCATCGCACCGGCCATTGACGGTGCGGTTGCTACCCCGCAGCCTGTCTCGCAAATTTCGGTTTAGATTGGATTAAGCAAGAATTGCGGGCCATTTTGTAGGTTGCAAAGCTGACTGGTGGCTCTGGGCAAGAGAATTTCGGCAGTGTACCGACTGTAAAGAGAAAGTCGTCCTACCGGGTCCGGTGCGAGCTCGCGCTGAAGGGTGATACGATATCCGGGAGATATGGGCTTCCCGCCTGCGACTACGCCGATCACGGCGGTGGCTTCCGGATCCAGTTGAGGTCTCTGGGGGCAATCGGCTCGATCGCTGTCTCCTGCCTCTCCCAGGACGAGGATCACATGGTGATCCGACCTGACTGGGCGGGACCGGGACATGCTCTCGCTGCCTCCGGTCTGACCTTCGAGCGGGGCCGACCCTCGGGATCGGCTCCGTCCTCCGGAAACCCAATCTGGTGCATCTTGCCGAGGCCTCGCCGGATTGGGTGCGCGCCCCATTTGACGGTTGCGACTTGCATCAGTCTCGGAGAGTCGCTGGGCAGGCCTTCTCGCGCGATGGTGCACTTTTTGATGAGGACGCAGTGCCTCCTCGGTGTCTCAGTAGTGAATGAGAGCAATCCATCCCTTATTTCGATCACGCGCCTAGGGATGCCCGCTGCTCTCGTTTCAGTCCAATTGTGGATGGGCCTGGTGCCCATGCCCGCACCCCGAAAAATGGAGTGAAGATGAAAATGAGATCCATCGGCGCCGGTCTGGCGCTGGCCATGCTGATCGCGAGCCCGCAGATCGCGCAGGCCCAGCACCACGAACCCCAGAAGGAGTATCGGGACAGCAAGCGTAAGAATACCATCATCGGAGTCGGCCTCGGACTGCTCGGCGGCGCGCTGCTGTCTGGTGGCGATCCATGGGCGACGATCGGCGGGGCGGCGGCGGGCGGCGTGATCGGCAACGCGACGACCAAGGACAAGCGTCCCAACTGGGATGATCGCCGTGATCGCGGCCGGCGGGACGATCGCCGCAACCGCTGGGATGATCGCGGTGACGACCGGCGCGACCGTGATCGCCGCTGGTAGGGGCTTCTTCCCCAGACCTCGACAGCACATGCCAATTCACAGAACGACAAGGATCGCATCATGAAGCTTATCGCAGCCGCAATCGCCGCCCTGTCCCTTCCAGGTCTCGCCGCCGCCCAGGCGCCCGCCGATCCCGTGAAGACCTACATCGACGCAGGTTTTGCGGCCATGGACGCCAACAAGGACGGGCGCGTCGACCCGGCCGAATTCGACACGTTCATGCGCGCGCGACTGGCGCGGCAGGGCACTGCCTTCGATCAGGCCTACAGTGCGATCGACAAGAACGGGGACGGCCGGATCGACAGGAAGGAGGCCGCCGCGAATGGCGATCTTCTGGCCAACTATGACGCCATCGACGCGAACGGCGATGGCGTGCTGGCCAAGGACGAGATTCGCAGCGCCGCTATCGCGGCGCAGGCCGCGGAGGCCGGCGCGCAGTAGCGTGGGCTGAGGGCCGCCCACCCGGAGCGCAAGCCGCCGGGTGGGGCCACCCCTCCGATGAGTTCCTGAACCCGCTTGTTCCCCCTTCGGCCTCGACAGGGACAGGCAGGCAGCGAGGCTCCGCCCTATGGACTGCACCCCGGCGGAGCCTCGCGATCCCGAAATTTACCTGATGGTGCCGGCCGGCCCGTTTGACCTGCGTCCTGACTAGGATTTCCATGCCAGCACTTCACATCATGTCTGTCGCGATGCGTGTGGCCACGGCGGGAACGCGACCGGAAGCGGTCGACGTCGCGGAGCCTTCCCTGCTGCAAGCTCTGACGCGGGATGCCGGGTCTGCGATCGACCTTCTCGACCGCCAGTTGCAGATCCCCTTCCGATTCTCGGGCGGCTTCATCTTCCTTATCGCCATGCTGGCGTTGGCCGTCGTGATCATCTGGCCGTTGCGTTTGCTACTTCTGAGCAAGTTGAACGCACTAATCAATCGCGGCCGAAACAACAGTCCGCTCGCGATCTACGGCGGCGCGGTCGGGGCGGTGGTCGCGACCGTCGTCCTGGTGACGCTTTCGGCATGGCTGGCCCTGTTCTCGCTGGGCGCCGCATTGCCACTGCTTCCCGAGGTTAGGCATCTGGCACAAACGGTCGCGTTCGGCATGGTCATCGCGGGCTTTGGTCTGGGCATCGGACGGGCGCTGCATTCGCCGGAGGACAAGGTTCGCCGGCCGATCCAACTGCCACCGGGTCTCGGCAGGGTCGTCGCCTTCTATCCCTTCGCGGCGGGGCTCATGCTCGCGCTGTCCTCCTTCGTCGACCAGAGCTCTCGGGCGCTCCACGCGACGGCGACGTCGTGGACGATCGCGCAGAGCGTGATCGTCATCCTGCAGGCAGTTTTGATCGGTCGGTTCCTGATTCTGGCCGGGCAGGCGCGCGAGCGGCAGGTGGAGACCGCAGCCTCCGCCGGCAAGGAAGCCGGAATCCCCGCCGTGTTTGGTCTGACGACGGTGGCATGGCTCGTCCTCTTCGTCGGCTGTTCCGCCTTCCTCATGGGCAGGACCCGCTTCGGGGCGCTTCTGGTGCAGGAGCTGCTCTGGGCTGGTCTGCTCCTGACGCTTGCCTGGCTGCTCACGCGCTTCCTCGACGCGCTCGTCATGCGGTTGCTCGACACCGACAGACGGGCAGGCCGCTTCGCGACCGGCATTGTGGGCGTTGGACAGGCCCGCGTTGCGCAGACCGCCATGCTCGGAAGTATCGTCCTAACAGTCCTCGTCTGGATCGTCGCGCTGGCGCTGATCGCGGCTCCGTTGCAGGGGGATGGCGCGACCGTGGCGGACCAGATGCGGCCGACACCGCTCATGAGCGCACTCGGTTCGCTCAACATGTCGCCGCGCACGATCCTGACGGCGATCGCTGTCCTGGTAGCGGGCATCGCTCTCACCCGCCTGTTCCGGCAATGGCTTGAGGACAGGTTTCTTCCCTCTACCTCTCTGGACCTCGGTGCGAGAAGCTCGATCACGACGACGCTCGGTTATGTCGGCGTCATCCTTGCCATGCTGACCGCTACTACCGTCTTGGGTGTGCAGCTCGAGAAGATCACCCTCATCGCCAGTGCCCTGTCGGTTGGCATCGGCTTCGGCCTCCAGTCGATTATTCAGAACTTCGTATCGGGCCTCATCCTTCTCATAGAGCGCCCCGTCACCTTGGGCGACTGGGTGTCCGTGTCGGGCGCCGAGGGCACGATCCGCAAAATTCGCGTCAGGGCGACGGAGATCGCGACGTCGGACGGTAGCATTTCCATCGTGCCGAACTCGGCTTTTATCTCGACGACAGTCACGAACCGCACCGTTCGGCCGACACCCGGACACATCGATCTCCAGTTTGTCGTGGCGGGAGAAATTTCGGCCGACGCAGCGATGGTGGCCCTGGAAGCGATGATCGGCGGCTGCGACGCCATCCGCCACGATCCGGCACCGGCGATCTACGTCCATGGACTTGGCGAGGACAGCTACACCTTCGACGTCCAGGTCTATCCGGTGGCTGGACGCGCCAGCCAGGAAGCGCGGAGCGGTCTGCTCCTCTCGGTGAGCCGCCAGAGCCGTGCCCAGAATCTCAAGATCAGTCTCGCATAAATGCGGACCTCCTGCATCGCTCCGTCATTGGGCTGATGCGCGCGTCGGGTAAGACCGTAAGACACTTTGAAGCCTGAATCCGCGAACTTCCCTGTTTTCGACCCCCAGCCTACCGTGGATGAATATGACCCTCAACCCGTCCCGTCGAAACGCGATCGTCGGCCTCTCCGGCGCCGCAGCATCGGTTGCCCTTCCCCTCGTGTCGGCACGGGCTGCGGCACCGGCATTGAACTTCTTGGCAACCATGACTATCGTGGGAACCCGCAGGCGCAGATCGACGACGAGGGTGGGCCGCAGTCGGGATTGCTGCTTGAGATGGCCACGGGGCTGGACCGGGCCATAGTGTCTGATCGTGCCTATGGGTTCGACGCCACCCCCGATGGTTAGGCCTCAAAGAGCGTCGGGGATGGCGGCGTATAGACGGTTTGCTCAGTAGCGGCGCTGGCGTCCGCGATCGTCGACCCAGTAGCGACCTCCATCCCTGCCGCGGTAGACCTCACGGCGCTTGCCGTCCTTGGTGATGTAGCCGATCGCCGCGCCTGCCGCGGCACCCATGGCCGCACCTTCAAGCGCATCGCCTCCGGCAAGTGCCGAGACGGCCGCACCGCCGACGGCACCGATGAGCGCCCCTCGGGTGGCAGCACGCCGCTGCTCGTAGTTGTTGGCGCATCCAGCAACCATCAGGCTCCCGATGGTCACGGCCATAATCGTCTTCTTCATCGCTTCCTCCTTGTGCAAGGATCGCGGAGGCCGGCTCGGCGCCGTCCGCCCTCGATCCTTCCTGCGTGTTGTCGGCCGGGGCCTTTGCACCCGGCCGACGTGCGACCCGACGGCATTTGACCGAGGGGGTAAGCCAGAAACTCCGACCCGAGAGATGAAGCGCCGGGAGGTGATGCATCGTTCCGATGCGGTCCCACAGCGCCGCCACGTTCGGGGCCTTCATTTCTGAGACACCGGAGGCGGGCAGTGTCCTCATCAGAAAACCGAACTTTTTTAGGCTGGCAAATATCTGGCCTAAACTGAGGCGGCTGGCGCCGGACGTCCGCCGCGGCCGTGTCAGCCAAGGCGAGGAGCGAGATGAGGATGGCCGATACGGTCCTGTGGCGCACGCGCAGACTCCGGCCTTTCGGATGGGTTGTGCCGGCCGGGGGCTGAGTCCCCGGCCGGCGTGCGACCCGCAGGCTCACCGGCCCAGGCGGTAGGAGAGAGACAGGAAGCCCGTCGGTTGCGTCGTATGTGCGATGAGCGGGCTGTCCCTCACGTCCCCGAGCAGCGTGGTGAGGCCAGCCGATGCCGTGAGGTTGATGCGACCAGTGAGGCTGTAATTGGCCGTGACCATCGTGCTGATGTCCTTGAACCCGCTGCCCGCATGGAACTCGCGCAGGCCCGAGGCGGCGGATTCGCCTGCGTCGATGCCGAAGTAGCGGTCGTTGTGCTTGCCGTTCGCCCATGTGGTCCCGATGGAGGGGATGAGGGCGAGACGCCGGCCTGCGATTATCGGGTAGGCCACACTCGCGTCGGCGATGAAGCCCTTGGTGCTGCCGATGAGTCCGCGTGTTCCGCCCAGGGAGACGATGGCGACTCCGGTGTTGAAGTTCATGAACATGCGGGCGCCGACGCCGGCCTTCAGCCGGTTGACCCCGGTCGGCACGTCCTCCTGGCGGTATCCGGGCATGAAGGCGATGCCGCCGCCGAAGGTCAGCACGGGCAGGTCGATGACGTTAATGCCCACGCCGTTGCGCAGGTTGAAGTAATAGGGGCCGACGGCGACGTCGATCGCCGGGAGGGGCAGAGTGCGGTAGCTGTCCGACCCCTGATAGGTGGGCACTTGCGCCAGGCCGATGCCGATGATGCTGTGGTCGGTACTCCGGCGCTGCGGCTCCCGCGGTGCGCCGCTCCAGTCCTGGGCGCCCGCCGTCGCAGTCCAGAGCAGGAGAGAGGTTGCGAGCATCCCCCTTGCCAATCCCATTGAACGCATTCCAACCCCTTCATGTCCGGTCCATTGGCGACGTCTGAGCGTTCGCCTTCACTTCTGAGACACCGGAGGGCGGGGTCGTCCTCATCAAAAAAAATAGCGTTTGTCGGCCGGCGGCCTCCTGCGGCGTCCCGCGCAGGAACCATCTGAGTTCGGCGGATGTCCACATCGGCGTTGCGGCGTCCCGGTGCGGCGGCTAGCAGGATCGGGAGACCGACTATCAGGGATGCCGGACGCCATCATGCAGAACAGCGGGCTGCTCGAAGCCTTCATGGCGCTTCGGCCCTCGTTGCTCCGCTACCTCTCACTCCAGGGGGCGGCGGGGGACGAGGCAGAGGATATCGTCCAGGAGGTGGGGCTGAAGCTCACGGGTCTGGACGTCGCATCCGTCGCTCAGCCGCGTGCCTACCTCTATCGCATGGCGCACAACCTCTTCCTGCTGAACCGCCGGACAGAGGGCCGCCGCTTCCTCCGCGAGGAGGCGTGGAGCGGCGTCCACAGCGGCGACCCGCCCGAGCTCGACGAGGAACCTTCCATCGAGGCGCGTCTGGTAGCACGCGAGCAGCTTGCCCTGGTCCAGGGCGCCCTGAATCGCCTGCCCGAGCGGACGCGCGATATTTTCCGCCGATACCGTCTGGACGGGGTGTCTCAGCGGCAGATTGCGGTCGACACCGGCATCAGCGTCAGCGCGGTGGAGAAGCATCTGGCTCGCGCATATCAGGTGGTCGCGGCCGAGAGGTTCAGACTTGATGAGGTTAGTCCGGGTGCTCGGAGTCTAAGTGGTGGAAGGGAGCGCCATGAGTCCTGAACTGCAAGACCGGATCCGCATGACGGCTATCGAGTGGCATATCCGGCTGCGCGATGGCGACGATGCCGACTGGATGGCGTTCGAAGCGTGGCTCGCCGAGGATCCGACTCACGTCGAGGCCTATCACTGGATCGAGGACACCGACGCGGAACTGGAGCCGCTGCTGCCGAATCTCGACTTTCGCCAGGCAGCCAACGACGACGTGGAGGCGGTGGTCTCGCCCTCACGCGGGCGACGCCTTTGGATGTTCGGCGGTGGCGCTATCGCGGCTTCGGCGGCGGCGGCCCTGGTCCTGACGCCCATGCTCCGGTCTGGCCGCTACGAAGTCACGACGCGGCCGGGCGAGAACCAGATCGTCACGCTGGACGCTGGTACGCGCATCACGCTCAACGGCGACACCCACATGGTTTTCGACCGCAAGGATGCGCGCTTCGCAGAGCTGATCTCTGGCGAGGCCCTCTTCCATGTCCGTCATGACGCGGCGCGCCCCTTCCGCCTGACGGTGGGGGACAATGCCGTCGAGGATGCGGGCACCGTGTTCAACGTCGTCCGCGACGGGGCCGAGCTGCGTGTGGAGGTTGCCGAAGGCAGCGTCGTCTATGATCCGGGTCGGGACGGGACGAGGATCGCCGCCGGTCAGGTGCTGCGCGCGGCCGACGGTCGCGAGGTCAGGGTCGGAACGGCGGAGGTCAAGGCAGTCGGTGCATGGCAGCGCGGGCAGCTGGTGTACGTAGGCGAGCCGCTGTCTCGGGTGGCGGCGGATCTTTCGCGCGCGTTGGGCGTCAGTATCGCCAGTGCGTCGGCGATCGCGGCCCGTCCGTTCTACGGCACCCTCGCGATCGAGGGGCCGCGACCGGAGGTCATGGAGCGATTGAGGATCGCGCTCCGCATCTCATGGGGCAGGACTGCGGATGGCTGGGTGATGAAGCCCGTCGCCGATGGGGGCCGTTAGAACTGGGGCTGCGCTGTTCGCTGCGGCCAGTCTCCCATTCCTCGTGGCCCCGCGTGCCGCACGGGCGGAGGTCTTCGACGTGCCTTCCGGAAGGCTCGGCGACGTCGTGATCGCTCTGGGCGTGAGGACGCAGACCACGATTGTGCTCGCCGAACCGCTTCTGGCGGCCAGACGCTCTCCAGGTGCGCGCGGAGACATGCCCCTGTGGGCCGCGCTCCAGCGGGCGTTGCGTGGGACGGATACCGAGGCGGTCGACCGTGGACATGGGGTCGTGGAGATCAGGCGCAGGCGGGTGGTCACGAGGCCTTCGACGCCGAGCCGCCCCTCGCCCCCCGTTCTGGATCGGCCCGTCGTCGCGCCGGACATCGTGGTCACGGCGAGCAAGCAGGGGCTGACCCTCGCGAGCTATCCCGGTTCAGTGAAGATTGTCGAGCCGGACGGCGGCTGGATCAACGCCCACGCGTCGGATGGGACGGCGGCGCTCGCGCGGCTGATGCCTGCGCTGGGGGCGACGAACCTCGGCACGGGGCGCAACAAGCTTTTCATCCGGGGCATTGCAGACAGCAGCTTCAGCGGCCCCACCCAGACGACGACGGGGCAGTATCTGGGCGACGTGCGGCTGACCTACAACGCGCCCAATCCTGACCTGAACCTATACGACATGAAGCGTTTCGAGATACTCGAGGGGCCGCAGGGCACGCTCTATGGCGCCAGTTCACTGGGCGGCATCATGCGGCTGGTGCCCAATGCGCCGGACGTTCACGACTTTTCCGGCACGGTGAGCGCGAACGTCGGGATCACGCGCCATGGGGCGGCGAACGTGGATGGCGCCGCCATGCTCAACGTGCCCGTCCTGCGGGACAGGGTGGCCGTCCGCTTCGTTGCCTTTGGAGGCCGTGCTGGAGGATATATCGATGCACCGCTGCAGGGGCGCAGGGACATCAACCACACGGTCAGCTACGGCCAGCGGGCGACGCTGCGGGCCGAGGACGTCGGCGGATGGACGATCGAGGCGGGTGGCGTCGTCCAGAACATCAAGTCGGGAGACGGCCAGTATGTGCTGCGCGGCGATCCCCTTTTCACCCGCTTCAACCTGATCCCCCAGCCGTTCGAGAACAACTACCGGCTCGGCTATGCGTCGGCGACCCGAGCCGTCGGCCGTGTGCGGCTGGATTCGGTGACGTCCATCGCGCGCCATGCCATCTCCAGCGTCTACGACGCGACCGGCATCGATGGGGCGCCGGAGGTTGCCTACTACCGAGAGGGCAATGAAATCACTCTCCTGTCGCACGAGACGCGATTGTCAGGTGGGGGACGGCGGGCTCCGTGGGTCGGAGGCGTCAGTCTGATCAGCAGCGTCAGCCGTCTCTCCCTCTACTTCGAGCGGCCGGCGCGGCCCGCCGCCGAGGAGCAGCGTGGCGGTGTGCGGAACATGGAGGCGGAGGTCGGTCTGTTCGGCCAGGCGACACGTCCGGTCCTGCCGTCGATCAGCATAACCGTCGGCGGGCGCCTGACTTTCGCGCACGGATCGCGACATCTGATCGACCTGCCGCTGGGCGAGGTTCGGAATTCGGGGCGTTGGGACATCCGCTTTTCGGGCACGGTCGGCGCCAGCTGGAACGACGAAGGTCCGGTGACTGCCTTCTTCCATCACCAGCAGGGCTACCGTCCGGGCGGTCTCGGCATCGTTCTGGGGGACGCCGGATTGACGACGCGGCAGTTCGCGTCGGATGATCTGCGAATCTACGAGATCGGCATGCGATGGCGCGGTGGCACCGATGGCCGCTTCTCGGGTCAAGCCGCCATCTTCATCGCGGACTGGCGCGACATTCAAGCAGACCTGATCGGCGACTTCGGTCTGCCATACACCGCCAACATCGGACGGGGTATCATCCATGGTCTCGATGTGGACGTGACGTGGCGGCCGTCGTCTACGCTGAAGCTCAGTGCGTCCGCCTTCCTGAATGACAGCCGTCTTATCAAGCCCGCGCCCGGCTTTGTCCTGGCGCCGGATACGGGCGACAGGTTCAACCGGACGCTGCCCAACGTCGCGCGGGCAGGTGGACGGGTCGCGGCGTCCTGGAGCCGCACACTGGGATCGGGGCGCGTGCTGCGACTCGACGGCGCGGCGCGCTACTTCGGCCGCTCCCAGCTTGGCCTGAGCGTGCCGCTCGACGTGCCGCAGGGCGACTATGTCGTGGGCGATGCCTCGGTCCGCCTGCAGGCGGCGCGTCTCGGGATATCCCTGGGCGTGATGAATCTCGGCGACGCCCACGCCAACAGCTTCGGCTACGGCAATCCGGTGGGGATTGGACGGCGCGACCAGATCACGCCCCTGAGGCCGAGGACGATCACGTTGGGAGTGGACATGCGGTTCTGATGTGCAGGCGCAATTTTGACCTGCGCCATCCCGGACGCGATATCCGATGATGAGGGAATTCACGCACGCGCCGCGTTGTTCCAGCCTATTGAAGAGGCTTGTCGGAATCCATGATGAATTATATGCATTTAATGCTATGGAAATTATTGGATTTATGAAGTATAGTTTACTAATTTACCGTGTAATTATTGAATATATCTTCAATAATTTTGTTAGTTGCAGAATATTACCTATTCAAATTCGTACATTTATTTTATAAATGACAATATTTTTATTGATGGTTAATTTTAGGATTTATCGTAATCATATTCGTTATGTCTGATAGGTATTCCGATCAATTAGGTGCTTCGGGAACCAACTGCTCTACTGGACGGCTCTGCTCTGATCTTGCGAAGCGTCCGGTGAGCGACGCGCGCGGCGGAGCGGGTGTGTTGGGGCGTGTCGCCAATATCTTCGCCTCCGTCATGCCCTCTATGATGTAGCGCAGGCACAGGACCACGACCTGATGCGTGAAGATCATTACCCGCCGTCCGGCATGATGCAGAGAGATCATGTCCATCACCGATCGCAGGCGCAGGATGACATCGCACCAGCTCTCGCGCCCAGGAGGCCGATGGTAGAATTTGCCAAGGAGGCTGCGGAACTCGGCTTGATCGGGATGGATATTGCGGATGCTCATCGTCGTGAGGCCATCCAAAATCCCGAACTCCTTCTCACGCAGGCGTTCGTCGAAACAGATGGCGGCGTCCTCAGGCGCCGATATTGATCGGCGGTGCAAGCGGATTACCTTCGCGATCTGACTTGCGCTTTATGTGTTCGGCAGCGCGGCGTTCGGCGGTATCGCCTTCCTCTTTCGGCGGCCGGAGCTTCGGTTCAAAAGCGGACCGGACGGGACGGTCGGCCGATGGGGGATGCGCCCTATAGTCGAGGCGCACTTTACCAGATGCTGCGCAATCGCATCTATCTGGGAGAGATCTGCCACAGGGGCATGGCCTATCCTGGGGAACACGAAGGCATCGTCGATGCCGCGCTGTTCGAGAAAGTAGGCGCTCTTCTCGAAAGCAACCGCAACGATCATGCCGCAGGCGTGCAGGCGGAGCATCCCAGCCTTTTATGCGGCCTCGTGTGGGACGGGGAGGGGCGACGAATGGTCCTGCGGCACAGCAACAAAAGGGGTGTGCGATATCGCTATTATGTTAGCCAGCAGGACAAGCAGCGTCTCAAGCTGAAGTCATGGCGTGTGCCTGCAGGCGATCTGGCGGCGGTGGTCCTCTCGCAGCTTCACATCCATCTCGGCACTGAGCCGGGTTGCCGAACGACGCGCGATGAAATGCGGAGCCATGTCGAGAAGGTGATGGTCGAGCAGAACCGCATCATCCTCACATTCTCTGTCCGGGACGGAAGTGCCGATGTCGCCATCCCTGCCACCTGGATACGGCGAGGAAACCAGCGCAAGCTGCTGCCACCGGCAGGGCAGTCTGAACCGGGGCGACTGGACCCTGCGCTGGTCAAGCTCATCGTGCGGGGATTTCAGGCACGTCAGCATCTGGCGCAAACACTGTGGGTTGCCGCCGCTGCGCAAGTGATGGGACTTAACCAGTGCTATTTCTCTGTCCTCGTGAAAATCGGCATTCTTGCCCCGGACATCCAGGCCGCGATTCTCGACGGCCATCATCCGTTGCAGCTCAATCGACAACGCCTCGCGCGCATCGGTGCCATGCCGCTGTGCTGGCAGGCCCAGCGGCAGCTGCTTGGCTTCACCTGAGCCGGCAATAGATGTGCAGCGGCTGTACAGCTGCTGCACATCGCAGCCTGTAACCTCGAAATCGGCGCCTTGAGAAACAGGCGAGATTGCGGCCAGATTTTCCCTCAGCAGAGCGTCTCCGGCTACAGGGCCGGATGCATGGATCGCGCGGAAAGGCGCACGTCTGAGGGGTGTGTGGAGTGTGCTGCCGCCCGGCCAGTGCAGATGTGGGGGACAGTCAAAAAAATGGTGGGCGATGACAGGCTCGAACTGCCGACATCTTCGGTGTAAACGAAGCGCTCTACCAACTGAGCTAATCGCCCCGACGCGGAAATCCTGTTCGGATGCCCGGCGGACGCGGCCTGATAGCCGCAAAGCATCCGGCTGACAATGGGGTAGTGGAGGAGATCGGGGTCATCCTCCCAACTCCCGTATTCAACTGGCAAACCGCAGCCCCGACCGGCGCGCCGCGGCGAACCATGCGATCAGCTTCTCGCTCGCGGCGTCCGACAGGGTGATGAACACGCGGCGGGCATCGTCGGGATCATTGTGCCGTTCGAACAGGCCGCGCTCGGTCAGTTGCGCGATCCAGCGCAGCGCGGTCGTCGGCGGCACGGCAGAGGCGATGCACAGGCTGGAGACGGACACGCGCTTGCGATCGAGGCGCGCACTCAGCAGGTCCAGCATCATATCCCATGCCGGGTCGGCGAATAATTCACCCGGCAGGAAGCGGTCGCGCATCCGGCGCGCCTGAAGCAAGGTCCGTACTTCCTCCCGCGTCGCGCCGTCCGTACCATCATGGACTTCCCCAGCGGAAGCGGGCGGCGGGGTGTAGGCTGGCGCGCGGTCGCGCAGGCTGCGGGAACTCTCGCCCTGATCTTCGCGCGCCAGCCGGTCGATGGTCTGGGCGAGCCGCCGTACTTCCGCGCTCAATTGCTCCAGTCGTCCCCCATCCGTCTCACGGCCGATGTCGGACAAGTGAAATCCCGCCTCCGCCCGCAGCCGCCTCTCCCGCGCCAGCAGGCACAGTCCGGCGCCAATGTCCGACAGGCCGGGGTCGCACAACAGGCGGTCGAGGCGGATGTGCAGCAGCGCCGCCACGGTTTCGACCGCGGGGAGATCGACCAGCAGCAGCGGCAGCGTATCGGTCCAGCCCGGCCAGGCGAGCAGGGTGGTCAGCAGGGCCGTCATGCGCGCATCATCATGAGGACTATCGCGCAGGTCGATGAGGAGGGAATCCACGCCCACGGTCCGGGCGAGCCGCTCCGCCATGTCGTCCAGCGTCACTGCGCCCGTGAGGCGGAACCCCGCCCCCGCCGCCATGGCCTCCATCTCTCCCTGCGTGCCCGTCTGCGGCCCCTCTGTCCCGCCGATGATCAGCAGGCTGGGACGCGCATCCATCCCCCAGTCCATGCCCGTCGTTCCGTCCGTATCGATGGACCCGAAATGCGCGGCATCACTGGCGATTTCGGCGAAAGGTCTGGAACCATGGAACATCTGTCTATCCCCTGTACTCGATTTGTTCGAGTGCTTATGCCCGAAACGGATTCGATTTTGAACATGATTTGTTCCATTTCGGAGGAAAGGTACGAGGCCCACTCCCGCTACCGCTCGCCGTTGCCTCCATAATGGAGGGATTTAGCCCGCTTGAGCGCCTTCTTCCCCATCCGGGGCAAGCACGTCCGGCAGGGTGGCGCGGGTCAGCGACCGCAGCCAGGCGAGTCCCGCGTCATTGCCCAGCCTGCGATGCGTGACCATGCCCATTTCCAGCCCGTCCTCCGGCCCGGCGGCGTCGATGATGGCGAGGCGGCCCGGCGCGGCGGCGCGCAGGGCGAACTGGCGGGGGACGCGGGCGACGAGGTCGGTCTGCGCGATCAGGCGGGCGGCGGCGATGGCGTCATAGATGCCGACCTGCCGGTCGCGCCACGATCCCCCGTCGGTCGCGATGCGCCATTCCAGCCCGCCCGCCATGACGAAGGAGCCGAGACCGGGGGATGGGCGGCCCGCCATGATTTCCAGCCGGGGAGCGCGCGTGATCTGCTCTTCGCGGTCGGGCGCGGTCAGGATCGGATTGTCCCGCGCCGCGATCCAGACCAGTGTTTCCCGAAACAGCGGTTCGTAGAGCAGGCGCGGCGGCACCTTTCCGAATACGCCCAGCGCCATGTCCACCGTGCCGTCGTCCAGCGTGGGGAGCAGGTCGGTCGACGGGTTGATGACGGTGATTCGCACAGCCGGCGCGATCCTGCGGACCCGCGCGATCAGGTCGGGGATCAGCATGGTGCAGAAGTAGGAGCCGGTGCTGATCGTGAAGTGCCGTTCCGATTGCGCCGGGTCGAACAGCGAAGGCGCCAGCGCCTCGCGCAACTGCGCCAGCCCCTCCTGCACGCCCGGCGCGATCTCCAGCGCGCGGGCCGTTGCCTGCAATCCATCGGGGCCGCGATAGAAGAGAGGGTCGCCCATCGCGTTCCGGAGCCGCCCCAACGCATGGCTGATTGCGGATTGCGTCAAACCCAGGCGACTGGCGGCGCGGGTCACGCTGCGCAGTTCATGAAGCGCGTCGAAAACGCGGAGCAGATTGAGGTCGAGGTCGAGCATGAGCGGCATTCATACTCGCCGGGATCAATATTCACTAGGTTCCATGGTCTATCGACCCTAAACGCGCTTCGCCGGTTGCGTTCCCGGCATTTGCACGGGTTTGGCATCGGGGGTTACATGGCGGACATGCCGGATCGGATTGAACAGGATGACGCGGTGGAAGCCGATGGTGCCGCCGCCCGCAAGGCTGCGCTGCGCAAGCCGCTGTTGCTGCTCGCCCCGGTGGCGGTCGTCATCGCGATCCTGTATTTCTATCTGACCGGCGGACGCTTTGAATCTACCGACAATGCGCAACTCCAGACCGCACAGGTCGCGATCAGCGCCAATCTGAGCGGGCAGGTTACGTCCGTCGAGGTGGAGGAGAATCAGCGGGTGAAGGCGGGGCAGGTGCTGTTCCGCATCCGGCCCGACACCTATCTCGCGGCGGTGGCGGAGGCGGAAGCGCAACTTGCCACCGCGCGCACCGATGTGGGCGCCCTGCGCGCCGATTATCGGGAACGACAGTCGGATGCGCAGGCGGCGCAGGCGCAGCTCGTCTATGCGGAGCGCGAGGCCGCGCGGCAGAAGTCGCTGCTGGCGGAAGGTATTTCCTCGCAGCAGCAGGTGGATCAGGCCGTGCTGGCGGTCAGTACGGCGAAGGACGGGATCGCAGCGGCGCAGGCGAAGGCCGACAGCACTCGCGCCAGCCTGTCCGGCGATGTCGATGCGCCCGTCGAGATGCAGCCCGCCGTGCGCCGCGCCTTTGCGGCGCTGGGCCGCGCGCGCATCGCCCTCAACGACACGGTGGTCCGCGCGCCTCAGGATGGCGTGGTGACGCGGGTCCACCAGTTGCAGGTCGGCAGCTATGTGACTGCGCTGCGTCCCCTGTTCGTCATGACGGGCACCCGCTTCTGGGTGCAGGCGAATTTCAAGGAAAGCCAGCTCCGCTATATGCGCATCGGCCAGCCGGTCGAGGTGGAGATCGACGCCTTCCCCGACACGAAGCTGCGTGGACGCATCGCCAGCTTCAGTCCCGGAACCGGAAACAGCTTTGCCCTGCTGCCCGCCGAAAATGCCACGGGCAACTGGGTGAAAGTGGTCCAGCGCCTGCCGGTCGAGGTGACTCTGGACGATGTGCCGACCGGCATCCCGCTCCATGCCGGCCTCAGCGCGGACGTGACCGTCGATACCGGGCACAAGCGGCATCTGGTCGGTGCGGATACCCCGCCCGTGGAGCCGCAGGCGCGCGGCGCCGGTGCAGCCCGGCCGCCGCGTCCGTGAGCGCGACCGCGGACGCGACCCCGTCGGACGACGTCCACCATTATCCCGATCCGACGACGCGCAGTTTCATTTCTGCATCCACCATCCTCGCGACGATCATGTATGCGCTGGACGGCACCATCGCGAACGTCGCCCTGCCGCATATGCAGGCGACCGTGTCCGCGTCGCAGGAACAGATCGTCTGGGTGCTGACGTCCTTCCTGATCGCGACCGCCATCGCGACGCCGCTCAGCGGCTGGATGGCGGACCGGTTCGGGCGCAAGCGGATCATGCTGTTCTCGCTGGCGGGCTTCACCCTCTCGTCCGTGGCCTGTGGTCTGTCGGTCAACCTGCCGGAACTGGTGCTGTTCCGGGTGTTGCAGGGCTTCTGCGGCGCGGGGATGGTGCCGCTGGCGCAGGCGACCCTGCTCGACATCAATCCACCGGAACGCCATGGGCAGGCCATGGCCGCCTATGGCATGGGGTCGATCCTCGGTCCCATCGTCGGGCCCACGCTGGGCGGATATATTACCGACACGCTCGACTGGCGCTGGATCTTCTTCATCAACGTGCCGCTGGGGATCATCGCGTTCCTCGGCCTCTCGACCTTCATGTCGGAGAGCAAGGCGCGCAACTTGCCGAAGTTCGACTTCATGGGCTTTGCCTGCCTGTCGCTGTTCATCGGGTCGCTCCAGCTCATGCTCGACCGTGGGCAGAGCCAAGACTGGTTCAGCAGCACGGAAATCTGCATCGAGGCGGGGATCGCGGCGGTGTTCTGCTATTTCACCATCGTGCATATGTGGAGTGCGCGGCATCCCTTCATCCGGCCGGGTGTGTTCAGGGACCGTAACTTCTCGACCGGCATGGTGATCGGTGTCCAACTGGGCATGGTCGTCTATGGCGTTGCCGCATTGCTGGCGCCGATGCTCCAGCAGCTCATGGGCTATCCGGTGATGCTGGCGGGGCTGGCGACGATGCCGCGCGGGATTGGCACGATGATCGGCATGTATGGCGTCGGGCGCCTGATCGGCAGGATCGACGCCCGCCTGCTGGTGTTCCTCGGCCTGATCCTGAGCGCGGTAGCCATGTATCTGTTCGCCCATATGTCGCTGGGCATGGACAGCCGTGTCATCCTGATCGCGGGGTTCATCCAGGGGCTGGGGTCCGGGCTGGTCTTCGTGCCCGTGTCCACGATCATGTTCTCCACGCTCAGCCCGCGCTATCGCAACGAGGGCGCGTCGATGAACGCCCTCTCGCGTAGCCTGGGCGCGGCGATCGGCATCTCCTATCTCCAGACGCTGACCATCCGTAACGAATCGGTCGTGCAGTCGCGCCTTGTCGAGGGAGTGCGTCCCGACAATCCGCTGCTGGGCCTGCGCCTGCCCGACATCGACCTGTCCCTGCCTGGTGATGTCGCGCGGATGCTGGGAGAGGTCATGCGGCAGGCGACGATGGTCGCCTATAATGATGCCTTCTGGTTCCTGTTCGTGGTGACGCTCGCCATGATCCCGCTCCTCCTCCTCATGCGCCCGATG
Source organism: Sphingobium sp. (assembly GCA_036383715.1). Classification (GTDB taxonomy): domain Bacteria; phylum Pseudomonadota; class Alphaproteobacteria; order Sphingomonadales; family Sphingomonadaceae; genus Sphingobium. The sequence continues at coordinate 25,148 of DASVNT010000008.1, read as the reverse complement.
AAACAGGCGAAGATGGACGAGAGCCTGCATATTGTGATGGACTGATGCGATGATCCTGCGCCACGCGCCCCTCTTCCTCGCCCTATCGCTGCTGGCCGGTTGCACGGTCGGCCCGGACTTTCAGGCGCCCTCCGCCCCGCCGGGCGGCGGTTATGCCGATCCGGGCAAGGCGCCACGCCGCGCTCCCGCCACGATACAGGGTGAGGGGCCGGCCTTCGGTTGGTGGAAGGCGTTCGGATCGCCGCAACTGGACGAACTGGTCGACCGGGCGATGGCGAATAACCAGAGCCTCGCCGCCAGCAACGCGACCCTCGCCCGCGCCCGCACGCGGATAGAGGCGGTGGCGGGCAAGCGCCTGCCGCAGGTCGATGCCAATGCCCGCGTCGAGCGCGAGCAGGTCAATCTGCAGGCATTCGGGTTCGATCCGGCGGCCTTTGGCACCAGCGCGGGCAATCCCCAATTCAACCTCTACACGGTCGGCGGCGGGGTCAGCTACGACCTCGACCTGTTCGGCGGCAATCGCCGCGCGCTGGAACAGAGCGTCGCGCAGGCCGAGGCGCAGGCGCACCAGACGGAGGCCGCGCACCTCACCATCGCGGGGCGTGTCGTGGCGCAGGTGCTGACCATCGCCGCGATCCGGGAGCGCATCGCTGCCGCAGGACAGATCGTCGCAGAGGGGCAGCGCAATGTCCGCCTGACCGACGCCCGGCGCAGGGCAGGGGCGGGCACGCTGGTCGAGGTGCTCAGCGCGCAGGGGCAACTCGCCAGCGATCAGGCCGACCTGCCCCAGCTCGATCAGCAACTGGCGGAGGCGCGGGCGATGCTTGCCATTCTCGTCGGCCTGTCCCCGGCGGAACTGGGGCCGACGGATTTCGACTTTGCGGGCCTCACCCTGCCGAGCGACATTCCCGTCACCATTCCGTCCGGGCTGGTGCGCAAGCGGCCCGACATATTGCAGGCGGAGGCGGACCTGCATGCCGCGACGGCGGGCGTCGGCATGGCGACCGCGCGCCTCTATCCCGACATCACGCTGGGCGCGACCATCAGTCAGGGCGCGCAATCGCCCGGCGACCTGCTCGGCGCGAACTATCGCGGGTTCGACCTGTTCGCGGGCCTGACTGCGCCGATCTTCCACGGCGGTACGCTGAAAGCCAACCGCCGCGGTGCCGAAGCAGAGGTGCAGGCAAAGGCCGCAACCTATCGCCAGACCGTGCTGGATGCCTTTGGTCAGGTGTCGAACCTGCTCGCCGCGCTCAACAATGACGCGCGGTCGGTCGCGACGCAGCAGCAGGCGGCGGATATCTCCAGCCGCTCGCTCCGCCTGTCGCGCCGCAGTTTTCAGGTCGGCAACAGCGGCATATTGCAGGTGCTGGACACCAGCCGCGTCTATCAGCGGTCCCGCCTCGCGCTGGTGGAGGCGCGGGCGCGGCAATTCCTGAACGTCTCACGCCTCTATGTCGCGACGGCGGGCGGATGGACGGGGCCCGTCGTGGCGGCAGAGGCTGATCCCGTCGCAAAGCCCTGATCCCTCAATCCGGCCCCATCCCGCGCATCTGGCCGAGCCTCAACACGCTTCCTCCTCGCCCAAGGCCCCTTGACCTGTAGGATGGGAGAGTGGAGGTTGGGCGCAATGCATTCGATTGCATTGGCAGACCGTAGGAGAGGAGAGAGGCATGGCCGACCGCATCGGGCTGGATTTGATCAGCGTCCTTGGCATGCCGCCGGTGGACTATGTCGCGCTGGCGGGCGAACTGGGCTGCACCCATATCACGCTTGCGCCAAAGCCGGTGGTGGCGGTCCCCGAACTCTATGCCAACTGGACGTTCCACGGCAATCCCGGCCTGCTGCGGGATACAAAGGCTGCGCTGGCCGACCATGGTATCACGGTTGCGGGTGGGGAGGGCTTCTTCATCGTGCCGGGCCGGGACGTGGCGGATTCGGTCGCGGACCTCGACATCCTCGCCGAACTGGGCACGGATGCGGTGACGGCCTGCGCGTTCGAACCGGATCAGACGCGCGCCCTTGACCAGCTTGCTGTGCTGGCCGAACTGGCGGCGGCGCGCGGCATGGGCGCGAATATCGAATTCGTACCCGGCCTCGCCATCGGCGACCTGCCCACGGCGCTGGCGGCGGTACGCCATGTCGGGCGGCCGGGCTTCGGCATCGTGGTGGACGCCATGCACATTTACCGCTCAGGCTCGACCGCGGCGGATGTCGCGGCGATCGACCCCGCAATCATCGGCCATATCCAGCTCTGCGACGTCCCGGTCGCCGTCGCCGCAGAAGGCTATGGCTATGAGGCGAGTTTCGAGCGGCTCTGCCCCGGTGACGGCGAACTGCCGCTGGCGGAGCTGGTCGCCGCTCTGCCCCGCGATCACCTCATCGCGCTGGAAGTGCCGATGAAGGCGCGGGCGCTGGCCGGCGAGAGCCCCGCCGACCGGCTGCGCCCTTGCGTGGAAGCGGTGCGCGGCCTGATCGCACGAGCGCGAAGTGCTGCGACGGCCTGAACGCCGTCACAGCTTCGCGCCGTCACAATCCCAGCAGCGCATATGTCTCGTGGCGCGTCACGCCCGCGCCGAGCCGCTCCATGAAGATCCTGATGATCGCGGGCTCGACCCGCGTCGTGATGGCCCAGTGATAATAGCCGTAAATCTGCGAGGCGCGATAATCCTCCCACGCGGCGTCCCATCCGGGGGCGTCGCCGCCATGGCGCTTCACCGCATCCAGATAGCCCGCGACCAGATCGCGCTCATGCGCCTGTGCCACGTCCACCGGCAGGATCGCGCACAGATGATAGGCCACGTCCAGAGCCCAATGCCCGCGCTGCACCAGTTGCCAGTCGGTGAAGCCCGGCCCCTCTGCCGTCTGGAACAGATTGCCCGCGTGGCAGTCACCATGGAGCAACGTGCGGGGCTTGGCCGCATTGCGCTCCGACAGTTTAGCCAGACCTGCGTGGAGCAGCGCCGCGCTCTTGGTCCGCTCCGTCAGCGTCTCGCTGCGCGGATCATCCATCAACTGCTGGAGCCGATCTTCGGTGAAATGCGGTTTGGTGGCGATCACGTCGATGCGGTTGGGCAGCCAGTCGGTCGTCGCCGCAATGTCCGTGTTGACGTGCAGCCGCGCCAACTGATCGAGGCTCTGCGCCGCCAGTTCGGGCGTAAAGGGTTCGAGCGCGGAGCAGAAACGTGCACCCGCCGCGATCATATCCTCCATGATCAATATGCCGTCGCCATTCTCCTGATCCAGCACCACGGCAGGCACTTTGGGCAGACGCATCGTCGTGCGCGGCGCGATATCGGTGTAGAAACGGCCTTCGCGGATGGTCGTCTGGCCGCCCATATTGCCCTCGCCCAGAAAGGCTTTCAGGCAATAGGCGTGGACGGTGTCGTCCCCTACAAAGCGGACGCGGATGCGGACCTTGGACGCCATGGTCTTGATGACTTCGGCCAGTTCGACAGATTCGACAGGCGCGCCGCCGGAAATGGGCGCGAGCGCGGCGGACAGCCATGCAGGCTCGATCGCCTCCTCCAGACTTTGCGGGACAGCGGGCTGCCGGGGCAAGAGGGTATCCAGTCCGTCACTCTGCATCATTCTCTCCTGTCTGGCCCATTCGACACCGCATATAATTCTATATGTCGAATTGATATTCTCTCTTATGACACTTGAACGGGGGTCATGCAAGACGTGGAGGGCTTGCCTCATGCCTTGACGCTCCTTGATCTCGTGCCTACAATTCTAATTATCGAATTTAACGTCATTATAAGAAATATAGTGAGAGGGCAGGATATGGCGGATACAAGGCTGTCTGAACCATGGCATTAATGAAGCAGGTCGTCCTGCGCGCCCACCCGCGCGGCAATCCGGTAGCCGAGGATTTCGGCGTCGAGGAGGTTGCCATTCCGTCGCCCGGTCCGGGTGAGATACTGGTCAAAACCATCTGGCTGTCGCTTGATCCGCTGATCCGCTTTGCGTTGGATGAGAAGGTGCTGACCGGCATCGCGCGCGTCGGCATCGGTGACGCCATTTATGGCGGCACCGTCTCGCGCGTTGTGGAGTCCCATCACCCCGATTATGCGGTGGGCGACATCGTGGAAGTCCGGTCGGGCTGGCGCGAATATGCGGTGGTCGATCCGGCGAAGCAAGTCATGAACTTCCGCAAGATCGACCCCGCCCATGGCCCGCTGTCGGCGGCGCTGGGCGTGACGGGCATGCCGGGACAGACCGCCCATGCCGCCGTGATCGCCATTGGCCGCGTGGCGGCGGGGGAGACGGTCGTCATTTCCGCCGCCGCCGGAGCGGTGGGCAGCTTCGCGGGACAGATCGCGAAGATGCGCGGTGCGCGCGTCGTCGGCATCGCAGGCGGGCCGAGGAAATGCGCGGCGCTGGTCGACCTCGGCTTCGATGCCTGCGTCGATTACAAGGCGGCGGATTTCGAGGCGCAACTGGCCGTCGCCGTGCCGGAGAAGATCGACGTCTATCTGGACAATGTCGGCGGCGACGTGTCGCTGGCGGTGCTGCCCTTCCTGAAGCATGGCGCACGCATGCCGATCATCGGCTTCATCTCCTATTATGGCGACGGCATGGAAGCGCCCGGCCCGGACAAGTTGCCCGGCTTCCTGCGCTTCGTCATGTCGCGCGGGCTGGAAGTGCGCGGTTTCCCCGGTGCGATGACTGCGGGGCCAAAGGCGCTGGAGGAACTTGCCGGATGGCTGGCCGCCGGTAAGATACGCAATGTCGAGACGGTGGTGGACGGGCTGGAGAATGCGCCCGCCGCCTTTGCCGGGAAGTTCGGCGGCAACGACCATATCGGCAAGCTGATCGTGCGCGTCAGCGGTGAATAGGGAGAGCCCAGTGACCGACAGCATCACGCAAACATGGCCGCGGACCCGCGTGCTGCCGCTGGAGGGCGGGCGCAATTTCCGCGATCTGGGCGGCTATCCGACGAGCGATGGCCGCACGGTCAAATGGGGCCTGATCTTTCGATCCGGCACGCCCGCGCGGTTGACGCAGGCCGACTGGGATCATCTTTGCGCGCGCGGCGTCAAGGCGCTGTGCGATTTCCGCACATCTCGCGAGCGGGAGGCGGAGCCGTTTGCGTGGGCCGATGCCGAGGGTTTCAGCTATTGGGCGCGGGATTATGAGACGAGCTTCGCGAACCTGCGCCAGACCCTGCAATCGGGCTTCGCTTCGGGGGAGGAGGCCAGGGCCGGCATGATGGCGGGCTATCGGGAACTGCCCTTTCATCAGGCGGAGGGCTATCGTCGGTTGTTCGCCCATCTGAAGGCCGGGGACGTGCCGCTGATCTTCAACTGTTCGGCGGGCAAGGACCGGGCGGGCACGGCGGCGGCGCTGGTGCTGAGCGCGCTGGGCGTCCCGCGCGACGTGGTGCTGGAGGATTTCGCGCTCACCAACGATGTGGTGGACCTGCACAGCGTCCTGAAACGCACCGACCGGCCCGGCAGCCTCGGCACGCAGGCACCGGAAGTGGCGGAGGCGGTGCTATACGCCGATCCCGCCTACATCGCCGCCGCCTTTGCCTCCATCGACGAACGTCATGGATCGGTGGAGGGCTATTTGCGCGATGTACTCGACGTCGGCGCCACCGACCTGACGGCGATGCGGGACGCGCTGCTGGACTGAGTGGACTGCCCATTCGTCCACGCGGCCCGCGATGAACATTGTGGCCGAAACATCCCGGAAAGCTGGAACGCGGGGGCGATGTTGCCCGCCGGGCGGATGCCCGCGCCCCTTTCTGATGTGCAATCGTCCAGCCCATGATAGAGCAAGTGAAAACGTGTACACCGCCGCAACAGATGGCGGAAAACGACCTCCGACAAGCACCCGCACGGGTGCGGAACGGGCAGGCGCTTGTTGGGGAGATGCTTGTGGACTGGTCCTTGTCCGAATTCCTGAACCTGCTGGAACTGCGCGGCCAGAGCTGGTGCTTTGTCGATCTGTGCGGATCGGCGGGGTTCAGCATACCGCCGCATGATGGCGTGTCCTTCTACGCCGTCATGCAAGGGTCTGCGCGTATCGCCGGGATCAGCGGCGGCGCGATCGAAGTGCATCCGGGCGAGGTCCGCATGATCCTGTCCGGGGAAGCCCATGCGATCCGCAGTCGCTCCGACAGCCCGACACAGACGCTGGATTTCCTGCGCGACGAACAAAATGTCGATACGCCGCCCGTCTTTCGGATCGGGCAGGGGCCGGTGACGGCCCGCATATTATGCGGGCGCCTGCGCGTGACATGGCCCGCGGGCCTGCGCCGTATGTCCATGCCGCCGGTGATCGACATGGCGATGAACCCGTCCCTGCCCGGCGCGTCCTCGATGCGGATAGAGACGTTGCAACTGTTTGGCACCGGCCCCGGCGCGGCGGCGCTGCTCACCCGGTTCGCCGCGATGATGCTGGCGCTCACCCTGCGCAACCATCCGCAATGCCTGCTGCTGTTTCGTCTGTCGGCGTCCAGCGACCCCATCGCCCATTCGCTGCAACTGATCGCGTCGGACCCGGCAGCCAATTGGTCGGTGGCCAGCCTCGCGCAAAAAGTGGGTATGAGCCGTTCCAATTTCGCCGCGCGCTTCGCCGCCGAGGTCAACCGCACGCCGATGGAGGTCATCACGGAGCGGCGGATGGCCTATGCCGCTGAATTGCTGGAATATGGCGAGCTGAAGATCGTGGAGGTCAGCGCCCGCGCAGGCTATCGGTCGGAGGCCGCGTTCAGCCGCCGCTTCACCCGTTATTTCGGCCTCTCGCCCAGCCAGGTCCGGCGCAAGTCGCAACAGTCCAACGGAACGCCTGCTGTCGATACAATATTGGCGTGGCAAAGCCATGGCGCCGTCGGCGAGTTGATACCGTACTAAGGGGGGGGAGCACGGGCCATCTGCACAGGTGCTCCTCCCGCCATTCATGACCTGTCCCGTGATCCCGGTCCGATGAAGCCGCTACCCCCACCACCAGCATGACCAGGGGCATCGCTCCTGTCCACGCTCAACGCTTCACCATCACCACGCCCGCCGACAGGCCGCCGTCCACGGGCAGATTCACGCCGGTTATGTTGGCCGCGAGGTCGGAGGCGAGGAACAGTGCGGCATTGGCGGTGTCGTCGGGATTGCCGTCATTGCCCAGCGGGTTGTTGCGCTTCATCCCCTCGCGCATGCGGTCGGCGTTCGGGCCGTCGGGGTCCATGCCCGCATAATGGGTGCGCATGCCGCCCGGACAGACGGAGTTCACGCGGATGCCGAGATGCGCGACCTCCAGCGCCAGCGTGCGGGTCAGGTTCGTCACCGCGCCCTTGGTCGCACCATAGGCGACGCCGCCATAGCCGATCAGGCCCGCGACGGAGGCGGTGTTGACGATCACGCCCGCCAGTCCCGCATCGTTCGGACCCTGCGCCATGAATTGGCGGATTGCCGCACGCGCGCCGTTGAGGACGCCGCCGATATTCACCGACTGGATGCGCTCGAAGTCGCTCGTCGGCGTATCGACGAGGGTGCGCACGCCCTGTCCCGGCACCGGCATCACGGTAATGCCCGCATTGTTGTACAGGATGTCGAGCCGTCCCTGCGCCCTCACCACGTCCGCGACGAAGGCGTCCACGGCGGCCTCGTCCGCGACGTTGCAGACATGGGCGCTGGCCCTGCCACCTTCGGCCTCCACCAGTTGCACGGTTTCAGCGACACTCGCTTCGCCAATGTCCGACGCCGCCACGAAAGCGCCGTGCCGCGCAAAGATCAGTGCCGCCGCCCGGCCCAGGCCGGAGCCAGCGCCGGTAATGATGGCAATCCTGCCCTTCAGAAGTCCGTCCATCCCCTGATATTCCTTATCTTCAACCGATGGTGAGCGCACTGAGCTGCTGGTAGATTCGCAGCCCCTCGATGCCGCGCTCGCGGGCGAGGCCGCTCATCCGCTGCCCGCCGGAGGAGGCATAGGCGCTGGCGATGGCGCCGTTGACCTGCACCGTGCCACTGCGGATTTTCAGGCCGACTTCCAGCGCCTTCTTCTTGTCCGCACCATGGACATAGCCGGACAGACCGTAACGCGAGTCATTGGCCATCTGCACCGCATGGTCGAGGTCGCGGTATCCGATGACCGCGACGATCGGGCCAAAGATTTCCTCCTGCGCCGCCGGATTGGCGTTGTCGGGCAGGTCGAGCACCGTCGGTTCGAAATAATGGCCGCCAGAGACACTGGCATCCATACCGGCGGGGCGCTTGCCGCCCGTGGCGATGTGCCCGCCCGCCGCTACTGCCGCTGCGACATGGCGCTCGCACGCGGCGACCTGCGCTTCGCTGATGACCGGGCCAAGCTGCGTCGCCTTGTCGTCGGCGGGGCCGATGCGGATGGTGGCGATATCGGCCACGATCTTGTCGAGGATCGCCGCCTTCTGGTCCTCCGGCACGAACAGGCGCTTGCCCAGCGCGCAGCCTTGCCCCGCATGCGCGGTGCAGACGATGCGCGCCTGTGCCACCGCGCGGTCCACCGCGTCGGGCAGGAAGATCTGCGCGCTGTGTCCGCCCAGTTCCAGTTGCAGCCGCTTCATCGTCGCTGCCGCCTGCTGCATCACCTTGACCCCCACGGCGGACGATCCGGTGAAGCCCACCATGTCGATGTCGGGATCGCTGGACAGCAATTGTCCGCCCTCCAGCCCCGCCTCGATGACCAGGTTGAAGATGCCTTTCGGCAGGCCGACGTCCTCCGCCGCCTCGGCAAAGACGATGGAGGAGAGGGGGGTGAGCGGGTTGGGACGCAGGACGATGCTGTTGCCCGCGATCAGCGCCGGGATCACCTTCCACAGCGCGGTGTAGAAGGGGACATTATTGGCCGCGATGCCCGCCACCACGCCGACCGGCGTATAGCGGCGCAGACTCTGCACCGCCTGACCCAGCGGATTGATGCGTTCGGAGAAGGGGATGGGGTTCTCCTCCACCTCCGGCAAGGTCAGGAACAGGTCGATCGTCTCATGCGCCTGCCGCAGCGGAGTCGCGACCTGCGCGTACATCACGGAGGAGCTGCGCGGGCAGCCCGCCTCCGCCACGGCATATTCGGTCAGCCGGTCGGCGCGTTTCGCCAGCGCGTCGGTGTAGCGGTGGAGGATATCTGCGCGCTCCCGCACGGGCAGGCCGCTCCACACGCCGCTTTCATAGGACCGGCGGGCGGCGCGGATCGCACTGTCCACCTGCTCCAGCGAGAGGCCGGGAAAGCTGTCGACGAAGCTGCCGTCCGAGGGGTTCTCCACAGTGAGGATCGCACCGGCGCCCTTGACGAAGGCGCCGTCGATATAGCCTGCGTAGTCCAGAACATCCTCCATTATTCTAAATATAGAATTGTTATTCTAATTTTGAGTAATGGAACAAGGCGCGCCCGTCAATTGGGCTGACGCGGGGCGCGATGATAGGCGTGCAGGATCGGGCGGCGGGGCAGGACGCCTCGCCGTATGTGCGTGACAGGATTGCGGGATCAGCCCTGTGCGGCGGGCGCGTGGGTCATGAAGGCGGAGATGCGGTCGCGCGATTCGCCCAGCCGCTTGCCGATGGCCAGCACTTCCGCGCCGCTGTAATTGCGCGTGAAGCCCTGCAGGCCGATGACGAACGCCACCCGGCGGCGCGCGTCGAGCACGGGGGCCTGCACGAACATCAGGCGATAGTCGGCACCGGGATCGATGGCGAATTGCGGCAGGACCGGCGTGTCGCGATAGCGGCCCTGATGCAGCCAGTCGGCGGAACCGGGGTCGACGGCCGGATCGGGATTGCGCACAGAAAAGAGGAAGCCGTGCTGGCGGGTGAACTCCAGCCCCTGCTGAAACGCTTCGCGCTGGTCCGGGCTGGGCTGCGGTTCCAGATCTTCGAAATAGCCGTCGATTTCGGCCTGCGGCGCCCAGACGAAGAACAGGCTGCCGAATTGCGGCACCAGTGGCAGGCGGGTGCCGCGCGGCACGCTATTGCCGAGGTGGGAGACGGCGGCGGCGCGCTCGCGCACTACCACATCCGTCCGCTCGCGAAAGGTGACGGAGCAGATGGCGTCGAACTCATCCGCCAGCGCGCGCATTTCGGGCTGCGCGGCCTGCAAGGGAGAGAAATGCTGCTTCGCCACATCGCCGATCGAGACGAGCGCGGGGCCAAGCAAATAGCTCTTGTCGCTGGTCCGATAGAGATAGCCCGCGTCCACCAGCCCGGCGAGCAGGCCGTGACAGGTTGCCCGACTGAGTTTCAGCGCACGCACCAGATCGGTCAGGGTGAAGGTCTGCCCCGGATGATCGCCGAAGAAGTTCAATATGGCGACGACGCGCCGGACACCGGGGGAAGAACGGGACATGGCTGACTTTTCGATATTTCGAATTTTGACGGTTTAGGCGCGCGATTTGCGGCGGTCAACGGGCATGGGCACTCCAAATGATGCTGATAAAATTCACTATGGAGAAATATCATTCGTAATTATAGGCGAGAGTGAGGAAAGGGAGAGTATGGAATGGCGAGGTATCTGTTGCTGGCGCTCAATGGCCCCACGGGCGGCGATGGTGATGAGGAGGCGTTGAACCGCTGGTATGACGAGGTACACATCCCCGGCTTCAAGGCGATCCCTGAAGTAAAGTCCGCACGCCGGTACAAGGTGATGCGCGGCAAGGTGCCGGAGGGCGAGCTATGGCCCTATGTCACCGCCTACGAGATCGAGACGGACGACCTCGCCGCCGTGTCCGCGCGGATGCAGAAGGAACTGATGGACTTCCATCCCGCGCTGGACCGGGAGAAGTCAGGGAACATCATGGCGATCCAGATTTCCGGGGATGAATGAGGGCGGGGGCGGAAGAGTCGTGGCTATACACCATCTCTTGTAAGCTCTCGGTGGTGAAACTAGGCCTTTCTCATGGCCGGCCCTGCAAAATCTGCGCTCTCTCATGATCAATCCACGCTGGATTTTTATGAGCGGGAAGCCGCAGTCTATGCAGCAAATGCGAAATCGAAGGTAAGTCCGGGGCTTGAAAATTTCATGGCGGCTTTGCCAGTCGGGGCGAGGGTTCTGGATTTGGGCTGCGGAGGTGGTCAGGATGCAGAAGTCATGCTGGCTCGCGATTTCGACGTCGATGCTGCCGATGGTTCGCCGGCCATGGCCGCTCAAGCCGAGCACCTCCTGAAACGCCCGGTCAAAATCATGAAGTTTGAGGAGCTTTCAGCCACCTCTGCCTATGATGGGATCTGGGCGAATGCCAGCCTCCTACATGTGCCATTCGTGGCTCTTGCCCCTATTCTGAGCTTGGTGTTCCGGGCGTTGAAACCCGGCGGAATACACTTCGCCAGTTACAAGTCGGGCGATGCTGCCGGACGGGATGCGCTGGGACGTTATTATAATTATCCCAGCGAAGCCGCGATTCTGGCAGCCTATGCGGAGGCTGCACCGTGGGGTGCGGTAACGACAGCGACAGGATGGGGTAGCGGCTATGAAGGAGAGCGGTGTGTGTGGATCGCTGTCACCGCGCGGCGTTTCCCTACACCAGTGCCTTGAGGTCCGCGACCGCCGCGTCAACCCACCGCCCGCTCGGAAACCATGCCCGACAAGCGGAGCCATTCGCGGGTGAAGCGACGCGTGCCCGCTCCCTCGCGTCCGCCCGCCGCATTGCTGTGGACCCACACCGGCCAGAGGAAGGCGCCTGCCAGCAGCGCCACGGACGCCACATCGCCATCGACGCCGCTATCCCGTGGGATCAGGCGCGTCATGGCGGCGTCATAGTCGCGCCAGAACGGGTCGCGTGCCGGGTCGGCAGTGGCGAGCAGGTGGAGCAGCCACGCCCGGCACAGGTCGGGATGCGCGGCGGCGACATCGGCAAGTCGTCCCGCCAGCCCGGAGAGCGTCGGCTCACCGCCTGTCCCTCGCCCGGAAAACACCGCCCGATGCAGGCGCTGCGCCATCCACTGCGCCGTTTCCGCGATCAGCCCGTCGCGGGTACGGAAATGCTGATAGGCGGTGCCGCGATTGACCCCGGCGAGGCGGGCGACTTCCGACAGGCTCAGCCCTTCCGGCCCGTCGCGTGCGATGCGGGTGCGTGCGGCCTCCAGTATCGCCTCACGAGTCGCGTCGCGGCGGCGGTTGGGGCGGTGCGGTGAGCGTTCCTTATCCCATGATTCCATGGATCGATCACGATCATCGTCGCTCGCGGCGAGGCTGCTGCCGGGGCTGAGGCCGCCGAGCGAGGGAAGGGGGGAGGCATTGTGCCGTCCCAGTTCGGCGTGGAGCGATTGCTGCGCGACGCCCTCGTCATCGCTCGCCAGCGTGCCGATGCCCGCGGTGGCGGCTGCGACGGCCTTTGCCTGCTCTGGGCTCCATGGATAGTGATCGGGCACGAGGTGGTGCTCGATGCCGCGCAGGGCGCAGGCATATTCAAACGGATGGGCGCGGGTCAGCGTGCCGCGCTCCAGCGCCTCCCGCACATCGGCAGCGCCCGACTGGCTATTGCCGGGCGTGGTGAACTGGAAGCGGTCGCCGGTCAGGACATGGGTCACCGGAGCGGGCGATCCATCCGCCAGTACGTCGAGGAAATCGCGCGCCGTCGCCTGTGTTGCGTCGGGGCGCAGCAGGCCGAAGATCAGGGCACTATGCTGTTCCACCGCAAAGAAGAGGTAGGAGGTTCTGTCCCCGGTCTGCACGGGAACGATGTCGATATGGAAGCAGCCGGGGCCATGGACGACGCCGGGTAGGGGCGTCCGCGTTCGTCGGGGTGCGCGGGACAGACCATGGCGCTGCAACAGCCGATGGAGCGCGGAGCGGCTGAGGCCCGGCATGCGCGGCGAGAGGATCGCCATGCTGTCGTCCAGCGACAGGGGAAGGTAGCGACGAAAGCCCAATATCGTCGCCTCGTCCCGGTCGCTGAGCGCGCGGGGGGCGCTGCGCTTCGGGCCGGGCTTCCGGTCGGTCGCGTCGGTGCGGGCACGCCATTTGGCGACCGTCTTGGGGTTCAGGCGATGGCGAGCGGCAAGGGCGCGGATGCTGTCCGGGCTATTGCGGATCGCGGATCGAATGTCCGGGGAGGTGCGGGGCGGTGCCATGGTGCGTCTGTACCATGGAATTATGGCATGTCTTAAAAAGATCGATGCTCCCGATAAATCCGCCCTGTTTTCGCGAGATTTCAGTCAGTCCTCGCCCTGTTCGGTCGCTCTTTCGCCGTTCGGGCCGATTGACTCGATGGTGCCGATCAACAACCCTGTCGTCCATTCAGGAGGAGAGGATTGCGTGTGGCCGAACCGCCATTCCTGTCCCCCTCGCAAGCAGGGAGTAGAGGATGGCAGGAGTATTGAGCGGCAGGATCGCCCTAGTGACAGGAGCGTCGTCCGGCATTGGTGAAGGCATCGCGCTGTCGCTGGCGGAGGCGGGGGCGACCGTCGCCGTGTCCGCGCGCCGGGCCGACCGGCTGGCGGCGCTGGTGCAGAAGATCGAGGCGCTGGGCGGTACGGCGCTGGCCCTGCCCGGCGACATGGTGGACGAGGATGTGGCCACCGCCGCCGTCGAAAAGACCATCGCGCGCTTCGGTCAGCTTGATATTCTCGTCAACTCGGCGGGCATCATTCAGGCGGGCGGGGTGGAGAATGCCGACACCGCCGAATATCGTCGCGTGATCGACGTGAACCTGATGGGCACGCTCTACACCTGCAAGGCTGCCATCGCGCATATGAAGCCGCGCGGCACCGGCGACATCATCAACATCACCTCGCTGGCGGGGCGCAAGACGGCGTCGGTCTTCAACGCCTATTCGGCCAGCAAGCATGCCGCCAACGCGCTGACCGATGCGATGCGGCAGGAAGTCGGCGGGGCGGGCGTGCGGGTCAGCATCCTGATGCCGGGCGCGACCGCGTCCGAAGTCGGCGACAATGTCTCCGACCCCAATTTCAAGGCGTTCATGCAGAATCACGTGTCCAAGGAAGGCGTCGTGATGCCCAGCGACATTGGCGACACCGTCGTCCTGATGTGCGCCCTGCCGCGCCGCGCGCATATTTCCGAGGTCACGGTGCGTCCGACCAACGACGCCACCGCCTGAAACCCCGAATCAAGGAGAGAGACTATGGCCGGAAGGCTTGAGAATAAGGTTGCCGTCATCACGGGCGCAGGGTCGGGCATGGGCAAGGCCATGGCCGAGCTGTTCGCGAAGGAGGGGGCGAAGCTCGTCCTCGCCGACATCAGCGGCAAGCAGGACGAGGTTGCGGCGGCTCTGGGCGATAATGTCGTGCCGATCCATATCGACGTCTCGGTCGAGGCGGACATCGAGCGTATGATCGCGACGGCGGAAGATCACTTCGGTCGTCTCGACATATTGTGCAACAACGCCGGTTTCGGCGGCGGCATGGCGCCGCTGCATGAGCAGACGACGGAGGCATGGGACCGCGTCCACGCGACGAACCTGCGCGGCGCGTTCTTCGGCATCAAATATGGCGTGATCTCGATGCGGAAGACGGGCGGCGGCGCCATCGTCAACACCACCTCCGCATCGGGCGTGGTCGGTTGGAAGGGGCACAGCATCTATGGCGCGGCCAAGGCGGGCGTAAACCAGCTGACGAAGACGGCGGCGCTGGATTATGCACCGGACAATATCCGCATCAACGCGGTCGCGCCGGGCACGATCTGGACGGGGCTGGTCCCCATGTCCAAGGAGAAACCCACCCCGCCCGAAGGCGTATTCCGCCTGCCCGGCATTCCCATGGACCGCTGGGGCTATGCCAGCGAGATCGCGGCGGCCGCCCTGTTCCTGGCGAGCGACGACGCTTCCTATATCACTGGCCATATCCTGCCGGTCGATGGCGGCTATTGCATCGGCTTTTCCGGCATGGGTGCGGAGAATACGGGCGCGCCGACAGCATAGGGGGTGTCGGCAGGGCGCCAGGGGATGTGCCCGGTTTCGAGCATTTTGGGCGTCACTCAATATCCGTTCGTTTCGAGCAAGGTTCGAGCGTAGTCGAGAACCGGTGTCGAGAAATCAGTGCTGTGCCAGCGTTCTCGATACGCCTTCTCGACAGGCTCGAAGTCTACTCGAACCGAACGGGAGGGAGCGGACATACCGCAATCCCCGTCCCAACAAAAAAGCCCCGGTCCTGACGACCGGGGCTTTCCTGTCTTGTGATCCTGTGCGGGATCAGAGCTTTTCGGTGAGTTCCGGGATGACCTTGAAGAGATCGCCGACCAGGCCGATGTCCGCGACCTGGAAGATCGGGGCGTCCTCGTCCTTGTTGATCGCGATGATCGTCTTGGAATCCTTCATACCCGCGAGATGCTGGATCGCGCCGGAGATGCCGACCGCGATATAGACTTCGGGGGCGACGATCTTGCCGGTCTGGCCGACCTGATAGTCGTTGGGGACATAGCCCGCGTCGACGGCGGCGCGCGATGCACCGACAGCCGCGCCGATCTTGTCGGCCAGCGGGAAGATGACCGCCTCAAACGTCTCGCCGTCCTTCAGCGCGCGGCCGCCGGACACGATGACCTTGGCGCTGGTCAGTTCCGGGCGCTCCTGCTTGGCGATCTCCGCGCCGACGAAGGACGAGATGCCCTTGTCGCCCGTCGAAGCAACCGCTTCGACCGTGCCCGAACCGCCGTCACGCTCCGCCTTGGCGAAGGCGGTGCCGCGAACGGTGATGACCTTCTTGGCGTCCTTCGTCTTGACGGTCGCGATCGCGTTGCCCGCATAGATGGGTCGCGTGAACGTGTCTTCGCTCTCGACAGACAGGATGTCGCTGATCTGCGCGACGTCGAGCAGGGCGGCGACGCGCGGCGCGATATTCTTGCCGTGCGTGGTGGCGGGCGCGACGAAGACGTCGTGGCTGCCCATCAGTTCGACGATCAGCGGCGCGATATTCTCGGCCAGCGCATGCTCGAAGGCGGCGTCGTCGGCGACATGGACCTTGCCCACGCCCGCGATCTTCGCAGCGGCGGCAGCGGCGCCATCGACGCCCTTGCCCGCGACGAGGAGATGGACTTCACCGAGCTGCGACGCGGCGGTGATGGCGGAGAGGGTCGCGTCCTTGACGGAGGCATTGTCGTGTTCGACCCAGACGAGTGTCTTGCTCATGCGGATACTCCCAGGGCTTTCAGCTTGGCGACCAGTTCATCGACGTCCGCGACCTTGATGCCGGCGGACCGCTTGGCGGGCTCCGAAACCTTGAGGGTTTCGAGGCGCGGGGCGATGTCCACGCCATAATCGGCGGGTGCCTTGGTCGCCAGCGGCTTGGACTTTGCCTTCATGATGTTGGGCAGTGAGGCATAGCGCGGCTCGTTCAGGCGCAGGTCGGTGGTGATGATCGCGGGGACGTTCAGCTTGACCGTCTCCAGACCGCCGTCGACTTCGCGGGTCACGTCGACCGTGTCGCCAGCGACTTCGACCTTGGACGCGAACGTGCCCTGCGGCCAGCCAAGCAGCGCGCCCAGCATCTGGCCGGTCTGATTCGAATCGTCGTCGATCGCCTGCTTGCCGAGGATGACGAGGCCGGGGGCTTCCTCTTCCACGATCTTGGCGAGGATCTTGGCCACGCCCAGCGGTTCGACTTCATCGTCGGTCTGGACCAGGATGCCGCGGTCGGCGCCCATGGCGAGCGACGTGCGCAGCGTTTCCTGGGCCTTGGCGACGCCGATGGACACGACGACGACCTCGGTCGCCACACCCTTTTCTTTCAGGCGGATGGCTTCTTCCACCGCGATCTCGTCGAACGGGTTCATCGACATTTTCACGTTGGACAGATCGACCCCGGTGCCGTCCGCTTTCACGCGCGGCTTCACATTATAGTCGATCACCCGCTTCACGGGCACGATAATCTTCATTGCAGACGGTCCTTCCTATGTCGGCGCCTTGTTCCGGCACCGTGGAGATTCAAACCGGATAAACGCGAACTGCCTTTGCCTTACCCGACGCGGAGGTCAAGTCCTAGGTTACTCGCTAGTAGCATCGAGGGGACGATACCTGCCCCTCTAGCGAAAAGGCCGCGCCGGACGAAAACGCCCGGCGCGGCCCAAAGGCTGTCGTGTCGCGAAGGCTCAGCCGAGCTTCTTGACTTCCGCCACGATCTTTTGCGCAGCGTCGCCCAGATCGTCGGCCGGCACGATGGCGAGGCCGGAGTTGGCGAGCAGTTCCTTGCCTTCCTTCACGTTGGTGCCTTCGAGGCGGACGACGAGGGGAACTGACAGGTTC
This sequence comes from Sphingobium sp., assembly GCA_036383715.1. Classification (GTDB taxonomy): domain Bacteria; phylum Pseudomonadota; class Alphaproteobacteria; order Sphingomonadales; family Sphingomonadaceae; genus Sphingobium. The sequence continues at coordinate 7,990 of DASVNT010000008.1, read as the reverse complement.
ACTTCCTTGGCCGCCGCGATGATGCCCTCGGCGATGATGTCGCACTTCATGATGCCGCCAAAGATGTTGACGAGGATGCCCTTCACATTGGGATCACGCAGGATGATCTTGAAGGCGTTCGTCACCTTCTCCTTGTTCGCGCCGCCACCAACGTCGAGGAAGTTGGCGGGGAACATGCCGTTCAGCTTGATGATGTCCATCGTCGCCATGGCGAGGCCGGCACCGTTGACCATGCAGCCGATGTCGCCGTCCAGCTTGATGTAGGCGAGGTCGTACTTGGACGCTTCCAGCTCCGCCGGGTCTTCTTCCGTCTCGTCGCGCAGGGCGAGAACGTCGGGGTGGCGGAACAGGGCGTTGCCGTCGAAACCGACCTTGGCGTCGAGGACATAGAGCTTGTCACCCTCGCACAGCGCGAGCGGATTGATCTCGATCTGCTCCGCGTCGGTGCCGAGGAAGGCGTCGAACAGCGAGGATGCGACCTTGGCGGCCTGCTTGGCGAGGTCGCCGGTCAGGTTCAGCGCAGCGGCGACGGCGCGGCCATGGTGCGGCTGGAAGCCCGCAGCGGGATCGACGCTGAAGCTGTGGATCTTTTCCGGCGTGTTGTGCGCGACTTCCTCAATGTCCATGCCGCCTTCGGTCGAAACGACGAAGGAGATGCGGCTGGTGCCACGGTCAACGAGCAGCGCGAGGTAGAATTCCTTCAGGATGTCCGCGCCGTCGGTGACGTACAGGCGGTTGACCTGCTTGCCCTCGGGGCCGGTCTGGATGGTGACGAGCGTGTTGCCGAGCATGTCGGTCGCCGCTGCCTTCACTTCATCCTTCGACTTGGCGAGGCGGACGCCGCCCTTCGCGTCGGGGCCGAGTTCCTTGAACTTGCCCTTGCCGCGGCCGCCAGCGTGAATCTGCGCCTTGACGACGTAGAGCGGTCCGGGGAGCTGGTCGACGGCAGCGACGGCTTCGTCGATGGTCAGCGCGGCGAAACCGGCGGGAACGGGTGCGCCGAACGACTTCAGCAGTTCTTTCGCCTGATATTCATGGATGTTCATGGGAAGCGCCCCTCATGGTGCTGTTGCAAAATACTGAGCGCGTCCAAGCATGTTTGAATAGGGCGGTCCAGCGGGACTCGCCGTCACAAATCTGCAAAGTTGCGAAGTCGTTCTTTACCAACCGAGCGCGCAGCGGGTCGCCGCGCTGCTGGCGACGGTCCAGATTTCGCTGTCGCCCAGCGCCCGAACCTGATGCAGATAGCGGTCGATGCTGGTCTTTCGCGGATCGCGGTCGCTGACATGGGACAGGTCGCGAAGTCGCAAAAGCTGCTTGATCGACAGGCGCGGCGTCATGTCCTTTGCCATGCACTGCGACAGCGGTTTGGGCAGGCCCGCATTGCTGAGGCCGGTCGCGAGCTGCGCTTGAGGCGTGGCGCAGGCGGAAAGGAGCAGGACGGAAATCAGCAGCAAAGGAGTGCGCACCGAAACAATATCTCCGGTCAGGGATTGTGGATCGGCGCATTGGCACCGGCAGCCCCGCCGTGCAAGGGTGGCGCGGAGGAGTATCGCGCATCATGGATCGTTTTTTCAGCACGGTTGCGGCGCGTATCGCGGCCTGGGCAGGGCAACCCGCCGCTTTCATTCTGGCGCTGGGTATTGTGATCGTCTGGGGCGTCACCGGCCCTGTATTCCGCTATTCCGACACATGGCAGCTGGTCATCAATACGGGGACGACCATCGTCACCTTCCTGATGGTGTTCCTGATTCAGAACGCACAGAATCGCGATGCCGCCGCCATGCAGGTGAAACTGGACGAATTGCTCCGCGCGCTGACCGATGCGCGCAATGAGTTCATCGGGATCGAACATCTGACCGATGCGGAGCTGGAGCGTATCCGCACGGCGCTGGAAGGCAGCGAGGAGTGTCAGGGGGAGAGTGGGGGCGAGGACGACGCCAGCCTGTCGCGCGCCGACGTGCTCTCCCGCCTGCTTGTCAGGCGATAAGGGCGATCAAGCAGGGTACTGCCGACGGTCCATCCCGTCGGCAGTCAGAGCAACTGGCTCAGCGGCAGCGCACGTTCTTGCGGTCGATCTCGCGGCCAGCCAGCGCACCCGCACCCGCACCGAGCAGCGTGCCGAGGGTCTTGCTGCCGCCCGGCGCTATGACATTGCCGAGCACGCCGCCCGCCAGACCGCCGACGATGGCGCCGGTCGTGCCGTCCTTGCGCTTGCAATAATAGCCGCCGTTATTGTCGCGATAGATGGTGTCGTTGTCGCCGAGATAATAGCCGTCACGGTCAGACGCATAACCGGGGCGACCGCCATAGCCATCGCCATATCCATCCCCGGTGCACGCGCCGAGCGGGATCAGCATCGCCATGCCGGCGAGCGTGAGTGTCTTGGAAAGCGGTAGCATGGGGGCATCCTCTTTTTCATCGTTGCGGATGAGCATCAAACGGGCAGAGGGCCGGGAAGGTTGCATTCCCCGCCCTCTGGGACGTGATGGTTTTACTGCCGATCAGTGCGCGGTCGGGGCCGTCGTGACCTTATGATTATGCACTGCCATGGGGCGGATCGGCCCGCCGCCGGGGCCTCCCGCGGCCTCATGGGATGCAGCGGTGCTCGATTGCAGGTCGTCCATCCGGGCTTTAAGGTCTTCGCCGCGCCGTTTCAGGTCAGCGCCGAGCCGCTGCAGCGATCCGTTCCGGTACAGTTCCCGCCCGGCCACTGCGGCGACCCCGGCAATACCGGCGACAATGAGTGCGCGTAGCATGATCCGTCTCCTTGCTAATTCTCTGCCGACCCAACGCGGGAAGGGGCCGGAAGTTGCCGCTGATGGTCGCGGATGGCGCAGGGGCGTCAGTGGTCCACCGTGTTGAATTGCGGATGGATTTCCTTCCACCGCTGCATCCAGCGTCCCCCCGTCATGATCTGCTCCACCGTGCCGGGATAGCAGCGCGCCTGCGCCTCGATCTGTGCGGCCAAGCAAAAGGCCCCGGCGGAACGGGTCCGTCGGAGCCTTTGGATGCGTCGGTCGGCGAGCGGTCAGATGGTGGCGGTGCCTGCTCCTGCGGGCTGCGGCGCACCGGCGGTGCTGTTCGGGTTCACGGGGGTGGCGAGGCTGGCCGTGCGCTGTTCATCGACATAGGAGCGCAGGTCATCGGCGCGGCGCTTGAGATCGGCCTTGAAGCCGTCGATCGAGCCGCTTTTCTTGAGCTGCTTATAGGCGACGGCGGCGACGCCTAGGAAAGCGAGAGTGCGAAGCATGTCCATTCCTTCAAAAATTGCGCGGGGTGTGAATGGAGGCAACGCGGGAATGGCGAGAGGGTTGCGGGATGTGCGGTGGGGCGGGGAGTAACCCGTCGCACACCGCCCTCACTCCGCCGCCAGCACCTTCTTCCCCAGCAGCGGCGCCAGATAGCGTCCTGTGTAGCTGCGTGGTTCCTTCACCACCTGCTCCGGCGTGCCTTCGGCGACGATCTCGCCGCCCTTGACGCCGCCTTCGGGGCCGAGGTCGATGATCCAGTCGGCGGTCTTGATGACGTCGAGGTTATGCTCGATCACCACCACGCTATTGCCCTGCTCGACCAGCGCATGCAGCACTTCCAGCAGTTTGCGCACATCCTCGAAATGCAGACCCGTGGTCGGCTCGTCGAGGATGTAGAGCGTGTTGCCGGTCGCGCGCCGTGACAGTTCCTTGGCCAGCTTCACCCGCTGCGCCTCGCCGCCCGACAGGGTGGTGGCCTGCTGCCCTACCTTGACGTAACCAAGGCCGACCTCCGCCAGCATTGCCATCTTGTCGCGGATCGGCGGCACCGCCTTGAAGAATTCCACCGCATCCTCGACCGTCATGTCGAGCACGTCGGCGATGCTCATCCCCTTGAACTTCACCTCCAGTGTCTCGCGGTTATAGCGTTTGCCGTGGCATTCCTCGCAGGTGACGTACACGTCGGGCAGGAAGTGCATCTCGATCTTGATCAGGCCGTCGCCGGAGCATTTCTCGCACCGCCCGCCCTTGACGTTGAAGCTGAACCGGCCGGGCTTGTAGCCGCGCGCCAGTGCTTCGGGCAGGCCCGCGAACCAGTCGCGGATATTGGTGAACGCGCCGGTGTAGGTGGCCGGATTGGAGCGCGGCGTGCGACCGATCGGCGACTGGTCGATGTCGATCACCTTGTCGAGATATTCGAGGCCGGTGATCTTGTCATGCGCGCCCGCGACCATGCGCGCGCCGTTCAGCGTGCGCGCCGACGCGGCATAGAGCGTGTCGATGGTGAAGCTCGACTTGCCCGATCCGCTGACGCCGGTGATGCAGGCGAAGGTGCCGAGCGGGATGCTGGCCGTGACGCCGGTCAGGTTGTTCGCGCGGGCATTGTGGACGGTCAGCTTCTTGCCCGTGCCCTTGCGCCGTTTCTTCGGCACGTCGATGGCGCGGGTGCCGTTCAGATAGTCGGCGGTCAGCGATCCCTTGGCCTTGAGTATCTGTTTCAGCGTCCCCTGCGCCACGACCTCGCCGCCATGGACGCCGGCGCCCGGCCCCATGTCGACGATATAGTCGGCGGCGCGGATCGCATCCTCGTCATGTTCCACGACAAGAACGGTGTTGCCGAGGTCGCGCAGGCGTTTCAGCGTGACCAGCAGCATATCGTTGTCGCGCTGGTGCAGGCCGATGCTGGGTTCGTCCAGCACATAAAGGACGCCCGACAGGCCGCTGCCGATCTGGCTCGCGAGGCGGATGCGCTGGCTCTCGCCGCCCGACAGCGTGCCCGACGTGCGGTCGAGGTTGAGGTAATCGAGCCCGACATTGTTCAGGAAGCCGAGACGCTCGATGATCTCCTTGAGGATGGCTTTCGCGATCTGGTTCTGCTGGCCGGTCAGATGCTCCGGCATCGCCTCGAAAAAGGCCAGCGCGTCCACGACCGAGCGGCGGGTGGAGATGCTGATGTCCTCGCCCGCGATCTTGACCGCGCGCGCTTCGGGTTTCAGGCGCGCACCGCCGCATGTCTCGCACGGCTGCGCGGTCTGGTACTTGCCCAGTTCCTCGCGCATCCACGCGCTGTCGGTTTGCAGCATCCGCCGGTTGAGGTTGCCGATGACGCCCTCGAACGGCTTCTGCACCTCATAGCTCTTGCGCCCGTCCTGAAAGCGCAGGGTGACGGGCTTGCCGCCGGTGCCGTGCAGGATGATGAGCTGGACTTCGCCCGGCAGGTCGGACCACGGCGTTTCGAGGGCGAACCCGAACTCCTTGGCCAGACTGCCCAGCACCTGCATATAGTAAGGGCTGGGCGGATTGGACTTGGCCCAGGGGACGATGGCCCCCTTTTTCAGCGACAGCGCCTCATTGGGCACGACGAGCTGGTCGTCGAATTCCAGCTTCTCGCCAAGGCCGTCGCAGGCCGGACAGGCCCCCTGCGGCGCGTTGAACGAGAACAGGCGCGGTTCAATCTCGGCAATGGTGAAGCCGGAAACGGGGCAGGCGAATTTCTCGGAGAAGACGATGCGGTTGGCGGGGATGCCCGCGCCCTTCATGGCCCCTGCATCGGCCGCCTCATCCTCGCGGCCCGGCACCACGCCGTCCGCCAGATCGATATAGGCCAGCCCGTCGGCCAGTTTCAGCGCGGCCTCGAAACTTTCCGCAAGGCGCGTCTGAATGCCGTCGCGCACGGCGATGCGGTCCACGACCACTTCGATGTCATGCTTGTATTTCTTGTCGAGCGCCGGGGCGTCGTCGATCTCGTAGAACTCGCCGTCGATGCGGACGCGGGTGAAGCCCGCCTTCTGCCATTCGAGCAATTCCTTGCGATACTCGCCCTTGCGCCCGCGCACCACGGGGGCGAGGAGATAGGCGCGCGCGCCTTCGGGCAGGGTCATCACCCGGTCGACCATCTGGCTGACCGTCTGCGCGGCGATCGGCAGGCCGGTGGCGGGCGAATAGGGCACGCCGACCCGCGCCCAGAGCAGGCGCATATAGTCGTAGATTTCCGTGACCGTCGCGACCGTCGAGCGCGGGTTGCGGCTCGTCGTCTTCTGCTCGATGCTGATCGCGGGGCTGAGGCCGTCGATATGCTCGACATCCGGCTTCTGCATCATCTCCAGGAACTGGCGCGCATAGGCGGAGAGGCTCTCCACATAGCGGCGCTGCCCCTCGGCATAGATGGTGTCGAAGGCGAGGGACGACTTGCCCGAACCGGACAGGCCCGTGATAACGATCAGGCTGTCGCGCGGCAGATCGATGTCCACGCCCTTGAGGTTATGCTCGCGCGCGCCGCGCACGCTGATTTGGGTCAGACTCATGGGATTGGTTTGTTCCAGATTTGTTCGCACAGTTCAAGCGCGGTCTGTTGGATCGGAACAAGATGGGGGAGGGCGCGGCCGGCGGCAAGGGTGCATGCAAAAAGGGCGACGATTGCTCGCCGCCCCTTCCGTCAGATCACAGGTGTCGCGATCAGAAGCGCAGGCCGACGCCGACCATCGCGGCATCGCGACCACCGATGTTGGCCTCATATTCCGTCCGCTGATATTCGGCGGAGATATAGGTGCGCGGGGTCGGCGCGACTTCCACGCCCGCGCCATAGCGCACGCCCTCGAAGCCCGCGCCCGCGCCGCTTCCGGTGCGGTCCTCGAAGCGCGAGGACGCATAGCCGACCTTGGCATAGGGCATCAGCTTCGGCGTCACGGCATAGCCGAGGCGGGCGGAGGCGGACAGGTCACGGCTGGCCTTGACCGTGTCGGTCTTGGCGGTGGAGTCGGCGAGGCCGACCTCGACACCGGCGCGCAGCTTGTTTCCGACGGCCAGATCATAGCCTGCGGCGACGCCATAGGTCACGCCGTCATGATCCTGCACCTTGTCATATCCGCTGGTGACGCCGATGCGCGGGCCGGTGAAGGCGGTCGCGTCATCGCTCTGGGCCAGAGCGGGGGTAGCAATGGTCGCGGCAGCAATCGCTGCGAAAATCACAGTCTTCATCAATACACCTATTTAAAAAGGACATGAAAGGCCGTTGCATGAAAAGACATGCGCAAGTTATCTTTCGTCCGTTGGATCAGGGTTGAAGGTATGTCTTGTTCAGAAAATGGTCCTGTTGTCCGACGTAATTCACGTACCCCTGTTATGTCGCGCTGTTAACGCGCCATGGGGACAGGAGTATCCCTGCGGACATGGCCCGAACATTAACAGAATGGGGCAATATCGTGATGATTTCAGGGCAGAATGCCACAATTGCCCGATCGTCCGGACGTTCAGACAGGTGAGCCGCCCCGAAATTGGGGCCGTTCGACTCTCGCCCATGCTCGACGCGGCGCTGCCATATTTCCCTTCGCGGTGAAGCCTTATAAAGAGGGATCATGCACGTGCGGGGACAGAGTAGGGCGAGATTTGCGGGCGTGGCGGCGGTACTCCTCGCCCTGTCTGCGTGCGGAGGGGGCAACTATCGTCCCGTGCGCGACCTGCCGGTGCGGATCGGTCCGCCCTTTTCGGTCAAGGGCACGCGCTATGTGCCCGCCGCCGACCCGTCCTATGATTTTCTCGGCTATGCGAGCTGGTACGGATCGGAATCCGGCAACCGGACGGCCAATGGCGAGCGTTTTCGTCCCGGCTGGGTGACGGCGGCGCACACGACGCTGCCGCTGCCGACCTATGTGGAGGTGACCTCGCTCGGCACCGGGCGTACGATATTGGTCAGGATCAACGACCGCGGTCCTTTCGTGCCCGGCCGGGGGCGGATCATCGACCTGTCGCGCGGCGCGGCGGAGCAACTGGGCATCCGGGGGCAGGGTCATGCGGCGGTCCGCGTCCGTGCGGTCGAGCCGCCGGAGAAGGATCGCGCCAACCTCCGCAAGGGCGACCCGGTGCCGGAACGTCCGCGCGTGCCGGAACAGACGCTGGTCAAGCTGCGCGCGCAAATGCAGGCCGCGGGGATGTAGCACCCGCAACCTTGTCGTCAGGCGGCTGTTAACGTCCCGGCGCTAGAGCGGCGGAGGGGCGCGGTTGTTGCGGGGCGACATGGA
>DASVNT010000007.1:0-1567 GCA_036383715.1 Sphingobium sp. | reverse complement strand
GTCACGGGCAAGCTGGTCGGCAGCGTCGATGATCGCGGGCTGGGCGCGGCGCTCACTCGCCTGATCGCCCGCGCGGGCGAGCCGGTGATCCGCCGCGCCGTCGATCTGGCGATGCGGATGATGGGCGAGCAGTTCGTCATGGGCGAGACGATCGACGAGGCTTTGCACCGCGCCCGCGAAAGGGAGGGCAAAGGCTTTCGATACAGCTACGACATGCTGGGCGAGGCTGCGACGACCGCCGCCGATGCCGCGCGCTACCATGGCGACTATGCCCGCGCCATCCATGCCATCGGTAAGGCGTCAGAGGGGCAGGGCGTCTATGACGGGCCGGGCATTTCGATCAAATTGTCCGCGCTTCACCCGCGCTATTCCCGCGCGCAGGCGGACCGGGTCAAGCAGGAGTTGCTGGCCCGTGTGCGGGAACTGGCCCTGCTGGCGAAGGGCTATGATATCGGCCTCAACATCGACGCGGAGGAAGCGGACCGGCTGGAACTGTCGCTCGACCTGCTGGAAAGCCTCGCCCTCGATCCCGAACTGGCCGGGTGGGACGGGCTGGGCTTCGTGGTGCAGGCCTATGGCAAGCGCTGCCCCTTCGTCATCGACTGGATCGTCGATCTCGCCCGGCGGACGGGAAGGCGGATCATGGTCAGGTTGGTCAAGGGCGCCTATTGGGACGCGGAGATCAAACGTGCGCAGGTGGACGGGCTGGCCGACTTTCCGGTCTATACGCGCAAGGTCCATACCGACGTCGCCTATATCGCGTGCGCGCGAAAGCTGCTGGCGGCAGAGGACGCCGTCTTTCCGCAATTCGCCACCCATAATGCTCAAACGCTGGCGACCATCCATCATCTCGCCGGGCCGGATTTCGCCGTCGGCAGATATGAATATCAATGCCTGCACGGCATGGGCGAGCCGCTTTACGAGCAGGTCGTCGGCAAGCTGCACCGGCCTTGCCGCATCTATGCGCCGGTCGGCACACATGAGACGTTGCTGGCCTATCTGGTCCGGCGGCTGCTGGAAAATGGCGCTAATTCCTCCTTCGTGAACAGGATCGCCGATCCGGCTGTGTCGATCGACGAGATGATCGCCGACCCCGTCGACATCGTTCGCGCCATGCGGCGTCCCGGTGAGGGGCATGACCGGATTGCCCTGCCTTCGTCGCTCTATCCGGATCGCCGCAATTCCGCAGGCATCGACCTTACGCATGAAGATGCGCTGGAGAGACTGACCGCCGCACTGCGGGAAAGCGCGGCCATGTCCTGGACGGCGGGGGCGGGCGAAGGCCGATCGCGGCCAGTGGTCAACCCTGCGGATCACCGGGATTGCGTCGGCATGGTGTGGGAAGCCTCTCCCGAACAGGCGTGCGAAGCGGTTGTCCGGGCCTCGAGCAGTGAGTGGGGCCATGTGCCGACGGGCGATCGGGCAGCCATGCTGGAGCGCGCCGCAGACGCCATGCAGGCGCGGATGCCCCTGCTGCTGGGGCTGATCGTGCGTGAGGCGGGCAAGTCCCTACCTAACGCGATCGGGGAGGTGCGCGAGGCGATCGACTTCCTGCGCTATTATGCGG
>DASVNT010000006.1:0-1639 GCA_036383715.1 Sphingobium sp. | reverse complement strand
ATGGCATCGGTCATGCGACGACCGAACTTGCCGAGACGTTGGCGCGCGATGATGTCGATGCGGTGATCCTGTGCACGCCGACGCAGATGCATGCGGCTCAGGCGATCGCCTGCATGGACGCGGGCAAGAATGTCCAGGTGGAAATCCCGCTCGCCGACAGCTGGGCCGATGCGCAGGCGGTGCTGGCCAAGCAGGAGGCGACCGGGCTTACCTGCATGGTCGGGCATACGCGGCGCTTCAACCCGAGCCATCAATTTGTGCACAACCGCATCAGGGCGGGCGAGTTCAACGTCCAGCAGATGGACGTGCAGACCTATTTCTTTCGGCGTAGGAACATCAACGCCAAGGGCGCGCCGCGCAGCTGGACCGACCATCTGCTGTGGCATCATGCCGCGCATACGGTGGACCTGTTCGCCTATCAGGCGGGCCGGATCGTCGACGCGCATGCGATGCAGGGGCCGATCCATCCGGAGCTGGGCATCGCGATGGACATGTCGATCCAGCTGAAGAGCGAGACGGGGGCGATCTGCACCCTGTCGCTGAGCTTCAACAATGACGGGCCGCTGGGCACTTTCTTCCGCTATATCGGCGATGCGGGCACCTATATCGCGCGCTACGACGATCTGGTGAACGGTAAGGAAGAGCCGATCGACGTCAGCCAGGTCGACGTGTCGATGAACGGCATCGAGTTGCAGGACCGCGAATTCATCAGCGCCATCCGCGAAGGGCGGGAGCCCAATTCGAGCGTCGCCAAGGTGTTCGATTGCTACCGGGTGCTGGGGCAGCTGGAAGCTCAGCTGGGCTGAAGCCGGTCGAAAGCGGGGAGGGATTTTTTCATGAAGACGCAAGTCGCCATTGTGGGCGCGGGCCCCGCCGGGCTGTTGCTGGGTCATTTGCTGCGCGCCGAAGGGCTGGACGTGGTCGTGGTCGAGCGGGCGTCCGCCGACTATGTGCTGGGGCGCATCCGCGCGGGCGTGCTGGAGCGCACGACGACCGACCTGATGGACCGGCTGGGCCTTGGCGAGCGGATGCATCGCGAGGGATTGCCGCATGACGGCTTTCACCTGGCCGATGGCGAGCGGCTGATCCGCATCGACATCGCCGCGCTGACGGGTAAGCAGGTGATGGTCTATGGCCAGACCGAGCTGACCCGCGACCTGATGGAGGCGGCCCCGGAACGCGGGCTGGAGATCATCTATGAGGCGGGCGACGTCGCGCTGCATGACGTGGCGGGCGACGCGCCCTATCTGACCTACAGCAAGGATGGAGCAGAGAAGCGGATCGATGCGCAGTTCATCTGCGGCTGCGACGGTTTTCATGGGCCTTCGCGGGCGGCGATCCCGGCGTCCGTGGCGCGGGCCTATGAGAAAATCTATCCGTTCGGATGGCTGGGCATATTGGCCGACGTGCCGCCGTGCGACCATGAACTGATCTACGCCAATCATGATCGCGGCTTCGCGCTGGCGTCGATGCGGTCGGAAACGCGCAGCCGCTATTATATCCAGGTTCCGCTGGACGAGAGGGTCGAGGATTGGCCGGACGAGCGGCTGTGGGACGAGCTGGCGGTGCGGCTGGGGCCGGAGGCGGGCGCGCGGATCACGCGCGGACCGGCGCTGGAAAAGTCGATCGCGCCGCTGCG
>DASVNT010000005.1:0-2106 GCA_036383715.1 Sphingobium sp. | reverse complement strand
GCGGTATCGTCACCGAAACGCTGCGCGCCGACCTGACCGGCATCCAGCGCGGGACCGTGGCGGACCCGGCGGGCTGGGTGCGCAAGCTGTAATTTTTATGTGATTTGCTCCTGCGCAGGCAGGAGCCCAGTTGAAACCGCGGGACTGGGCTCCTGCCTGCGCAGGAGCACGTCGCGCCTAGACAATCGGCGTCACCAGCGGCTTGCCAACGACGGGAATGGAGCGGCTCTGCATCATCGCGTTTCTCTAGCGCAGCGTCCCACGATTGACAGCCTCCGTCCGCAGTCCTAGCCCGCTCCCCATGGCCAGCGTAACGCTTTCCGATGACAGCCGTTTCGGCCTCCGCCGTCAGGTCCGCCTGACCGGCCCGCTGCGGCTGGACAGCGGCGCGGCGCTTGGCCCGGTCGACATCGCCTATGAAACCTATGGCGCGATGAATGCGGATAAGTCCAACGTCATCCTCATCTGCCATGCGCTGACCGGCGATCAATATGTAGCGTCGGACCATCCCGTCACCGGCAAGCCCGGCTGGTGGTGGCGCATGGTGGGGGAGGGCAAGCCAGTCGACCCCGCGCGGCATTTCATCATCTGCGCCAACGTCATCGGCAGTTGCATGGGCTCCAGCGGCCCCGCCAGCGTCGATCCCGCGACGGGAGAACCCTATGCGATGCGTTTCGCCGTGCTCACCATCGCTGACATGGTGCGCGCGCAGGCGCTGTTGCTGGATCATCTGGGCGTGGAAAGGATCGCCGCCGTCATCGGCGGGTCGATGGGGGGCATGCAGGCGCTCAGCTGGCCGACGATTTTCCCGGACCGGGTCGAAAGCTGCATCGTCATCGCCTCCACCGCCCGCCACAGCGCCCAGAATATCGCCTTCCATGAAGTCGGGCGGCAGGCGATCATGGCCGATCCCAACTGGCGCGGCGGCGATTATTATGCCGACGGGCAGGTGCCGAGCGCGGGCCTGGCCGTCGCGCGCATGGCCGCGCACATCACCTATCTGTCCGAAGCGGGCCTCACCGAAAAATTCGGACGCCGCCTGCAGGGCCGTGACGCCAAGACCTTCGGCTTCGACGCCGATTTTCAGGTGGAGAGCTATCTGCGCCATCAGGGGTTGAGCTTCGTCGACCGGTTCGACGCCAACTCCTATCTCTATATCACCCGCGCCATGGACTATTACGACATTGCCGAGGATCATGGCGGCAGCCTCGCCCACGCCTTCACCGCCAGCAAGGCGCGCTTCTGCCTCGTCAGCTTCGATACCGACTGGCTTTATCCCACCGCCGAATCGCGGGTGATCGTCCATGCCCTCAACGCATCCGGTGCGCAGGCGAGCTTCGTGGAGTTGTCGAGCCCCTTCGGCCATGACGCTTTCCTGCTCGAATGTCCTGAACTCAACCGGGTGGTCGATGGCTTCCTCCGGGGCGGGCGCGCATGAGCGGAGGCTTGCGTCCCGACCTCGCCCTCATCGCCCGCACCGTGAAGGCGGGCGCGCGCGTGCTGGACGTCGGCTGCGGCGACGGCGCGCTGATGGCTGCGCTGCGTGATGCCAAGCAGGTCGACGCGCGCGGACTGGAGATCGACGGCGGCAATGTCGCCGCGGCGGTGGGGCGCGGTCTCTCCGTGGTGCAGGGCGACGCCGACACCGACCTTGCCTATTATCCCGACGCCAGTTTTGATTACGCAATTCTAAGCCAGACGCTCCAGACCACGCGGCGGCCCGATCTGGTGGTGGAGGAACTGCTGCGCATCGGGCGTCAGGCCTTCGTGTCCTTCCCCAATTTCGCGCATTGGCGCGGGCGGATATCGCTGCTCTGGGGTGGCCGCATGCCCGTGACGCGACTGCTGCCCGACACATGGTATGACACGCTCAACATCCACCATGTCACGGTCGACGATTTCCGCGCGCTGGTGAAGGAGCGCGGCTGGAAGATCGACGGGCAATGGTTCCTGAAGGGCGACAAGGAAACCACCCACGCGAACGCGAACCTGTTCGCCGAACATGCGGTTTTCCTGCTGCGGCGGTGACAGATATGCCGTGCTCTTGCGAAAGCAGGAGTCCAGGGCCAGATTGCCCTTCGCCATCCTGGGCTCCTGCTTTCGCAG
>DASVNT010000004.1:0-117756 GCA_036383715.1 Sphingobium sp. | reverse complement strand
AGATTGCTCTCGTCCTGGGGCGCGACCTGATCCGCCGTACCCTGCGCAAAGGCCGAACCGCCCCCCAACGCCAACAGGCTCACGGCGACCGCGTAACGCGATGCCAATATGGTGTGTCTGATGCTCATAAGTGACCCCTTCACCTGAAAATCTGTTTTACAGCGTCCTACGAAACGGGTTCTTTATTGATATGATATTAGGACAAATCAAAACGGGTCAGGTGTCAAGCGTCTTGCGCGCAACGGGTCGGGTATCCGGAAGCTGTTGCGGATTTGTCTCATTTGCCCAGCGGCGAAAAAGACTGTTCTCCCCATGAAACTTATCAACCCAGATCAGGATTGCGCATGCCGTGACGAGCAATCCTTGCATGACGGACGGAACAGCCGCTAGGCGAGTGCCAGATTGCTCTTACGCGAGAGCCGAATGGTAATGGGAAAAGCAGTTTTGGCGTCCAGCTCTCGTACACGCGCGGATTTATGGTCGAGACTGGGGCTGGCCCTCGGCATCGCATTTTTCTTGGTCAGCGGCGCCATCGCCTATCTCAACATCCAGAGCCTGCGCGACAGTGACGAGGCGATCCGGCATACGCACACGGTCCTCATCGCGCTGGACGACCTTCTCTCGACTGCGCAGGATGCCGAGACGGGGCAGCGCGGCTATCTGCTGACCGGCAATGACAGCTATCTTGCGCCCTATAAGAGCGCCGTCGCCGGACTGACGAGCCGCCTCAAGAGCGTCGGTTCGCTGACGGGCGACAATCCCACGCAGCAGGCGAATATCGCCACGCTGCAACGTCACGTCGATGCCAAGCTGGCGGAGTTGGCGGAAACTATCGCCTTGCGCCGCAGCAAGGGTGTTGCGGCTGCATTGGCCGTGGTCACGACCGATCGCGGCAAGATCGAGATGGACTCTATTCGCACGCAACTGGACGCGATGGCGCAGGAGGAACTGCGCCTCCGCAAAGTCCGCATGGAGGAGATGGCCAACGCCTCGCGGGCCGCCATCAGTAGCGGTATCGTGTCCAGCCTGCTGGGCGCGGCGCTGACCGTCGCCATCTATATCCTGTTGCAGAGGAACGGTCGCGCGCGGGCGCGCCAGCAATGGCTGCAGGCCGGGCAATTGGGGCTGTCTGCCGCGATGCAGGGCGACAAATCGGTCGAGGATCTCGGCGATGCGATCCTGACATTCCTGTCCCGCTATCTGGGTTTTCAGGGCGGCGCACTGTTCAAGGGCGAGGGCGGGTTGTTCCAGCGGGCCGCCACCATCGGCGTTCCGCCCGATGCCTCTCTGCCGACGAACTTCGCCATGAAGGAGGGACTTCTTGGTCAGGTCGCGGTTGAGGGCCGGCCCATGGTGCTCCATGACGTGCCGGAAGGCTATGTGACCATCGGCTCGGCGCTAGGACGGGACAAGCCGCGGCATCTGGTGATCGTGCCGGCCAAGGCTGACGAGGTCGTCAACGCCGTCATGGAACTGGGCTTTTTCTATCCGGTCGACGAGGCAACCCTCGACCTGCTCGATCAGGCTTCGGCCTCCATCGGCATCGCCCTGCGTTCGGCGCGCTTCCGGGCAAGGCTGCAGGATGCGCTGGAGGAAACGCAGCGGCAGTCGGGAGAGCTTCAGGCGCAGAGCGAGGAACTGCGCGTCTCCAACGAAGAGTTGGAGGAACAGGGCAGGGCGCTGAAAGAGTCGCAGGTCCGGTTGGAACAGCAGCAGGTCGAACTGGAGCAGACCAACAGCCAGTTGGAGGAGCAGGCCCAGACATTGGAGAACCAGCGCGACGAACTGGAACGCGCAGGCGCCAATTTGCAGGTCAAGGCCTATGAACTGGAACAGGCCAGCCAGTATAAATCCGATTTTCTGGCCAACATGTCGCACGAACTGCGCACGCCGCTCAACTCGCTCCTGATCCTGTCAAAGCTGCTGGGCGACAATCCCGATGGCAATCTGTCGGGCGATCAGGTCAAGTTCGCGCGGACCATCGAGTCATCGGGCAATGACCTGCTCACCCTGATCAACGACATACTCGACCTGTCGAAGATCGAGGCGGGGCATATACAGATCCAGCCGGAGCCCGTCGCCATGCAGCGTCTGGTCAGCGATATCCGCCAGCTTTTCCAGCCGGTCGCCGACAACCGAGGCGTGGCCTTCGAGATCGTCCTCGCCGAAGATTGCCCCCGCGCCATCGAAACCGATCGGTTGAGGGTGGAGCAGATCATCAAGAACCTGCTCTCTAACGCCTTCAAGTTCACCGAGCAGGGAGGTGTCACGATGACGATGTCGCCCGCCGACGGGAACCGGCTCGCCATCGCTGTCGCGGACACGGGCATCGGCATGTCCAGAGAGCAACAGGGACATATTTTCGAGGCTTTCCATCAAGCCGATGGGACGATCAGCCGCAAATATGGCGGCACCGGCCTTGGCCTGTCGATTTCACGTGAACTGACCCGTTTGCTGGGCGGCAGGATCACGCTGGAGAGCCAGCCCGGCGAAGGCAGCACCTTCACGCTGGTCATTCCCATCGCATACGACCCGGCGGGCGTAGCGCCCTCCACTGTCCGTCCGTCAGTTGGTAGCGAAGCGGTGGCGACGCCGACTAATCCCGCTCAAAGCGGCAAGACGCCCGCGACCGCTCCGGCACCTTCGCAATGGATGATCGAGGACGACCGGACGTCGCTTGCCGAAGGACGTCGACTGCTGCTGGTCATCGAGGATGACGAGGTGTTCGCGTCGGTCATGTGCGACCTGTCGCGCGAAATGGGGTTCCAGTGCATCGTCGCCGGTACGGCGGAAGAGGCCGTGATCCTCGCGCGTGACTATATGCCGAGCGCGGTCGTGCTCGACCTGGGCCTGCCGGACCAGTCGGGGCTGACTGTGCTTGATCGGCTCAAGCATGATGAGGCGACGCGGCATATTCCCATCCACGTCATCTCCGCGTCCGACCATAGTCAGGCCGCTCTCTCGCTCGGCGCGGTGGGGTATCTCGTCAAGCCAGTGAAGCGGGAACAACTGGCCGAAGTGCTGGAAGGGCTGCACGCGAAACTCGCGACGCGGGTGCGGCGTGTCCTGGTTGTCGAGGACGATCCCGTTCAGCGTGATGCGGTCGGCAGGTTGCTGTTGTCCGACGATGTGGAAACCGTGGGCGTGGGCACGGCGGCGGAGTGTCTGGAACAGCTTCGGCAGCAGACGTTCGACTGCATGGTCCTCGACCTCTCGTTGCCGGATACGTCGGGATATGCGCTTCTCGAAACGCTCAGTCAGGAGGGCGACCACGGTTTCCCGCCGGTCATCGTCTATACGGGGCATGACCTCTCCGCGGACGAAGAACAGCGGCTGCGGCGCTATTCCAGTTCGATCATCATCAAGGGTGCGAAGTCGCCCGAGCGCCTGCTCGACGAGGTTTCGCTGTTCCTGCATCAGGTGGTGTCGGAATTGCCGCCGGAGCAGCGCCGGATGATCCAGAAGGCGCGCAATCGCGATGCCGCGCTGGAGGGCCGCCGCATCCTGATCGTGGAGGACGACGTCCGCAACGTCTACTCCCTGACCAGCGTTCTGGAGCCGCGCGGCGCGACCGTGCAGATCGCGCGGAACGGGCAGGAGGCGATAGATGCGCTGGCCGCAGCAGAGGACACCGCGGAGGCCATCGACCTCGTGCTGATGGATGTGATGATGCCGGTCATGGACGGGCTGACCGCTACCCGCGAAATCCGGGGCGATTCGCGCTGGGCATCGCTGCCCATCCTGATGCTGACCGCCAAGGCGATGCCGGACGACCACCAACGCTGTCTGGAGGCAGGGGCCAACGATTATATGGCCAAGCCCATCGACGTCGACAAACTCCTGTCGCTCGTCCGTGTCTGGATGCCGCGATGAGGGCCGGTTAGTGCAAGGCAGTGTCGAGGATATTGAAATCCAGCTTCTGCTGGAGGCGCTGTATCAGCGTTATCATTATGACTTTCGTCATTATGCGCGCGCGTCGATCAAGCGGCGTCTGATACAGGCGCGTGCGCAACTGGGTTTCACCAGTTTCTCGACCCTGCAGGCAGGGCTGCTGCACGAGCCGTCCACGCTGCCCCGGCTGCTGAACTACCTGACCGTTCAGGTCAGCGAGATGTTTCGCGACCCATCCTATTTCCGGGCGCTGCGCGAGAAGGTGATCCCGCACCTGCGCACCTATCCATCGCTCAAGGTGTGGATCGCCGGGTGCAGCAACGGGGAGGAACTCTATTCGCTGTCGATCCTGTTTCGCGAGGAAGGGCTGGATCAGCGGACGCTATTCTACGCTACGGACATCAATCCGGATGCGCTGAAGGCTGCGGAAGCGGGCATATATCCGTTGGACCAGATCAGGAAGTTCACCGAGAACCACCAGAAATCCGGCGCGCGATCCTCGCTGTCCAATTATTATACGGCGGATTACGGACGCGCAGTGTTCGACAAGAGCCTGCGGTCGCAGGTGGTGTTTTCGGATCATAGCCTCGTCACCGATGCGGTCTTTGGCGAGATGCACCTGATTTGCTGCCGCAACGTCCTCATCTATTTCGACCGGGATTTGCAGGATCGCGCCATCGGTCTGTTTCGCGACTCCCTCGCGCGCAAGGGGTTTCTGGGCCTCGGTTCGAAGGAAAGCCTGCGGTTCTCGGCCCATGCCGCCGCCTTCGCCGATTTCGACCGGGAAGAGAAAATCTACCAGAGGCAGGAGCCATGAGCGCGGCCCCCATCCGAGCGGTCGCCATCGGCGCGTCGGCGGGCGCGGTGCAGGCGCTGTTGCAGATATTGCCGACGCTGCCCGCGACTTATCCGCTGCCCGTGCTGATCGTCGTCCATGTGCCGCCCGACCGCAGCAATGCGCTGGTCACGCTGTTCCAGGGCAAATGCCGATTGCGCGTCAAGGAAGCGGAGGACAAGGAGCAGGCCGTCGGCGGCACCATTTATTTCGCGCCTTCGGACTATCATCTGCTGGTGGAAGACGGCGGCACGCTTGCGCTGTCGCTCGATGAGCCGGTGAACCACAGTCGCCCCGCCATCGACGTGCTTCTG
This sequence comes from Sphingobium sp., assembly GCA_036383715.1. Taxonomy (GTDB): domain Bacteria; phylum Pseudomonadota; class Alphaproteobacteria; order Sphingomonadales; family Sphingomonadaceae; genus Sphingobium. The sequence goes on along the minus strand of DASVNT010000004.1, from coordinate 112,716 downwards.
CAAACGGCGGCGGACGCCTATGGTCCTGCCGTGGCGGGCATCATGCTGACCGGCGCCAATCATGACGGAGCCGAGGGCCTCCGTGCGGTGGCGGACGCTGGCGGCCATGCCATCGTGCAGGACCCGGCAAGCGCGCAGGTGCCCACTATGCCCGAAATGGCGCTGGCGACCTGTCCCTCTGCACAGGCGATGAGCCTGAACGACATTACCACCTATCTTCTGAAACTGGCGGCGACATGACGAGCGAAAAAGATCCCATCACCTGCCTGCTGGTCGACGATCTCGACGGAAATCTGTTGGCGCTAGAGGCGTTGCTGCAGCGCGACGGGCTGACCTTTCTCAAGGCGCGTTCGGGGGAGGAGGCGCTGGAACTGCTTCTGGTCCACGACGTCGCGCTGGCGCTGCTCGATGTGCAGATGCCGGGCATGGATGGCTTTGAACTGGCCGAGTTCATGCGCGGCAACGAGCGGGCGCGCCATATCCCCATCATCTTTCTGACTGCAGGGACCGCAGACAGGCAGCGTCGGTTCCGGGGCTATGAGGCAGGCGCAGTGGATTTCATCCAGAAGCCGATAGAAGCGGACATATTGCGGTCGAAGGCCGATGTCTTTTTCGACCTGTACGACCAGCGGCGCCAGATCACCGCGCAGCGCGACGAACTGGCCGCACTGGCGAGCGCCCTGCAAACGGCGGACCGCCGCAAGAACGAGTTTCTGGCGATATTGGGCCATGAACTGCGCAATCCGATCATGGCGCTGGGTGCCGGCCTTCACCTGCTGGAGCGGCGCGAGGGGACCGATGCCGCGCGGGAAATTCGCGGACGGATGAACCGGCATGTCCGCCATCTGTCACGGCTGATCGAGGATATCCTCGACATCGCGCGTATCGATCAGGGCAAGATTTCTCTGAAAAGGGAGCGCGTGTCGCTTCAGGAGGTTCTCTCCTTCGCGATCGAGGCGAGCCAGCCGCTGATCGAAGCGGCGGGACACGGGCTGATCGTCGATCCGGTGCCGGACGATATCTGGCTGGACGCGGATCATACGCGGGTCGCGCAGATTGTCAGCAACCTCCTCAACAATGCCGCGAAATACACGCTGCCGGGTGGCGAGATTCGGCTGACGACGCGGTCCGTCGAGGATTGTGTGGAAATCGACGTGGCGGACACGGGCATCGGTATCCCGCCCGAAATGCAGAGCCGGATATTCGACCTGTTCGCGCAGGTGAAGAAATCCACAGGCGGCGCGCAGGAAGGGCTGGGCATCGGCCTCGCCCTCGTCCGCCAACTGGTCGAATTGCATGACGGCAGCATATCGCTGGTCAGAAGCGCGGCGGGGGAGGGAAGCCTGTTCCGGGTCCGCCTGCCCGCCCTTGTCGATGCTTCGGTGCCCGTAGTATGAGCTGACCGGCGTTACTTCCAGCCCGCGTCCAGCGCAGCCTTTTCCGCTTCATGGTCGAGCGCCCCCTCTGGCGCGAGGCCCTGCGCGGCGGCCATGACGTCACCCAGCGCGCTACCCGCCTGGCGATATTGCCCGCCGGATTCCGGGCCGCCGTTTTGGAGGCGATCAATCTTCCAGCGGCCTTCGTCCCGGCAGGCGAGGCCCGCCAGAGCATCCGTCTGGAACACGCGGCAATAGCGGCCCTGCGCATTACGCAGGGACAGGAGCACCCGCACGGGCTGCGGATCGGCCGAAGCCAGTTGCGTGGTAAGCGCGGTATCGAGCGTGCCCTGCGCGACAAGTTGCCCACCCGCGCTGCCCACCGGCCCACTGCCCGGCATCTGGCTGCCGACGACCAGCCCGATGGCGAGCGACGCGGCAAGCGCGCCGCCCAGGATCAGGCGAGGGAAGGCCAGTTTGCGCGCCGTGTCGGCCCATGCCGCCCGCACAGCACTCAACTCGACCACGTTACTCGCCTGTTCAGGCGCTCGCACGGCATCAAGCAGCCGCTCCGGCACCGGCATGTCCAGCACCGGCGCAAAATGCGCCTGCAACCGCTCCCGCAAGGCCCGGTGGCGCGCGACATCCTCCGCCAGCGCGGGGTCGGCGGCGATGGCGGCCTCGACCCTTGCCCGGTCGGCCTCGTCCAATTGACCCTCCGCATAAGCGGCGAGCATGTCCCGATCGATCGTCATTGTCCGCCCTCCAGCAATAGGTGCAGGGCATCGCGCCCGCGCGCGAAACGCGAACTCAGCGTGCCCACCGGACAGCCGATGATGTCCGCTGCCTCCTGATAACCATAGCCCTCCACCATGACGAGCAACACCGCCTCCCGCTGCTCATCAGGAAGCCGGGCCAGCGCGCGGTCCACGAAGCGAAGCTCCGTGCGGGCCTCCTGTTCGGCGGCCACGCCCACGGCCATGCCCGCCTCTTCCTCCACAAAGGTCTGCTGGCGGCGCTTGTTCGCGCGGATTTCGTCTATCCACAGGTTGCGCATGATTCGGTACATCCAGCTGTCGAGCCGCGTGCCCTGCGCCCATTGATGCCGGGCCTTGAGCGCACGCTCGATGGTCATCTGGCAAAGGTCGTCGCCCGTGGCGAGGTCGCGCGACAGGCCCGCCGCGAACCGGCGAAGCCGGGGCAGCAGCGCCACGATGCCATCCTCGAAATCCGTGCTCAGAACCACTTGCCCTTCTTTCATGGGATGCAACGGGCGGCCTCATCCGTTTCATCCATTGCATAGCACGTTTTTTCGCGAGACAGGATGAAGAAAGATGAAGACCCGCCTGATCCCCGCCCTGTTGCTCGTCGCCGCGATGCCCGTCGCGGCGCAGATTGGCGTGCCTGATGTGGGAGGGGCGGCGGGATCGGTGCTGGGCCGCGCGACGGGTGCGCTCGACCGGATTGCGCCGCTGGACGATGTGACCGCGCCGGTACGCTCCGTGGCGGACATGGCGCGGGACCGGCTGGACCGGCTGCAGGATTTCGTGCGGAGCCGCCGCCCCTATGTGGAAACGGACGAGCGTGGCGATCCGGCCCGGCGGGGTGTCGTCCTGATGATCGATGGTGACGCGGCGGCGATCGACAAGGTGCGAGCGTTGGGCTTCACGGCGCACGGGGCGGAGGCGTTCGGCAATCTCGGCCTGTCTGCCACCGAACTGACCGTGCCGCAGGGCATGAGCCTGCCCGCTGCGCTCGCGGCATTGCGGGCGGCCATGCCCGACCGGACGTTCACCGCCGACCAGTTGCTGTTCCCCAGCGGCGATGTGGCAGGCGCAGCGGGGGGATCGCAAGACAGGACAAAGGGCGCGATCCGTGCATCCGTTGGGGTGATCGACGGCGGCGTGGGCCCAGCGGTGCCGGTTCGTGCTGCGCGAGGCTTTGCGACGGGAGCGCCCAGCGCCAGCGATCATGGCACAGCGGTCGCATCCCTGTTGCGACATGCCGGAGTGCAGGCGATCTTTTCCGCCGATGTCTATGGGCGCGATCCGGCAGGCGGCAGTGCGCTGACCATCGTGCGCGCGCTCGACTGGATGCAGGGGCAGCGCGTGCCGGTTGTCTCGATCAGCCTGACGGGGCCGGGCAATCCCTTGCTCGCGCGCGCCGTGGCGGCATGCCTGTCGCGCGGCATGGTTATCGTGGCGGCGGTGGGCAATGACGGTCCTGCGGCACCCGCTGCCTTTCCGGCTTCCTATCCCGCCGTGCTGGCGGTCACGGGCGTCGATGGTCGCAATCGCGCGCTGATCGAGGCGGGGAGGGCCGCGCATCTCGACTATGCCGCACCGGGTGCGGATATGAAGGCGATGGATGCACGCGGTCGCTGGCGGGCGGTGCGTGGCACATCCTTTGCTGCTCCGCTGGTCGCGGCGCGGGCGGCGGCGATGAAGGATGCCGGGCAGGATGGCGCGGCGCTTCGCTCCGCACTCGACCGGGAAGCGAGCGATCTGGGCGCCAAGGGAGCCGACGCGGCCTATGGACGCGGGCTGCTGTGCGGGGAATGTCGCCCGCGCTGAAAAAAATTCCGCCCCCATGGATGAAATCGAAAAGAGGGGCCGTTTGCTTTGATGAGAGTGCTGTGAAGGGCGCTCAGCAGACAGGAAAGGAATTCGTCATGAACAAGTTTCTGATCGCGACCGGCGCGCTGATCCTGGCGGCCACGTCGCCTGCCTCCGCACAGCTTCTGGGCGGCGGTGGCCTTGGGGGTGGATTGGGCGGTGGTATTGGTGGCGGCCTCGGCGGTGGTCTGGGCGGCGGTATCGGCGGCACCATGGGTGGCACAATGGGTAGCGTTCGTGGCGCGACCGACGGAACGCTGTCGGGCACGGCCAGCACCACGGGCAGCAGCCGCGTCAATCGCCGCAGCGGTGCCGTCTCCGTCGATCGTTCAGTCGATACGGCGGCGAGCGGTGCAGTCGGCCAGACGCTCGATACACCGGCTCGGGCAGTGTCCGGTTCGGCCTCGGGTAATGCGGCGAGCAGCGTGGGCGCGTCCGGCAATGCGCAGCTTGTCGGCACGGATGCCGTTCGCGGCGCGGTGTCATCGGCGCGCTCCACCGTGGGTTCAACCACGGACGGGGCACGGTCGGCCACCTCCAACGCCGTTCGCAGCACAACGGGAGCAGTGCGCAATAGCGCGGGCAACGTTGCAGCTAATGCTTCCGGCATGGCAAGCGGCAGCGCCAATGGCGCACTGAGCGCGGCTGGCAACCAGCTTGCCCTCGCCAACAGCGCGGCGGCCAGTGCGTCGGGCGCTTTTGCCGTCGAGCCGGGCATGGTGATCCAGTCGGCCAAGGGCCAGACCATCGGCCGCGTGCGGCAGGTCGTCGCTGACAGCCGGGGCCATGTCCAGTCGCTGCTGGTCGATGTGAAGGGCCGCACGGCCACTCTGCCCGCGGCGAACTTCTCCGGGCAGGGCAGCGCGCTGATCTCCGCCATGGGTGAAGGCCAGATCACCAAGGCCGCAAAGAAGGCCCAGGGTTCGGGCGATGCGATGGCCAGCGTGCGCTGACACTCATCAAGAGCGACCCGTCACTGGCCCGCCGGACCTCTGTTCGGCGGGTCTTTTTATGGGCGCTGGACGAGGCTCTCAACTGGCGGGTGCCGCTGCATGACGCATAGGCATCGCCTGACTATGGTTTCAGGCACCAGCCGGTGAGCTGGTTCTCGAAATCGGCGGCGGTCGACCGGCTCCACGTCGCGGCATGGGCTGCGCCCGTTTCGCCGGGAAAGCCGACAGTGACTTGCGCCGTCCGCAGGAAGGATTTTGCGAACGCCTGCGCAAATTTGCTGTCCCGAAAGGTCCAGACGTCCTGATTTGTCCAGCTGGCTTCGGCGCGCCCCATCTCCGTACCGGCCCGATAGTCGAAAAATACGGGCTTCGACGGCGGGGACGAGAGCGGGGCCTGCGTCTTGAACATCACGATATTGTCCCCGTCGCCATGGCAGGCGAGGATCAGCGTGGAGCGTTTGCCGTCATGCCTGTCGTTGGAGTCGATGTAGAACAGGCGACCGCCAACATCGTCCCTCAACGCTTTGGCCATAGGCGTATCGGGATCGGCTGGCGGTTGGCACGCCGCGAGCAGCAGGCAGGCCGATAGGAACAGGGGTTTGCGCATATTTACCTTCGTTGCCCGAATTTCGTTCTTTCCGTCGCCAGCTTTTCCGCCTCTTCGTCGGCGCGGCGTTCCGCTGCGGCGTTGATGAGCAGCATGACAAGCTGAAAGCCGTTCGCCTTGCTGAGTATCTGCATCGTCAGCGTGGGCGGGCGGACCTCACGGGAGAGCGCCAGCCAGTCCCGAGCCTCCGCCGGGAGCCAGGCAATCTTGTCCTTGGGGTCGGCAGACAGGATTGCGGGCGGGACGGGCGCGCCGGTCTGGATCGACAGCGGCGGAAAGGATCGGGACGGCCGGGCGTACCGCACGACGCCATCCTTGATAAAGACCAGCGCACAGATACTCGGTGTAAGATCGGCATAGCGACTTGCCGCCACTTCGAGTGTCACGTCATAGGCCGCTGCAATCATGGGCAGATGTGCGACGGTCGGCTTTCCCAGAGCATCGACGAACGCGGCAAACAGCGGTTTTGGCATGAGCAGGCCGGCGGCGAACCGATTGGCCTGCATCTCCTCCTTGCGATGATCGGTATCGCGGCGGACTTCGGCCAGATCGCGGTTGGTGCATTGCCTGCCACCGTGATGCGATTTGAGGAGGAAATGCCCCAGTTGGTGCGCGATGGCGAAGCGGCGGCGCTGCGCCGACGATCCCCTCGCACATGCTATGGTTCCCGCCGCCTTGCCTGCGTCCGTGACCAGCGCGCTCGAAGGCCCTTGCGCATCGATGGTCCCGAATTCGGTGATGCCCGTGGCGCGGGCCACCATCTCAATATCGATCGGCGCACGCAGGTCGGGATACTGTTTGAATATTGCGGCGAGAAGGGGATCGGGAGATTGGCAATCCGCCAGATTTTTCAGGAGTTCCGTGTTCCGCATAGCGGCGTCCTAACGCAAACCGTCGGGATGCGCGACGGCAGACTATCGCCCCGCATCCCGCAGTTCGGGAAATATATCCTCTATCGCCGCCTGCAGATCGTCGGCACCGGGGAGCAAGCCGAAATGGTCCAGCAGCTCCCTGACCTGACGCGCCCGGTGCGGACCTATGCCCGGCAGTTCCTCCCATCCGGAGAAGGCGGGGTCGGCAAGGCTATCCGCCAGATCGCCGAGCGTCCGATAGCCCGCCGCCTTCAAACTCTGCCGTAGCCCCGGCGGCAAAACGGACTGCATGACCGGCAGATCGCGATCCGTCGCATGCGGCTTTGTCGAGCGCAGCCGCGTATTGGCCGCCTTCGCACGGCTCAGCAGGCGACGAACGCGGCCAAGCTGGCTGGGGGTCAGCGCCAGCGTGCGGCGGATTTCCTTGTAGGACAGGCCCGCCGCCCGCATCTCGCGCGCCTGTTCGAGGTTCTGGCTCGCCTGTTCGCCCTTGCTCAACATGCGCCGGACGAGGGTATCATGGCTGGACGCCGACCTGAGCCCGCCCCGGACGGTTGAGCACGACTGCTGACAGGCGGAGGTGGCGAGCTCGATGGAAGTGGAACGTCACAGGCATCCGGCTTGAACATCACAATTATAATCCCCCTGAAGATGGCCGGCGTTCCTGTACGATTTCTAACCACCGTATCGGCAATGCTCAAGTAGCCCTAACCAAGGATCGTTACGGTGATAGCGTAATATAAGTTCCACCGGACAGAGCAGCAGACGCGACGAATGGAGGCTTTAACTTGCTGCCACGAGGGAACGAATGGCCAGCTCCCCACATTTAGTCACCACCGGTTCCCTCCGGTATATCAATGAGGCCTCTGTCCGAAGTGCCGAGCAAAAGCGCCGAGTAGTCGGTGCAGTTGCAGGGATATCGGTGGTGGCCATCGGCGTGACTATGCCCGGGGGAATGGCCTATCATCAGGAAATGGATTGCGTTCATGTTGATCCGCGCCGGATACGAAATTACGTTTATGGCCAATGTCGCGACGCCGATGATCGCGATGCTCAATCTCCACCCGTCCAGAACACACGACCTGCTCACCCCTCACAGCATTTCCGCTGACAGGCCCGTCGCGATGGAAGACTATGCGGATGGGTTCGGAAATATCTGTACGCGGCTCACCGTGCCGCCGGGCGGCGTTACGCTGTCCTGCGATTTCATCGTGGAGGATTGTGGGCGACCCGATCCGCAGGCGCCGGAAGCGGAGCAGCATTCGCCCGAAGACTTGCCCCCGGACGTGCTTGTCTACCTGCTGGGCAGCCGCTATTGCGACACGGATCAACTGTCCGGTCTGGCGTGGAGCCTTTTTGGCTCGATACCGCCGGGATGGCAGCGGGTGCAGGCGATCGTGGATTATGTCCACCACCACATCACCTATGGCTATCAATATGCGCGCTCAACGCGGAACGCCGGGGAAACCCATGGCGAGCGGGTGGGGGTGTGCAGGGATTTTGCCCATCTGGCGGTTGCCCTGTGCCGGTGCATGAATATTCCCGCGCGCTATTGCAGCGGCTATCTGGGCGACATCGGCATTGCTCCGGTCGATGTCGCGATGGATTTCCATGCGTGGTTCGAGGTGTATCTGGGCGGCCAATGGCATAGCTTCGATGCCCGCCACCGCGTTCCGCGCATCGGTCGCATCCTCATGGCCGCTGGCCGGGATGCCGCCGATACGGCCCTGACCACGGCCTTCGGATCGCTGTGGCTGTCGAAATTCATCGTCCATACGGACGAGGTCGAGGCGCCGGCTCCCCTGCGCAGGCTCGCCGCATAGCGACGGGCACGGGCGTCTCTTCGCGACTATGGCCTAGGCAGGGACGCGCGGCTCTATTAGAGAGCCTGCGACATTCCCCTCGTTTCAGGTTCAGAGAACAGCATGTCCGTGCCAGCGACCATCACGACCGCGATCAGCTACCCCAATGGAAAGCCGCACATCGGCCATGCCTATGAGGCGATAGCGACCGATGCCTTTGCGCGCGCGCTGCGCATGGCGGGACGCGACGTGTTCTTCCAGACGGGAACCGACGAACATGGCCTGAAAATGGTCCAGACGGCGCGCGGCAAGGATATGGAGCCGCGCGCGCTCGCGGATGAAATGTCCCAATATTTCAGGGATATGAACGACCAGCTCAATATCAGCTACGATCGCTTCATCCGTACCAGCGAGCCGGATCATTATCGCGCCAGCCAGGCTCTGTGGCAGGCGATGGAAGCGAATGGCGACCTGTATCTGGACCGCTATGAAGGCTGGTATTCCGTCCGCGACGAAGCCTTTTACGACGAAAAGGAACTGGTCGAGAACGAGGGCGGAGAGAAACTGTCGCCGCAGGGCACGCCGGTCGAATGGACGGTCGAGGAAAGCTGGTTCTTCCGCTTGTCGCGCTATCAGGACCGTCTGCTGGCGCTATACGAACAGAACCCCGATTTCATCCGTCCCGACAGCCGCCGCAATGAGGTGATGCGGTTCGTGGAGGCCGGGCTGAACGACCTCAGCATCTCGCGCACCAGTTTCGACTGGGGTGTGCCGGTGCCGGGGAGCGATGGCCATGTCATGTATGTCTGGGTGGATGCCCTCACGAATTACATGACCGGATGCGGTTATCCCGATGATCAGGAACGCTTTTCGCGCTATTGGGCGCAGGGCGGCGACATTCGCCATATCATCGGCAAGGACATCGTCCGTTTTCATGCGGTCTATTGGCCTGCCTTCCTGATGAGCGCGAACCTGCCCTTGCCGTCGCAGGTCTTTGGTCATGGCTTCGTGCTCAACCGCGGCGAGAAAATGTCGAAGTCGCTCGGGAATGTTGCCGATCCGCTGGAGTTGGCGGATCGCTTTGGCGTGGATCAGTTGCGCTATTTCCTGATGGCCGAGGTGACTTTCGGCAATGACGGCAGCTACAGCCCGGAAGCCATTGTGCTAAAAGCCAATTCCGACCTTGCCAACAGTTTCGGTAACCTCGCCCAGCGTACGCTGAGTTTCATTGCCAAAAACCTCGACGGTGGTCTCCCGCACGAGGCTCCGGCGGATGTCGATGCCGCATTGCTGGCCGAGGTGCGCAAAGCCTGCGCCGAAGATGTGCCCGTCGCGTTCGATACGCTGGCGCCGTCGGTTGCGATCGAAAGCTGGTTGCGCGCCGTGTTCGCCTGCAACGCCTATATAGACGCGCAGGCGCCGTGGGCACTGCGCAAGACCGATCCGGCGCGGATGGAGGCGGTGCTGGCGACGCTCTATGTCGCCATCGGCCAGCTCGCCATCGCCATTTCGCCGGTCATTCCGGCGAGCGCGGCGGCCCTGCTGGACCAGATGGGCGTTCCTGCCGATGTCCGCAACTATGCGGGGCTGGCCGATGACTGGTATGCGGGGCTTCAGGATTCGGGCTTCACCCTGTCCCCGCCCAAGCCACTGTTCCCCCGTCTGGAACTCCCTGCCGAAGAGGGCTGAGACACGATGTTCACCGACAGCCATTGCCATTTGAATTACAAGGGCCTTGTCGAGGAACAGGCGGCGGTGCTGGAGCGGGCGCGGGCAGGGGGCGTGTCGCGCATGCTCAACATCGCCACGCGCGCATCCGAATGGGCAGACGTGCTGGGCACGGCGGAGCGGGAACCGGATGTCTGGGCGACCATCGGCATTCATCCGCATGAGGCGGACACGCATCCCGACGTCGACACCGCGCGGCTGGTCGACGGGGCGGCGCATCTCCGCATCATCGGCATCGGCGAAACCGGCCTCGACTATTATTACGACCATAGCGATCGGCAGCGTCAGCAGGATAGTTTCCGGTCCCACATCGCGGCTTCGCGTGAAACCGGCCTGCCGATCATCGTCCACACCCGCGACGCGGAGGAGGATACCGCCGCGATCCTGCGTGAGGAGATGGGGAAGGGTGCCTTTCCCGGCGTGATCCATTGCTTCACCGCCAGCGATGCCTTTGCCGACATCGCCCTCGACCTCGGTTTCTATATCAGCCTGTCGGGAATTGTGACGTTCAAGAATGCCAAGGCGTTGCAGGAGACGGCGCGGCGGATACCGGACAACCGGCTGCTGATCGAGACGGACTCCCCATTCCTGGCACCCATTCCGCATCGTGGCAGGCCGTGCGAGCCGCTGTTCGTTGTCGATACGGCCCGTTTCCTCGCGACCTTGCGTGGTGTCCCCGTGGAGGAACTGGCCCAGCGCACCAGTGCCAATTTCACCGACCTGTTCACCAAATGCACCGACGGGTAGAGCGGGGCGTGCCATGCTCAGCCTGACCCTGCTGGGATGCGGCACCTCGTCCGGCGTGCCCCGTATCGGCGGGGACTGGGGCGCTTGCGATCCCACCGATCCGCGCAACCGCCGAACGCGGGCATCCATATTGATCCGGAGCGAGACGACCTGCATATTGGTGGACACCGGCCCCGATTTGCGGGCTCAGTTGCTGGCGGCGGAGGTCGGGCATGTGGATGCCGTGCTCTGGACCCACGACCATGCCGACCATTGCCACGGCATCGACGACATCCGCCAGATCGCCCAGCATAGCCGGTCCGTCGTACCAGCCTTTGCGCGCCGAGAGACGCTGGACCTGCTGAAAAGACGGTTCACCTATGCTTTCGAGGGGCGCCTTGGCTATCCGCCGATCATAGAGGCTGCTGTGTTGCCGGAAGGTCGGCTGGAGATTGGCGATATTATCGTGGAAGCCGTCGATCAGCCCCATGGCGAGATATTCTCCACCGGATTCCGCTTCGCACAAAATGGCAAGTCTATTGGATATTCAACGGATTTTCATGAAGTTACGCCGCAGATGGTGGCATTTTTTGAAGGCGTCGACATATGGGTGGCGGATGTACTGCGCGACCGTCCGCATCCCAGCCACGCGCACCTCGCGCTGACATTAGCCGCCGTCGAACAGATCCGGCCATGCCGAACCATCCTGACCCATATGGATAACAGTCTGGACTATGTCGCCTTGTCGGGCCGTCTGCCGACCGGTGTCGAGCCCGGCTATGATGGCTTGATCGTCACGCTGGGCGCAGGGACGTCGTGAATGGCTGATGGCGACAGCATGGCCAGAACGGTCTGGATCGTCATCGTCCTGATGATGGTCGCCAGTTCGCTGGTCGCGCGGCGCATACCGCTGGCCCGGCTGATCGGCTGGTCGCTGGGCTGGGTCGCGTTGTTTCTCGGCTGCTACCTGATTTTCGCATGGCTGGAACCACAACTGACGGCATGGCAGCAATCGCGCCGTGGTGGCGAGGTGCAATCCATGAACGCCGCGGCAACCGGCGAGACGCCCGTGGCAGCGACCGGCCGGTCGGTATCCATCCCGATGAGCGAGGACGGCCATTTCTGGGTCGATGCCGTCGTCAACGGGCGGAAAGTTCGCTTCCTGGTCGACAGCGGCGCGAGCATCACAGCCTTGTCGAAATCGAGCGCCGATATGCTTGGCCTGACGATCGATCCGCTGCGAGGCGGTATTATGATACAAACCGCGAACGGAGACGTGACCGCAGACCGATCGACGATCGCATCCGTCGAGATCGGCAATGCCATCCGCGCGTCGGACTTGCCCGTGGTGGTGTCGTCATCCTTTGGCGACATCAATGTGCTGGGGATGAACTTCCTCAACAAACTCAAATCCTGGCGCGTGGAAGACGGGCGGATGATGCTGGAAGCGCGGTAAGGTAATAACGACATTTAACATAATTACTATTATCAGGTATATTGTAGGGTCATGCCGCAGCCCCTATCTCATCACCGTCGGCGCAGCGCCCGAAGGTCTATCCCCAGCCGCTTCACGCGATAGTAGAATGTTTTTCGCGGAAGCTGCAGCGCCTCGATCGCGGCGGCTATCTCGCCATCTGCGCTTTGCACGGCATCGATGATCGCCGCTCTTTCAAACGCATCCAGCCGCGCTGGCAGCGGCGCAAGGCCAATACTACCGGACGGAATGTCGCCTTCGTCCAGTCCCAGACAGATGCGCTCCGCCATCTTCTCCAGTTCGAGCACATTGCCGGGCCACATGCGCGCGGCAAGCCGGTGGGCATGCTCGGCAAGGTCCGGCATGGCGCACCTATGCCGCTCCGACGCGCGGGCGACGAAATGGGCGAACAGCAGCGGAATATCCTGAGGCCGTTCGGCGAGCGGCGGCATCCGCAGTGGAACGCCCGCAAGGAGGTGGAAGAGAGCAGGCGAAACCTGCGCGCGTCTCCCCTCCTCTACCGACGCGATGATCCGCAGATCGACAGCATGGGGATCGCGCCCATCGAGCCCGACTGCCCGCTCCTCCGCGAAACGGGCAAGGCGGTTTTGCAGGTCGGGCGTGGCATCCGCAAGATTGTCGAGGAACAATGAGCCGCGATGCGCCCGTGCGATGACACCATTGGGGGCGAACAACTCACGCTCGACAAGGGCGGCTGGCGCCGTCGCGCAATCGATCTTCAGGAAGCGATGACGCGACCGGCGACCGGCCCGGTGGACGAGACGGGCGAAATATTCCCTCCCCGTGCCGATCTCTCCCTCGATCACCAGATCGAGCGCCGCGTCTGCCAGCATGGGGATCATCGTGCGAAGGCGGCGCATGACGGGGGTGTCGCCGATCAGGGCATCGCCGGCCTCCGCATCCGTGATGGCGCGCAGCAGGCGGTTGTCGAGGATCAACGCCCTCGCCCTTGCCGCGCGCGTCGCTGCGGCAAGTAGTGCTTCGGGGTCGAAGGGCTTGGTCAGGAAGTCCCACGCGCCCGCCTTGATCGCGTTTACCGCCATTTCAACGTCGCCATGGCCGGTGATCAGGACGACCGGCAGTTCGGGATCGCGATCATGCAGGGCACCGAACAGCTCAATACCGGACATGCCCGGCATGCGAACGTCCGTGATGACAACGCCGGGAAAATCCGCTCCGATGACTGCCAGCGCGCTGGCTGCATCGGCGAAGGCACGGACGTCGAACCCATTGATCGACAGGAGTTGCTGCGTGGCGACGCGCAAATCCTCGTCATCGTCGATCAGCGCCACGACAGGATCAGCGTCAGTCATACTCATGCCCGCCGCATCCCGATCTCGAACCTGGCGCCGCTTTCCGACGGGAGCAGGCGGAGCCAGCCCCCCAGTTCGACCATGATGTCCTGCGCGATGACGAGGCCGAGGCCGAGGCCCTTTTCGCGGCTGGTGACAAACGGCGTGAACAGGCGCTCGGCCACGTCGGCAGCGATGCCGGGGCCGGAATCCGTCACCGTCAGCCGCAGATGGTCCGCGTCAATCGCCAACTCCAATGCTATCCGACGATCCTTTCCACCGGCGATGGCCTCCAGCGCGTTCTGGATCAGGTTTACCAGAACCTGCTCCAGACGGACCTTGCCGCCGATGACCGTAAGATCGGGGTCGATCACAGGAACAAGGAGCGTGGCGCTGCGAAGCTGTTCCTTCAGGATCAGGACCGCGCCGTCGATAACCTCCGCCACCTTCACGGGCCGCAAATCGCCAGCCTGACGGCGCGAAAAGCCGCGTAGCTGCGCCGTTACTGCGCCGATGCGATCCGCCAGCCGGGCGATGGCTCCGAGATTTGCCCTCACCTCGTCCAGATCGCCGCGTCCCAGCAGGGTATCGCTGGTCTGGGCATAGGTGCGGATAGCGGCGACAGGCTGGGCCGTTTCATGCGCGACGCTGGCCGTGATCTGCCCCAGCGACGCGAGCCGATTGGCCTGACGCAATGCTTCCCGCAATTCGGCTGCCCGCACCTCGCTCTCCGCCCGTTCGTCCATCTCGCGGCGCAAATCCGCTGTCCTCTGGGCGACGACCTGCTCCAGTTCCGTCGTGCGCCGCTGCGCCAGCGTCATCCGTTGGCGCAGCGCCCAAAAGGCGGCAACCAGCGCAATCGCCACAAGTGCAGCACTGAGCGCAGCGGTACGCCGTGCCGAGGACAGCGCGGCGTCTATGGGCAGGAGCAGTGTCAGCCGCCACCCGCTTTGCGCGACCGTCACATCATGGGTGACAAACCTGCCGCCCGCACCGACCAGAATGTCGCTCGCTGATCCCCTCGCCAGCGGCAGCGGCGACAATGCCGCGGCAGGCGCCCGCGTCTCGTCGCGGAGGCGTGTCCGCTCTGCGGAGGATAGCGGGCCGCTGGCATGAAAGCGCCAATCCGGCCTGCTCGTCACAAGGACAACGCCCGCCCCGTTACGAACCAATGTGACGCCACCTGCATTCGCCCATTGCCGTTCGATGCGGTCGAACTCCAGCTTGACGACGATCACGCCGCCATCGCCCGTCCGCCGCGCGAGATAAAGACCGGGCCGTCCGCTGACCGTGCCCATGGCATATTGGCTGCCCTCCCCCCGCAATCGCGCCTCGCGGAAATAGGGGCGAAAGCGATAGTCGTTGCCGACGAAGCTCTGCGGCGCGCGCCAGTTGCTCGCTGAGATCGCCCGGCCATCCGGCTCAACCACATAGATAACCGCCGCGCCCGTCACCTGCGCCAGGGTCTGCAGCTTGCGGTTCAGGGGCGCGCGGGCGGCAACCGCCCCGCCGACCGCCGCTGTCACGTCGCGATCATCGGCCAGCGCCAGTGGCAGCAGCCTGAACCGGGCAAGTTCGCTGTCGAGCAGAGCCGCTCGCAACCGTGCGTCCGTTGCCGCCCGTTCGCGCAAAGCGGCCAGCGTCCGGCGCTCCGCCACGCCAGAGGCCAGCAGTGCGGCGGCAATCGCGATGCTCACGCCGACAAGCAGCCAGCGCCAGCCATGAAGGAACCCGTTCGCGGTCATCGACTCAGAGTAGCGCGCGCGATGCCATGTGCAACCTTTGACACTTTTAGGGTCAGTCATGTCCCGAAACCGGCACATGGTCCGCGTCCATGCACGGTCGATGCACCCTTTAGCGATTGATATATAGCGATATTCCTAAACGGCAGATTATTCTGTGCACCGCTCATCCGAAAGCCGCACAAAGGTCGGATAACGCGGACGTTCGCAAGACGGCCGGGTAAGAAAGAGAGGACGCCGGCCATGACCGTCAATCTGCACCATGTTCCCCCATCCGTGCCGCCTGTCACGGCAAGGCCCTGGTATCGCCATCTTTACGTTCAGGTGCTGGCCGCAATCACCGCTGGGGTGCTGCTCGGCCATTTCGCACCGGCAACGGGCGAAGCTCTGAAGCCGCTGGGCGATGCGTTCATTAAGCTGGTGAAGATGATCATCGCGCCCGTGATCTTCCTGACGATCGTCACGGGCATCGCGGGCATGCGCGACCTTGCGTCCGTCGGGCGTGTGGCGGGCAAGGCCTTCCTCTATTTCTTCTTCTTTTCGACGCTGGCGCTGATCATCGGCCTGATCGTCGCCAATGTCATACAGCCGGGCGCGGGACTGAACATCGACCCCGCCACGCTCGACGCCTCGCGCGTTTCGGAGTTCGCGGCCAAGGCGCATGAGACGACGCTGGTCGGCTTCCTGACCGGCATCATCCCCGACACATTCCTGTCGGCGCTGACCGAGGGGAATATCCTGCAGACCCTGTTCGTCGCGATCCTGTTCGGGGTCGGACTGGCGTTGATCGGCGATCGCGGCACCCGTGTCCTCGACGCGCTGGAGGATCTGTCGCTGGCGGTGTTCAAGGTCGTGTCGATCCTGATGAAGCTGGCCCCCGTCGGAGCATTCGGCGCGATGGCTTTCACGATCGGCAAATATGGCGTCGGCACGCTCGCCAATCTGGCGATGCTGGTCGGGACATTCTATTTCACGTCGCTGCTGTTCGTCATCGTCGTGCTGGGCCTCGTGGCGCGCTGGGCGGGATTTTCCATCTTCCGGCTGATCGGCTATCTCAAGGCGGAACTGCTGCTGGTCCTCGGCACGTCCAGTTCCGAGAGCGCGCTTCCCAGCCTGATCGAAAAGATGGAGCGCGCAGGCTGCCCCAAGTCGGTTGTCGGCCTGGTCGTGCCCACGGGCTATTCCTTCAACCTCGACGGCACCAACATTTACATGACGCTGGCGGCGCTGTTCATCGCGCAGGCGTGCAACGTCGAACTGACGCTGGGCCAGCAACTGCTGTTGCTGGGCGTGGCGATGCTGTCGTCCAAGGGCGCGGCGGGTGTGACCGGAGCTGGCTTCATCACACTGGCGGCGACATTGTCGATCGTGCCCAGCGTGCCCGTGGCCGGCATGGCCCTGATCCTGGGCGTGGACCGCTTCATGTCGGAATGCCGCAGCCTGACCAACTTCATCGGCAATGCGGTCGCCACCGTCGTCGTGTCGCGCTGGGAAGGCAAGCTGGACGTGGAGCAATTCCGCCGCGCGCTGGCCGGGGAGAGCCTGCGTGTCGATGAGATGGCGTCCGACGCCATCGCCGCCGAGTGAGGGGGCATCGCCATGCTTATGCAGCACTTGCTGAGCGGCCTCGCGTCGGTCGCGGCCCTGACGCTCGCAACCGCCGCCGGAGCGCAGACCACCGCCTATCCCGCCGCAGCGGCGGGCGACGGAGCGACGACGAACGGCTATAATCTGTCCCGCTGGGCCGAGGACTGGCGCGCGATGCGCGATCCGGCAAAGCGCGACGATCCGCTCGACCGGCTGAAATACCTGCCGCTCGACCCGGATGGCGACATCTACCTGACCCTGTCGGGAGAGGCCCGGCTGCGGGTCAACATGACCAGCAACCCAGGCTTGCGCGAACTGCCCCACCAGCGGCAGGATATTTCGCGGCTCGTCGCTGGTGCCGATCTGCATGTCGGACCCCATCTGCGCTTTTTCGGCGAGGTTGCGCATGGCGGGATCGGCGGGCGGGAACTGGGCGTTCCGGCCGCAACCCTGCGCAATGAGTTTGTTCTGCAACAATATTTCGCGGAGGCGAATGCGGAGGTCGCAGGCATTCAGGTGGGCGCGCGCTACGGTCGGCAGGAATTTACCGACGGTTCCAACCTGCTGCTCTCACAGCGCGACAATAACACCATCCGCTATACGCTGAACGGCATCCGCGTCTGGGCGCGGGGCAGTCGGCTGCGCGTGGACCTGTTCGATCTGAAGCCGACCGCCTATGGCGATCTCGGCGCCGATGACGACGTCAACGACCCCGCCCGCCGCTTTTCCGGGGTGACGGTGGGCGTGGTCCTGCCCTCCCGCTGGCTGGGCGGGTCGAAGCTCTATCTCGACCCGTTTTTCTGGCGGCGGCGCAACGACACCGGGGCTTGGGGCGGCCGTGTCGGTCCCGCGCTGCGGCTATATGGTGGTGCGCGCTTGTGGGGCGATGTCGGACGGCTGACGATCGACTGGACGCTCAACCATCAATGGGGCCATTATTTCGATCAGCCTATAGACGCCTGGCAGGCGTTGTTCGCGCAAACCTATCGTCTGGGCCGATCCTCCACTGCGCCGCGCATAGGCTTTCACGCGGATTATGCGAGCGGCGGCGGCGGATATGGGGACGGCAAGCTGCGCAACGCCTATGCGCCGTTCGGGAACAACATCTATTATAGCTATGCCTTGTTCCTAACGCCGTCCAACCTGCTGGCCGTGGCTCCGAATTTCTCCTTCACGCCGGTCAAGAACGTGCGGTTTACCGCTGAATATCAACTGGCGTGGCGAGACAATGCGCAGGACGCGGTCTATCGCGCCAACGGGCAGCCCTTTGCCGGTACGCAGAATGTCGCCGACCGCAAGATCGCGGATGTCAGTCGCCTGCAACTGGTCTGGGCCATCTCGCCGCGGCTGTCTTTCACCGGGCGTTACGAGCATCTCTCGGCAGGGCCATCACTGACGCAAGCCGGTTATCGCAACTCGGACTTCCTCGCGGGCTGGGTCAGCTTTCGATTCTGAGCGGCAATGACCTTACGCGCCCGCAGTATTGCGTTAGGGCGCCGATAGTTTCCACAAGCGATTTCAATAAACGGCTATAAGTCTATATTAAATATCGATTTTCTAAATTTACGGCCCCGGTTCTCACGACCCTGCAGATAAGATTTAGTCGCAAAAAGCTGTGGGCCAACATGGAATTTAACCAATTGTTAAGGATTTGAGTCAAAAAGTTAAGCGGTGTTAACAATTTCCGAGATAGCCAGGCCCATGCCGCTCGAAGAGACAGTGCCTCCATCCGACCTGCGGGCCGTGATGACGGCCATTGTCGGCTTCCTGCACGGCAGTTGGCCCAATGCCGTGGCCATCTCGCCACACAACCTCGACCTTCGCGTTTCCGACCGAATATTCGTGGAGGCAGCCCTCGCACTGCAGGACGAGGGCGCTATCATGTATGAGGCGTTGCTGGTGGGCGTGAGCAGCCGCCCGTGCCTGCGCGATGCCATTGTCACCCGCAAGGGCCAGCTTTGGCTCGGCACCGTCAACTGTCTGTAAGCGCGCCCCTGACCTGAGCCTGGGCGATCCTGACCCAGGCGGCCAGCCGCAGTTCCAGCATCGACACGACCACGCCCGCGATCAGTTTGAGCGTGCCGAGTTCCTCGTCGCTCAGGCGCCGCGGCTGGAAATCCAGTGCGGCAAGCACGCCGACATTATGCCCGTCCGCCGTGCGAAGCGGAATGCCCGCATAAAATCGCAGCCCCGCCTCACCGGCAACAAGCGGATTGGCGAACGTGCGCGGATCGATCATGGCGTCTTCCACGATCCAGGGCTCATCCTGCATGACGGCGGAGGCGCACAGGCCGGGTTCTGCCCCTACCCTGTCCACGCTCAGACCCGGATGCGCCATCAGAAACACCCCATCCCGGTCGAGGATGCTGACCACGGCCGCCTTGCACCCCAGGAAACGCCGGACCAGCTCAGCCGGTGCGTCGAAGCATCCGTCCTGCGGAATGTCGAGGATATGGTGGCGGCGAACAGCCTCAAGCGAGAGCAGTTCGTGCAGATCATGGGGGGCGATATTCGTCACTGGCTGAACAACTCTACATGCTGACCGTATCGCACTCTATCCTACTATGCCGAAAAGGTAAAAATGCTTTAAGGCAATGGAGCGGACGTGGTTCGTTTCATCTTCGTCACTGGGTATATCATCATGGCTTCCGATCCCGACATCACCCCCTTGACCGCCGTCATGGCGCGGCTGCGCGATCCCGATCATGGATGCGCATGGGATGTGGCGCAGGATTTTTCGACGATCGCGCCCTATACTATTGAGGAAGCGTATGAAGTTGCCGACGCAATCGCGCGGGACGACCTCGTCGCCCTGCGCGATGAACTGGGCGACCTGCTGCTCCAGGTCGTGTTTCACAGCCGCATGGCGGAGGAGCGCGGAGCCTTTGCCCTGTCCGACGTCATCGACGCCATCACGGGCAAGATGATCCGCCGCCATCCCCATGTTTTCGGAGATGGCGCGGCCACCCCCGGCTGGGAAAGCATCAAGGCGGAGGAGCGGCGGGAGGCCGGGTCACAGGGCGCTCTGGACGGAGTGGCCGCCGCCCTGCCCGCCCTGATGCGCGCGCAAAAGCTTCAGAAGCGGGCGGCGCGCACCGGCTTCGACTGGCCCGACACCGTCGGCGTCGCCGCCAAGATCGCAGAGGAAATGGAGGAACTGGCGACCGCACCGAATGAGGACGCGGTAGAAGATGAAGCGGGCGACCTGCTGTTCGCCGTCGTCAACCTCGTCCGCCACCGGGGCGTCGATGCCGAGGCCGCGCTGCGCCGCGCCAACATCAAGTTCGAACGCCGGTTTCGCGCGATGGAGGACATGGCGGGGGAGGATTTCATTGCGCTCGACCTTGACGGCAAGGAGGCGCTGTGGGCGGCGGCGAAGCGGCAGGGGCTATAGCCAGCCGGTGCGCTTGAACCGATAGTAAAGACTGCAACAAACCGTCGCCATCGCCCCCAGCACAAGGAAATAGCCATATTTCCAGCGCAGTTCGGGCATGAAGTTGAAGTTCATGCCATAAATTCCTGCAATCGCGGTGGGGACGGCGAGGATGGCGGCCCATGCGGCGAGTTGCCGGGTGATCTCGCCCTGCCGCTGCTGCTCGACCAGATTGGTCGTTTCAATGGCCGTGGACAGCACTTCACGCAGCCCCCCGACCCGATATTCCGCACGCAGCACATGGTCGAGCACGTCGCGGAAATAAGGCATGGTGTTGCTGTCGATGCAGGGAAACTCCAGGTTCACGAGCCGACGCGCGACCTCCTGCATCGGCCCCAAAACCCGCTGGAACCGGACGACATCATGGCGCAGCGCGAACAGACGCACGATGTCCTCATGCCGCAAATATCCCTCCAGCAGGCGATCCTCCATCGCCAGCACATCCTCCTCGATCGTGTTGACGATAGGGAAATAGCCGTCGACGATATAGTCGAGGATCGCGTGCAAGACGTAATCCGGCCCGTGGACCAACAGGCTGGGCGAGGTTTCCAGCAGTTCGCGCAGCGGCGTATGGGTGCGCGCCGATCCGTGGCGTACCGTGATGATGAAGCTGTGGCCGACGAACAGCGCCGTTTCGCCATATTCGATCCGGTCTTCAGTCAAACTGGCGGTGCGGGCGACGAGGAAAAGTTGCTCGCCATAGCTTTCGATCTTGGGCAATTGTCGGCCGCTGATCGCATCCTCCACCGCGAGCGGGTGCAGGCCATAGCGGCGCGCGACCGTCGCCATTTCCTCCTCACTCGGTTCGAACAGGCCCAGCCAGTCGAACCCGGACGTGGGCGGTCCGTCGCCATCCTGCAGGTCGATCGTCGCCGAAGGCTCACCATGCTCATAGTGAACCGCAGCTATGATCGTCATGCATCCACCCCACGATCACCGAAACGCGACAGGAAACGCGCATATTCCGCCCCGCTGAGCCGCACATCGACCTGAATGCGGCCATCGTCGGCGGCATCCGTGGCAGCCACTTCGCCATGTTCGTGCAACCAGGCAAGCGCCGCGCCATCCGCCTGCTCCAGCAGGATATGATGCTGGGCAAGATCGCGCAGCAGCCGGTCGCGCACTGCGAACATCAGCGCCTCCACCCCCTCCCCGCTTACGGCGGAGACGAGGATCGCGTCCTCCCGTTGTGCCCGTTCGCCGGTAAAGACGCGGGCGTCGTCATCCAGAAGGTCGATCTTGTTCCAGACCTCCATCATGTGCGGGGCTTCCGGCGCTGCCTCATCTTCGCCGTCTTCATTCTCGGGCAGCACGCCCAGTTCGCCGAGTACGGCCAGCACATCGCCGCGCTGCGCATCGCTGTCGGGATGCGCGATGTCGCGAACGTGCAGGATCAGGTCGGCGGCCACCACTTCTTCGAGCGTGGCGCGAAAGGCGGCGATCAACTGGGTCGGCAGGTCGGACACGAAACCCACGGTATCGGACAGGATCGCCTTGTCGATACCCGGCAAGCGGATCGCGCGCATCGTGGGGTCAAGGGTGGCGAACAGCATGTCCTGAGCCGTCACATCTGCGCCGGTCAGCCGGTTGAACAGCGTCGACTTGCCCGCATTGGTATAGCCGACGAGCGCGATGACCGGCCACGGCGCGCGGCGGCGGCGTTCGCGATGGAGCGCACGGGTGCGCGTCACCTGATCCAGCTCACGGCGGATGCGCGCCATGCGGTCGCGGATCATGCGGCGATCCGCCTCGATCTGCGTCTCGCCGGGACCGCCGAGGAAGCCGAAGCCGCCGCGTTGCCGCTCCAGATGGGTCCAGCTACGGACGAGGCGGCCCGCCTGATAGTCGAGATGGGCGAGTTCCACCTGCAACCGGCCCTCTGCCGTCGCGGCGCGCTCGCCAAAGATTTCGAGAATCAGGCCGGTGCGGTCGATGACCTTGGCCTTGGTCAGTTTTTCGAGGTTGCTCTGCTGGATCGGCGTCAACGCATTGTCGACGACGACCAGTTCGGCTTCCTCCTGCACGACCAGCGTGGCGATTTCGTCCGCCTGCCCCGACCCGAACAGGGTGGCGGGGCGCGACTGGCGGACCCGAAAAGCCTTCATGTCGCGCACGTCGAGGCCAATGGCGCGGGCAAGGCCGCTGGCCTCCTCCAGCCGCGCGGCGAGGTCGCGATCATGGCGGTTGCCGACATCGGCATGCACCACAATCGCCCGCGCGCCGCGCGTTACCTCTTCACGTTCAGAAAAAGTCGAAATCTTGTGTCTCTCCGGCGACGATCAATCGTCGTCGCCATCCTCGTCGCTTTCGCCCGACAAGTCGAGCGGGTGGAGCGGCTGCACGGTGGAAATCGCGTGCTTGTACACGAGCTGGACCAGGCCATCGCGCTGCAACAACATGCAGAACAGGTCGAACGCGGCGATTTCGCCCTGCAGCATCACGCCATTGACCAGGAACATGGTGACCGCATCGCCCGAATTATGCACTGCGCTCAGGAAAATTTCCTGCAACAGCCGGGGTTTGCGGTCATTTGCTTCGAACGACTTGCGGACAGCGGACAGGTCCAGCGGATGCGCGGGCATGACCGTGGAGATGGCGTGCTTGTACACCAGCTGGGTCTGGCCATCGCGGCGCAGCAGAACGGAGAAATTGTCGAACCAGGTAATGATGCCTTGCAGCTTCACCCCTTTGACGAGGAACATGGTAACGGGCGTCTTGGTCTTCCGCAGGGTGTTCAGGAAAACATCCTGGAGATTGTTGATTTTCTCGGCCATTGAAACGCTCCGTTTTTTTGGCGGGTCATAGCCCGCATTGCCCGTTGTCCGGGATGTTCCTTCACCGGATCGTGCCGGCTAAGCCATATGGATAAGGCAAAGCCGGAGCGAAATCCACTCTTCCTTGGGTGCGGCGCACAAAAAGCGTTTGGGCCGGTATTGTTGGCCTATCGGGGCGCTTTTCAGCCCTCCCGATCCTCGGTCAGGCCCAGCAATTTCAGCTTACGGTGCAGTGCAGAGCGTTCCATGCCGATGAAACTCGCAGTGCGGGATATATTGCCGGAAAAACGCTTGATCTGGACACGCAGATATTCCCGTTCGAAACTTTCACGGGCTTCCCGCAGCGGCGCTCCCATGATCGCACCCGAAACAATGCCGTCATTGTCCGAATCGGCATTGGCTTCGACCGGCAGCATGTCCATGTCGATCCGGCTGATGCGGTCGGCAGGCGCGAGGATCATCGTGCGCTCGATGAGGTTGCGGAGCTGACGGACGTTGCCCGGCCACTGGCCGGTTTGCAGCGCCGCCATGGCGTTCGGCGCCACCTCGGGCACGGCAATGCGCCGGTCGGCCGCGAAGCGGGCGAGATAATGCTCGACCAGCGCCGGAATATCATCACGCCGCCCCGCCAGCGGCGGAATGGCCAGCGGCACGACGTTCAGCCGGTAATAGAGATCCTCGCGGAAACTGCTGTGCGCAATCTCCTCTCGCAGGTCGCGCGCGGTCGAGGAAATGACGCGAACGTCCACCTTGACCTGCCGCTGCCCGCCGATGCGCGTAAAGCTCTGGTCGGTCAGCACGCGCAGGATCTTGGCCTGCGTCGTCAGCGGCATGTCCGCCACTTCGTCAAGGTAGAGCGTGCCGCCATGCGCCTGTTCCAGCAGGCCCGGCCGCGCCGTACCCGTCCCGTCCTCGACGCCGAAGAGTTCCTCCTCCACGCGGTGCGGGTCCATGCACGCGCTGGCCAGCACGACAAACGGCGCATCGCCGCGGCTCGACCATGTGTGGAGCATGCGGGCGGCCACTTCCTTGCCCACGCCCGCCGGGCCGGTGATGAGGACGCGGCTGCCGGTCGCCGCGACCTTCTTGATCGTGGCGCGGACCAGATTGATCGCAGTGCTGGTGCCGGTCAGTTCGTCGTCGTCGCCCACGCGCTGCCGCAGGGCGAGGTTCTCGCGGCGCAATCGCTCCGTCTCGGTCGCGCGTGCGACGAGGTGGAGGAGGCGGTCGGCCTCGAACGGCTTTTCGATGAAGTCCGCCGCGCCCTTGCGGATCGCGGCGACCGCCGTGTCGATATTGCCATGGCCGGAGATGATGAGGACCGGGATCGTCGGATCGCGCCGCTTGATCTCGTCCAGCAATTCGAGGCCGTCGAGCTTCGATCCCTGCAACCACACGTCGAGAAGCACCAGCGATGGCCGCCGCGCATCCAGTTCCGCCAGCGCATCGTCGCTATTGGCCGCCGTGCGGCTGTCGAAACCTTCGTCTTCCAGCACGCCGGCGACCAGATCGCGGATATCGGCTTCATCATCTACGATCAGTACATCAAGCGCCATCGGCTGTTTCCAAACCTCTCTCGAAATGGGTCGTGTCGTCCTCGGCAAGGCGCGCGAGGCGATGGGTGTCGAAGCGGATCACCACGCGCGCGCCGCCGCCGGGCGCATCCTCGAAACCGATGGTGCCCTGATGCTCCTCCACGATCTTCTTCACGATGGCGAGGCCGAGGCCCGTGCCCTTGGCCCGCGTGGTCATATAGGGTTCGATGATGCGGCCCCGGTCTTCGGGCAAGCCGATGCCGTCGTCCGTCACGGTGATGACAAGCGCCCCGGCGTCGGCTTCCCGCGCCAGCGTCATGCTGACGTGGCCGGTGACTCCATCGACGGGGTCGCGGTGGCATTGCTCGATCGCTTCCACCGCATTCTTGACCACATTGGTCAGCGCCTGACCAATCTGGCGGCGATCGCACACCATGTCACCCTCTTCACCGTCCATGTGGAAGGCGAAGCGGACTTCGGGATGCGCGACCTCATGCAGGAACAGGGCGTGGCGGGCGATATCATCCATCGCCTCGCTGCGGAACACCGGCTTGGGCATGCGCGCGAAGGAGGAGAATTCGTCCACGATGCGGCGCAGATCGCCGACCTGCCGGATGATCGTATGGGTCAGCTTGGCAAATGTGCCCTTATCCGCCTCGCTGTCGATATCCTTGCCATAGCGGCGTTGCAGGCGCTCCGCCGCAAGCTGGATCGGGGTCAGCGGGTTCTTGATCTCATGCGCGATACGGCGCGCGACGTCGGACCAGGCCGCGCGTCGCTGATCGAGCAGTTGCTGGGTGATGTCGTCGAAGGTCAGCACTTGCCCCGACACATCCTCCACCACCTTGACCGCCAGCGTGCGGATTTCCGCGCCGGACCGCACCTGAATGATGTCTGCCCCGCTCCGGTTCGCGAGTATCTCCGCCAGATCGGGGGAGAAATCGGCGAGCGGGCGACCCTCCGCCTCTCCCCCATCGGGCAGCAGGATGGCGCGCGCGCTGCTGTTGATCAGCTTGACGATGCCCGCCTGATCCACCGACACGACGCCCGCCGTCACGCCCGACAGCACGGCCTCCGTAAAGGCGCGGCGCGCGTCGAGCTGGCTGTTGGCCGTGACCAGCGCGCTCGTCTGCGCCTCCAGCCGCTGCGTCATGCGGTTGAATGCGCTCGACAATGTGCCGATCTCGTCGGGGGCATGGGGACCGGCCACGCGCGTCGACAGGTCGCCCGCCGTCACGCGCCGCGCGGCGTCGACCAGTTCGCCGACAGGGCTGACCACGCGGTCCGCCACCGCCAGCGCGACCCACACGGCAAAGCCGACCAGCGCCAGCGTTCCCGCGAACAGGGCGACATTGAAGCGCAACTGTAGCTGACGCGACTGCGCGGCAAAGGCGTCGTAATCCGCCAGCACCATCTGCGCGCGCTCCATCTGGCTGAACGCCGGAGCCTCCGCATCGCGGGTCGCATAGAGGAAGATATTGCTGTCAGGATAGAGCAGCGTCACGGCGTCGATCCGCTTGGGCTTGGCCTGCACCACCACGGCCTCCCCCTTGCGCAGCCGCGCCACCACGTCGGGCGTGATGAGTTCCAGCGCGGGCCGCGCGTCGGGATCGACCGTCGCAGCGGTGCGTGCCACGCCGTCGCGACCGATCTCGATGATCGACGACCCGTTCAACTTTCGCGTGACGACCTGATAGATGAACCCCTCGGCAAAGGTCGGGCTGCTGATCTTCGACTGTTGCAGATAATCGCGCAGATCGCCCGCCATGGTGACGGTTTCGTCGCCGACCTCGCGCACATTCTGCTGATAATAGCCGCGCGCCAGATCACTGGCGTTCTGCAGCATGGAACGCGCGTTTTCGGAGAACCAGAACTGCACACCATACTGGAACAGCAGCGAGGCAAAGATCACGACCATCAGCGTCGGCACGCTGGCGATCAGCGAGAACATCGCGACCAGCCGCACGTGCAGCCGCCCGTCGCCACCGACGAGGCTGTTGGTCGCCCGCCGCTTGGCAACGCGTCGCCCGATCAGCACGAGAGTTGCGATGGCGGGCACGAGGTTCAGCACCAGCAGCAGCGCGACGATAGGCGGCGTGAGCAGCTTGTCGCTGCTATTCTGCGCCGAAATCAGCCAGTAGGTGAAGGCCGCCATCGTGACGAGCGTGAGCAGCGTGCCGACCTCTGTCGCGAACATCAGCCGCTGTCCGCTGATGCGGCCCACTATCGGCAGCCTGGCCAGCAGGCTCCTTGACATGTCGCGTTCGGCGTCGGCATTCATCGTTGCATAAATACCACGGGCTTACGGACGTACAAGGCGAAATGCCCGCATCGCGCGCGTTTCGTCGCGACAAAAGTGCATCACATTGGGTCGGCGGAGAAAACGCCTCGCGAGCCTCCGCGTTCAGCCCGGCGACCACCCCCGATTGGGGCGCTGGACCGGGTCGATGTCATAAACGGTCAGCTTCTTGCGCAGGGTGTTGCGATTGATACCCAGCATCGCCGCCGCCTTGATCTGGTTGCCATCCACTGCGGCCAGCGTTTCGGACAGCAGCACCGGCTCCACGCATTCGAGCAGCAGGTCGTACATGTTGGTCTGCGTCTTGCTGGCCCCGATGGTCAGATGCTCGCGCGTCCAACGCCGCACGGTTTCGCGCAGGCTCTCCTCAACCGCCGTCGCGCGCGGTTCGGCGAGATTGTCCACCGCCAGCACCTGCCGCAACAGGTCCGGACCGATCACCGTCTCGCGCGCCAGCACGGTCAGGCGCTGCATCAGGTTCTTGACCTCCCGCACATTGCCCGGCCAACTGTAGAGGCGCAGCAGCGATGCGGCTTCGTCGGACAGGGCCTTGCGCGGCAGTCCGTCCAGCGCCGCCTGATCGAGAAAATGGCGGGCGAGCAGCGGCACGTCGTCCGACCGGTCGCGCAGCGCGGGCAGGTGCACCGGCACCACATTCAGGCGGTAATAGAGATCCTCGCGAAAACGCCCCTCGGCCAGCAGCGCGGGCAGATCCTTATTGGTCGCGGCGATGATGCGCACATCGACCCGGATCGGGCGGGTGCCACCCACGGTGGTCACTTCGCCCGATTGCAGGACGCGCAGCAGCCGCGTCTGCGCCTCCATCGGCATGTCGCCGATTTCGTCGAGGAACAGCGTTCCGCCCTGCGCCTGTTCGAACTTGCCCGCCGTGCGCGTGGCGGCACCAGTGAAGGCGCCCTTCTCATAGCCGAAGAGTTCCGCCTCGATCAGTTCGCGCGGAATTGCGGCCATGTTGATCGCGACGAACGGCTGTTCGCGGCGGGTGCCGAGGTTGTGGATTGCTTCCGCCACCAGCTCCTTGCCCGTGCCCGATTCGCCGAGGACGAGGATGGACAGGTCGTTGGAGATGACGCGGGCGATGGTGCGATACACTTCCTGCATCGCCGCCGAGCGACCGATCAACGGCAGTTCGTCGGTCGCCGCCTCGCTGCCCTGACTGGAGAGCGCCTGCCCTGCATTCTGGCCCAGCGCCGCGTCCACCGCCTGCGCCAGATCGTTGAGATCGAAGGGTTTCGGCAGATATTCGAACGCCCCTTGCGCCGTCGCACGGACGGCGGTGTCGAGCGTATTCTGCGCCGAGAGGATGATGACGCCCAGCGACGGACGCTCCGCGATGATCGCGCCAATATCCTCCAGCCCGTCGCCATCGGGCAGCATGACGTCGCTGATCAGCAGTTCCGGCTGGAACTCCTCGATCTGCGTGCGCCGTTCCGCGATGGAGCCGACTGTCTTGACGGTATAGCCCTGCCGCTTCAGCGCCTCCGAAATAACGACGCAGACCGCCTGGTCATCATCGACCACCAAAATCCGGCGCCCGCTCATCGCATTCATTCCTTCGCTCCCTTCGGCAGGAGCAGGCGGAACACGGTCAATGCCACTGCCTGACCCGTATCCTTTCCTCTCCCGTCGATACGTTCATACTGGACCAGCCCGCCCATGTCGCGCACCAGCTTGTCGACCAGCGCCAGGCCGAGGCCCTGCCCCGTCCGCTTGGTGGTGATGAACGGGTTGAACAGGACGTCGCGGATGCTTTCCCGCACGCCGGGTCCATTGTCGATCACCTGAATCTCTATGGGCAGCGTCACCGGCGTCCGCGATCCGGCACGCATGATGGAGAAGCCGTGGCGAAAGGCCGTCGTCACGATGATCCGCGGCTCCGCCTGCCCCTGCACGGCTTCCACCGCATTTTTCAGCAGGTTGATCATGACCTGCACCAGCCGGTCGGCATCGACCAGCGCGTCGGGCAGCGAGGGGTCATATTGCCGGTCGAGACGCACACCGCTGCCGAAACCCGCCAGCGCCACATCCACGGCGCGGTCGAGCAGCGGATAAATGTTCTGCGTCTCGTTATGATAGGATTGCTCGGTCGTGAACCCCTGCATCCGGTCGATCAGGGAGGCGATGCGGTCCACTTCCGCCACGATCAGGCTGGTGAGCTGCTGTTCCGAATTGCCGATGGCGCTCTGGATCAGCTGCGCCGCGCCGCGAATGCCGGACAGTGGGTTCTTGATCTCATGCGCCAGCATCGCCGCCGCGCCGACCGCCGACATGGCGCCGCTGGGCGCGCGGCGAAAGCCGATGGCGTGGCTCTGATTATGGATGTGCATCGCCACGATGCGCCAGCCTGGCGCGTCCACCACCGGGTTGATGAGGATGTCCATCTCCACCGCCGCCGACCGACCGGCATGGAGGCGCACGTCATAGGCGGACAACGGCTTGTCGGTGCGCCAGAAACTGGGGTCGATGGCCGGATCGTCCAGCCGCAGCACCTCGGTCAGTTCGCTGCCCACCAGTGCGGAGCGTGCCATGTTGAGCAGGCTTTCCGCGCGCGGATTGGCCGAGACGATGCGATCGTCGCTGTCGATGATGAGCGTCGCAACGGGATGGGAGGAAAAGCCGTCGGGCTTCTTGCGCTCCTCCGGCACCGGAACCCCGTGGTTCACGCGGTCAGGCCGCCGCGCGCGAGAGGAAGGGGGCGTAGAAGCGTTCGAGCATGTCCAGTACCACCTTCGCGTCCGGTATCTGGTTCACCTTGTTGCGGAACTCCGCCGACCCGTCGAGGCCCTTGGTGTACCAGCCGATATGCTTGCGGGCCATGTTGACGCCCACCTGCTCACCATAATGGTCCAGCATCGCGCGATAATGCTCGACGATCAGGTGATATTGTTCCTCAAGGCCCGGATCGGCGCGGACCTGCCCGGTGTCCAGCCAGTGCATCACCTGCCCCAGCAGCCATGGGCGGCCATAGGCCCCGCGCCCGATCATCAGGCCATCGGCACCGCTCTGCGCCAGCGCGGTATCGGCATCCTCCACGGAGCAGATGTCGCCGTTGACGATGACGGGCACCTTCACCGCATCCTTGACCGAGCGGACGAAGGCCCAGTCGGCGGACCCCTTGTACATCTGGTTGCGGGTACGGCCGTGGACGGTGATCAGCTTCGCGCCCAGATCCTCCGCGATATGCGCGAGTTCCGGGGCGTTGAGGCTGTCATGGCACCAGCCCATCCGCATCTTGACCGTCACCGGCACCGATACCGCCTCCACCGTCGCCCTGATCAGGCTGGCGGCGAGCGGCAGGTCGCGCATCAGGGCGGAGCCGGCATCGCCGCTCGTCACCTTGCGCACCGGGCAGCCCATGTTGATGTCGATGATCGCCGCGCCCTTTTGCTCGGACAGCTTGGCGGCCTCGGCCATTTCATGCGGGGTGCAGCCGACGAGTTGCATCGAGACAGGTTCCTCGATGCTGTTCCATGCCGCCTTCTGGATCGACTGGCGCGTTTCGCGGATCGCGGCGGGAGATGCGATCATCTCCGTCACGTTCAGGCCAGAGCCATAGCGCCGCACCATCACCCGGAACGGCATGTCGGTGACGCCGGTCATCGGCGCCAGAATGACGGGATTGTCGATCGTGACCGGACCGACAGTGATCGGGGAGAGACGCGCCATATGCCAAAACTGCCTAAAAAACAGGCAGCCCCTTAGCGCGAAAGCCGCTGGCGGACAAGCGTGTGCTCGGTTAAGGGCCGCCGCCATGGCATCCATGAAGGGATTGACGGCGATCCTGCTCGGCGCAGGCAAGGGCGAACGCGCAGGGGGCGGCGTGGCGAAGCAATATCGCCGCATCGCTGGCCGCAGCGTGCTGGCCCACGCTTATGCCTCGCTCCGCCGTATCGAGGGCATGGGACGGATCGTCGTCGTCATTGGCGAGGGCGAGGCGGAGAATGCCGCGGAGGCGCTGGCCGATGTGGAGCCATCTCCGCTGTTCGTCATGGGTGGCGCGGAGCGACGGGACTCGGTGCGCCGGGCCATCGACCACCTCGCCGCTCTGGACACGCCGCCTGAGCATGTGTTTGTCCATGACAGTGCCCGCCCCTTTGTCCCCGTGGAGGTCGCTGGGAGGCTGCTCACCGCGTTGGAGGACGGCGCGGTCGCTGCCATGCCGGTATTACCCGTCGCGGATACGCTGGTGCGGGGGCAAAGCGATCCGGGGGGCGATCTGGCGGGCGATGTCGTACCGCGCGACGACCTCTATCGCGTGCAGACCCCGCAGGCCTTTCGTTTCAACGCCCTGAGCGCCGCCCATGACGCATGGGACGCCAGCCGTCCCGCCACCGACGATGCGCAAATGGTGCGCGCGATCGGGCATGACGTCATGCTGGTGGACGGGGATCAGCGGCTGGAGAAGATCACCATGGCAGAGGATTTCGCCCGCATCGCCGCGCTTAACGGTCTGAGCGCCGAACCGCGCACCGGCACTGGCTATGACGTGCATCGCCTTGTCCCCGGCAAGCCGCTGTGGCTCTGCGGTCTGGAAATCCCCCACACGCATGGACTTTCCGGCCATAGCGACGCGGACGTCGCCATCCATGCCCTCGTCGATGCCATTCTCGGCGCGCTGGCGGAGGGCGACATTGGCCAGCACTTCCCGCCCAGCGACCCGCAATGGCGCGGCGCGGCCTCGCATCGCTTTCTGGAGTTCGCGCGCGACCGGATCGCTGCACGCGGTGGACGCATCGTCCACATCGACGTCACGATTATCTGCGAAGCGCCCAAAGTCGGCCCGCACCGTGACGCCATGCGCAACCGGCTCGCGGAGATATTGGCGTTGCAAAGGGACCGGATCAGCGTCAAGGCGACCACGACCGAGGGGCTGGGCTTTACCGGACGGCGCGAAGGGATCGCCGCGCAGGCCGTGGCCACGATCATGGTGGGGGACTGACGATCATGGGTTTTCCGCGCGAGATTCACGACAAGATGGTTCGCAGCCTGATCGGCATGGGCGTCGCGTCCGCCATGGGCAAAGGGATCAAAGCGGGCGACTGCCGCATTATCAATGACGTACTGGAACAGCTTGATCCTCTTCCGCCGGAGAATGTCGCGGCCCTGATCGGGGTCGCCCTGCGCGAATCTGGAAAGAAGATCGACAAGTCCGGTAGCAATCCGTTCCGCATCTGCGGCGCTCAAGAAGGCCTTTGATCCATCATGGACACTATCCTGCCCCTCAACCTCGTCACGCTCGCCCGCCGGGTGATCGAGGAGAATAAGGCGCTCGGTCGCCGCATATCGGTCGCGGAAAGCTGCACCGGCGGCCTCGTCGCCGCCGCGCTGACCGAAATCCCCGGATCGTCGGAGGTTATCGAAAGCGGCTTCGTCACCTATTCCAACGAGGCGAAGATGAGCATCCTGGGCGTCAACAGCGACGTCCTCGACACCTTTGGTGCTGTTTCCATCGCAACCGCATGGGCCATGGCGCAGGGTGCGCTGAACAAGTCCGACGCCGATGTCGCCGTGTCGATCACGGGTATCGCCGGGCCGGGCGGCGGCAGCGAGAGCAAGCCGGTAGGCACCGTCGTCTTCGCGCGCGCGGTCCGCAGCGAAGATCCCGACAAGGTGATCGCCGACCTCAAGACTTTCGAGGATAATGGCCGTGCGGGTGTACGCCTTCAGGCGGCGTTGTGCGCGCTCGAACTGTTGCTGCCACCGGCTGCCGAAGCATCGGACGACGGCGAGCCGTAAAGCTCCGCCGCGCGCCCTTCGAACGCGCCGATCATCTTGCGCAGGGCCTTGTCGAACACCTGCCCCGCCAGCATTTCGAACATGCGGTTCTTGAACGCGAAATCGACCGTGAAGTCGACCAGCACGCCGCCCTGCCCGTCATCACGGAAACGCCATTCGTTGGTCAGGTGCTTGAGCGGCCCGTCGACATAATCGACCCGCACCGTCTCCGGCCTGACTTTCTGCACGCGCGACGTGAAACTCTCGCGCAGGCCCTTGAAGCCCACGATCATGTCCGCGACCGTCTCGGTCGGCGTATCGGTTTTCAGGCGCATCGCGCTGACCCACGGCAGGAACTGCGGGTAGGACGCTATGTCAGTCACCAGGTCGAACATCTGCTCCGGGGAATAGGGCAGATGGCGCGTTTCCTCATGCCGGGGCATTCGCCGTCCCTGCCCGCGCCTTGGCCAGCTTTGCCTCGCGCGCTGCGCGCATCTGCACGAAGTCGTCGCCCGCATGATAGCTGGAGCGGGTCAGCGGGCTGGCCGCGACCTGCAGGAACCCCTTCGCACGCGCCACCGCCGCATAGGCCTTGAAGCCGTCAGGCGGCACGAACTCGATCACCTTCGCATGTTTCGGCGTCGGCTGGAGATATTGGCCCATGGTCAGGAAGTCGATGTCGGCGGAGCGCATGTCGTCCATCACCTGATGGATTTCCAGCCGCTGCTCGCCCAGACCCAGCATGATACCGGATTTGGTGAAGATCGACGGGTCGAGCCGCTTGACCATCTCCAGCAGGCGCAGCGACGCATAATAGCGCGCACCAGGGCGAATGGTGGGATAGAGGCGGGGCACCGTCTCCAGATTGTGATTATAGACGTCGGGCCGTGCCGCGACGATCATCTCCACCGCCCGCTCATGCTTGTTGCGGAAATCGGGCGTCAGGATTTCGATGGTCGTCTTGGGCGTCGTGCGGCGCAGCGCCTCGATCACCTTGACGAACTGGCTCGCGCCGCCGTCCGGCAGGTCATCCCTGTCGACGGAGGTGATGACGATATGCTCCAGCCCCATTTCGGCGCAGGCGTCCGCGGTATGCTGCGGCTCCATCGGATCGACGGCGCGCGGCATGCCGGTCTTGACGTTGCAGAAGGCGCAAGCGCGGGTGCAGGTGTCGCCCAGGATCATCACGGTCGCGTGCTTCTTGGTCCAGCACTCGCCGATATTCGGGCAGGCCGCCTCCTCGCACACCGTCGCCAGCCCCTTTTCGCGCATCAGGCGCTTGGTTTCGGCAAAGGCCGAACCGGCGGGCGCCTTGACCCGTATCCAGTCGGGTTTGCGAGCGCGCGGTGTCGTGGACGGCTGGATGGGCGGAACGGGCTGCTGAGTCATATCTCGCCAGATAGCGACGAACCGCCGTTCTTGCCAGTGGGAGTTGTTCATGCCCGGTTGATCGGCTCCCCAGGATGAGGCATGGGCGAATTCATGACACAGTTTACCGACATGCTCGCTGGCTATCGCCGTTTCCGTGAAGGTGCTTGGATCGCTCAGCGCGAACGCTGGGACGAACTGGCGGAGGGGCAAAGTCCCCGCGTCCTCGTGATCGCCTGTTCGGACAGCCGCGTCGATCCGTCGCAGATTTTCGATACCAGTCCGGGTGAGATCTTCGTGGTGCGCAATGTCGCCGCATTGGTTCCGCCCTTCGAGACGACTCCGGGCCTCCACGGCGTTTCCGCCGCACTGGAATTCGCGGTTCAGGTGTTGAAGGTCGATGAGATCGTCGTCATGGGCCATGGCCTGTGCGGCGGTTGCAAGGCCGCGTTGACGCAGGAGCTGCGGGGCGCCTTCCCCGGTAATGGCGGTTTTGTCGCCGACTGGATTTCCATGCTCGACGACGCGCGGGAAACGGTCGTCGCCATCCACGGCGATGATCGCGGCCGCGATGCCCAGCGCGCCATGGAGAATGAGGCGGTCAAGGTCAGCCTCGCCAACCTGCGCACCTTCCCCTGCGTGCAGGAGAAGGAAGCTGCCGGCCAACTGCGGCTCATCGGGTCGCGGTTCGGCATTGCGGACGGCGTCCTTCACATGCTCGACGAGACGACCGGCGAATTTTCGCCTGCCTGACCGACGCCATGGAGGATGCGAGCGCCCTCCCCATCTTCGTCTATGGCACGCTGCGTCCCGGTGACGTCGGTTTTACCGAGGCCGGGCTGGAGGGGCGCGTAGAGATAGTGGGGCCTGCCTGTGTCCATGGCACCCTCTATGATCTGGGCGAATATCCGGGGATCGTTCTGGACGGCATTGGCCTCGTTCACGGCGAACTCCTCCTGCCGCGCGACAACGGCGTCCTGCCGCTACTCGATGACTATGAGCTTTATAATCCGTCCGATCCGGCCAGTTCGGAATATGTGCGGGTTTGCGTCAAGACGGTTGATTCCGGTGTAAGTACATGGATTTACATCTATAACTTTCCGCTATCGAACGTGCCGACCATAGGCGGCGGCGACTGGATGCGGCGCTCGCGCTAACCTCGCTCAACCTCATACCGGAACCCCCTCATTACCCGGCGCGTTTCAAGCCGCCGAGTGGAGGACAGGATGAGGAGTAAGATTATGCGCAATCCAAAAATGTTTGCCCCCGCTTTCGCACTGTCGGCGCTGGCCCTGGTGCTGGGCAGCCCCGCGTCGGCGGAAGGCAAGGCTGACCGCGCCCGCGCCGCCATCGCAACGGCACAGGGCAAGATCGAGGCTGCAGAGGCCGCCGGTGCCTCCGTCGAGCTTCCGCGCCAGCAGGCACAGGCCAAGGCCGAACTGGCCACTGCCAAGGAACATCTGTCGGCGGGCCGCAAGGAAGACGCCATCGCAACCGCCACCCACGCCTCACAGATCGCAGAGATTAACATTGGCGAGGTGCAGAAGCACAAGAGTGAGCAGGCCGCCGCAGCACAGGCCAATGCGCAGATTTCCGCACATACGGCGCAGCAGGATGCAGCGGACGCCAACGCGCGTGCCGCCAACGCAGAGCAATCCGCCGCAGCATCGGCTGCCGAAGCGGCTCGCCTGCGCGCTGCCGCCGCCGTGCCGCAGACGACCACGACCGTGACTACGGAGAAGGTCGTCACGCCCCGCGTCGCGACCGGTGCTCCGGTCAAGGCAAAGAAGAAGGTGGTCCGCCGCAGCACCGGCAGCACGCCGGTCCGCTCGGCAGAGACGACAACCACCACAGTCACCACGCAGGCTCAGGCCGCGAACTGACATGAAAAATCCCGCCCGAGTCGTTCGGGCGGGATTTTCTATTGTCGCTCAATCCGTGAGGATCAGCGCGTCAGCTTCTTATAAGCAAGACGCGTAGGCCGGTCGGCCGCATCGCCCAGACGACGGCGCTTATCCTCTTCATAGGCTTCGAAATTGCCCTCAAACCACTCGACATGGCTATCGCCCTCGAACGCGAGGATGTGAGTCGCAAGACGGTCGAGGAAGAAGCGGTCATGGCTGATGACCACCGCACAGCCTGCGAAATTCTCCAGAGCATCTTCCAGCGCGCGCAGCGTCTCGACGTCGAGGTCGTTCGTCGGTTCGTCGAGCAGCAGCACGTTTCCGCCCTGCTTGAGCATCTTGGCGAGGTGGACGCGGTTGCGCTCACCACCGGACAACTGGCCGACCTTCTTCTGCTGATCCGGCCCCTTGAAGTTGAAGGCGCCGACATAGGCCCGCGTCTGGATCTCATGCTTGCCGATGGTCATGAGGTCATGACCGCCGGAGATTTCCTCCCAGACATTGTGGTTGGAATCGAGCGAATCGCGGCTCTGGTCGACATAGCCGAGCTGGACCGTCTCACCGACCTTGATGCTACCCTCGTCGGGTGTTTCCTGGCCCGTGATGAGGCGGAACAGCGTGGACTTGCCCGCGCCATTGGGCCCGATCACGCCGACGATGCCGCCCGGCGGCAGCAGGAAGTCGAGGTTTTCGAACAGCAGCTTGTCGCCGTAGCTCTTGGTCAGGCCATGCGCCTCGATCACCTGCCCGCCGAGGCGTTTGGGCGTCTGGATGACGATCTGGGCCTTGCCGGGCGCGCGATTCTCCTGCTTTTCGACCAGTTCGTCGAACGCGCGGATACGGGCCTTCGACTTGGTCTGGCGCGCCTTGGGAGACTGGCGAATCCACTCCAGTTCTTCCTTGATCGCCTTCTGGCGGCCCGCATCCTCGCGTTCCTCCAGTTCCATCCGCTTGGCCTTGGCATCCAGCCATGCGGAGTAATTGCCTTCATAGGGAATGCCGCGACCGCGATCGAGTTCGAGCACCCAGCCCACGACATTGTCGAGGAAGTAGCGGTCATGGGTGACGAGGATCACGTTGCCGGTATAGTTGATCAGATGCTGTTCCAGCCACTGCACGCTTTCGGCGTCGAGATGGTTGGTCGGTTCGTCGAGCAGCAGGATGTCCGGCTTTTCGAGCAGCAGGCGGCACAGCGCGATACGGCGCTTTTCACCGCCGGAGAGATTTTCCACCGACCAGTCGCCGGGAGGGCAACGCAGCGCCTCCATGGCGATTTCGAGCTGGTTGTCGAGCGTCCAGCCGTCGACCGCGTCGATCTTCTCCTGCAACTCGCCCATTTCGGTCATCAGCGCGTCGAAATCGACGTCTTCGGGCGGATCGCCCATGATTGCGCTGATCTCGTTGAAGCGATCGACCAGGTCCGCGACGGGGCGCACGCCGTCCTTCACATTCTCGATGACGGTCTTGCTGTTGTCGAGCTGCGGCTCCTGCGCGAGATAGCCGACGCGCAGTCCTTCCGCCGCCCAGGCTTCACCCTGAAAGTCGGTGTCCATGCCCGCGATGACCTTCATCAGCGTGGATTTACCCGCGCCGTTGACGCCGATGACCGCGATTTTCGTGCCGGGCAGGAATTGCAGGTGAATGTTGTTGAAAACCGGCTTGTTCGCGCCGGGGAAGGTTTTCGTGAGGCCCTTCATGACGAAGGAATACTGCACCGCCATTTGGTTTCGACTCCGCTTCGAAGTTCGTTGCTGAACGGCGCGTGTCCACAGGCGCCGTCGGGATGGCGGGCTTCTAACCGAGGGCCGCGCGCAACGCAAACGCCGCCTCTTATTCGCTGTTTTTGAGGAGGTTCCAACGGTTTGTCGCAGGGCCCAAACGGTCCGTCGCCACATTGCCGACCGTTTCAATTGATAAAAAAGCGTTGATTTGGCCGATGAGGTCGTTATTTGGGGCCACTCGTGCATGGGCAAAGCTCATGTGCGGGGTTGTTGCTATGGGAGCCTACAAGATGAACAAGTTCGCTGTTGTTTTCGCCGCGACCGGCCTGCTGGCCCTCGCCGCGTGCGGTGAGAAGCCCGCTGCGGAAGCTAACAACGCTTCCAACGAAGTCGTGATCAACGAGACCGAGAACGCTGCAAACGCGCTCGACAACGCTGCAAACGCAACCGAGAACGCCGCTAACGCGACGGACAACGCTGCGAACGCGACGAACGCCGCGCATTAATCGCTGCGTTTCACGCACGAGTTCAGGGCGACCTTGCCACGGCGGGGTCGCCCTTTCCTTTTGCGGCTTCACTTTGCGCGGCAGTAGGCGGCTTTCGCTTGCTTTTGCGCCAAGACGGCCGCAAAGGGCGTTCCGGTTCGGGGAGTAGCGCAGTCTGGTAGCGCGCCTGCTTTGGGAGCAGGATGTCGCAGGTTCGAATCCTGTCTCCCCGACCAACTAAAATGGCTTAGCTGCGCAATGATGGCGCGGATTTACAGCTAGCTTACAGCGCCACGCTGATTAAGCGCCCTAGTCGCTATCGCCCGATGCGCTTCTATCCGTTCAGAGCCGGCCCGTGGATGTGCACAGGCAATTCGTCGCGGAACACTCGCCACCGGACCCGATCATAACAATTTATAGGCATAGGAGGCCCGCCCAACGCGTCCCTCCCCACCCGGCCTCACTC
The DNA here is from genome assembly GCA_036383715.1 of Sphingobium sp. Taxonomy (GTDB): domain Bacteria; phylum Pseudomonadota; class Alphaproteobacteria; order Sphingomonadales; family Sphingomonadaceae; genus Sphingobium. The sequence goes on along the minus strand of DASVNT010000004.1, from coordinate 74,200 downwards.
GTCCGGCAGCAGCGCCTGCAACTTCGTCATCAGGCCGGTGATGCGCTCAGCTGCCTCGGTGAAGGTCTTGACGTCATCGCGCTTGTTGTTGGCGCGCGCTTCCTTCGCGGCTTCGACATAGCCTTCCTGATCCGCTTCCAGCGCGTCGATCAGGATTCCGACCTCGTCTTCGGTCAGGGTGAGCTTGATAGGCTTGGACATGCAATCTCCGAATCTTTTGTGAGGGCTTGGTAGGAGAACCGATCCGGTCCCGCAACCTAGCCATGATCCTCATGAAACCGCTTGAGCGCGCGCGCGTCGTGCAGGGCGTTGTGCGGAACCTTGCTGTTGGCCGCCGTGCTGAACCCCGGCGTGCGGATGAACTCGAATCGGATCGTATCGACCGACACGATATCGCCGGGACCGAGCAACAGCAGCATGCAGAATTGCGCGATATCCTCCGGCCAGTCGGCGATGATGACGGGATCGGAGTCGCCCTCCAGAAAATGCGCGACATGATGTGCGGCCTCGATGCGGTTCATATGGTTGTCGATGCCCGGTGGCACATGACGCAGATAGGGCATGACATGCTGGTCCACCCACGGATGAACCACATCCTCCAGCGGGACGGAGGTGTAGAACTCCTGATCGCCATATTCCGGCACCAGCGCCAGACTGATCAGCGCACCGCCGAAGCCGTTGAATTCCGTATCGAGGAAGTAGCGCATAAAGGGTCGCGTCTCGTCAAATCTGTCGGGGGTGAACGCCGCGATGCGCGGGAAGGCGCCATGCGTCAAGCCGGGTTCGGAGCGGGGCACCTTCGGAAATACGCCAAAAAGCGTATAACCACTTTGCCCGCGCTGGCCGATGTCGGTGATACGGATGCTCGTCAGGAGCGCCGTACCGGGGGAAAGACCAGATGTCGGACAAACCCGTCCTGCCCATGAGCAAGCGCGATCTGTTGACCCTGATCGGTCGGACGGCGGGCGCGTCCGCCATGTATATGGCGATGACCAGTCTGGGACAGGCGCAGACGTCGCCGTTCAAGGGGCCGATAAAGCTGGATGGTGATGCAAAGGGGGCATCTGTCCTGATCCTGGGCGCGGGCGTCGCGGGGCTGGTCGCCGCTCTGGAACTGCGCCGGGCGGGGTATAAGGTTCAGGTGCTGGAATATAATGGCCGGGTCGGCGGCCGGAGCTGGACGTTGCGAGGGGGTGACAGCTTCACGGAACTCGGCGGGGGCACGCAGCGGTGCGATTTCGCGCCCGGCAATTACATCAATCCCGGCCCGTGGCGCATCCCGTATAATCATTATGCGATCATGCACTATTGCCAGGAACTGGGCGTCGCGCTCGAACCGTTCATGCAGCTCAACTACAACGCCTATATCCACTCGACCAAGGCGTTCGGGGGCAAGCCGCAACGCTACCGCCATATTCAGGCGGACTTCTATGGTCATGTCAGCGAACTCATGGCCAAGGCGACGGCAAAGGGCGCGCTGGCCGACAGCGTGACGAAGGAGGATAGCGAGATATTGCTTCAGGCGCTGCGTGGCTGGGGCGCTCTCGACAAGGATTATCGCTATGGGAAGGGTCGCGATAGCAGCAGCCGGCGCGGCTGGACGAAGGGGCCGGGAGGCGGTCTGACCGCGGAACCCATCCCCTCCGACCCGATGACGCTGGAGACGGTGCTGCAATCGGGCATGTGGCGCAATATCGGCACCAGCCTGTCCAACGACCACCAAACCGCGATCTTTCAGCCCGTCGGCGGCATGGACATGGTCGCCAAGGGGTTCGAGCGGCAGGTCGGCGACCTCATCCGCCTGAACAGCAAGGTCACGGCGATCCAGCAGGACGCGAAGGGCGTCACCGTCACTTATGAAGACACCAAAAGCGGCGCCGTGCAGCAGGCGAAGGCCGACTGGTGCCTCTGCACCATCCCACTCTCGATCCTCAGCCAGATCGAGATGAATGTCGAAGCGCCCATGGCGAACGCGATCCGCGCCGTGCCCTATGAGCCGGGGTTGAAGGTGGGCCTGGAATTCAAGCGGCGCTTCTGGGAGCAGGATGAGCAGATTTACGGCGGGATCACCACGACCGACCTGCCCATCGCACAGATCAGCTATCCCAGCAGCAATTACGGGTCGAAGGGACCGGCGACCGTGCTGGGCGCCTATACCTTCGGCGCGTTCGCCTATGAATATACCTCCCTGCCCCCCGCCGAGCGCGTCGCCCGCGCGGTGGCGTGGGGATCGCAGATACATCCGCAATATAAGGATGAATATCTGAACGGCATTGCGGTGGGCTGGCACCGCGTGCCGTGGACGCAGGGCTGTTTCGGCAACTGGAGCGAGGAAGCCCGCGCCGAACATTATAAAAATCTGTGCGCGATCGATGGACGCATCCTGCTTGCGGGCGAACATGCGTCGTTTATCCCTGCATGGCAGGAGGGCGGGATCACCTCCTCGCTCGACGCGATTTCGCGCCTCCACCAACGTGTCATGGCGGGGTAAGCCGATGAAGATTGCCATTATCTCGCTCGCCGTCGCCGCGCTGACCGCTGTGGGGTCGATGACAGCCGCGATCGCGCAGTCCACCGCAGAGCCGGCTTCCGCCGCCGCGAACATGTCCGCTGCCGCCCGCCCCGGCGATGCGGACGGCGCCTTTGTCTCTCCCATGAAGTTCAGTGAGCCGACCGGGGAGACGCTCTACCGGCGGGTCTGTGCAGGATGCCACATGCCCGACGGCACGGGGGCGAAGGGTGCAGGCTTCTACCCCGCCCTCGCCCGCAACCCGAAAATGGCGGCGAGCGGCTATCCCCTTTATGTCGTGCTGCACGGGATGAACGGCATGCCCGCGGTCGGCAAGATGATGACCGATCAGCAGGTCGTGGATGTCGTGAACTATGTCCGCACCCATTTCGGCAACAGATATAAGGACGCTGTGACGGTCGCCGATGCGAAGGCCGCACACTGACCCCTCTTCTGATCGCTCCTCTCGTCCTCTGACATCAATTTTCATCGTTTCTGTCGGAACGAGGCAGGGCGTACCCTGCTCTGACCGAAACCCGATGAGAGGATTGGAAAGATGGACGCCAAAACCAGCAAAGACCCCTTGGGGTGCCCCGTGAAGGAGCCTGCCGCGATGCGCGCGCTTCTGGGACGCACGAACCGGGACTGGTGGCCCAACCAGCTATCGCTCGACATCCTTCAACAGAACGGCCTGTCCAGCAATCCGATGGGCGACGACTTCGACTATGCGAAGGCGTTCAAGTCCCTCGATTATGCTGCGGTCAAGCGTGACCTGACCGCCCTGATGACCGACAGCCAGCCGTGGTGGCCAGCGGACTATGGGCATTACGGCCCGTTCTTCATCCGCATGGCATGGCACAGCGCGGGCACCTATCGCACCGGTGACGGGCGCGGCGGATCGTCGTCAGGGTCGCAGCGTTTCGCACCGCTCAATAGCTGGCCGGACAATGCCAACCTCGACAAGGCGCGCCGTCTGCTCTGGCCGATCAAGCAGAAATATGGCCGCAAGCTGAGCTGGGCGGACCTCATGATCCTGGCCGGCAATGTCGCCATCGAGTCCATGGGCGGGCCGGTCTTCGGCTTCGGTGGCGGGCGCGAGGATATCTTCGAGCCGGAAAGGGACATCTACTGGGGCACTGAGGAACAGTGGGTCGGTCAGGAAGGCAATGAGACGCGCATCCAGCCCGAAAAGGAAATGGTGCTCGAAAGCCCGCTGGCCGCGATCCAGATGGGCCTCATCTACGTCAATCCAGAGGGCCCCGGCGGCAATCCCGACGCGCTCCAGTCCGCTCGTGACATTCGCGAGACGTTCCTGCGGATGGGCATGAACGACGAGGAGACGGTGGCGCTAACGGCGGGCGGCCATACTTTCGGCAAGGCGCATGGCGCAGGCGATGCGTCAAAGGTCGGCGCTGAACCCGAAGGCGCTGACATCGCGCAGCAGGGCCTCGGCTGGCAGAGCGGTCATGAGAGCGGCGTGGGCGACCACACCATCACCAGCGGTATCGAGGGCGCGTGGACCCCGACCCCCACCAAATGGGATGACAGCTTCTTCCACATGCTGCTCGACTATGAATATGAACTGGTGCGCAGTCCCGCAGGCGCAAAACAGTGGCAGCCGATTGGCCAGAAGCCGGAAGACCTCGCGCCGGGCGCGCATAGCCCCGACCGCCGCCTGCCGACGATGATGACGACGGCGGACATGGCGATGAAAGTCGACCCCGAATATCGCAAGATTTCGGAGCGGTTCCGCGACAATCCCGACCAGTTCGCGGATGCCTTCGCCCGTGCGTGGTTCAAGCTGTGCCACCGCGACATGGGGCCGAAATCCCGCTACCTCGGTCCCGAAGTGCCCGCCGAAGACCTGATCTGGCAGGACCCCTTGCCCGCCGCCTCCGGTGCTCAGCTCGATGATGCGGATGTGGCGGCGCTGAAGACCAAGATACTGGCGTCCGGCCTGACGGTGGCCGAACTGGTGCAGACGGCCTGGGCCTCTGCCTCGACCTTCCGCGGATCGGATCATCGCGGCGGGGCCAATGGCGCGCGCATCCGTCTGGCCCCGCAAAAGGACTGGGACGTCAACCAGCCGGAACAGCTCGCCCGCGTGCTGTCGGTACTGGAAGGCATCAAGGCCGGGTTTGACGGGGCAAAGACGATCAGCCTAGCCGACCTCATCGTCCTGGGCGGTTCTGCCGCGATCGAGAAGGCCGCGAAGGACGGCGGGCAGACCATCACTGTCCCGTTCACGCCGGGCCGGGTGGATGCGACGGCAGAGCAGACCGATGTGGAGAATTTCGAGGTGCTGGAACCGCGCGTCGATGGCTTCCGCAACTATCTGCAGGTGCCGTTTAGCGTCCCGACAGAGGAACTGCTGGTCGATCGCGCGCAACTGCTGACGCTGAGCGCGCCGGAAATGACCGTACTGGTGGGCGGCCTGCGGGTGCTGGGCGCCAATCATGGCGGGTCGAGCGACGGCGTGTTCACGGATCGGCCCGGCACGCTCAGCAACGACTTCTTCGTCAACCTGCTCGACATGGGCACGGCGTGGAAGGAGACGGAGAAGGACGTGTTCGTAGGAACCGACCGCAGGACCAATGACCAGAAGTGGACGGCGACACGCGTCGATCTCGTCTTCGGTTCGAACTCGCAATTCCGGGCGATCTCGGAAGTCTATGCGGCGTCCGACGCCAGCGAGAAGTTCGTTGCCGACTTCGTTGCGGCATGGGTCAAGGTGATGAACGCGGACCGCTACGACCTGCGCGCAGCCTGACGCACCTTAAGTCCTGCGGCGATCCGGAAGGTCGCCGCAGGGCTATTTCAATCTTTCGGCAAGATCAGGCGGATTGCAGCAGGCCGGGGCCGCCGTCATTATCCGCCACGCCCGCCAGGGCTGACAAAGCTCTTTGCGCATAGACGGTGGCCAGCGCCCGATGCACCAGTTCCGCCTCTGTCCCGATGGTTCGCCGCGCCTTTGCATCCTCTTCGGCGACACGTTTGCGATAATATTCGAAGTCTTTCACGAAACCCTCACCCACGCTCTGACATTGCTCCGGCCAAACCGATCGGGGCAGGATTTTGTTCCCGTCCTGTTTCCATCATCTGCGGAAATTCCGCCCGCCGCATAGAAGGGTGGCGTCCGCACCGCCGCTCGCCTATGCCGGGGTTTCGAACTCCATAAGCAAAGATTTCCGCGCATGGCCCTCGTCAAGAAAACGGTGCTCAACACGCGCGGTGCGCGCAGCAACGCGGAACCTGCCGCCCCCCCTTCGTCGCCCATTCGCAAAAGCCGCGCAAGAAAGCCGGTCAATGCCGTGGACCGTATCGAACAGGCGACACACGAACTGGCGAGCGGCCTTGCGGAAGCCGCGGCGGCGGCAGCCGAACTCCAGCGCGCCGTCGATCAGATTTCCGCAGGTGCGGAGGAAGCCGCCGGGGCCGCGCAGGAAACTCTCGGCCAGATCGGGAACCTGCGCACCGGCTTTCGGGAAGCCAGTGACCGTGCACAGGCTTCCCAGCGCCAGACAGAGGCATTGCAGGCGAGTTTCGACGATACCGCCGGAGAGATCGACGCCTCCGTCGCGGCCATCTCCCTCAACGCACGGCGCCAGTTGGCATCGACGGCGATAGCCGGGAAACTGGAACTTGCCGCGAGCCGCATCGCCGGGGTGGGGGAAACGGTAGGCGACCTTTCCGAACAGACCAGCATGCTGGCGCTCAATGCCTCCATCGAGGCGGCCCGTGCGGGCAGCGGCGGCAAGGGCTTTGCGATCATCGCGGATGAGGTGCGCGAACTGGCCGAAACCGCAGAGAAGAATGCGAGCGGCATACAGGAGATGGCCAGCACCATCGTCGAGGATATTCGCCTCGTCACCGCCCGCATCGAGGGCGCATCCCGCCTCGCCGAGACAGAGGCGGCGAGTGGAGCAGGCATCGTCGCGAGCCTGCAGGAAGCACGCGGCGACCTGTCGGACATCATGGCAGGCGCTCAGGACATTGCCGCCGCGACGCGGGAAGCCGATGCAGCAGCGACGGAGGCGGAAAAAGGATCGGAACAGATCGCCAGCGCCGCCGAGGAGCAATCGGCCGCCGCCGCAGAGGCGCAGCAGGCCATCGCGCAACAGGCGATTTCACTCGACCAGAGCCAGCAAACGGCGGAATCTCTGGGTGAACTGGCAACCCGCCTCGGATCGGCCGACGCTATCGATTCCGTCGCCGCTGCCGCAGAAGAATTGTCGGCGACCATACAGGAACTGTCCGGCGCCTCCGGTCAGATTCAGGTCGCCATCGAACAGATTTCGCGCGGCGCCCAGATCCAGAGCGCAGCCACGCTGCAGGCCAGCGCGGCCATGGCGCAGATCGAGAAAAGCGCCGGACTGGTGCAGGAGCGCGCCCGGACCGCATCGCAGCGGGTGGATGCGCTCACCGCCCTCGTGGAGCAGAACCGCACAGGCATCGCCGGTCTGGTCAAGGGCGTGGGTAGCGCGGTGGAGGAAACGCGCGCGATACTCGTCCGACTGGACGCCATTGGCGATACGGCGCGCGGGATCGAAAAGATCAGCGACGCCCTCACGCTGATCGCCTTGCAGATCAACATGCTGGCGATCAGTGGGGCGGTGGAGGTCACGCGCGCGGGTGACGCGGGTGCGGGCTTTGCCACGGTCACCGCCGATATCCGCAACCTCGCCCGCACGGCAGCCGCCAATGCGCAGGATGCAAAGGATGTCGTGCGGTCTATTCAGGATCAGCTTGCGGTGGTGCGCCGCGACCTCGACCTGATCGCCAGTGCCAGCGAAACCGAAACCATGCGCAATCAGGCGATAGCCGACCGGTTCGGAGCGATGGTCGCGCTGCTGGCCGATACGCAGGGCGCCAATGCGGTGATCCTCCAAACCTCCGACGGGGTGCTGCGCGCGGCCAGCGAAGTGAAAAGCGCCTGCGAACAGGTGGCGAAAGCCGCCGATATGGCATCCGCGGCCGCACGCGAGGCGGGAAGCGCCGCCTATCAGCAGGCGCAGGGCGCGGAAGATCTGGCCGCCGCGATCGAGGATATCGCGTCGCTTGCAAGCTCGTTGGCCAGTACGCAATCCTGATGGCCGATGCGGCGCCGATCTCGCCCCCCTTGCTCGCCTTTCATGCGGGCGGACGGCGGTTCGGCATCTCCGCCGGTCAGGTGCGGGAGGTCACCCGCATCCCCCGGCTGACGGTCGTGCCGCAAGCCCCCGCGAGCCTGCTGGGCATCGCCAACGTCCGTAACGAGGCAGTCGCCGTCGTCTCGGTCGCGAGCCTCCTCGGCCTGACTGAAGGCGCCCCGAAGCGGATGATCCTGATCGGCGGCGACCATCCTGCGGCACTGGCTGTCGACCGTGTCGAGGGTGTTGTGGCGGATGCAACGGGTTGCGAGCGCCCGGCGTTCACCGAATTGCTGGACGCCGCCTTTCCCGCGCATATTTCGAAGGCGGGACGGTCATGGAACAGCGAACAGTCGCAACGGACAAAGGAGGTGGAAAGGCTCGCCCTGCTGCCCTTCGCCATCGGCAACCAGTTGTTCGCGCTGCCACTGGATCAGGTGGCGGCGGTCCTGCGCGTTCCGACGGAGATCGCCCGTTTCCCGCATGCAGATGCGGCGACACTCGGCACGATCGACTGGCGTGGTGCCGTCGTTCCCCTTCTCTCCCTCGCCACCTTGCTGGACTTGCCGGGCAGCGCGGGCAAGACGGCGCGGATCGCGATGGTCAGGACCGGCAACCGTCATATCGGCCTGTTGGTCGATCATGTCCACGCACTGCTCAATCCGGCGATCAATACCGTCGATCCTGTTCCCGCTGCCCTGCTGAGAGGAGGCGGAGAAGCCGTGATCCAGGCCATTCATCGACCCGAGGCCGGGCGACTGATCTCGATCCTCGGTGCCGATCAGCTGCTGCGCGGGAATATCGCCACGGGATTTGCGACCGCACCGATTGCCCCGGTGCGGACCGAGGTAGGGACGGATGAGGAGGCGCTGCTGCTGGTCCAATATGCCGGTCATCGCTTCGCCTTTCCCTTGGGTGTCATCCATCAGGTTCGCCGGGCACCGACGCAGATCAGCAAGGTCCCTCATGCCCCGCCCTTCCTGCCCGGCCTGACCAGCCATCGCGATGTCGCCGTGCCCGTTATCGACCTGTCCGCCCATCTGTCCGCCCATTTACCCGATCGCCCGGTCAGCGGCGCGGCGGCGCGCATGGTGATCGTGTCCCTTGCAGGAGGCGAGGCGGGCTTGCTGGTCGACGGGGTGGAGGGGATCGTCCGCGTGCCGCGCGGCAGGCTGGAAACTCTCCCCGCTCTGGGGACCGACCGGACTGCGCCGTTCCAACGGGGCGTGACGCTGGCGGAGGGCGACGCCTTCACCCTCGTCCCGTCTCCCGATGCGCTGTTCAGTCAGGTCGAGGCGGATTTCATAGCTGGGATAGCATGCGGATCGGCACGCCCTCAGTGATCCGCCTTCTCATCGTGGACGACTCCCCGCTGATGCGGAAACTGCTCACGGAGATTTTCTCCGAGGCGGGGGATTTCGATGTCGCCGTCGCGCGGAACGCCGCAGAGGCACTGGAGAAAATCCCCGACTTCGCCCCGCATGTCGTCACGCTGGACATCCACATGCCCGATATGGACGGGCTGGCCTGTCTCGACCGGATCATGATCGAATGCCCGTGCCCCGTCGTCATGCTGTCCTCCCTGACGGAGGAGGGCGCGGACGAAACGCTGGAGGCGCTGTCGCTCGGCGCGGTGGATTTCATCGCCAAACCGCGCGGCCCTGTCTCGCTGGAGATGGAGACGATCGCGGATGTGCTGGTTGAGAAGGTCCGTTCCGCCGCGCAGTCGCGCATTTCGCGGGCTGCGCGCCTTACGGACCGGGTACGGCACCGCGCACGGACGCGAAAACCCACGGCCTCGAAACCACGCGCCCGGACGAAAGAGGGCAAGCTCGACGGCATCGCCGCCGTGATGGTTGGGGTATCGACAGGAGGCCCCCCTGCCCTCGACGCCCTGCTGCAACCGCTTCCCGCCGATTTTCCCTGGCCCATCGTCATCGCGCAGCACATGCCCGCCAGTTTCACAGGCCCGCTCGCCCGCCGCCTCGACCGGGCCTGCGCCCTGCGCGTTTCCGAGGTGACGAAGGCGACGTCGCTGGAACCCGGCAACGCTTATATCGGCCGGGGCGACGCCGACATGCTCGTTTCGCGGCGCAAAGGTGCGCCAGTGCTCCTGCCCGCCCCCTCCAGCGCCGAATGCCTCTGGCACCCAAGCACCGACCGTCTGGTCGCCAGCGCCATCGAAACATTGGGGGCCGAAAGCCTGATCGGCGTGTTGTTGACCGGCATGGGATCGGACGGGGCGGAAGGCATGGCGCGGATGCGGCAAGAAGGAGGGCATGTCATCGCGCAGGACGAAGCCAGCGCGGTGGTGTGGGGAATGCCCGGCTCGCTCGTCGCCCTTGGCGGAGCCGACCATGTTCTGCCTCTCCCCGACATAGCGACCCGGCTGATCGACTGGGCCGGACTGTGAGCGCACCGCAACCGCACCTGTTTACGGAGGATGATCTCGGTCGGATCAGCGACTTCCTCTATCGCTGGACCGGGATGATCTTCGGCAAGAAGAAAAATTATTATATCGAGCGCCGCCTCGCCGATCGCATGAAGCGGACCGGTTTGCCGGGGATCCGCGACTATCTCGCGCGGCTTGCGATGGATGAGGAGGAGCGTCAGCAGCTCATCAACGCGGTCACGATCAACGAAACCTATTTCTATCGCGAAGATCATCAGTTGGCGGCGCTGTGCAACGCCATCCTGCCCGATGTCGTTCGCAATCGGCAGGGCGGCGATCTGATCCGCATCTGGTCGCTGCCCTGCTCCACGGGGGAGGAGGGCTATTCGATCGCGATCTGGTTGCTGGAGAACTGGCCGCTGGTCGACACCTATCATATCGAGATCATCGGGTCGGATATCGACACACATGCCATAACGGCAGCACGGGATGGCTATTACGGCACCCGTGCGCTCGCGCGCCTGCCCGCCCCGCTATGCGATGCCTATTTCGAGCCGGAATTGCGGCATCGGCGCCGGATCATTCAGGATTTGCGCGAATCCGTGCTGTTCAGTCAGTGCAATCTGATCGATGCGCGGTCGGTCGCGGCGGCGGGCAAATTCGATGTGATCCTGTGCCGTAACCTTCTGATCTATTTCGATGAAGACGCTCGGCGAGCCGCTGCCGCCAATCTGTACGACGCGCTCAACCCCGGCGGCTATCTCTGTCTGGGGCACAGCGAGTCCATGGCTCGAATCGACGATCGCTTCACATTGGTTCGCCTTGACGACGCAATCGTCTATCGTCGCGACTGATGGACGAGTTGCTCACCCAGTTTCTGATCGAAGGCCGCGATCTGGTGGCCGATGCGCATGGGGCCTTGCGCGCGCTTCAGGGTGATCCCGCCGACGCGCGGACCATCGATGCCCTGTTCCGTGCCACGCATACGTTGAAGGGGTCGGTGGCGCTGTTCGCCATGGCCCCTGCCGAGGAATTACTGCACGCTGCCGAGGCCCTGCTGGTGCAAGCCCGCAGGAATGGAACCGCTATCAGCGAGAGGGAACGCAGCGCACTGGTGTCGGTGATCGACCAGATCGACCGCTGGACCGACGCGATGGAAGCGGACGGACGACTGCCCGATGGCGCGGCGGCCCTGTCCCGCCAGCTTGTCCAGACGCTGATCGAGGAGGAAGAGGCGACCTCCGTCGAAGACGCTGCTCCGGCTGCATGGCTCGCCGCGATGACGGCCCGCCCGCAGTTCGCCGGTCGCCTTCCGGCCTTGGGCGGCACCGCCTTTCGCTACACGCCCGATCCCGAATGCTTTTTTCGCGGCGAAGACCCGCTGGGGACGGTCGCCGCCGTTCCCGGCCTGCTGGCCTTCGTCATCATGCCCAATGATGCATGGCCGGATATGGACGAGATGGACCCGTTCCGCTGCGTCTGCCATGTCGAGGGAGTGAGCACGGCGGATATGGACAGTGTCCGGGCCGCCTTCCGCCTCGTCCCCGACCAGATCGCACTGCACCCCCTCGATGCCGACACCGCGACGCGGATGGAAGATGGTCAGGGGAAGCGGGCCGCCACCGCGCTGCTCCGCGTCGAGGGCGCCAAGCTCGACAGGCTTGCGCGGCAGTCGGGCGAACTCGCGATTGCGGTCAACGGCCTCGACGGGCTCGCAGCACGTGCGGAGCCTGTGGACCGGGAACTGGCGGCGGATATCCGACGCACTCAGACCGCCATCGAGCGGGCGAGTGGCGCCCTGCGCGCATCTGTGGCGGAGGTCCGCCTCATCTCCCTCGCGCCCGCGCTGCGCCGCCTGCCCCGCCTTGCACGGGACGTAGCGGCCACGCTCGGCAAGGAAGTCCGGTTCAGCATCACCGGTGACGAGACGGAGGTCGACAAGCAGATCGCCGACGGCCTGTTCGAGCCGCTGCTGCATCTCGTCCGCAACGCCATCGACCATGGTATCGAAGCACCGACCGAACGCGCTGCAACGGGCAAACCGGGGCAAGGCGAGGTGACGCTGTCGATCGCGCCGCACGGGGACCGCCTGCTGGTCACGCTCCGCGACGATGGCCGGGGCATTGATCCCGACCTTGTCCGCCGCAGCGCCATCGACAAGGGATTGATCGACGCAGAGGGCGCCGCCGCGCTCAGCGATGCGAAGGCCCTCCGCCTGATCTTTGCGCCCGGCTTTTCCACCACGGGTCAGGTTTCGCAGGTTTCGGGGCGCGGTGTCGGAATGGACGCGGTGCAGAGCGCCATCGAACGCCTGCAGGGGACGGTGGAGATCGACAGCCTGACCGGCTCCGGCACGACCATTCGCATCGCCCTGCCGCTCAACGCCATCACCACGCGTCTCCTCACCATCTCGGTCGGCGGGCAGGTCTATGGCCTGCGGCTCGACCAGATCGCCGAGACATTGCGGATGGAAACGCAGGCCATTCAGGCTGTGGGTCAGGGTGAGGCCTGCGTCGTGCGGGGACGCACGGTGCCGGTCATCGATCTGGCCACGCTATTGGGCCACCCGCGGGCGCGGGCCGATATGGAGCGGCTGATCCTGACCGATGTGACGGGGGAGAGGATTGCGCTGCGCGTCGATGCGTGGGGCGAGCGGATCGACGCCATGGTGCGGGAACGCTCCGGCCTGCTGAGCGCGATCCCCGCCATCGGCGGCACCGCGGTTCTGGGGGACGGCGGCGTCCTCCTCGTCCTCGACCTGCAGGAGCTCGCAGCATGAGCGTGAGGGTCGACGGGTCCGTCATCCACCTCGAAGGACATTGCCCCGTAGAGGATGCCGAAACCCTGCTCGTGGCGATGCAGGAGCAGCCGGATGCGCATATCGACCTGTCTGCGGCAACATATGTCCACATGGCCGTCGCCCAGATATTGGGTGCCGTCAGGCCCGGTTTATCGGGCGTGCCGGGCGATGATTTTATCAGGACACTGCTACTGCCTGCGCTCTTTGACCTTTCACTACCGGAACAAAATGCTTCGATGGAAGCTGTAGCCCCACAGGGCAGCTCATCATGAGAGAGCTGGAGGATGCGGAGTCGCCAATGCCAATCACAACTTTGATCGTGGACGATAGCAAGCTGGCGAGGATCGTGGCCTCCAAGGTACTGGTCGAACTGCATCCCGACTGGGAAAAGATCGAGGCGGGCAGCGCCGCGCAGGCGCTGGAGGTCATCGCCGACAATGCGGTGGACATCGCGCTCATCGATTTCAACATGGCGGAAAAGGACGGACTGGAACTCGCCGCGGAATTGCGCGCCATGCGCCCAGACATGCCCATCGCGATCATCACTGCGAATATTCAGGACGAGGTTATCGCCCGCGCTCGCGAAATCGGCGCCGCCTTCGTCGCCAAGCCCGTTACGACCGATGGACTGTCGGCTTTTCTATCGGGCGCGGCTCTCAAATTGAGATCAGTCAGATCATGATCCCCGAACATGTCGCCCTCACCGAACTCGAACGCGATGCGCTGACGGAAATCGTCAACATCGGCGTGAGCCGCGCGGCGTCCAGCCTGCGCAAGATGATCGGCGAACAGGTTCTGCTGACCGTGCCGTCGGTGGAGGTCGTCAGCCAGCGCCGGGCCGCACGGCTGATCAGCGAGCGGGAAGTGACCGATCTGGTCGCCGTTCGACAGGATTTTTCCGGTCCTTTCTCCGGCCGTGCGCTCCTCATCTTCCCGGAAACCAACAGTCTCGAGCTTGTTCGTGCCGTGACAGGCGGCGAACTGACCGCTGAAGAAGTGCTCGAAATGGAGGATGAGGCACTGGCCGAAACCGGCAATGTGATCCTCAACAGTTGCCTCGCGACCATGGCGAACATGCTCAAGCGGTCGCTGACGATGACGATTCCTGAGGTTCTGCGCGGTAATGGCGCGACCCTGTTCGAGGTCGACCATGGCGGCGAGGAGGGCCTCGTCCTGTTTCTCTACATCGATTTCGCCGTTCGAAAGCGCGACATTCGCGGCTACATCGCGATGCTGATGGATATCCCCTCGCTCGAAACGCTCAAGGAATTGCTGGACGAATTCATCGCCAGGGTCGTAGGCGACGATGGCTGAACGGCGGGCGAAGGACGAGCAACTCCGCGCCGTTCTCGCCGCAGCCGGGGCGAGCGGTTCGTGGGACTGGGAGATTGCGACGGACCGGCTGTTCGTCGATACCCGTTTCGCGGAAGTCTATGGCCTCGACCCGGCGCACCTCGCGGATGGCCTGCCCACCTCGAACTTCTACTCCGCGATCCACCCGGACGATCGCCCTCGCATCCGTATCGCGGTGGCGGGCCTGCTGGCGGGCGCTGAATTCTTCTCCAAGGAATTTCGGGTCATCGACCCCTCCGGCAACGTCCTGTGGATGCACGGTCGCGGCCAGAGCCACTGGAATGAGGCGGATGAGCCTGTCCGCTTTACCGGCTTGCTGGTCGACGTCACCGAGCGCAAGCGCGCCGAGGAGCAGTTGCGCATCGCGCAGAGCGCGGGCGGGATCGGCACTTTCGAATATAGCGACGGTTTCGCCACGGTTTCCGTCTCGCACGCCTTTTGCCGCCTGCTTGGTTTGCATCCGACCGATCGCCTGCCGGTACGGACGATCAATGCCGTGCAGCTGGAGAAGGGCGAGCCGCTGATCCCCTGTGGTGGCGATGCGCCAATGGTAGACCTGCTAGACGGGACATTTCGGATACGGCGGGGCGACGATGGCGCTGAACGGTGGATCGTGCGGCGGGGAGAGATCATCCGCGACAGCATCGGCACCGGCTACAGGCTGCTCGGCGCGATATACGACATCACCGAGGCCAAGCGGCAAGAAGCGGAACTGCGCGCGCTCAACGAGACGCTGGAACAACGGGTCGAGGCCGCCATCGCGGAACGCCAGCAGGCCGAGGAAGACCTGCGGCAGGCGCAGAAGATGGAAGCGGTCGGACAACTCACCGGCGGCATCGCGCATGACTTCAACAATCTGCTGACGATCATCATGGGCAGCGTCGACACCGCACGGCGGCGGCTGGATGCGGATGCCGATCCCCGATTGCGCCGGTCGCTCGACCACGCGGCCAAGGGGGCGGAGCGCGCCGCCGCCCTCACCCACCGCCTGCTCGCCTTTTCCCGGCGGCAACCGCTCAATCCCCGCATTCTTGAAGTGCCGCGGCTGCTGGCGGGCATGTCCGATCTGCTGACCCGCACGATCACCGAATCCGTCGCCATCGCCATCGATGTGCCTGACGGACTATGGCAGATCGAGGCCGATCCCAACCAGCTTGAGAATGCCATCCTCAATCTGGCCGTCAACGCACGCGACGCCATGCCTGACGGCGGCGCCCTGACCATCGAGGCCCGGCCGCGCACCTTTGCCAGCGCCGAGCTTCCCGACGACCTGCGGCCCGGCGACTATGTCGCGATCAGCGTGATCGATACCGGCGTCGGCATGGAGCAGGCGACCGTCGCCAAGATATTCGATCCGTTCTTCACCACCAAGGAAGTGGGCAAGGGAACCGGACTGGGCCTCTCGATGGTCTATGGCTTTGCCCGTCAGTCGGGCGGAGCCGTCACCGTCGAATCCCGGCTCGGCATCGGCACGTCCGTCACTCTGTTGCTGCCCCGTGCGGACGCGCTGGCCGAGCATGAAGCGGCCGTGGTCGCCGCCACGACCGAACATGGCAATGCGAACGAGACGATCCTCGTCGTCGAGGATGACGACGATGTCCGCGCCTATACCGTCGGCGTCCTGCGCGAACTCAGCTATCGCGTGATAGAGGCGCATGATGGAACCTCAGCCTTGCGGCTTCTCGACAAGCAGGACCAGCCGATCACCCTGCTGATCACCGACGTGGTGATGCCGCATATGTCCGGCAATGAACTGGCGCAGACAGCTCGGGAGCGGCAGCCGGGGCTGAAGGTGCTCTATACCTCCGGCTATACGCGCGATGCGATCATGCACGACGGGCGGCTGGACGCCGGGGTCGAATTGCTCGCCAAACCCTTCACATTCGAAATGCTGGCCGGAAAGGTGCGGGAAGTCCTCGACCGCTGACCAGCGCCTGCCGTTCAGCGCACGTTGAGGCCCAGCTCGCCCAGCAATTGCCCCGCCTGCTCCCGCGATATCGTCGCCCCCCGGAAAAGCGCCGCATCGATCAGGCGCAGTCCGCCAAGGTCGGCTCCGCGCAGATCGGCATGGTCGAACTTGCAACCGGTCATATGCGCGTCGCGCAGGCTGCATGCCTCGAACACCACATCCCGAAAATCGCATTTGCGCAGGTCCGCCTGCCCGAAATCCACCCGTTTCAGGGTCTGCTTTCGAAAGGACCATGCGGGCAGTTTTGCATTGATCATCAAGGTTTCCTGAAACCGAACATCAAATGCCTTCGCTTCGGACAGGTCTGCGCCGGTCAGCTTGCACCCTTCGAACGATGCGGTGGACAGGATCGAGCGCCGAAAAACGCTGTTGTTCAGGTCGCAGCCGAAAAACTGCGCTTCCGCCAGATCGGTGCCGAGAAACGTCGCGAAGGCGCCGCGGCAGGATCGCCATATTGTCTCGCCGAGCCGAGCCCCGGTGAAATCGACGCGCCGCACATCGCATCGCTCCCATATCCAGCCGGAGAGGTCGAGGCTCGACAGATCGACCCCTTCCAGCGTGCAGTCGACCAGATGCAGGGGCCGGCCCGGTTCGGCGAGGCGGGCTACCTCCGCCCGGCTCAGGCTTTGCCCCAACAGCGTGCGGTCTTCGGACAAGGGGTTCACGGCGGGCGTCACTTTCAAACGGAGTTACAGCCGACTGTCTGGCAAGTTTCGGATCGAATTGCACTCGCATTGGCCCAATAAAAAACTGTGCCGCCATATGGACGTATCGGCGCGAAGGCCGCTATCGGCACGCGATGAGTATCGTCGCCACCATCATGAATTCGACCACGGGTCAGCCCATCCAGAAAATGACCTTTGGCCGCATGCCCAAGCCCTGGGCCAGTTTCCACCTCGAAAATGGCGAGCGCGTCACCGCCGACCGCGTCAATGTCGGCAAGCCTGCGCCGGGCAAGTTCGTCGCGCCGGTGGAGGTTTGGGTCACGCCCAAGGGGTGAGCGAAGGCCGGGCATCCGGTCCGCACCATAGCGTTTATCCTTGTCAGTTCACTCTGTTCGACCCATTCCCCTCCGATCCTCTTTCAATCTCGATTCGCCTGTATCGCGACAACCTATGACTGAAGCGGGCCATGACTGAAGCGGGCCTCCGGGCGATTTTCCTTGCCAATCGCGACCGCCTGCTCCGCTTTCTGGCGGCGCATGGTGCGGGAGAAGAGGCGGAGGATCTGTTGCAGGAACTGTGGCTGCGCATCGCCGCCGCCCCGCTTCACCCCATCGGCCAGCCCCTCTCCTATCTATACCGCGCGGCCAACAACCTGATGCTCGACCGCTACCGCTCGCAGCGGCAGGCGCAGAAGCGCGATACGGACTGGAGCGAAGCGGCGGTTACGGTCGCGGGCCAGTCGGACACTCCCTCCAGCGAACGCCGGATCATCGCGGAGCAGCAACTGGCCCTCGTCGCCCGTGAACTGGATGCGCTGGGCGAGCGGACGGCCAGGATTTTCCGGCGGCATCGCGTGGACGGCATTGCCCAGCGCGACATAGCGCGGGAATTCGGCGTGAGCCTGAGCACCGTCGAAAGCGACCTGCGCCGTGCCTATCGGGTCATGATCGATCTCAGGAGGCGTTTCGATGAGGCTTGAGCAACATGTCTCCGTCCTGGAGTCGAGGATATGACTGTGCCGCAGGACAGGATGATGATCGAAACAGCCGCGCTCGAATGGATCGTCCGGCAACGCGACCCCGATTTCGACGATTGGGACGGCTTCACGGCATGGCTGGAGGCCGATGCCAGCCATGCCGATGCCTATCAAGCCATGGCCGTTGCCGACGAGGATATGGCACCGCTTGTGCAGGCCGCCCTGCCGGTTCCCGCGAACGATGAAGGTGCGCCCGCTCATAAGGGCCGCCGCACATGGATCGGCGGAGCGATCGCCGCCGCGCTGGTGGCCGCCATCGGCATCGGCGTCATGCTCCCGCGCGCAGACCCATGGCAGGTCGAGACGAGGCCGGGAGAACGGCGGGAGATTGCGCTGGCCGACGGCAGCCGGATCATCCTGAACGGCGGCACGCGCATCCTCCTCGACCGCGACGCCCCGCGCACCGCAGTTCTGGTGGAGGGTGAAGCCCTGTTCGTCGTGCGCCATGACGAAAGCGATCCGTTCGAGGTGCAGGCGGGTTCCGCGCATCTGGTCGATGTCGGGACGGC
Source organism: Sphingobium sp. (assembly GCA_036383715.1). Taxonomy (GTDB): domain Bacteria; phylum Pseudomonadota; class Alphaproteobacteria; order Sphingomonadales; family Sphingomonadaceae; genus Sphingobium. Next base: position 55,838 of record DASVNT010000004.1, on the reverse strand, counting down.
TTTCAACGTCCTGCGCACCGCCGCCACGCTCGACGTCGCTGTGAGTGAAGGTGCGGTCGTCTATAACCCCAGGGGTGAGGCCGCGCGGATCGATGCGGGGCGGCGGCTGCATCTCGTGGAGGGTGACGGCCGCTTTGTCCTGAGCAGCATAGACACGGGCGCGGTCGCCGGCTGGCGCGAGGGGCGACTGGTCTATGACGGGCAACCGCTGGCGACCGTCGCCTCCGATCTGGCGCGCTATTATGGCGTGCCGATCAAGGTCGCGCCCGCCATCGGTCAGCGCGTCTTTCGCGGTGTCCTGACCCTGCCACCAAAGGGAGCCATCGCCACGCTCGCCCCGGTTCTGGACGTGGACATGCGGACCAGCGGCAATGGCTGGATAGTCTCGCCCCGCTCATGAGGGGCGCATGGTTCCTCCTGCCCGCCGCCTTCTGCGCGGCCGGGGCGCATGCGCGGGACAGACCGCGCGTCGACCTGCCTGCCGGGCGGCTGGGGGATGCGGTGGCGTTGCTGGGGAAGCAGGCCGGGATCAGCATCACCGTGTCCAGCGCCGCGCTGTGGAACCAGCCTGTCCGCCGCCTGAAAGGAGAGATCGACCCCGCCGAAGCGATGCGCCGCCTGACGCCGACCGGGGCGGTCGCGGTTCGCCTCTCCCCTCTGGCTTGGCGGATCGAGGAACGGCGCGGCGCCGAACCATCACCGCGCACTGCCGCTCCACCCCCACCCGGTGATGCCGACGCCGCCCCGATCATCGTCACCGCCAGCAAACGCGATACACGGCTGGACGCCTTCGCCGGCTCCGTCCACCTGATCGACGGCAGGGAACTGCGGTTCGGCGGGGAGCGAGGCACGGAGGCGATCCTGTCGCGCATCGCCACCCTCTCCTCCACCCATCTGGGTTCGGGCCGCAACAAGCTCTTTATCCGGGGTATCGCAGATTCCAGCTTCACCGGCCCGACGCAGGCGACGGTGGGGCAATATCTGGGCGACCTGCGCCTCACCTATAATGCGCCCGACCCGGACCTGCGCCTGTATGACATGCGCGCGGTCGAGATATTGGAGGGGCCGCAGGGCACGCTCTATGGCGCGGGATCGCTGGGCGGCGTCATCCGCCTGATCCCCGGCGCACCGGACCTCGCCCATCTGTCTGGCGCTTTTTCGGGCGGCGTGTCCACGACATGGCATGGGCGACCGGGAGCGGATGCGGGGGGTGTGCTGAACCTGCCGCTGGCACGGGACCGGGTCGGCTTGCGTCTGGTGGGCTATGGGATCACGGAGGGCGGCTATATCGACGATGCGCTGCGTGGGCGGCGCGACATTAATCGTTCGGAGATCGTCGGTGGCCGAGCGACCCTGCGCATCGCGCCCGGCGATGGCTGGACGGTGGACCTGGGCGGCATCCTGCAGGACACGCACGGTCGCGACAATCAATATGCCGACCCCGCCCTGCCACCGCTCAGCCGTGACAGCCTGACCGACGGCGGTTTCGATGCCCGCTACCGATTGGGCAGCGTGGTGGTCGGAAAGCAGTGGGACCGGATCAGCTTCCTGTCATCCACCGCCTATGTCACGCAGCGGCTGGGCGAAAGCTATGACGCCTCCCTGCCCGGCGGATCACCTGTGCTGTTCCATCAGGAGAACCGGACGCGGCTGTTCGCCACCGAGAACCGCCTGTCACAGCAGGAGACGAACGGTTTCGGCTGGGTCGTGGGGGCCAGTTTCATCCGCAACCGCTCCACCCTTGGCCGCTCGCTGGGGCCGCCCGACCAGCCCGCTCCGCTGACCGGCGTGACCAATGTCGTACAGGAGATGACGCTCTATGCCGAGGCGAGCCTGTATCTGCTCACGGGCCTCAAACTGACCGGCGGCGCGCGTTATTCGCATAGCCGGCTGGAGGGCAGCGGCGAAGATGTGCTGCCCATGGCGATGGTCGCGGACGGCGGCGTCACCACGGAGGCAAGGAGCGAGACGCGGCTGCTCCCCTCCCTCGCCCTGTCCGTGGAGGTGCTGCCCGGCACATTGCTCTACACCCGCTATCAGCAGGGCTTCCGGCCCGGAGGCCTTGCCATCGAGGGGCCGTTCGTCCGCCGTTTTCGCAACGACCGGATCATGACGATGGAAAGTGGCCTGCGCCATATGCCGCCCGGTGGCCGCTATTCGCTGACCGCCAGTTTCGCCTATGCCCAATGGCGCGACATTCAGGCCGATTTTCTGGACGATGCGGGCCTGCCGAGTACGGAGAATATCGGGGACGGCCGCATCTGGTCGGCCAGTGCCTCCGCCCGATGGGAGGTGCTGGAGGGGCTGTCACTCGACGCCTCCTTCGCATTCAACGACAGCCGCATCACGCAGCCGTCCGCGGCGCTGACGCAGGCACTGGCGCTTGGCCGGGTGCAGGGCTTCCCCATCGCCGCCGCAGCAACGCCGGTGGCTCCGGGCAGCGGGATCGGGCGCATTCCGAATGTCGCCGCCGTCACCGCCCGCGCCGGGTTCGACTATCGCACGCCAATAGCGGGCGGGCGGGCGGAATTGCGCGTCATGGGCTGGGGCCATTATGTCAGTTCCTCCCGGCTGGGCATCGGGCCGGTGCTTGGCGAGCGTCAAGGCGATTATCTCGACACGGCGCTGACCGCCCGCATTGGCAAGCAGGCGTTGGGCCTCACCCTCGGCATCACCAACATCGCGGATGCGCGTGGCAACCGCTTTGCACTGGGCACGCCCTATGGTGCGGGATCGGGGCGGCAGGTCACGCCGCTGCGCCCGCGTACTATCCGCATCGGCATCGACACGGCATTCTGAGCCGCGTTCCCAAATAAAATCGATCCTGCGCCAAGGTTGCCACCCGGCGGCTTCGTCCTGTCCTTCAAGGGAAGGGGCGGTGGACTGTGCTCCTTCCCCCCACAGGGAAGGATCACAATGTCGGGTTTGAAAAGCTCCACCTGCCTCGCGGCCCTCGCAGCGGCGGCCATCGCGCTGCCCGCAGGCGCGCAGACCAATTCGCAGACCATCCAGATCACCAATACGGATGGCGCATCCGGCATCGTGGCCGCATCGGGAAGCAGCGGCACGATTACCAACGACGCCAATGGCAAGATCATCATCGACGAGACATACGCGCCAACCGACACGGATAATGACGGCGACCTCGACGGTCCCTTCGCCACCGGATCGAACCGCGCGGGCATCCGCACGCTCGGCGCTTATACGGGTACGATCACCAATAGCGGCGCGATCATGGTGGAGGGCAATGACTCGGCGGGCATCGCGCTCGGCGGACCGCTGACCGGCGGACTGAAGACGGACGGTTCCATTTCGGTGCTGGGCGACCGATCCGTGGGCGTGCGCACGGGCGATATCACCGGCCCGGTGCGGATCGCGGGCACTGTCACCGCGCAGGGCAAGGATGCCAGCGCAGCGGTGATCGGTGGCAATGTGACCGGCGCGGCCGTGTTTCAGGGAAGCCTCGCCTCCACCGGCTATCGCTACACCACGCCGCCCACCGACCCCGGCAAGCTCGACGCGGACGATCTGTTGCAGGGCGGCCCCACGGTAAGCATCGCGGGCAATGTGTCTGGCGGCGTCGTGTTCGCCGTCCCGCCCAAGGACAATAGCCCCACCGACACTGACGAGGACAAGGACGGCATAGAGGACAGCAAGGAAGGATCCGCCGCGATCACCTCCTACGGCTCAACCGCCGCCGTCCGCATCGGAGCCGCCGATCATGCCCTCACGCTTGGCCCGGTGGCAGGCACGGCCTTCGGTCATGGCCTGATCGCCGAGGGCGTGGTCGTGGGTAGCGGCGTCTATTCCGGCATCGACGGCAATGGCATCCAGATCGGCGGTCTGGGCGGCAGCGTCTCCATCGCAGGGGGCGCCACCATATCCGGCACGGTGCGTGCGACCTCCAATGGTGCGGCCGCAACCGCGATCCGCATCGGCAATGCCGCCACCATGCCGGAAATCCGCGTGTCGGGTGTCGTGGAGGCGGCGGGCAAGACCGCAACCGCCATCCTCGTGGAAGCAGGGGCCAACACCGCCGCCATCCGAAACAGCGGCATCATCCGCGCGACGGGCACGGGCGAGAATGCCACTGCCGCCGCCATTGTCGACCGGTCCGGCACGCTCACCACCGTCGAGAACAGCGGCGCGATCATCGCGACGACGGCCATCGACCTGTCCGCCAACAGCAGCGGCGCGACGATCAGGCAGACCGCCGTCGTCGCGGGCGTCACCGCGCCGCGCATCGACGGGGCCATAGTGTTCGGGTCGGGGAGCGACCTGCTCGACATCGCGGATGGCACCGTCACCGGCAAAGTCACCTTCGGCGCGGGCGACAATCGCCTCTCCCTGTCGGGCGACGGAGCCTATTCGGGTCAGGTGCAATTCGGCGCGGGCAATGACCGGATCGACCTGGCAGGGACGAGCAGCTTCAGCGGGTCCGCCGATTTCGGGGGCGGCACAGACAGCCTGATCCTGAACGGCACGTCGAGTTTCTCCGGCACCTTGACCAACAGCGCGGGCGTCGCACTCGCCATCAATGGTGGGACGATGAACCTGTCGGGCAAGGCATCGCTCCGGTCGCTCGACATGGGGGCAAGCGGTCTGCTGACCGTCATGCTTGACCCGGCCAGCCGAACCGCGCCGGTGTTGGATATCAGCGGCGGGGCAAGCTTTGCCGATGGCGCAAAGGTCGCCGTGCGGATCAACGGCATCACCAATGCGGAGGGACGTTACAGCCTGCTACGCGCGGGGACGATCACGGGTGCGGACAAGCTGGCGACGAACGGCACACTCCTGCCCTTCCTGTTCAAGAGCAGCCTCGCCTCCGTTTCACCCACGGAACTCGCCATCGACATTACGCGCAAGACCGCAGGCGAACTGGGCCTCAACCGGTCGCAGGCCGCCGCCTATGACGCCGTCTATCAGGCGCTGGCAAAGGATGAGAAGGTCGCGGGCGTGTTCCTCGGCACCTATAGCGGCGAGGGCTTCCGCCAGCAGCTTCGCCAGATGCTGCCCGATCATGCGGGCGGCACGTTCGAGGCGACCAGCCTCGCCTCCCGCACCATGATCGGCGCGCTGTCCGACCCCAACGCCCCCTATGCGGATCAGGGGAAATGGGGATATTGGGTGCAGCAGATCGCCTTTGGCCGGGCCAAGAGCATAGGCGACACCGCCTCCTACGACATCAGCGGCTGGGGCCTGTCGACCGGAGCCGAGTTGAAAACCGGCATCGGGCGCGTTGGCCTCTCCATCGCCTATGTCCGGGGCGAGGATGGCGATGGCGAGACGGACAATGAAGTCCACGCCGACCAGTATGAAGCAGCCGTCCACTGGCGCGCCAACTGGGGCCGCTTCATCGGCTATGCGCGCGGCTCCTATGGCCGGATCGCCTTTGGCAGCCAGCGCCAGTTCACGGGCACGTCGGGCGCGGAACAGGTTCGCCGGAGTGCAGCAGGGTCATGGAACGGCGATCTCGTCTCCGCAGCCGCAGGTGCCTCCTATGAGACGAGTTGGGGCATGCTGCGGCTGCGCCCATCCGTCTCCGCCGACTATTTCCGCCTGCACGAAGGCGGGCATACGGAGACGGGCGGCGGCGATGCGTTCAACCTTATCGTGGGCGCGCGAACCAGCGACGAACTGGCCGTATCGGGCGCACTCGCCGCCGCGCTGGAATTCGGTAGCCGTGCGCCGGGAGCGGGCTGGTTCCGCATGGAGCTGGAGGGTGGTCGCCGCGAACTGGTCGGCGGATCGCTCGGCGTGACGCGGGCATCCTTTGTCGGGGGGCAGAGCTTCACCCTGCTGCCGGACGAGCGCACCGGCGGCTGGACCGGCAAGCTGCGCGCCGTGGCCGGCGGCGAGGGGGTCAAATTTGCGGCGGAGGCAGGTGCGGAGCAACAACAGAACCGCGCCGCCCTCTCCCTGCGTGCCAGTTTGATGGTCGGCCTCTAACCCCCCATCCCCACCTGGATGCCGATCGTCAGGGTTCCGTCCGGCCTTAGTGCCGGGCGGAATTCGAAAAAATTCAGTGCCCCCACGCCTGCGACTGGCCCCGCTTGCGATAGGATGTCGGCGCGTCGCCGAAATGCTTGCGGAACGCCCGGTTGAAATGGCTCTGGCTGGTAAAGCCCAGCATGTCCGCAACCACGGCAATGGACACGTCGCTATGGCACAGCATCTGCTGCGCCCGTTCAAGCCGCGCCTTCAGCAGATATTGATGCGGCGACAGGCCCACCGCGCGCTTGAACACCCGGCAGAAGTGCGACGGCGTCAGACCCGCGATGGCGGACAACTCCTCCAGGCTATGATCCGCCTCCGGGGCCTTGGCGATCGCATTCAGGACATTGTGGATGCGATAGGAGGAGAAGGAGGAGGTCGGGAACACCGCCGCCCCCGCACTCGTCGGGCCGCGCATCATATGCGCTTTCAACGCATCGATCAGCGCCGCGACATAGGCGTCCCGGCCGTCCGACGACGGCTTGTACAGCTCCGACAATATCTGTCGCGCCAACGCCGCGCCGAGGGGGTCGGAAAAGGCGAACTGCATCTTGGCGAACTGTTCGAGCACCGAACTGGCCTGCACGTCATCGCGGTTGATGCTGAACGTCACCACGTCCAGCTCGCCGTCCACCAGCCATTTCGTCGGCATGGTGGCGGGCACAATGGTCGCTGCGCCGGGAAACGACGTCGTCTCGCTCCAGCCGTCACGTTCCCAGGTGCGGACATTGGGCTTGCCGCCCAGATGTACGACGAACATCGGTTCGGGCAGGCCCGGCAAGGTGTAGCTGCCGACAAAATTGCGCCAGCGGGTGAAGCGCCAGCCGCCATCGGACGACGTCACCGCCATTTCCGGCCCGCGTTGCAGCGTATCCGCGATAATCGCTTCGCTATGCCATATGGTATCGGCGGCCCTGTCGAGCTGGTTCAGCATGCGCCGCATCGATCGTAGAAAGACCTCATCACCTGCAACCCACTCCCGTCCATCGGCGGCTCTTGTTTTCTGGCCACCCTTATACTCTGCTTTAGTAGCTGTGGCCTTGCCAAAAATCATCGTCGTTTTTTGCATTTCCGCCCATGATCGGGACCAGCTGATGATCGTTACAGCCGGGTTCACCTCCCTGAGAAAAGAGGCTTTCGGCGCTGTGCGAAGGCGGTGACGCCTTCGCGGCAATCCTGCGTGTCGCCCATGGCGGCGATGCTGCGAGCCTCGCGCTCCAGATGGCCCTCCAACGGGCGATCGAAACTGTCGAGCAGCAGGGCGCGGGCGGAGGCCAGCGCGGCGGTGGGGGCAGCGGCAAGGATGCGGGCTTGCTCCCGGCCTTCCTCCGCCAGATCGTCTGCGGGCACGGCGCGCGTGATCATACCCATTTCGGCTGCTGCCGCCGCCGTGATGCGCCGGTTCGACAGGATGATCTCCTGCGCACGACGAACGCCCACGAGGCGCGGCAGCAGCCAACTCATGCCGCCGTCGGGGGAGAGGCCGACGGAAGCATAAGCAGCGGTAAAATGGGCGGTGTCGGGGGCCAAAACCACGTCGCCGATCAGCGACAGACTCAGCCCCGCGCCCGCAGCCGGACCATTGACCAGCACCAGCAGGGGCTTCGCCATCCGCATCAGACGGGAGATGGCGAGGTGCAGCGTCCCCGCCAGTTCGCTGAGGAAGGCGGGAATGCCTTCCCCAACCTCCGCAAAGGCGGACAGGTCGCCGCCGCCGCAGAACAGCTTGCCCGCCCCGGTCAGCACGACACAGCGCAGCGCCGCATTCTGATCACAGGCGATGGCCGCGTTCAGCAGGCCCCGCGCCAGCGCCATATCCACGACATTGCCCACCGCCGGGCGGTTGAGCGTGATGGTCGCAACCGCGCCGTCGATGGTGAGGATGACAGGATCGCTACTCACCGGCACCGCTCCATCGCCTGCCTCGCAAGCGCCGTCAGTCGCGGGAAACTGGCGGCACGTTCCTTCGCATGGGCCGATGCGGCGGTGCCCCGGATCACCCGTCCCTTGATGCCGTGGAAAATCGCCGCCAGCCGGAAGAAATTGAACGCGACGTAAAAGTCCCAGTCCGCGATCCCGTCGCGTCCCGTGCGCGCGCAATAGGCCGCGACATAGCTTGCCTCATCCGGAATATTGAGCGCGGCGAGATCGGCCCCGCCCAGCCCCGCCACGATATCGGGCGGCATCTGGTACATCATCGCATGATAGGCGAAATCGGCGAGCGGATGCCCCAGCGTGGACAGTTCCCAATCCAGCACCGCGATGACGCGCGGCTCGGTGGGGTGGAAGATCATATTGTCGCAGCGAAAATCGCCATGGACGATGCCGCTCTCGTCGCCAGCAGGAATATGGGCGGGCAGCCATTCGACCAGCGCGTCCATGTCCGGGTCGCGGCCTGCATCTTCGTCCTTCAGATACTGCTCGGTCCAGCGCCCTATCTGCCGCGCGAAATAATTGCCCGGCTTGCCATAGTCCGCCAGCCCCAGCGTAGCGGGATCGAAACCGTGCAACTGCGCGATGACGGCATTCATAGCGTCGAAATAGAGCGGGCGATCCTCCCGCGGGATGCCGGGAAAGGTCGCGTCCCAGAAGATGCGCCCCTCGACCATCTCCATCACGTAGAACCAACTCCCGATCACGTCGTCGTCGGTGCAAAGCCCATGGACGCGAGCCACGGGAAAGCCGGTCCCGTGGAGCGCGGTCAGCACCCGCGCCTCCCGCTCCACGGCATGCGCGCCTTTCAATATGGCGCCCGGCGGCTTGCGGCGCAGCACATAGCTACGCGTAGGCGTGACCAGCTTGTAGGTCGGATTGGACTGCCCGCCCTTGAACTGCTCCACGGTCAGCGGCCCGGCATATCCCTCGACATGGCGCTCCATCCACGCCGCCAGTCCAGCCTCGTCAAACCGATAGGCGTCGCGCACGGCGGTCGTACCGGCATTCGCGTCCTGATCGACGGCACTCATATTTGCGCCCCCTTCCAGTCGCGCTTGATCTTCTTGGCAAGGGACCATTTGTGCACCTCGGTCGGGCCGTCATAGATGCGGAAGGCCCGGATTTCGCGGAACACCTGCTCGACGATGGTGTCGCCGGTCACGCCGCTGCCGCCCATCACCTGAACGCAGTTATCGGCGACCCGCATCAACGCCTCCGACACGGCGACCTTCGCCATGGAGCTTTCCGCCGTGCCCAGCGCGCCGGTGTCGAGCACATCCGCGCACCAGTCGATCATCAGTTCCGCCTGTTTCAGGTCAATGAGGTTCTCCGCCAGCATGAAGCCGACGCCCTCATGATCGATCAGCACTTTTCCGAACGCCATCCGCCGGTTGGCATAATCGGTTGCGATCTCGTTCGCGCGGATGCACGCCCCCAGCCATCGCATGCAGTGGGACAGGCGCGCGGGAGCCAGCCGAACCTGCGCATATTGAAAGCCCTCGCCCGCCTGCCCCAGCATCTGGTCGGCAGGAATGCGCAGATTCTCGATGGCGACGACCGCATGGCCGCCGGGCATGGAGCTGTCGATCGTATTGGGCACATGCTCCACGCGGATGGCGGGATCGGGGAGATCGACGAGGAACATGCACGCACCCTCCTCAGCCTTCGCCATGACGATGCCGACAGCCGCACCTTCCGCGCCAGTGATGAACGCCTTGCGCCCATTGACGACCCAGTGGTTGCCGTCGAGGTGGCAGGTGGTCTGCATCATCGACGGATCGGAGCCTGCGCCGCCGTCCGCCGCCGGTTCGGTCATGAAGAAAGCGGAGCGTGCATGCCCCTCCGTTAGTGGTTTCAGAAAGCGAGCCTTGATCTCCGCACTGCCCACCTTGCCGAGCAGATACATATTGCCTTCATCCGGCGCAGCAGTGTTACAGGCCAGCGGACCGAGCGGCGACAGGCCCGTCATACGCAGGACCAGCGCCGTCTCGCGCTGCGACAGGTGACGGCCGTCGGGCAGGATGTGGGGCGTCACCACACCTGCCTCGCGGGCAAGGCCGCGCAGTTCCGCGACCAGTTCATCGGTCGGGCAATCATGATGATCCCGGCGCGGATCGCGCTCATAGGGCGCGACGACGGTCCGAACGAACGTCTCAACCCGTGCCGCGATCTCTCGCGCGGCCTCCATGCCGATGCCGCTCATCTCGCCTCCAGTCCTTCGATAGTCATCCCGATCCTTTCAATGTGCCAATGCCGCCGCCCGCCGTCAGGGGATCAGCACGGCCTTGATGCAGTCGCCGCGATGCTGAGCCGCAACCGCCTCGTTGATGTCTGCGAGAGGGTAGGTCGTCACCAGCCTCTCGAACGGGAAACGGCCCGCGGCGTGCAGCGCGACCAGTTCGGGGATGAAGCCGTCGAGGTCGCTGTCACCCTCGATGATGCCGACGATCCGGTGACCGTAGGTGATGATCGAGGCGAGGTTGATCGCGATGCTGCTTTCCGGTTTGGGCGGCACGCCGACAAGGCCGAGCATGCCATGGCTGCCCAGCGATGCCAGGGCGGCCTCCACCACCGGCTCCCGCCCGCTCGTCTCCAGTGCGAAGTCGACGCCAGCGGGCAGGATCGCACGGATTGCCGCCGTAACATCACCCTCCGCCGGGTCGATGACATGGGTCGCGCCCAGCTCCAGTGCGATCGCCCGGCGCGATGCCACCGGCTCGACCAGGATGATCGTAGCGCATGCGCGCACCGCCGCCGCCATCACCGCCGCCTGCCCCACAGGCCCACCACCAAAGATAGCGAGGGTCGAACCCGCCGGGCAATCCATCGACCGCAGGACGGCGCCCGCCCCCGTCTGAAGCCCGCAGCCCAGCGGCCCGGCGATCTCCAGCTTCACCGCATTCGCGTCGACCTTCACCAGATTGCGCTCGTCCGCGAGTGCATGTCCGGCGAACGACGACTGGCCGAAGAAACTGGCGGACAGCGCCTTGCCGTCGCGGCTCAGGCCACTGCTGCCATCAGGCCGCGCGCCCGCATAGTTCAGCACCGGGAACTCCCGGCAATAGGAGGGCAGATGCTCCTCGCAGCGGGGGCAATGGCCGCAACTGCTGAAACCGATGACCACCGCGTCGCCCGGCTTCACCTTGGTCACAGCGGAGCCGACCGCTTCCACGATCCCGGCCCCTTCATGGCCAAGGACGGCGGGGAGTGGGATCGGGATGAACTGGTCCCGCGCGACAAGGTCGGTGTGGCACAGGCCGACGCCAACGATCCGCACCCGCGCCTCATGCGCGCGCGGCTCCCCGATCTGCACCGTGGCGAGTGTGAAGCCGCTGTGCGGTGCCTCTGCGATGGCGGCGATCATGTCCATGTTTTGCAATCCCTATCAGGCAGCGGTGTAGCCGCCGTCGGCGATGAACTCGGCTCCGGTGATGAACCCGGCGGCGTCACTGGCGAGGAAGGCGACAAGCGGGGCGATGTCCGTCGTCTCGCCCAAGCGGCCCATCGGGATCAGCGTCGCCCATGCGGCCAGCGCCACCTCCGGCGGGATCAGATTGCCGTCCGCATCGCGCGGCGGCTCCCAATCGGCGCTGAGGTTAGTGGCGACCGGGCCGGGCATGACGCAGTTCACGCGGATGCCGGTCGTCGCCATCTCCGTCGCGACCGCCTTGGACAGTGCACGCACCGCGCCCTTGGTCGCGCTATAGGCGGCGAATTCGGACCCGGCGACCTTGCCATAGATCGATGCGATGTTGACGATGGCGCTGGTACGCGCGCCGCCAGCGATAGCGGCCTTCAACAGCGGCAGCGCGCCTTGCATGCCCAGATAGACACTCTCCACATTGATGCGAAGCTGGCGGCGGAGCATGTCGATGCCCGCATCCTCGAACGGTCTGGCCATCATGACGCCGGCATTGTTGACCAGGATGTCGAGGCGGCCATGCTCCTGCTCCACCGTGGCGAAGACGGCGGCCCAATCCTCCTCCGACGCGACGTCATGGCGCAGGGTGGTGATGCCTGTGCCGAGGCTGTCCGCCACCACCCGCACGCCGTCACCATTGATGTCGGTCAGGATGAGGCGCGCGCCTAGGGCATGGAACTGGGTCGCGATTTCCCGCCCGATACCGGACGCCGCGCCGGTGACGATGGCAACCTTGTCACGCAGATCGTATATGCTCGTCATCATGCATTCTCGCTAGATATTGGAACGGGGAAAACGAGTGTCGGCCAGCGCGGGCAGCCAGGTCGCGGCGCTGTCGCAATAGACCTCCGCCACCGGGGTCAGGGCGGAGAAACCGTCCATCGTGCCCGCCTTGATGAGGATCATATCGGGCAGCGCGGCGGCGATCGAGACGATGGGCGATCCGCAGTCGGGGCAGAAATGGCGCTCCACCCCCTGCCCGCTCTCACCCACATCGGCAAAGACGCGCGTGCTGCCCGTCTGAGAAAAGGCGGCGGCCGGGACCGCACAGACCACGGAAAAGGCGCTGCCGCTCTGTTTCTGACAATGACGGCAATGGCACACCGCCGTCAGCAGCGGTTCGCCCGCATAGCTGTATCGCACCTGTCCGCACAGGCATCCACCTTCACCGCTCATAGCGCCATCACCACCGATTTGGGTTCCAGATAGGCGTCCAGCACCTCCGACCCGTTCTCGCGGCCGATGCCCGACAGCTTCATGCCGCCAAAGGGGAAGGCCGGATCGGCCAGCATTATGCAGTTGACGAAGACAGTCCCCGCCTCGATGGCCGCCGCGCTGCGATGGGCGGTGGCGAGGTCGCGAGTCCAGACATGGGCGGCGAGGCCATAGGCGCTGTCGTTCGCGCGGGCGATGGCCTCCTCCACATCGTCGAACGGTGCGGCGGTGAGAACAGGGCCGAAGATTTCCTCCCGCGCGACTTCGGCACTGGCGGCCACGTCGCGCAGGACGGTCGGGGCGAAATAATGGCCGCGTTCGGGCAAGGGCACGGGGCCACCCACCGCCTCTATCCCCGCCGCGCGGGCGCGTTCGACAAAGCCGCTGACCTTCTGATGCTGGCGCGCGCTGATCAGGGGGCCGAGTTGGCTTGCCCGGTCGCTGCTCGCGCCCATTTGCTGCGACGCGCCGACGGCGGCAATCCCCTCCAGCACCCGATCATAGACGGAGCGATGGACGTAGAGGCGCGTGCCCGCGTAGCAGACCTGCCCCGTGTTGAAGAAACATCCCATCGCCGCCTGCGGGATCGCGAGCGACAGGTCAGCGTCGGCGCAGATGATCGAGGGCGACTTGCCGCCCAGTTCCAGCGTCACCCGCTTGAGGGCGGGCACAGAGGCGGCGAGGATCGACTGGCCGGTGGCGGTCGATCCGGTGAAGGCGACCTTTGCCACAACCGGATGCTGCGACAGCGCCGCGCCGGTCGCGCCATCCCCTGTGACGACGGAGAAGACACCCGGCGGAAAGCCGACTTCGCGCGCGATCTCCGCGAGGCGCAGGGCGGACAGCGGAGTCTCCGGCGCGGGCTTCAGGACGATGGTGCACCCTGCCGCGAGGGCGGGCGCGATCTTCCACATCGACAGGACGATGGGGAAATTCCACGGCGTGATCGCGGCGACGACGCCCACCGGCTCGCGCCGGGTATAGACATGATAGTTGCCGGGCGTGGCGGACAATGTGCCCGCGCGGCCCGCCAGCTTGCTCGGCCAGCCCGCATAGCTGCGCAGCCATGAGAGCGCGGCGGGAATATCGACGGCTTCGGTGATCGCGACGGGCTTGCCCGTGTCCAGCGCCTCCAGCGCGGCGAGGCGCGGCAGGTCCGCCTCTATCGCATCGGCGAAACGGTGGAGCAGTCGCTCGCGCGCCAGCGGCGCCAGATCGCGCCATGCGGGATCGCGCAGAGCCTGCGCCGCTGCCGTGACGATGGCGTCCACATCGGATGCACTGGCGACCGGGATTTCCGCGAAAGTCTCACCCGTGCAGGGGTCTTCGTCGGACAGCGTGGCGGACGTGGGCAGCATGTCGGCGCCTGCCCGCAGGCCAAGGTCCGGCAACAGCAGATCAGCAAAGCCCGGTTGCATTGTCATTGAACGGTGGTCCCTTCCCGCTTGCGGAAATCGCTCGGCGGCTCCCCGAACAATTGCCGGAAAGCGCGCGTGAAATGGCTCTGACTGGTGAAGCCCAGGAAATCGGCGATGGTGGCGAGCGCCATGTCGGACTGGACCAGCAACTCCTGCGCCCGACCCAGCCGCGCCCGCATCACATATTGATGCGGCGACACACCCGTCGCCTTGCGGAAGATACGGCAGAAATGGGTGGGCGACACGCCGGCCTGCGTCGCCATTTCCTCCAGCGTATGACTGTCCTGCGGTCGCTGCTGGATACGGCCCATGATATGATGCAGACGATAGGCGGAGAAAGCGGACACGGGGATGTCCTCCTGCGCCGGGGCGGACGGGCCGCGCAGGATGTGCGCCTTCAGCGCGTTGACCATCGCGCCCACGTAGATATCCCGTTCCGGCGACGCGGGGCTGTAGAGTTCGGCCAGCACCTGCCGCGTCAGGGCGACGCCCAGCGGATCGGCGAAGGCAAAACGCATGCGCCGGAACTGGTCGGCGGCGGGCGCGGCGTTCAGTATCTCCGACGACATGCTGAGCGTCACCACGTCCAGTTCGCCATCCACCAGCCATCCCGTCGGTTGTCCCGCAGGCACAATGGTTGCGCAGCCGGGGACGGAGTTCACCTCGCTCCAGCCATCGCGTTCCCATGTCCGGACCTGCGGCTTGCCCGCGATGTGGACGGTGAACGCCGGATCGGGCAGCGCAGGCAGGGTATAGCTCCCCACGAACTGTCGCCAGCGGCACAGGTGCCAGCCGTCATCCTCCGACCCCAGTTGCACGTCGGGCAGGCGGCCGAGCGCGTCGATGATGATCGCCTCGTTGGTTTCGCGCCGTTTGGGAGGCATCATCCGCTCCATCAGGCCGGGACCAGCCGGACGTCGAGGTTCTTCAGCCCGTTGATGAAATTGGAACGAAAGCGGCGGGGGGCGGAGGCGACCTCGAACCGGGTAACTTTCTCCGCCAGCAGCCCGAATGCGACCCGAAGCTGCATCTCCGCCAGCCGCGACCCGACGCAAACATGCTGCCCCGCGCCGAAACCCAGATGCTGGATATTGCCGCGCCCGACATCGAACCGGTCGGGATCGGGAAAGACGCTCTCGTCGCGGTTGGCCGCGATGTACCACATCACCACCTTGTCGCCCTTTGCGATCCGCTGTCCGCCAATCTCGGTGTCGGCGGTCGCGGTGCGGCGCATGTGCATGACGGGGCTGGCATGGCGCACCATCTCCCGCACCGCGGTTTTCAGGAGGTCGCGGTCGGCACGGATGCGGTCCCACTCGCCGGGATTTTCGGAAAAGGCGCAGACGCTGTGGCTCAGCGAGTTGCGTGTCGTCTCGTTCGCGCCGACAAGGGCGAGAATGAAGTTGCCGAGGAACTCCTTGAACGGCACCGGCTGTCCATCAACCTCCATATTCGCCAGCAACGTGCCGAGGTCAGTGCCGGGACGGTTGCGCCGGTCCTCGAACAAACCCTGCGAGAAGGCGATGAACTCGCCCATGATCGCGCCCATGGCCTCCGGCGACTGGCGGAAATCGGGGTCGTCCTCGCCGACGAAAGCGTTGGTCCAGTCGTAGAGCTTGACCCACATGTCCGTCGGCAGGTCGAACAATTCACACAAGGTCAGCAACGGCAGGGGCGCGGACAGCAACGGCACGAGATTGACCACCTCGCCCAGCGGTATCCCGGCAATGAGGTCGGCGCACCGTGCCGCAATCCGTTCCTCTATGCCCGCCAGCCGATTGGGGGAGACAGCGGGCATGATGAACTTGCGGTAGTTGTTGTGCAGCGGCGGATCGAGGGAGATGAAGGGCACCCCGATCGCGCTCTCACCGGCTCCGGTGAGGCCGACCTCATTCTCGTTGAAGATGCGATGCCCGCCGTTTTCATGCGCGGAGGAGAAGATGTCGGGCCTCTTCGACACCTCCACGATGTCGGCATAGCGGGTCAGCGCCCAGAAGCCGCTGCCATCGCTCTCCGGGTTCCAGTATACCGGCTGCTCCTGCCGCAGGCGGCGGAACACCTCATGCGGTGCATGATCGACATAGAGGTCCGGGTTCTTGAGGTCCGGTGATGCGATGGCGGCGGCGGTCATGGTCCTGCCCTCTTTCAGAAGGTGATCCGCGCGGTGACACCATAGGTGCGCGGCGCGGCGGGGACGAGCAGGTTGTAATTGAAGCCAGCCCCGCGCAGGTCGAGGCCATAGGCCAGAACCTTTTCGTTGAAGGCGTTGTTGATCCAGCCGCGCAGTTCCAGATTGTCATGCTGCCACGCGATCGCAGCGTTGACCTTCACATACGCGCCCTGCTGCAGTTCGGAATTGACCTGACCCGCGCCGGGCACATTCTTTTCATTGAACGGCGAGAAATACTGGCGGGTGAAGTAGTTGGCGGACGGCGAGATCGTGACCCGGTCGCTGCCGGTGTCGATCACCTTCCAGTCGAAGCCGCCCTGCAGGGTCCAGCGCGGCGCGAATGGCAGGTCGTTACCGGCGAGGTTCACGCCCTGCAGCGTCAGTTCCTTGTACTGCGCGTGCAGATAGCCCGCCGAGCCATTGAGGGAGAAGCGCGGGGACAGGCGCAGCGTCGCCTCGACCTCGCCGCCATAGACTTCCGCCTTGGGCGCGTTGACCAGGATATTGACCGGACCGGCGCGCAGATCCTGCACCTGCTGGTTGGTGTAGTCGTAATAGAAGCCCGCCGCCGACAGGGTCAGGCGATTGTCGAGGAAGCGCCCCTTGACGCCCGCCTCATAGGCGTTGACCCGTTCCGGCGCGACATAGTTGACGCCCGCCGATGAAGTGTAACTGCCCCCGTTGAACGCGCCCGAACGATAGCCCCGGCTGTAGCTCGCATAGACCAGCAGGCCGCTGTCGAACGTGTAGCTGAGCGCCGCGCGGCCGGTCAGCGCATTGTTGCGCCCGTCGAGCGAGAAGCGCGCATTGGGATCATAGGCGCACGTACCCGGCGCACCGTTACACGGCACGGTGGTCGCCAGCGGCGTCATCGACTGACCCACGCTGCCCGCGAACAGATAGGCATAGCCGTCCCGATACTGGCCGCGATCCCAGGTGTAGCGCGCACCCAGCGTCAGGACGAGCTTGTCGGTCAGGTCATAATCGCCCTGCAGGAAGGCCGCATAGGAGCGGCGCTCCTGCCGGTAATGCTGGAAGAAGCCGCCATCGACGCCCGCACCGAGCGCGCTGCCGATGTTGAAGCGGTTGTCGGTGATCGTGCGGTCCCAGCCGTAGAACAGGCCGCCGACCAGCTTCAGGCTGTCGCCGTCATAGTTGATGCGCGCTTCCTCGCTGAACTGGCGGAATTTCGACTGCCACTTGATGTCGAGCACGTCATTGGGCGAACCGTCCGCCGCCTGATCGAGGTCGAGCGAGCCACCGTCGTAGGAAGTGATGGAGGTCAGCGTCACCGTGGGGCTGAGTTCCAGCGCCACATTCGCGGCCACGCCCCACGCCTTTGTACGGCTGAGGCCGACGCGGTTCTCGTTCACCTCGAAGAAGCCGAGGTTGCCGCGCTGCGTCGGGATGCCCAACGGCGTCGCCTGCGTACCCTTGTCGCGGCCCGCATAGGCGCGAATCTTGATGTCCAGCGCCCCATTGCCCGGCTTGATGCGGAGCGAGGCGCGGCCCTGAAGCGTGTTGACGCTGTTGGCATCCCGGCCGCCCGGATAGACGTTGCGGATCTGGCCGTCGCCCTTTTCGTAATTCACCGCGACGCGCAGGCCCAGTTCGTCCTCGACCATCGTCGTCTCGATCGCGCCCTGCACCTTATAGGTGTTGAAGTTGCCATAGCCGCCTTCGAGATAGCCTTCGGTCCCCTTCAGCTTGGGCTGCTTGGTGATGAAGTTGATCGCGCCGCCCGTGGTGTTGCGGCCAAAGAGCGTACCCTGCGGCCCGCGCAGCACCTCGACGCGGTCGAGGTCGAACAGGCCCATGCCGTGGCTGGTGCGCGCAGCAATATAGACGTCGTCGATATAGACCCCGACGGGCGAGGCCTGGTTGGAGTTGAACTCATTGGCGACGCTGATGCCGCGCAGCGAGAAATTGGGCTGGGTGCGGCCAAAGCTGCTGCTGACCTGAAGGTTGGGAACCGCCGTGGCGAGCGACGCGCTGTTGGTGATGCCCTTGCTGGTCAGCGCGTCGCCGCCGATGGCGGAAATGGCGAGCGGCACGTCGAGCAACGACTGCGAACGGCGCTGCGCGGTTACGACGATGTCGTCGGTGCCCGCATCGGCCTGCGGCTGTGCCTGCGGTTCGGTCTGCGCGAACGCTGGTACGGCTGTGCCGCACAACAAGGCCGTCACGATGACGCGATTGGTGATCCGGTGAAACATAAACCCCTCCTCCTGCAACGTACGCGACCCTCAAGGCCGTCGATGTCTGTCAGGGTGGTTTAGGGGAGCGGAGCGCAAAAGGCTTTACACAGGCTTGTCGTGGAATTTGACATTTCTTGCGCTCACCTTGCATCGGCAGGGGCCTTTCGGCTTCTACCCTTTCAACAGCGCGATCATGGACAATGCCGCGACACGTCGGCTTCTCGGTCCCGGCGCGCCCACAGGAGAGGTTAGAATGCACCCCTTGCACCACGCCAAATCCCACCCGGAAAAGGCGGCCTGCATCATCGCCGAAACGGGCGAGACGGTCAGCTATGGCGAACTGGACCGGGCATCGAACCGGAGCGCCCACCTGCTGCGCGCATTGGGACTGAAGCGCGGAGACGTGGCGGCGGTCATGCTGGACAATGAGCCAGCCGTTTTCGCCATCGCTTGGGCCGCGCAGCGTGCGGGCATCTACCTCACCAGCATTTCCACCCGGCTGAGCACGGCGGACACCGCCTATATACTGGCGGACTCGGCGGCGAAGCTGCTGATCGTATCGGACCGGCTTGCCCCGCTGGCCACAGAGGCCCTGCGCGATCTTCCTGCCACCGCAGGCTATACGATCACCGTTGCCGGAGAGGGCTTTCCAAGCTGGGTGGAGAGCAGTCGCGCCTGTCCCGACACGCCGATATCGGACGAAAGCCCCGGCACCGACATGCTTTACTCGTCCGGTACGACGGGACGGCCAAAGGGCGTCAAACCTCCCCTGCCCGATGGCGCACTGGACGCCAGCACACCGCTCGCTGAGATGGGCCGGGCGCTGTATGATATGGATGCCGACACCGTCTATCTGTCGACCTCGCCCCTCTATCATGCCGCGCCGCTGCGCTGGGCGATGACCGTCCAGCGGCTGGGTGGAACAGTCGTCATCATGACCAAGTTCGATCCGGAGCAGGCGCTGCGGTTCATCGAGGCGTATCGCATCACCCATGCGACATGGGTGCCGACCCATTTCATCCGCATGCTCAAACTGCCGGACGAGATGCGCGCGCGCTACGATCATGCTTCCCTGAAGGCGGTCATCCACGCCGCCGCTCCGTGCCCCGTGCCGGTCAAGCAGGCGATGATCGACTGGTGGGGGCCGATCGTGCACGAATATTATTCAGGCACGGAAACATGCGGCATCACCGCGCTGACGTCCGAGGAATGGCTGCGCAAACCGGGGTCCGTCGGCCGGTCCGTTCTTGGCACCGCGCGTATCACGGGCGAGGACGGACAGGAACTCGGCGCGGGAGAGACGGGCGATGTCTATTTCGCGGACGGCCCCCGGTTCGAATATCACAACGACCCGGAAAAGACCGCCAGGGCGCATAATGATCGCGGCTGGGCCACGCTGGGCGACATCGGCCATCTCGACGAGGACGGCTATCTCTTCCTGACCGACCGTCGCAATTTCATGATCATTTCTGGCGGCGTGAACATCTACCCGCAGGAGATCGAGAACCTCCTCATCACCCATCCCGATGTCGCGGACGTCGCCGTCATTGGTGAACCCGACGAGGAAATGGGTGAGCGGGTCGTCGCGGTCGTCCAGCCCGCACCGGGCATCGCGCCGGATACCGCACTGGCGCAGCGTTTGTCCGATTTCACGCGCGCGGCATTGGGCAGCGTCAAGACGCCCCGGCGGTTCGACTTTCGTGAGGAACTGCCCCGCGAAGCCACTGGCAAGCTGCTCAAGGGACGGCTGATCGCGGAATATCGCGCCGCCAAATAGGTCCGTCTCGCGACCGGATGGAACCGCACGCGTCACGAGCGGTTATGCCCTTGTCATTCAATGGATGCTCAGGGGACCAGCATGGACATCAACGGCGTCGCGGAAACTCAGCCGGCCCGGCTTTCGGATCGCGAGTTCAAGGACAAGCTCGCATCCGTCATTCCCCAACTCAGGGCCTTTGCGCGCAGCCTTTGCGGCGACAGGGACCGCGCCGACGACCTCGTTCAGGATACGATGCTGAAAGCATGGGCCGCGCGGGAGCGTTTCGAGGCGGGCACGCAGTTTCGGGCATGGACGTTCACTATTCTGCGCAACCATTTTCTCAGCCAGATGCGCCGCAATCGCTTCGTCGGCGAATGGGACGATCTCGTGGCAGACCGCATCCTCGCCGGTCCTGCCAATCAGGATAAGACCGTCGAATTGCGCGACCTGATGCGCGCACTCCAGCAACTGCCCGATGCCCAGCGCGAGGCCCTGATCCTCGTCGGCGCAGGCGGCATTTCCTATGAAGAGACAGCGGAGATCACCGGCGTCGCCGTAGGAACGGTCAAAAGCCGCGTCGCAAGAGCGCGCACCGCGCTGGAGGCAATCTTTGCAGGTGGCATCCTCTCCGTCACGCGTGAGAATTTCGAGGAAACCGGCGATCCGGTCGTCAGCATCTTTGCCTATCTCGAAAAAATTCAGGCCGCGCGCGGGGTGCGTGTTCCCGCTCTCGCCGCCATGCCGATCGCCATCGCCGCGTAAATAATGCCGATCCCCATTTGGGGATACGCGCCCGCCTCTCGCTATGATGTGATGCCTCGACCCTGAACGGCCTGCCGTTCGGGGTCGCAGCGTAGATGATCGTGGAGAGGGATGAATGGATTTGCAGCTCAAGGGCCGCCGCGCCCTGGTGACAGGCAGCAGCAGCGGCATCGGAGAAGCCATAGCCCGCATGCTGGCGCAGGAAGGCGCATCCGTCGTCGTCCATGGACGCAATCGCGAACGGGCGGAAAAGGTCGCTTCCGACATCAATGCGGCGGGTGTCGCCATCGGCGAGCTGTCGACGGACGACCTCGCTAACGACATCCACGATCAGGCGGTGGCGGCTCTGGGCGGCCCCATCGAGATATTGGTGAACAATGCGGGCGGCAGTTCGACGGGCAATACGACGAAGGCGCCCATCGACATCGGCACGGACGACTGGATTTCCAACTATCATGTGAACATGCTGGCGGCGGTCCGGCTATGCCGTCTTGCCGTACCGGACATGGTTGCCGCGAAATTCGGGCGCGTCATCAACGTGTCGAGCGCCGTCGCCGTCCAGCCCAATAATCTGGGTGCGGACTATTCGGGTGCGAAGGCGGCGCTGAACAATTTCACCGTCAGCCTCGCCGGGTCGCTCAAGGGCGCGGGCGTAACATCCAACATCGTGTCCCCCGGCATCATCATGGTCGATGGCCTGCTGCGTTTCGGTCGCCAGAAATATGGTAACCCCGACATGTCGATCGAGGACGTGACCCAGCGCCTTGCCGCCGACAAGGTATTCGACCTTCCCCCCGCCGGACGGCTGGGCACGCCGCAAGACCTCGCGCTCGTCATCTGCATGCTCGCCAGTCCGCTGTCGGGGTTCGTGACCGGCGCCAATTATCGCGTCGATGGTGGTCAGGTGCGCAGCCTCAACTGAGCTTTCGCGCGCTCGCCATCACTTCCTTATGCAAGAAAGCACCGCCATGTCGGACAAGAAATATCGCGTTATCCAGTGGGCCACCGGCACGGTCGGGCAGGCGGCGCTGAAATACTGGATCGAAAATCCGGTGATCGAACTGGTCGGCGTCTACGTCACCAATCCCGCCAAGGTGGGCAAGGATGCCGGCGAACTGGTCGGGCTGCCCGCGACGACGGGCATCCTCGCGACCAGCGATGTCGAGGCGCTGCTGGCCATGGACGCCGACTGCGTCTTCTTCGCGGGCCTCATGGAAGACCTCGACCTGTTCGAGCGCATCCTGAAATCGGGCAAGAACCTGATCTCTCCTGCTGGGCCGTTCAACCCGACCGAACGGTACAAGGCCAAGTTCGACCGGATCGAGGCGGCGTGCAAGGAGGGCGGCACGTCCTTTCACGGATGCGGCATCCATCCCGGCTTTTCGGGCGACATCTTGCCCCTCACCCTCGCTCGCCTCATGAACCGGGTGGACTGCATCGAAGTCAGCGAGATCGTCGACAAGCTGCGCAATCCGATGGTCTATATCGAGGTAATGGGCTTTGGCCGCGACCCCGACGATCTGCTCGCCAACCCCAGCCGATCGGCGGAGGCCCCCTATGCGTTTCAGGGATCGATGGACATGGTGGTGAACGGACTGGGCAAGACCATCGACAATCTGACCACCCGGCTGGAGGTCGCCGTCGCGACCAATGACATCCCCTACCCCAATGGCGTGATCAAAAAGGGCACCGTGGGCGGCCAACATTTCGAATGGACGGCGTGGTGCGAGGGCGCGCCGATCATGATCTACCATTTCTACTGGACGATGGGCGACGACCTCGAACCCAAATGGGATAATGGCGACAGCAAATATCGCGTGGTCATGAAGGGCGACCCGCCGATGGAATGTCACCTGATGGGCAGCAAGGCGGAGGATGGCCGTCACCCGTTCCTGGGCCTGCCATGGACCGGACTGGTGGGCTGCACCGTGCTGCCGCAGGTCTGCGACGCCGAACCTGGCATAGTGACGCACATGGATTTCGGGATCGTCGAGCCACGCGGCCTGATCCGCAGGTAACGGGCGGTACGCACGCACTCTCCTTCTCGTCCGCCTTGCATTCAGGATCGGGTGCGGCGAATACGGCGGGGAGGAGAGCGTGCGTTGAAACATATCCCCTGGATCCTGCTTGCCATCATTGGCGCCAGCGCCCTCGCCGTCGTGGCGACCGCGCGGGGCGAGCCGATCAACGCGCTGTGGATCGTCGTCGCGGCGGTCAGCACCTTCCTCGTCGCCTATCGCTATTATGCGCTCTACATCGCCCGCCATGTTATGCGGCTGGACCCGATGCGCGCCACGCCCGCCCTCTATCGCGCGGATGGCCTCGATTATGTCGCGACAGACCGGCGCGTCCTGTTCGGGCATCATTTTGCTGCGATAGCCGGGGCCGGGCCGCTGGTCGGACCGGTGCTGGCAGCGCAAATGGGCTATCTGCCGGGCACCTTATGGATCATCGCGGGCGTCGTGCTGGCGGGCGCGGTGCAGGATTTCATGGTGCTGTTCATCTCCATGCGCCGCGACGGCAAGTCGCTGGGCGAACTGGTCCGCATGGAGATGGGGCCGGTGGCCGGGACCATCGCCCTTGCCGGGGCCTTCATGATCATGGTGATCATCCTTGCCGTCCTCGCCCTGATCGTGGTCAGGGCGCTGGCCGAAAGCCCGTGGGGCATGTTCACCGTCGCGGCAACCATTCCGCTCGCTCTGGCGATGGGCGCCTATACGCGCTGGATCCGGCCGGGTCGCATCGGTGAAGTCTCGCTGTTCGGGTTCGTCGGCCTGATCCTCGCCATCGTCTTTGGGCAGAATATCGCGGCATCGCCCTTCTGGGGACCGTTGTTCACCTTCACGCCGCAGCAGCTCTGCTGGATATTAATCGGCTATGGCGCGGTGGCGTCCGTCCTGCCCGTCTGGCTGTTGCTCGCGCCGCGCGACTATCTGTCGACCTTCCTCAAGATCGGCGCGATCGCGGCGCTCGCCATCGGCATCGTCGTCATGGCGCCGCCGCTCCGCATGCCACCGCTCACCCAGTTCATCGGCGGCGGCGGGCCGGTGTGGTCGGGTGGCCTGTTCCCCTTCCTGTTCATCACCATCGCCTGCGGCTCCGTCTCCGGCTTCCACGCGTTGATCGCCAGCGGCACCACGCCCAAACTGATCGCCAGCGAGATGGACGCGCCGCTCATCGG
The DNA here is from genome assembly GCA_036383715.1 of Sphingobium sp. Classification (GTDB taxonomy): domain Bacteria; phylum Pseudomonadota; class Alphaproteobacteria; order Sphingomonadales; family Sphingomonadaceae; genus Sphingobium. Next base: position 31,785 of record DASVNT010000004.1, on the reverse strand, counting down.
CTATGGCGCGATGCTGATGGAGGCGTTCGTGGCGATCATGGCGCTGGTCGGCGCGTCGATCCTCGACCCCGGCATTTATTTCGCGATGAACAGCCCCGCCGCCGTGCTGGGCGCCGATCCCGCCAGCGCCGCCCATGCCGTGACCGCCATGGGTTTCGCCATCTCACCCGACGTACTGGTCCAGACCGCGCGGGACGTGGGCGAACATACGATCGTCTCGCGCACCGGCGGCGCACCCACGCTGGCCGTCGCCATGGCGGAGATTTTCAGCCATGTCGTCGGCGGCGCGGCGATGAAGGCCTTCTGGTATCATTTCGCGATCCTGTTCGAGGCGCTGTTCATCCTGACCGCCGTCGATGCCGGTACGCGCGCCGGGCGGTTCATGCTGCAGGATCTGATCGGCCTCGCCGTCCCGTCCTTCCGCGCCGGAACCTCGCTCTTGCCCGGTATCGTCGCGACGGCTCTGTGCGTGCTGAGCTGGGGCTTCTTCCTCTATCAGGGCGTGACCGATCCGCTGGGCGGCGTAAACACGCTGTGGCCCGTCTTCGGCATCTCCAACCAGATGCTGGCCGCCATCGCGCTGATGCTGGCGACCGTCGTCCTGTTCCGCATGAAGCGGCAGCGGGCGGCGTGGGTGACGGTCGTGCCGACGCTCTGGCTGCTGATCTGCACGCTGAGCGCGGGCGCGCTGAAACTGGCGTCGAGCGATCCGGCCATCGGCTTCCTCGCCCATGCGGCCCGTTTCGCGGCAGCGGCTGAGAAGGGCGAGTTGCTCGCGCCCGCTAAGTCGATGGAGCAAATGCGGGCGATCATCTTCAACGACCGGGTGGATGCGATACTGTGCGCGCTGTTCCTCGCGGTCGTCCTGTCGCTGCTGCTGTTCACGATCCGCACCTGCATCGCTGCCTATCGCGACCCGCGGCCCAGCGCGAACGAAACACCGGCGCATGCCGTGGCGGCGGAATGAGCCGCGTCTGGCGCCACCTGCGCGATATGGCCCGGCTGATGGTCGGCCAGCCGCCCTATGAGGCCTATCTGGATCATATGGCGCGCCGTCACCCGGAGGCCGCGCCGATGAGCCGCACCGAATATTTCCGTAACCGCGAACGGGCGCGCTACAGCGGCTCCGGCGGGGGAAAATGCTGCTGAGCCTGTAGGAAATCGACGGACAACCGCTAAATTTCCGCCGCTCCCGCCCGTTCTTCGGGCTGTGCCGATACTGACCTCTCCTCAACCGTTGCCCCGATGCTGATCGTCGGCACCAATGTCGTCGCCCTGCGCGCGCAAAACTCCATGCGCGTCGCGACGGCGGCCATGCAGCAGTCGATGCAGCGGCTGACGACGGGCAAGCGCATAAATTCGCCAGCCGACGATCCGGCGGGCTTTGCGATCGCCGTCGGCATGACCAGCCGCATCAGTGGCATGACGCGGGCAATGCAGAATGCGCAGGACGGCATCAGCCTGGCCCAGACCGCCGAGGGTGCGCTGGCCGATGTCACGACCATGGCGCAGCGCATCCGCGAACTCGCGGTCAACGCCACATCCGGCACCTATTCCGATGCGGATCGAGCGAATATGAACGCGGAATCCGCGCAGCTACTCGCCCAGGTCGGTCAGGTTCTGACGAATTCGAAGTTCAACGGCAACACGCTGTTCGACACGACCGCAGCCGGACCGGGCACCTCGCGCCCGATCCAGGTCGGGTCCGAAGCGGGTGAGACGATGGATCTCACCATCGAGAATATCGACATGACATGGGCCGCGAGCGCGAGCATGGGCACCGCCTCCGACGCCAACGGCATGTTGTCGACCATGGACGGGTTCCTCAAGAAACTCTCGACCGTCCGCGCAGACTTGGGCGCGAAGCAAAGCGGTCTGGAAGCGACCGTCAACATTCTCAACACCGGCGTCATGAACATGATCGAGGCGCGCAGCCGGATCGAGGACGCCGATTATGGCGCCGAGAGCATGGCGCTGGCGAAGGCGCAGATCATGGTGCAGTCGAGCACCGCGATGCTGGCGCAGGCCAATCAGATGCAGAAGGCCGTCCTCACCCTGATCACCTAGCGCGAGGTGCCCCCGGCAGCAACGCCGTTGACATGGCTCCACCCCGCAATGCAGCATTGGCCATTCGTCTGGGAGGACAATGTTCGCCATGCAGCCCGCTCGCCGCCGTCACGTCCTGCCGATCCTCGCCGCCCTGCTGCTGGGCGGTCGCGCAGCGGCTGGCCCCGCCGAACCGGACACCGCGCGCATCGCCACTTGGTGGAGCCATGTCGAGGCGATTTCCAACGACGGGATGGAAGGCCGCCTGACCGGATCGCCGGGCTATGACCGCGCCGCCGCCTATGTCATCGAACAGTTCAAAGCCATCGGCCTCACCCCCGCTGGCGTGAACGGCTATTTGCAGCCCGTCGATCTGATCGAGCAGAGTTTCGATACGACGGCGAGCAGCGCCGCGCTCCATATGCCGTCGGGCGACCATGTGCTCGGCGTGCCCAATGACGTGTATTTCCGTGGAGGCTATCCCATGCCCGCCACGGTCGATGCGCCGATGGTCTTCGCGGGCTATGGCCTGTCCATACCGGAGGCAGGCCATGACGACTTCAAGGGGCTGGACGTTCGGGGCAAGGTCGTGGTGGTGCTCTCCGGCGGCCCGGCCAGCATCTCCGGCGCGCTGAAATCGGACGCGCGATCGAACCGGCCCCGCATCCTCGCTGAAAAAGGCGCCGTCGGCATCATTGCGCTGAGCACGCCGAAGCAGGTAGAAATCCGCTGGGACAGGCAGGTCGGCATTTCGCGCCAGTCGTCCATGTACCTGAGCGACACGGCTTTGCGCGACGTGGCCGTGCCGTTCATGGCCGCGACCTTCGACCCCGGCAAGGCGGAGATGCTGTTCACGGGGTCCGGCCACAGTTTCGCCGAACTGTCGGCCCTGTCCGATGCGTCGCAGCCCGTGCCGGTCTTCGACCTGCCGGGCCGGTTCGCCGCGACGATCGCCGTCAGGACAAAGCCCGTCCACGGCGCCAACATCGTCGCCCGCCTGCCGGGCAGCGATCCCCGGCTTGCGGCTGAGAATGTCGTGCTGTCCGCCCATCTCGACGGTCTGGGCGTGGGCGAACCGATCAAGGGGGATGCGATCTATAACGGCACATTCGACAATGCCATCGGTGTCGCCAGCGTGATCGAGGCGGCCAAGGCGCTGTCCAAAGGGCGCAAGCGTCCCAAACGCTCCATCCTGTTCGTCATCGTGACGGCAGAGGAAAAGGGCCTGCTGGGTTCCCGCTATTTCGCGCGGCGCCCCACCGTCCCCGCCGCCTCGCTGGTGGCGGACATCAACCTCGATATGCCGCTGCCCATCTTTCCGTTTAGGAGCGTCACGCCGCTGGGCTATGAGGAAAGCAGTCTGGGCGCGGATGCAAAGGCCGTGGCCGCGACCATGGGCCTGCCGGTCGTCCTCGACCCCCTGCCCGACCGGAACACCTTCATCCGATCCGACCAATATAGCTTCATCAAGCAGGGCATACCGTCGCTGTTCCTGAAATATGGCTTTGCCATCGGAACGCCGGAGGCGGAGACGGAAAAGGCGTGGCGCGCGAACGTCTATCACTCGCCGCAGGACGGCCTCGACCAGCCGGTGATGAAAGCGGAAGGGGTCAGGATGACGGATTATTTCATCGCCCTCACCCGCCACATCGCCGACAATCCCGTTCGCCCCCGGTGGAATGACGACAGCTATTTCCGGCGCTTCGCCCGATAAGCTTTCGCGACATTTGGTTGCTGCGGCATGCTCCACGCTGGCAATCAGGCGACTTCTCCCTATGCTGGGCCGGGTCGCCCAAGTCCCAGAAGCTGCCGGAGTTGATTGTTGGAGATTGTTTCCATCGTTTTGATATTGCTGGTGGCGGTCGTCATCAGCGGCGCTATTTCCCGCATGCTCCCGGTCGGCATACCGACCCCGCTGGTCCAGATCGGGCTGGGGTCGCTGATCGGCCTTGCCGCCAACCTGCGCGTGGACCTCGACCCGGAACTGTTCCTCCTGCTGTTCCTGCCGCCCCTGCTGTTTCTGGATGGCTGGCGCATTCCCAAGGATGAACTGCTCAAGGACGTCTCGACCGTTTTCGAACTGGCGCTCGGCCTTGTCCTGCTGACCGTCCTGGGTGTCGGCATATTCATCCACTGGCTCATCCCGGCCATGCCGCTCGCGGTCGCCTTCGCGCTAGCGGCGGTGGTGTCGCCCACCGATCCCATCGCCGTGTCCGCCATCGCCGCGCGCGTGCCGATCCCGAAACGGATGATGCATATATTGGAGGGCGAATCCCTCCTGAACGACGCATCCGGCCTCGTCTGCCTGCGCTTCGCCATTGCGGCCGCTCTCACCGGCACCTTCTCCATCGGACAGGCCAGCGCGACCTTTGTCTGGCTGGCCGTCGGCGGGCTGGCCATCGGCGTCGCGGTGACGCTGGCGGTCACGCGCGCCAAAGCGTGGATATCCGCGCGTTTTGGGGAGGATACCGGATCGCAGATCCTCATCAGCCTGCTGATCCCGTTCGCCGCCTATATACTGGCGGAACATGTCCATTGCTCAGGCATCCTCGCGGCCGTGGCGGCGGGTGTGACCATGACCTTTGCCGAAATCTCGCGGCAGGCATTGCCGGTCACGCGGATGCGGCGCAATTCGGTCTGGGACACGATCCAGTTCGCGCTCAACGGCATCATCTTCGTCCTGCTGGGCGAGCAGTTGCCAGGCATTCTGGCCGCCGCTAAGCAGACCGTCCGACTAACCGACCACGCCAACCCGTGGTGGCTGGCGATCTATGTGCTCGCGATCATGGTCGCGCTCGTCGCGCTGCGTTTCCTGTGGGTGTGGGTGTCGTTCCGCCTGACCCTGTTCCGCGCGCGGGAGGAGGTGCCCTATCGCCGCCCCGACTGGCGGCTGGTCGCGGCCATGTCCGTCGCCGGGGTCCGGGGCGCGATCACGCTGGCCGGTGTGCTCACCATTCCGCTGACGCTCAACGACGGCATGGCCTTCCCTGCCCGCGACCTCGCCATTTTTCTGGCGGCGGGCGTGATCATCCTCTCGCTCATCCTGGCGAGCGTGTGCCTGCCGCTGCTGCTGCGCGACCTCACCATGCCCGCCGAACCATCGAAACAAGCGCAGGAGGATCAGGCGCGCGTGGCATCCGCGCAGGCCGCCATTCGCGCGATCGAGCAGGCCCAGCATGTACTGGCCGAGGGACGCGGCGATGCCGACGTCTATGTCGACACGGGCGCACGGATCATGGACCTGTACCGCGAACGCATCGACAGCCGCATCCAGCCCGACGGCGCCATGCGAGAGGTCAACCGACAAGCCGGTGTAGAGCGCGACCTTCGCCTCGCGGGGCTGAAAGGCGAACGCGACGAGATTTTCAAAATGGCCCGCAACCGCTCCATCGGCAGCGAAATCGCGCAAAAACTGATCCGGGAACTCGATCTGGCGGAGGTCCGTTACCGGCAATAAAGACGCCCGTCTTGCCATTTGTTGACACAGGATAGCCGCCTTCCTATCCCATCGCCATGACATCACGCCAGACCCGCAACGTCTCCCTCACCCCCGAACTCGACCAGTTCATCGACGAGCGGCTGGCATCCGGCGAATATGGCAACGCCAGCGAAGTCGTCCGCACCGCCATCAAGCTGCTCAGGGATCGGGAGGGCGTGGCGAACGCCGCCAGTTGGCTCGTGGGCGGCGGCGAGTGCGGCGACCTGATCCGCGGGACGGACTGGAAGGACACACCGCTGGGCGACAGCGCCCGCTGGTCTTCGCAACTCCGGTCCACCGTCAACAACATCGTCAACTCGCCGGTGCCCAAGGTTCTGATGTGGGGGCCGGATCATGTGATGCTGTACAATGACGGCTATAGCGTGATCGCGGGCGGCTATCATCCGCACGCCATGGGCGGCACCGTTCCCGGCATATGGCCCGAAATATGGGACCATAATCGCCGGATACTGGAAGCCGGTTTCCGGGGCGATGTTCAGACCGCGCGCGACATGCCCATGGTCGTCAACCGCAACGGACAGCCCGAAGACGTGGTCTTCGACATGTTCTACACGCCCATTTACGAGGACAGCGGCAAAGTCGGCGGCGTGATGTGCACCGTCCTCGAAAACACGGACAAGATCGCGGCTGAACGTGCACTGGCGCGGCGGGAGACGGAACTCCGCACGATCACCAATGCCCTGCCCGTGCTGATCTCCTACATCGACCGCGACCATGTCTATCGGTTCGCCAACAGCTATTATGAGGACTGGATCGGGCTGAGCCAGGACCGGATCGTGGGCTGTCATGTCCGCGACGTCATGGGAGAGGATTTCTACACCTCCCGCCTGCCGCTGATCGATGCGGCCTTGGCGGGGGAGATGATCGTCGCCGACGTGATGACGCCCTATAAGGACGGCAAGCAGCGGATGTCGGAGGTCCATTATATCCCGCGCCGGGAGGAAAATGGCATTATCGAGGGTTTCCATGTCCTCGTCTTCGACATCGAGGAACGCAAACAACGTGAAGCCGATCTGGCCCGCCAGATCGCCCATCGCGAACGCGCCGAGGAACAGCTCCGCGCGCTGAACGAGACACTGGAAGCGCGGGTCATCGCAGAAATCGCCGAACGGCGGCATGCCGAAGCGATCCTCGCCCAGTCGCAGAAGATGGAAACCATCGGCAAGCTGACCGGCGGCGTGGCACATGATTTCAACAATCTGTTGCAGGTGGTATCTGGCAACCTCCAGTTGCTGTCCAAGGATGTCGCGGGCAGCGAGCGCGCTGAAAAGCGTATCGCCAATGCCATGGCCGGGGTGGCGCGCGGCGCGAAACTGGCGGCGCAGTTACTGGCCTTTGGCCGCAGGCAGGCGCTCGCTCCCAAGGTCGTCAATGTATCGCGCATCATACGCGGCATGGACGACATGCTTCGCCGTGCCATTGGCGAAGGCATAGAGATCGAGACGGTGGTCGCCGGTGGCCTCTGGAACACGTTCATCGACCCTGCCCAGATCGAGAACGCTCTCCTCAACCTCGCCATCAACGCCCGTGACGCGATGGAAGGACAGGGCAAGCTGACCATCGAAGTGGGCAACACCAGCCTCGATGATGATTATGCGCGGACCCATGCCGAGGTTCAGCCGGGTCAATATGTCATGCTGGCGGTCAGCGATACCGGCACCGGCATGGCCGCGGACATCATCGATAAGGTGTTCGAACCCTTTTTCTCCACAAAGGGCGAGGGCAAGGGATCGGGCCTTGGCCTGTCGATGGTCTATGGCTTCGTCAAGCAATCGGGCGGCCATGTCAAAATCTACTCGGAAGTGGGCGAAGGCACGACGATCAAGCTCTACCTGCCCCGCGCCATGGCTGCGGAGGATGTCGAAGTCGAGGTGGACGCGGGGGCAGCGGCGGGCGGCTCCGAAACCGTTCTGGTGGTCGAGGACGATGACGAAGTGCGCGCGACCGTCGTCGAGATGCTGGGCGACCTGGGCTACCGCGTGCTCAAGGCGGTGGATGCGCTCAGCGCGCTCAGCGTGATCGAAAGCGGCATTCCGATCGACATGCTGTTCACCGACGTGGTGATGCCGGGCCGCCTCAAAAGCCCCGAACTCGCCCGCCGCGCGCGCGAACGCCTGCCCGAAATCGCCGTGCTGTTCACCTCCGGCTATACCGAGAACAGCATCGTCCATGGCGGCAAGCTGGACGCCGGGGTCGAGCTTCTCTCCAAACCCTATACGCGCGAGGCGCTTGCACGGAAATTCCGGCACGTTCTCGCCAACCAGCGCCAGCGCAACGGGGTCCGCGAGCGGCAGGGCAGCCCCTCCGCCGCAATCGCGTTCGGCAAGTACGCGAAGCCCATGGTGCTGCTGGTCGAGGATGACGAGCTGATCCGCACGAACACGGCGGAAATGCTCGCGGAACTCGGCCTGCTGGTCATAGAGGCGGGCAGTGCGGAGGAAGCCATGGCGGCGCTCCAGACGGCGGCGATCGACCTTCTCGTGACCGACGTCAATCTGCCCGGCGTTTCCGGGCCGGAACTGGCGGAGACGGCGCGAACACTGCATCCCCATGTCGCAATCATCTTCGCGACCGGCGACAATCAGCTTGCGGGGCCTCCCCCGGCCCATGCGACGCTGTTGCCCAAACCCTATGGCCGGGAACTGCTCGAAAGGACGATTGGCTCTGTTCTCGGCGGCAGGGTTCCGTCACACGATATCACTGCCAAAGAGGATGATGCTGCCGATTGATCCCGCCATGACGACGGCCGATCCGCTGGACAGCGCCTTTGATATGGTGGCTGACGTGAATACGCGGCTGCTGGTTCTGGGTAGCCTTCCGGGTCGTCAATCGCTGGAGGCCCAGCGATATTATGCCAATCCCCGCAACCAGTTCTGGCGGTTGATGTCGCCCGCCGCGGGCATCGACCTCGTACTGCTCGACTATCCGCAGCGGCTTGCATCCCTGCTCGCCGCCGGCATAGGATTGTGGGACGTCATAGCGACAGCGCGGCGTCGAGGCAGTCTGGATTCCGCCATTCAGGATGTCAGCGCCAACAACCTCGCATCGGCTATTGCGTCATTGCCGCAGTTACGGGCGCTCGCTTTCAACGGGGGCACGGCGTACAGGATCGGGACGCGCCAACTCGGCTCCGTCAGCGGACTGGCGCTCATCCCGCTGCCGTCGAGCAGCAGCGCCCATGCCGTCGGCATCGATGCCAAGGCAGCCGTCTGGCAGGGATTGGTGGCCTATCGATCCCCATGCTGAAAGCCTGACCGCTCAGTCGCCGGACGCGCGCCGGACAACCGACCGAACCATGTCCACCAGCGCCTGCTTGCGGAAGGGTTTGGCGATGAACGGGAAGTCCGCATGATCCTTGGCCCCGACGGGCACGCCCGACATCAGGAGGACTGGCAGGGCGTAGCTGTCCCGTATCTGCCGGGCGAGGTCATAGCCGCTGATCCCGCCGGGCATGTCCACGTCCGTGATGACGATGTCGAACGTGCCGCCACCCTGAATGGCGTCCAACGCCGCGCGCGCATCTCCGACACTGCTGATCGTCCAACGCTCATCCGATAGCCCTGCGCACAAGGCGCCCAGCACTGCCTCACTATCATCCACCAGCAACACCGAAAGCGAAGACAAGGACGCAGGGGCCGTGCTTTCCTCCTGATCGATTGCAGGAACGACAAGGGCTCCCTCGACCAGCGGGATGTAGATCGTGACCTCCGTCCCCTTGTCCAGTTCGCTTTCGATGCGCGCAAATCCACCCGACTGGCGGGCGAAACCATAGACCTGAGCCAGCCCAAGGCCTGTGCCGCGACCGTCGGCCTTTGTGGTGAAAAACGGCTCGAACGCGCGCTCTATTGTCTGAGCCGACATGCCCTGCCCATTGTCGGCCACGGATATGGAGATGAACTCGCCGGGCGCGACGTCGATGCCGTTCAGCATCCCGCCCTCCAGAACAATCCTCTCCACCGCAATTTGTATGAGCCCGCCTTCCGGCAGGGCATCGCGCGCGTTGACGACGAGGTTCAGCAGCATCGCCTGAAATTGCGCGGCGTCGATATTCGCAAAGGCGGGCGTGTCGCTCAGCCGGAATTCGATCCGAATGCCGCCGCTGACGGCGTGCGTGAGCAGCGCCCGGAAATCCTCCACGATACGGACAAGGTCGCCGCATTCCGGCTGCAACGTCTGCTTTCGCGCAAAGGCCAGCAGGCGCGCGATCAGGTCCGCGCCAGATTCCGCCGCCGTAATCGCGGACGCTGCCAGAGCGCGCGTGCTGCGAAGCGGAGACTTCGACAGCATGACTTCCAGATTGCTGATGACTACGGTCAATATATTGTTGAAATCATGGGCAAACCCGCCAGTGAGGCTGCCGAGTGCCTCCATCTTCTGCGCCTGATACAGAGCTTCCGACGTGCTCCGGTGATCCTGAATTTCACGCCTCAGTCGCTCATTGGCGGCGTCGATTTCGTTGGCCCGCGCGTTCAGCGTCGCGCGCAGCAACTGCGTCCGCCGGAAATCGCGGCTGAAAGACAGTGCGGTGAAGCTTGTCACGCCGATGAAGGCGATGGTCATCGCCGCCGCCGCGAGACTTTGCATATCGCCGCGCAGCAACAGGGACGCGGCAAGGGGCAGCAAGGCCGGCAGGGTGAAACCCAGCGCCGTCGGCAAATGGGCCGCGTGAAGGGACGCAGCACCCGCACAGGTCCCACCAATGACGAAAGCCCAAATCCATTGAGACGATGCGCCCTGCGTAAACGGAAAAATCGGACCGAGGCCCCACAGGAGCCCGGACAGGCAGGCGCCTACCGTCGAAATACGGACCCAAAATTCAATATGGGCATGGGCGTCGTCGTCGGCCTGAAACCGGACCGCCGCCAGCCCGCGCAACAACGACACCAGTCCCAGGCAGGACAGCCAGATAAAGAAGCCAGTGGACAATTTGTGCTGCTCAACCATGAACATTATCAATAACGCATTGATAAAGCTGACGATCAAGGTGCCGGGAAGTCTCGAAAAGACGGTAGAGACAGCCTCAAGACGAAATTTCGGCGGGTCAACAGTTAGGGGTTGCTGGGGCACCGCTCGCTCCGCTGAATGACTGAAATGTTGCGATGCGAACCCGTTTTCTTGCTTTCGCTATAGAATGATGCGCTGCACAAGGAAAGGCCCGCGACACCTGCCATGAGGCAGCGATGCGAGCATTTTTTTGTGAACGGGCAAGAACTGGATCACGCAGTTGGCGGACTCTCAAGGATGCAACAGCGCATTGACCTCCGCCACCAGAACCTCTTCGCGCCACGGTTTGCTCATAAACCGTCCGTCCTGCGGAATGCGATCTCCGGTGATATGATGATGGCCCGACGTCAGCAAGAGCCGGATATCAGGCCAGCGATCGTGGACCAGCCGGGCAAGAGCAAGGCCGTTCATGTCCCCCGGCATATCGATGTCTGAGAACAACAGGCAAATGTCCCCGCCATCATCCCCAAGAAGTCGCATGGCGTCATCAGCATCCACAGCTTCCAACACCGTAAACCCGGCATCCTCCAGCGCGATGACGCCAAGCATGCGGATGAGCGCCTCATCTTCAACCAGCAGGATCGTGGTGCTTGGGTTATCGGCCACGCGCACTCCTCCTCGGGCAAGTCCCGTGCTCATCAATGCGCGATTTCAGGAATCGGGTGCAGCAGCGCCTAAATTTCCCTGAGATTTAACAATTTTGTTCGGTTTCGTGCGGAGGGCGTGGCACCGAAGACAGGCAGGCTAGCTGCGCTGGGCGGATAGCCGCGCCACCGCGCCGCATAGAGAAAATATCGTCGCCGCCGGTTCCAGCGACAGGGTGATCGCCCCCTGCCCCAAAGCCACCGCCTCGGCCCAGGCATCGGCCTGCGCCGCATGCCCGGCGGAGCGACCGGATCGCAGGCGACGCGCTATATAATGGGGTACGAGGTCGAGGAATGCCTCATAGCGTGCCTGCGCCGCCTTGGGCGACAATTTACGGGCCAGCGCAATCCGCTCCCGGTGTGTGGGATCGCCATCGGCGGCGATCCGTTCCAGCACCGCCTCCAGACCCGCGATGTCAAGGTCGCGCATGGCCAGCGCCCGGCCGGGCGCGCCCTCCGCGCCCCGGATCAAGGCCTGACGGTCGGCAAGGGGCATATCCGCCGCGACTTCGCCCAGTACCCGGTCCATGTCCGCCTCGCCCAGCGGCTGAAAATGCAGGTAGCGACAGCGCGAGCGGATGGTGGGCAGCAGGCGGCCCGGCGCGTGACTGATCAGCAGGAAGACCGTGCCGCGCGGCGGCTCCTCCAGACTTTTCAGGAGGGCGTTGGCCGCGCCGCGCTCCATATCCTCCGCCGCGTCGATCAACACCACCCGCCGCTCCGCCATGGACGGAGCGAGGTGCAGGAAGCGCGACAGCGAACGAACCTGATCGACGGTGATATTGCGGGCGAGCGTCGGGGCCTCCCCCTTCTTTGCATCTTTCGTCAGACGGTGGATGCGGACGAGATCGGGGTGCGTGCCCGCATCGATCAGGCGCGCAACCGGATCGTCATCCCGCACCGTCAGTTCCCCGGAGGGCGCGAACGGGTCCGGTGCAGCGCCCAGCAGGCGCTTGGCGAAATCCATCGCAATGCCCGCCTTGCCCACGCCCGAAGGCCCGCCCAGCAACCAGGCGTGATGCAGACGCTCCCCGTCCAGCCCGGCGAGCAGGTCGGCAATCGCCCGGTCCTGACCCCGCCAGCCAGCCATCAGAGCAGGTCGGAAATGGCCGCCAGCACCAGCCCGGCCACCTCTTCCTGCGTGCCGGAAGCATCGACGGTCCGCACCCGCTCCGGTTCGGCCTGCGCGATGGTGAGGAAGAAGGAGGCGACGTCGAGGTGGTAGTCGTCGGACCGCCGCGCGATACGGTCGTGCGCGTCGCCATCGCGGCGGCGTACGCGCTCCGTCGCCTCGTCGATGGACAGGGTGAGGAGGATGGTGCGGTGGGGCATCAGCGAGCGGCTGCCGAACTGGTGCAACGCCATGACGTCATCATCGCCGACAAGGCCCGCTCCGCCCTGATAGGCGCGGCTGCTGTCGATGAAGCGGTCGCAGATGACCCAGCGGCCCACGGCCAGCGCGGGCTTGATCGTGCGCCGCACATGGTCGGCGCGCGCGGCGGCGAACAGCAGTGCTTCCGTGCGGATATTCCAGCGTTCATCGTCGCCGCCCAACAGCAGTTCGCGGATCGCCTCCGCACCGCCGCTACCACCCGGTTCGCGGGTGAGGAGCGCGTTGATGCCGCGTGTCTTCAGCGCCTCCTGCAACAGGCGCGCCTGTGTCGACTTGCCGACCCCCTCGCCGCCCTCCAGCGTGATGAAGCGGCCCGGCGTCCCGCTCATCCGAACAGGGACCGGAAACCGTTCCAGAGGCGACCGAACAGGCCTGCCTCCTCCACCGCATTACCCGCGACCAGCGGCATGGTCTGCGTGTCGCCGTCGGCAGTCCGCACGATCAGTTCGGCGATCTGCTGCCCCTTGGCGATGGGCGCCTTGATCGGGCCGTCATAGACGACGCTGACCTTCAGGCCGTCCGACGCGGCCACGGGCAGGGTCATCGCCATATTATGCGGCGCGACCAGCGGCACGGTCAGGTCGCTGCCGCCCTGCACCTCCGCCGTCTCGACCTGCGCGCCCTGCTTGAACAGCGGGACCGCGCGCCATGCCTTGAAGCCCCAGTCCATGAACTTCACGGATTCGGCGATACGGCCGTTGAACGTAGGCAGGCCCGCGACGACCATGATCAGACGGCGACCATTTTGCTCCGCCGATCCGGTGAAGCCAAAGCCGGCTTCCTCCGTATGGCCGGTCTTGAGGCCATCGGCTCCTGCGATCTTGCCGAGGATAGGATTGCGGTTCGCCTGTGTGATGTCGCTGCCGCCCATCGTGCGGCCCCAGGTGAAGGAGGTCGTCGCATAGAACCGCTTGTAGAGATCCGGCGTTTGTTCGATCGTGGCGCGGGCGATGGCGGCGAGGTCGCGCGCCGTGACCGATGTGCGCCCTTCGTCGGGCCAGCCGTTGGACGTACCGAAACGGCTGTTTTTCAGGCCCATGCGCCTGGCCTCTTCGTTCATCATCTGAACAAAGGCTTCCTCTGTGCCTGCAATGCCCTCGGCCAGAACGACGCACGCGTCGTTGCCGGAGAGGGTGACGATACCGTGCAGCAAATTCTCGACCGTCACCTGCTCGTTCACGCTCAGGAACATGGTCGAACCGGCTGCCGGGCCGTGCCATTTCTGCCAGGTTTCCGGGCGGACGGTGAATTTGGTGTCGAGCTTGAGCTTGCCCTGCTGGATCAGGCGGAAGGCGACGTGCGCCGTCATCATCTTGGCCATGGACGCAGGCGGCATCGGCTTGTCGGCGTCATGCTGGTACAGCACCTTGCCCGACGACAGGTCGACCATATAGGCGACCGGCGCCGCCGACTCATAGGGCGGTGCCTGAACCGCGATCGCGGCAGTGGGAATGGCCACGGCAGCAGCAAGAAGGGCAATGGTACGGAGAGAAAAAGACGTCATCGGTTCGTCCAGCGTCGAGAAACAGGGGAATTAACGACCCTCATTAGGCATCACGCGCGCATCTGCAAAGCCTTTCGCGCGTATCGCAGGCAATGCGGCCCGTGCCGCCGTCTCAGAGGCGTAGGGGCCTGTGCGGACGCGGAAGATCGCCCCCGCTCCCACAACATGGCCGCCGACCGATCGCGCCAGCACATCCGCGCGCGGACGGCTGGACAGGGCGGCGACCTGAATCACATAGCCCGGCCTTTTGACTGCCTGCACAGGGGCAGAAACACGCGGTTTTTCGCCAACCGGCGGAGGGCTGTGCGGAAGCGCGACCGGCGCTGGCGCAGGCGGCTGCGCAATGGGCAGTTCCTTCATGGGATCGCTGCGTACCGGCTGCCCAGTACAGTCACTCGCGCCCGCTGGCGGCGGAGCGGGCGGCACTTTGCGGCGCAGTGCGGACAAGAGCCCCTCCGGTGCATCCAGCCGCGCCGCCGCGGAGCGACCCGCCGACAGCATGGCGCGCTCCTGATCCGGCGGGGAGACCCGGCGGACACGCACTGCGCCGGGCAAGGCAGAAAGTCCCAATTGCCGGATCGCGCCGCAGGACAGCGCAATCACCTCACCCGGCGATGAAGCGCCCTGCTGGTCGATCTCCACCAGGATGGTCCGGCCGCTCGACAGCGCCGTGACCTCCACATAGCTGGGTGCAGGCAGGCTCCGGTGCGCGCCCCGCACGGCGGCGGGCGACCCGCCATCCAGCACGGTGGCATAGCCAACCTCGTCCAGCGGCGTCTCCGCCGTCCTTGCCTGCGCAAACGCCGGGCCGTGAACCAGCGGGGCCGCCAGCATCAACGGCGCGAGGATCAGCGCCCGGTCAATTCGCCGCAACAGCATCAGCCAGCAATCCCACCGACAGGGCATAGAAATTGGAGCAGTTGTAATCGAGGATCACCCGATAGTTGCTGGTGAGCAGATAGGCCGTCTTGCCCGGACCATCGGGTTCCAGCAACGTCGCCAGCGCCGTGTCGGGCAGACTGCGCCCGCCGACAGGAGCGATGCCCAGCGCGCGCCATTCCGCCATGCTGAGCCAGCGACTATGCCGCTCCATCACGCGCGGACAGCGGGCCGCGTTGGTCAGGTTGCCGATACGCGCGCGGTTGAACGTTGCGGGCACCGCTACCGGTATCCCCCAGGGCTGCCCCGGTCGCCATCCCGCCTTCACGAAATAATTGGCGATGGAGGCCAGCGCGTCCGCCTCGCTCGACCAGATGTCAATGCGGCCATCTCCGTCGCCATCGCGCGCGACGCGCAGGTACACGGACGGCAGGAACTGCGGATAGCCGGTCGCCCCGGCGTAGCTGCCCACCAGCCGCGACCGCGCCACGCCCCGGTCCAGCATGCGCAGCGCGGCGATCAATTCCGGCTCGAACAGGTCACGGCGGCGGCCCTCATAGGCCAGCGTCGCCAGCGAGCGGACGAGGTCGAAGTCGCCCGTGTAGGAACCATAATTGGTTTCATGGCCATAGATGGCGACCATGACCTGCTCCGGCACGCCCGTCTCCCGCTCGATGGCGGAGAGTTTCGCACGGTTCGCGGCATAGGCGGTGCGACCGCGTCCGATGCGGGCGGCATCGACATGCTTCACGCGATAGGGTTCGAAATTGGGCACAGCCGAATCGAAACTGCCGCCGGGCTGTCCCTGATCCAGTTGCACGACACGCGGATTGGGCGTCAGGCCGGAAAAGGCAGCATCGACGGTCGCGGAGCGTACGCCGCCCGCGACAGCCTTTGCCCTCACCGTGGCGAGATAGGCGGTGAAGCCGGTATCGCTCTGCACCGAGAGGGACGGCGCCTGAGCCTGCGCCGCCGTGACGCCCAGCACCAGAAGACACGCGGCAACAGTTCGTATCTGCCTCATCAGGCGGGTCGCTTCTATCATGCCCCTATGTGGCACAGCTTCCCCCGGCGACGGAACCCCTGACACCGCGCACAGGGGCAATTATGTGTTGGTCGGAATGCGCGTGCCCCCGCTTTTTTGGTTACTCACGCTCGGCATCACTTATCATGAGCGATGGTCACACAACACACCAGTGACGAAATCGCGTTCCTCAATGACAACGAGACCGTCTCCTTCGGAGAACATGACTGGCTACAGCTACGATTCACACTCGTGATGACCTATGCCTGCCGATGAATAGGTTAGCCGGGAGGTGTCGTTCCGGCCAACCCGCTCATGAGGCAGAATAGACCATATTGCGCAGAGTGACCGTGCCAGTGCCCGCCGCGAACAGGGCGGGGCGCAGGCTGAGATAGCCGCCGGCCATATTGTGATTATAACCGCTCACTTCATAGGAGCGGTGCAGCACCCATGTCCGCCCGTCTGCGCTGTAATAGAAGCGCCCGACCTGATCCTCATTGACGAGGCGAAAGTGCAGGCGGCGACCGATAGCAGGAACCCTCGCCTCGAACGGGTTCTCCTCACCCAGCATATAGGCGCGAAGACGATTGGGGTCGGACGCGATGCCGCAGAAATATTTCTCGTTATAGAACAGCAGCAGCCCGGCGGTCACCTGCCCCTCCAGTTCCATCTCCATCGACAGTTCATAACGCCGGTCCCCGCTGTTCAGCACCAGCGGCGAGGCATCGGCTGGCCCCTTGCCCTGCGCGGTCAGCACCATCGCACCGCCATCGAACCGGACCCGGTCGCGATATTCACGGCCCGGCTTGTAAAAGCTCAGGCGCGCGCCAAGGGATCCCGCATCAAGCGGCCCGGAAAAGGCCACGCCGTTCGCAGCCAGCTTGCGCCCGGCAGGCTTGCGGAGCGGGCGGGAGAGGTCGCCGCCGAGCGCGCGCGGCCAGCCGTCCGCCGTCCATTCCATGGGTTCCAGCAAGCTCTGCCGCCCCAGCGAACGATAACCGTTTTCATAGCCATGATAGAGCATCCACCATTTGCCCGACGGGTCTTCCACCGGCGTGCCATGGCCCCGCGACCACCAGGGTTCGTCGATGGAGGTGGTGCGGACGATGGGATTATGCGGGCAGTTTTCCCACGGTCCCTTGATCGACTTCGACCGGGCGACGATTACCATATGGCTGGTGGGCGGTCCCGCGGTGCCGCCCTCCGCCGAGAAGATGTAGAACCAGCCGTTGCGGCGGATGATCTTCGGCCCTTCCAGCGCAAAGGCTTCAACCGCCCAGTCGGCAGGATATTTCCAGCCCTCATAGGCCTTCTGATCCGGCCCGGAGCGGCTCAGTCCGTCATCCTTCAGCGGGATCAGCACGCCGTCGCTGACATAGAGATATCGCTTGCCGTCCTCGCCCACCGCATGACCGGGATCGATGGCGTTATAGATGCCGATATCGACAGGATCGCTCCACGGACCCTCGATATGGTCGGCATGGACGACATAATTGGTCATCGGGCGGCGAGCCGCGCCGGTTGCGCTCGGCATCTGGGGCAGGCCGCGCGCCGCGAAATAAATATAATAGCGCCCGTCATGCTTCACGATATCGGGGGCGTAGACCGACCCCACCGGCTCCGTCAGCGCGGGGCCGACGGACGACCAGTTCACCAGATCGCCCGACTGCCAGATCACCAACCCCGGATAATAGATGAACGAGGAGGAGACCTGATAATAGACGTTCCCGTCGCGCAGGATGCTGGGATCGGGGTGGTCGCCCGCCATGACCGGATTGCGATAAGTGCCATTGCCCAGATCGGCGGTGCGCTGGCCCTCCGTACCGCTACCCCATGCCTTGTCCTTCGGAGTCCGTTCAGGCCCCGGCGCAGCGGCCTTGTCGGCAGCAGGCAGTGTTTCGGGCAGCGCGGCAACGCCAACCGCGCCTAATGCCGAGAGCATGGCTTGGCGACGTGTACTGTTCATGGTCATTCTCCGGGCAACATCGTCAGGGAGGGCGCAGTTGCGCCACACGGGTGATGCACAGTTCCCCATCCTTTGCCGGTCCATTTCTATGAGTAATTTGCAATGATCAAGAAAAATGGCTGGGGATCGCTAAACTGACGCGCGACGACAGTGGGATTGATCTTTGCAGGTGGTAACCGGACAGTCTGAATGCGGGAATGATAGGTGGTGGCCAAATGGCGCCAGAGAGTCGGCGCCTGCCTCAGATATTGCGCACCGACAAAGCGCAGCCGTCTCTCTTACCCGTCTCCGAACCCGCTCGGCAGAAAATCGTCCAGCTTCAGTCCCTCAACGTCCGCCTCTCCCCGATGGCCTCATACGGGCTGTTAGCGCCTCAAGCAGAGAAATCTCCGGTCGGAGCCATGCAAAAGGCCGCATTGACGCGGTTTCCCGAGCCCAGTCGGTCGCGCAGGATTGCAAAATTGCACTCAATCATATGCAATTCCTACGCGGAGGGCGAAAAACTCCTCTGGAACGAAAATGTCGTTCCGTGCGATCCTGTTCGTTACCTTAAGGCAAGCAGGATTATTGATGACCGATCAGCCGGGCGACACTCCAGACCATGGAGAGGGCTCGCATGGAAAACTGCCGACCTTGGCTCTCGGGGCATTGGGCGTCGTCTTTGGCGACATCGGCACCTCACCAATCTATGCTCTCAAGGAAAGTTTCGTAGGGCATCACCCCCTGGCGGTCGATTCCGCTCATATCTTCGGCGTCCTGTCGCTGATCTTTTGGACGATGACGCTTCTCGTCACGCTCAAATATGTCTCTATCGTCATGCGAGCGGACAATAAGGGCGAAGGTGGCAGCATGGCCCTCCTCGCGCTCATCTCGCGCAAACTCGGCGAGACGAAATGGACATCTGCCATCGCTATGCTGGGTGTACTAGCGACCGCACTCTTCTATGGCGATGCTATCATCACGCCAGCCATGTCGGTCCTCTCCGCGGTCGAAGGGCTGACGGTCGTCAACAGCGGCTTTCAGGCTTATGTCCTGCCGGTCGCGACGATCATCCTGATTGGCTTGTTCCTTATCCAGAAGCATGGGACGGCCAAGGTCGGGGCGCTGTTCGGCCCGATCATGGTCGTCTATTTCCTGGTGATCGCCGCACTGGGCATCGCGAACCTGACCCGACACCCCTCGATCATCGGCATCGTTAATCCGTGGTGGGCGGTCGAATTCTTCCTGATGGATCCCAAACTGGCCTTTCTGGCCTTGGGATCGGTCGTTCTGGCCGTAACCGGCGCTGAGGCGCTCTATGCCGACATGGGCCATTTCGGACGCAAGGCGATCAGCGTTTCGTGGCTCTACGCGGCATTTCCCTGCCTTCTGCTCAATTATATGGGCCAAGGCGCGCTGCTGCTCGACAATCCGGCCGCCGCAGCCAATCCCTTCTTCCTTCTCGCGCCTGAATGGGCACGGCTGCCCCTCGTCATCCTCGCTACGATGGCGACGGTGATCGCCAGCCAGGCAGTAATCTCCGGCGCCTTCTCCGTCACGCAGCAGGCCGTCCAACTCGGTTTCCTGCCCCGCATCCGGATCGCCCATACCAGCGCTTCCGCCGCCGGGCAGATATACGTGCCGTTCGTCAACTGGGCGTTGCTCGCACTCGTCATCCTGTTGGTGATCGGCTTCAAGTCCTCCAGCAATCTGGCGGCTGCCTACGGCATTGCCGTCACGGGTACGATGGTCATCACCGCCTGCATGATGGGGGTTCTGACCTTCAGAGTCTGGCGCTGGAATGCTTGGCTGGCTGGTGCGACGACGGGTCTTTTCCTTCTGATCGATGGCGCCTATTTCGCCTCCAATGCCACCAAGATACCCGATGGTGGCTGGTTCCCTCTGCTCGTGGCGGCCGTCACGTTCGTCGCGCTGACAACCTGGTCCAAGGGGCGCACGATCATGCGGCATTATATGAGCGAAGGGGCGATGGAGGTGCCGCTTTTCATCCAATCGACATGCCGCTCGCTCAAACGCGTGCGGGGCACAGCCATCTTCCTCTCCTCCCAGGCTGAGGGCGTCCCCCCCGCCCTTCTTCACAATGTGAAGCATAACAAAGTGCTGCACGAGCGCATCATCATCCTGACCGTCCAGACAGAGGGCGTGCCGCACCTGCCGCCCATGGGCCGTGACAGGATCGAAGATATAGGCGACGGCTTCTATCGCATTATTTGGCGCCATGGCTTCATGGAGGAGGTCGACATTCCGGCGGCGATGCTGAGCATCGATCTCTGCGGTGGACCGATTAAAGTGGCCGACACGAGCTATTTCCTGAGCCGTCAGACCCTGATCCCGTCGGAACGGCCCGGCATGGCGATCTGGCGCGAAAAGCTGTTTGCGTGGATGATTCGCAACGCCGCAACGCCCATGGAGGTTTTCAAGCTGCCGACCAACCGCGTGGTGGAACTAGGCTCTCAGGTCGAGATTTGATTGCCAGTTGCGGCCATTACGCGAACCATAGGTGGCCGCTCAAAAGCCGCCATTCGGATTTTGGCGGTGCCGTTGCCACGGTATTGCCCCTCCTCACCGGGCCGCAAGAACGCCCCAAAGAGGTCGCCCGGTGTCCGATCACCCCGTCGCTTGACATGCGGCGGAGGGAGGAGCAATCGGCGCGCGTCGGCAATGAGTCGCCGACGATCAGGAAAGTTCAATCAACCATGCCAAGCGACAGTAGTCGATTGTCCATGCCGCAAGCGGCCACCAGCCGAGCCTGATCCATCAGTCTCGCCCCGGTGCCGCATGGCGGCGACCGAAGAGGTGAGACATGATCCCGTTCTTCCACATCCGGGATGTGCCTTTGGTGCCGCGCGCGCTGCGTGGTGAAGGCTGCATCCATCGTCATGATGCCATTGCCCTTCTCTCCGGGGAGGACGACGCATGACCCAATCGCTGTTCGTGCTGGACCTGCCGGCACTGGCGACCAGTTTCGTCTGTCTCGCTACCGCGTTCGTCCTCGGCGTTGCCATCGGTCTGGAGCGGCAATGGCGCCAGCGCACGGCGGGCCTGCGGACCAATGTGCTGGTGGCGGTCGGCGCTGCCGCCTTCGTCGATCTCGGCCTGCGCACGGCGGGCGCTGACGGCGGCGTGCGCGTCATTTCCTATGTCGTCTCCGGCATCGGTTTTCTGGGCGCGGGCGTCATCATGAAGGAAGGCACGCAGGTGCGTGGCCTCAACACGGCGGCGACGCTCTGGGCATCCGCAGCCGTCGGCTCCTTTGCTGGCGGACGGCAACTGGCAGAAGCGGTGCTGGTCGCAGGGTTCGTGCTGGCGGGCAATACTCTGCTGCGCCCGCTGGTCGAGTTCGTGAACCGCCGCCCAATCGAGCATGAGCATACAGAGGCCCTCTACCGCGTCCACCTTGTCTCCGACCCCGATGACGTGACGACCGCGCGCGACCTGTTGTTCGAGGAGCTGGAGCGGCTGCACTATCCCATTCGCGAGATCGAAACGCTCTCGGAGGGCGACGACATGGTGGAACTGGCGGCGCTACTGGTGCCGACCAGCGCCAATCCGGCCGATCTCGACGCCATAGCCGATCATCTGGCGCGTCATGAAGGCGTCAGGAGCGCGACATGGACAGTCAGTACCACAAGCTGACGCAAACCCTTTCCTTTCCCTTTTTTCTGCCAAGCGAGATGCGTCATGAGCACGATCCGCCCCCGTTTCCATCCATTGCCAGCATTCTCCCGCATGATCCGGCTTGCCGCACCCAATCGTGCGGATGCCATCGCCTTCCTGCTGCTGGCGGGCGTGGCTGTCATGATCCTGCGCGGGGCGGAGGATATGGTCGAGCCGTTGTCACGCCTGCGCATCGCGCCGGTGACGCTCGACGCGGCGTACCTGCCCGTCTATGCGCTGCGCACCACATTGCGCATGTTCGCGGCCCTGCTGGCGAGCCTTGTCTTCACGCTCACCGTGGCGACGCTTGCCGCGCGCAGCCGCCGTGCGGAGCAGATCATCGTGCCCGCGCTCGACATATTGCAGTCCGTGCCGATCCTCGGCTTCCTGACCTTCACCGTCACCTTCTTCATGGGCCTGTTCCCCGGTCGGCAACTGGGCGTGGAGCTGGCCGCGATCTTCGCCATCTTCACGAGCCAGGCGTGGAACATGGCATTCAGCTTCTACCAGTCGCTGCGTTCCATCCCGTCCGATCTGGAGGAGGTGTCGCGCGGCTTTGCCCTGTCGCCGCTGCGCCGTTTCCTCAAGCTGGAGCTTCCTTTCGCCACGCCCGCGCTGGTGTGGAATGCGATGATGTCCATGTCGGGTGGTTGGTTCTTCATCGTCGCGTCGGAAGCGATCACGGTCGGCAAGACCAGCGTGGCACTGCCCGGCATCGGCTCATGGCTGGCGCTGGCCATCCAGCAACGGAATTTCGGAGCTGTGGGCTGGGCGGTACTGACCATGGCGCTGGTGATCCTGGCCTATGACCAGCTTGTCTTCCGCCCCATCATAGCCTGGGCAGATCGGTTCCGCTTCGAGCAGACGGCGAGCGGCCAGCGGCCACGGTCCTGGGTCTATGACCTACTTCGACACACCCGCCTGCTGCCGCTGATCTTCCGCCCGGTCGTAGTCGTGGGGGCGTTCCTTCTGTCGCTAGAGAGCCGCTCCCGTGCCCCACGTGACATGGCGCGCCCGCGTGCTGCCAGGAACGGCGACATGCTGTGGAAGATACTGGTCGGAACGGCGCTCATTCTCGCGCTCTGGGCGGTCATCCAATATGTGACCCGCACGCTGAACTGGTCCGACCTCGCGACCGTTGCCGGTCTGGCCTGGCTGACGATGCTGCGCGTGCTCGTGCTGATCGCGCTGGCCAGCCTCATCTGGGTGCCGGTCGGCGTCTGGATCGGCCTTCGTCCCCGTTGGGCGGAGCGGTTGCAACCCGTTGCGCAATTTCTGGCCGCCTTTCCGGCCAATGTGCTGTTTCCCTTCGCGGTGATCACAATCGTCCACTGGCGGCTGAACCCGGACATCTGGCTGTCGCCGCTCATGATCCTTGGCACCCAATGGTATATCCTGTTCAACGTCATTGCAGGGGCGAGCGCGATACCCACTGATCTGCGCGAGGCGGCAGGCCTGTTCCATGTTCGCGGGTGGCAATGGTGGCGGCAAGTCGCCCTGCCCGGCATATTCCCCTATTATGTGACGGGCGCGCTGACCGCATCCGGGGGTTCCTGGAATGCCAGCATCGTCGCGGAGACCGTATCATGGGGCGACAGCCGCCTGCATGCGGCAGGCCTCGGCTCCTTCATCGCCGATGCGACGGCAGCGGGCGACTTTCCGCGCGTCGCTCTCGGCATCGCCGTCATGTCCCTTTTCGTCATCGCCTTCAACCGGCTGCTCTGGCGGCCTCTCTACAGCTTTGCCGGTCGCCGCCTGCGCCTCGCCTGATTGACCAAGGAGCCGATATCATGGTCACCACCATCACCCAGCGTCCACTCGTCCAGGTCGAGGGCCTGCGTCACTACTATGGAACCGCCACAAAGCGCGGCACCCCTGTCATCGACGGGGTCGAACTGACGCTCAGCGAGGGCGAGATTGTCGGTCTTCTCGGGCGGTCAGGGTCGGGCAAGTCCACGCTGCTCCGGTCCATAGCCGGCCTGATCCGTCCTGATGAGGGCATAGTCCGGTTCGCGACGGACCCGGAGCGGCGCACCCCGGACATCGCGATGGTGTTCCAGACCTTTGCGCTCTTTCCCTGGCTCACCGTGCTCCAGAATGTCGAACTGGGGCTGGAGGCGTTGAAAGTGCCAGCCGGGGAACGCCGAACCCGCGCGCTCGCCGCCATCGACCTGATCGGTCTCGACGGGTTCGAGAACGCCTATCCCAAGGAATTGTCCGGCGGGATGCGACAGCGTGTCGGGCTGGCCCGCGCCATCGTCGTCGATCCGGCACTCCTTCTCCTCGACGAGCCCTTTTCCGCGCTCGACGTGTTGACGGCGGAGACGTTGCGCACCGATCTTCTCGACCTGTGGTTCGAGGGGCGGATGGCGATCCGGTCCATGCTGATCGTCACCCATAATATCGAGGAAGCCGTGCTGATGTGCGACCGCATCCTCGTCTTCTCCTCCAATCCCGGCCGCATCGCGGCGGAGATCGCGGTCGACCTGCCCCAGCCGCGCGACCGGCTCGATCCCGCCTTCCGCGCGCTGGTGGACGACATCTATGCCCGCATGACCGCGCGTGCGCCAATGCAAGTCCCGCATGACGGGCTGTTCCCCGGCATGGGCATTGCGATGGTGCTGCCCCGCGTTTCCACCAACAGCCTCGCCGGCCTGATCGAGGAGGTGGACGGCGCCCCCTTTGACGGCAGGGCCAGCCTCGCTGAACTGGCCGATTCCCTGCAACTGGAGGTGGATGAACTGCTGCCCATGGCCGAGACGCTCCAACTCATGCGCTTTGCCGAACTCACCGGCGCCGACATCGCGCTCCTGCCCCCGGCACGGCGCTATGCGAAGGCAGAGGTGGACGAGCGCAAGGCCCTCTTCGCGCAGGCCCTGCTCGCCCATGTACCCCTGGCAGGCCATGTCCGCCGCATTCTCGACGACCGCGCCAGCCATATGGCGCCCGCCCGCCGGTTCCGCGACGAACTGGAAGACCATATGTCGCCCGACAATGCCGCAGAGACATTGGCGACCATAATCCTCTGGGGCCGCTATGCCGAAATCTTCGCCTATGACGAGGATGCCGACCTCTTCAGTCTTGAAGATGCGGTCTGATGCGCGGGCTCTCGATGATGGAATTGGGTGGTTTCGTCGCGCATGGGTGGGGCACAGACTGGTGCACGATGGACAACGGCGAGTCAGTAGGCCTCGGACCGCTTTGGTCGGCGCTCTCTCACGGCCCCTCCGGCGAACCTCGCACCGCTCATGCCACGCGTTAGCCTGAGATCAACTCGTCAGGCGGGCAGTGGATACAACGGCCTGGAAAAGCGCGGATAGTGCTGCCGAAATATTGCCGTTGGTCGTAACCTGATAAAACAGGCCGGGGCTGGCACAACTCTGGAGAGCAGGGCTGATATAATCGGTGGGCGACAGATACGGTGTCTTGACGTTGCTGATCGACCAGCTGTCCGAAGCCGATTCCGGGAGATATTGCGTATTCAGGACGGCAATCCTGATGCCCCGGTTCTTGATCGTCGTGCAGAGGCTGCTCGGAACCGGCCCCATGATGCGGGACGATCCGCTCAATTCATCCCGCATCCCATCGGTGATGATGAACAAGACTTCCTGTGGTGTGTCACCACTTGTCGTAGTGCCGGTTCCAGGGGCGGGCATGAGACCGTTCACGCCAGTCAACCCGGCCGTAAAGCTGGTCGCCGTATCATTGTCGTTGACGTTGCAGAGCCGGTAATTGTTGGCACAATATGTCAACACCGCCGCATCGGACACATGTGTTCCCACTGTCGAGAGGCTGCTATCCAGATAATAGCCGTTGCTGGCGGAGGTGGGCCAAATGGGCCTGAACATATAGTCGAAGTCGGATAGCCCCATGCGGTATGTCGTGTTGTTCTGTCCGGCGACATTCTGGGCTGTCGCCGTGAGATCCTGCACGGCGGTTGTCACCAGATCCGTCCGAAGGACGATCCCATAGTTCCGCGCAACCTGATAATTGTCGCTCGTACTGCCTGTTATATGGCAGGCGAAGGCGCATCCTCCGTTGAGAGATGTCATTTGCGTCAGCCCCGCCGACGTCGCTGGCAGGAGCATGGAAGGCGACGTGTCGATCATGACATAGAAATCGATATTGGGCGCCGTTGAGGCCGTCGATCCAGAGCTGCCCTTCACGGTCAGGGTACTGAGGCCAAGCAGCTTCCCAAAGATATTCGGGGATTTCCCCACATAGCTGACGGTGGTGTTGCGGCTGAGATTGTTCACCGAAGTCGTGTCGGCGACGGTAACCGTCAACTGGCTCGTATCCGTGAATGTCATCGTGAGCGTGCCATTGGTGACATAGGGCTGCGCCTGTGCAACGAACATATTATAGGCCGCTGTCCGCGCCGCCGATGTGGATGCGCTCATTTCCAGCTTGCTGACAGCGGCGAGGGCCGCAGCATCAGCCGCGACATTCAGGCGAGTCTGCAATCGCATCGCCCGTGCATAGTCTATGCCCATGCCCGTTGCCGCCGTAAGCGGAATGATGGCAAAGCCGAAAAGTAGGGACACATTGGCACGGCGATTGCGCCGCAATGCCGCCATGCCGCGCGAAAGGCGCTCCCAGATCGCTCTTATCGTCCAAAGTTCAGCAGTCATTGCAGCTTACCGATGTTGAAACGCGGGGAAGGAGGAGGAACTGGTCCGTCAGTGACTTGGATGAGATCAAACCCGCCAGCGTGAATTGCGGCGTCCAGGGATAAGTGACCTCGCTGTAGAGATAATATGTCCCCGCCACCGCCAGCGTGGACGGCACGGTCACTGTCGAATTGGTGGCGAGTTTTGTCCCGTTCAGAGCCCGGCTCCATTGCACCACCCCGGCCCCTGCCGAGTTGATCTTGATCGACGAGACACGGACGAGCGCATTGCCAGTCGTGTAAGGCGACATAACCTGCGCGGAGGCGGACAGAATCGTGTCCGCCTGCGATGCTGACAGCACGGCATATTGGCTCGTCAAATCCGCTACCGCCCGCGCTGTGATCGTGACCTTCCGCCCGCAGGATATGGCATCGGCATATTGCGTGCCTCCCAGGAACAGCAGGAGCAGGATCGGACACACGATGGCGAATTCCATCAGCGCGACACCGGAATGATCGCCGCCCAGCCGACAGAGCCTGGCGAGCCATTTGGGATAGAGGCGGGGAATGATGATCCTGTCCCTCATGTCGCGGACTGCGAATAGGGCTCGGTCTTGGACACCTCTGTCGCGACAAGCAGATGTCGCCCACTCGCATCCTTGGAGATGGAGAAACCCAGTGGCCCGGATATGACCGGCCAGTAATACATGGCACGCACAATCACGATCGAACCCGATGTGCCGGCATCATAGGAGAAGGTGCTCGTCATATTACCGTGCGAATCATAGGTGATGGTAGGCCGCGTGGTGCTCGCATTGGCGAAGCTGCTGACGGACTGCACATCGATCATGAGATAGTTGCACGTCATGAAAGGCGGGAGCGTGTTGCACACCTGCGTCTTGAATGCGGCCTGGGACGTACCTGCATTTTGCACCTGGCCAGTAAAGATCAGTCGTGCGGCCTTTTCTGCTGTCGTCTCAAGGGCTTCTTGCGCGAAGAACAGGAGAGAACATTCAAGTATTGCAATGAACAGTGCGAACAGCGCAGGGGCAACTATGGCAAATTCGATGATACTGGCACCACGGCAGTCACGGCCAAGCGCCCTCAGCGCGCTCCGTATGGTGATCCAATGTCCGGATCTTAATTTTCTCCAACCATGGTTTCCCATGGGCACAACTTGAAGAAAGAGCATTAAATAGTCGTTTATGTGTATTTTGACCTAAATATATGTCAAATTCCTATGCCAGATGGAGATTCCGGTTATTTGGGATCGGCCCGGTGTCTCCTGAGCTTACAAATGCCGTCATCCTTCGGCCCCGTCGGCTTCGCGCCGAAGTCGCCGCCGTATTCATGCGCGGAGAAAAGGTGCTGATGAACTTCAGCCGCGAGAATTCCCGTGGCGTCAACGCAGTGCTGAAGGGTTGAGACGATTCGCTTGCTCCCCTCCATCCATGCTTCGCTAGGGAGAGCCGCCAACAATCAATATTTGTTGTTTAATTTCAATGAATAATGGCGGACAGGGTGGGATTCGAACCCACGGTGGGCGTAAACCCACGGCGGTTTTCAAGACCGCTGCCTTAAACCACTCGGCCACCTGTCCAATGGCGCCCGTCGCTAGACATGTGGTGCGGCAGGAGCAAGGCGAAAAGCACTTACCCCGTCCCTGAATGCGTTCCAGATGAAACCATTGCCCCTGCGACGAGCCGTTGGATAGCGATGCTGCGCCGCGGAACGCGGGTAAAGGGCGGACGGTTATGGGCAGGTGAAATATGATCCCGAACCGCAATCAAACAGCATCGACGCCATTGCAGGGGCACTGAAAAGAGCACGCCGCATTGCGGCAAATCTTTCAGATCAGGACGATCGGCGGGTCATCGACCTCTATGTCCAAGAACTGGAGGCCCAGATGCAACGCTTGCAGGGCGTCGCGTAAAAATGAGGTGGCATGAAAAAGGGCGACCGCATCGCGGCCGCCCTCTCGCATAGTCCGTCCCGTCCGATCAGAAGGGCAGGTTGTACACCTTGACGGCGTTGTCCTGCAGAACCTTCTTCTTGGTGGCGAAGTCGTAGCCGCCCAGCACATCCTTGATGTGGTCCTGCACGCCCGGATAGAGCGACGTCGGATGCGGGAAGTCGGTTTCGAACATGACATTGTCCACGCCGATGGTTTCCAGCAGCAGCTTCGGCCCGACCTTCTCGAACCAGAAGGTGCAGTAGAAATGGTCGCGGAAATACTGCCACGGGCGGCGCGTCAGCACCTTGGAGAAGCGCGGCAGCATCTCGTTGAACTGATGTTCCAGCGCCTCGACGGCAAAGGGCACCCAGCCCATGCCACTCTCGATCAGGCCAATTTTGAGGTTGGGGTGACGGTCGAGACGACCCGACACCATCCAGTTGCCCATGGTGGCGGCGTTGCCGATGGAGAACATGGTCGCGACCACCGACAGCGTCTGCTCGAACTCGAAACCTTCCCAGGTCAGCGTGTTCGGGTCGATCGCGGCGTTCAGGTGGAAGTTGATCGGCGTGCCGGTGGCGTCGCACATCTCCAGGAAAGGCGTCCAATATTCATGGTTGAAGCTGGGGACGCCGACGCGCTCAGGCGTGTCGGGCAGCACAAAGCCCTTGAGGCCCATGTCGATGCAGCGACGGGCTTCCTTCTCCAGCTCCGCCTTATCCCAGAACGGCAGGTGAGCCATGTTGAAGATGCGCTGACCGGAAACCTGCTGATATTCAGCCGATGCGTCATTGAAAATCTGGACAATCGCCAGCGCCAGCGCCGGGTCGCCCAGCGACATCAGCGAACCGGCCTGCGTGACGCCGGAGTTCTGGAAACAAATCTGCGCATAGACGCCCATGTCGTCCATCGCCTTCAGGCGCTCCGACATGATGTGGCCACCCGGATGCGCCTCTTCGAGCTTCGGGAAGGCAAGGCGGCCGAGCAGCTTGTTGTTGTCCTTGCGGATCACATTGCCGCCCAGCGTGCCGAAGTCGCGGTCGCCGACGAACCAGCGGTCCGTGCCGTCGATGCGCTTCACATGCGGAACCTTGTCCTTCAGCGCGGCGGGGGCGCGGCTGGTGAACAAATCGGGTGCTTCGGTGATATGCGTGTCGGTATCGACGATCTTGATGCCTTCCAGCGAGGGATCGAGACCGCCGGACTGCGAGGCATAATCGACCTCGCGGATGACCCCGCCTTCCTTGTAGCCATCAGCCGACCAGTATTTGCGCGCATTCTGGGCAATTTCGTTGTTGTCCGCGTCCGCCATATCAACCTCCAAAAACTCTCTGTTCTCTCTTCGCCTTGCCGGCCTCTTCCATCACCGCGAAGGTGGACACGAAAAGCGACCGGTGCGTCTGGATCACCCACCATACTCCTACTGGAGCGAAATGGGCAGTCTTTGATCCAGGACAAGCCGTTACCGGACTGAGCAGAATGCCGTGCCGACACAAGCAAAGTCCGATGGACAAGTCGCTTGCAGGGCACCGCCGCCGCCGCCAAAGCCGTGGTAAATAGCCGTTTGCCGATGGTCATCCGATGCCCGCCAGCAGGGCTTTTGTCAAAAGGAGCACTGTGTATGGAGGACGACCTCCAGCTTGATCGCCAGAGCGATACGATAACCATAATTCGCCTCAATCGAGCGGATGCCCGCAACGCCTTGACGATGAATATGGCGCGGTGACTGACTGGCATCGCGCCAAGGCCTGTCATCGGCAGGCAATATTTGATCGCGATGACGAAAAAAGGGCTTTAGCGACCGCTTCCATATTGACTGTTGCAGTGCAGCATTCACTATTGGCGACCGAACAGAACATGCCTCCGGAGAAAACCGTGACCCAGATCGTGAAGACCATAGCCTTTTCCGACCAGAAGCCCGGCACGTCGGGCCTCCGCAAGAAGGTGAAAGTCTTCCAGCAGCCCCATTATATCGAGAATTTCGTGCAGGCCGTCTTTGACAGCCTGTCCGGTTTCGCGGGCAAGACGCTGGTGATCGGCGGCGACGGGCGGTTCTTCAACCGGGAGGCGGTGCAGGTCATCATCCGCATGGCCGCCGCCAACGGCTTTGGCCGGGTGCTGGTCGGACAGGGCGGCATCTTGTCCACGCCCGCCGCATCCAATGTGATCCGCAAATATGGCGCATTCGGCGGTTTCGTCCTGTCGGCCAGCCATAATCCCGGCGGCCCGGATGAAGATTTCGGCATCAAATATGATATCGGCAATGGCGGCCCCGCGCCGGAGGGCGTGACCGACGCCGTCTATGCCCGCACGAAGGCAATCGACGAGTATCGCATCGTGGACGCGCCCGATGTCGACATCGACAGCATCGGCGGCACCACGGTCGCAGGCATGACCGTTGAGGTCATCGACTCCGTCGCGGACTATGCCGCGCTGATGGAGGAACTGTTCGACTTCCCCGCCATCCGCGCTGCTTTTTCGGGCGGTTTCGGCCTGTCCTTCGATGCGATGAGCGCGGTCACGGGCCCCTATGCCCACCGCATCTTCGAACAGATGCTGGGCGCCCCTGCCGGAACCGTAGTGAACGGCACTCCCCTGCCCGACTTCGGCCATCACCATCCCGACCCCAATCTGGTCCATGCCAAGGAACTGTACGACCGCATGATGGCCGATGGCGCACCCGAGCTGGGGGCAGCATCGGACGGCGACGGCGACCGCAACCTCATCATCGGGCGGGGCATCTATGTGACCCCGTCGGATTCGCTGGCGGTGCTGGCCGCCAACGCCCATCTCGCTCCCGGCTACAAGGGCGGCATCGCAGGCATCGCCCGCTCCATGCCGACCAGCGGCGCGGCGGACGAGGTGGCAAAGGCGCTGGGCCTCCCCCTGTATGAGACGCCCACGGGCTGGAAGTTCTTTGGCAACCTCCTCGACGCGGGCCTCGTCACCATCTGCGGGGAGGAGAGCGCGGGCACCGGGTCGAACCATGTGCGGGAGAAGGACGGCATCTGGGCCGTGCTGCTGTGGCTCAACATCCTCGCGGTGCGCAAACAGAGCGTGGCGGAGATCATGACGGAGCATTGGGCGACCTATGGCCGCAACTATTATGCCCGACACGATTATGAAGCGATCGCGACGGAGCGTGCCGATGCGCTGATGGCGGCGCTGCGTGATAGCCTCGCGATGCTGCCCGGCCGCACGACGACGGCGGGCATCATTTCCGCCGCGGACGATTTCTCCTACCTCGATTCCACCGATGGCTCGGTGAGCAGCAAGCAGGGTGTCCGCATCCTGTTCACGGACGGCTCGCGCCTGGTCTTCCGCCTGTCCGGCACGGGAACGGAGGGGGCGACGTTGCGCCTCTATATCGAACGCTATGAACCGGCGTCGGGCACGCTTGACCTGGAAACGGGAGAGGCGCTCGCGCCCCTGATCGTCGCGGCGCAGGAACTGGCCGATATCAGCGGATACAGCGGCATGGATGCGCCCAGCGTCATCACCTGAAGGGGCGGCCTATCGCGGCCAGCGAAAAGGCAGCTCAACCGTGCCGGTCGGCGTTCCGTCCGGTGCGAAACTTCTCTCCATGATGACGCCCGCCCCCGTTTC
>DASVNT010000003.1:0-3220 GCA_036383715.1 Sphingobium sp. | reverse complement strand
TTCACCCGCCTGATGGGCGATGTCGTCGAACCCCGGCGCGAGTTCATCCAGGACAATGCGCTGAACGTCGCCAATCTGGACGTGTGATGCCGGGTTTCTTAACGGACGCAATTAGGCTGAATTTGGACGCAATTAGACAGTAGTTGGACTCAATTAGGCTTAAACGCGCGATGGAGGCCATCATCCGCTCCGCTCCAGTCGTGGCTCTGGCCGCCGTATTTTGGCGATGCTCAGGCTCGACCAGCAGGAAGCTGTGGCTGGAAATCGTGAAGCGGTGCGGTGAGGTTTCGGCTGCCCGCGCTAGTGCGATCTGAGAACGGGCGGCGGATCCAAGGTATCCGCGTGATCCGCCCGCAGGGCGACTGCCGCTGTGCCACGCAGCGGCAGTCGAACGGGACTATGCAGCCTTCCGATTTTTCGGCGCTGCTCTTCGCCCCGTCTTGCGATTCGCCTTCAAGGGTTTTGGCCCATTCGCGATCTGATCGAGCATCTCCCCCAACACCGTGGTGCCGTGAGAGTAGGCCACCTGGATCAATGTGGCCGCGTGGGCGCAGTTGTCGCCGGTGTAGAACCAATCAAGGAACTGCTTGCGCTTGGCGGCCGTGTCGAAGCGGTGGACGTAGAGTTCTTCTGTCACCAACCCGGTGGCGCCGTTCAGCATCTCGCCGACCATTAGCGCGCGGGGATCGTCGAGCGGCTGCATGACGCTGGCGACGCACTCGCCGATCGGCTCCAATGCCATGCGTTCAGCCATGTGGTGGTAGAACCGGTCGCGGCCAAGGGCTTCCGCCAGCCGGCCCCACTCCTGCCAGCGGCTGCGCCGCACGCCGATCCAGCGCACGAGCGCCTTGAATGAACGCTCATCGCCCGCCTCGCGGTGCCATAGGGGCTGGACGGGCGTGTTCGCCGCAAGCAGCGCTTGCGACGCGAGCACGATGCAGAGCGGGTTGCGGTGATCGATGACGAACTTGTAGTTCTCGTTCTCTTCGATTTGAGCAGGAAGCATTTCGGTATCCTCGACGGTTGTGTTCAGCCGTCGGCAGGAAAACCATTTTTCCCTTCAAGTGCCTTCGGCACCCATCATCCAATCAGAGGAAATCCGCCGATCGGCGGATCAATCGTTACGTCTTCGATGCTTATTCGGGGAGGCCGGCAGCATCGAGCCCGAACGGTCGGACAGATCTTCCACGATCTGGCGAACCGAAGAGGAGCGGGAGGCGCCGCTTGGCGCCTCCCGTCCATTCAATGGCCGGCGTGGTCCGACGGAGTGGCGGCAGCAGCACCGCCCGCTTCCTTGCAGCAATCCATCTTCCGTCCTGCTACACGTGCCTTTTCGCAGCACGCCATCTTGCCGTTCGCGTCCTTCTCGCAGCAGCCGTCGTCGTGCTGGTGCTCGGCGGGCTGCCCAGCCGGAGCGGACGGGGTGCTCTGTTTTGGCGTGCAGTGTCCCATCGCCGCATGCTCGGGGGAGCAGGCGGTGCCAGCCGTGGGCGCAGCCTGTTCGGCGTGCTGCGCATGTCCGGCGTGGGGGTCCGCAGGCGCGTTCTGGGCGAGAGCGGGTGTGGCGATCGCGAGCGCGATCACCGAGAGCAGAAGTTTCATTGATGGGACTCCAGAATTTCGATCGAAGATGATGTCAGGTTTCTGGATTCAGGCGCGGCGGAGGCGTTTCCACCCCCGGCGCGATCCCGGTTAGCGGAAGAGTCGCCGCCGCGACGGGGATCGTCGTCGGCATCGCGGGCAGCGCGCGCAGGTCGGCAGGCAGAGCCGGGATGGCTGCGCAGAGGGCTGCGCAAGTTGGCGATCCGCTCGTCTTGCTCTTCTCGTCAGGTGCCGGGTGCGGCATGTCGGCGCAGCCATGTTCGCCTGCACCTATGGTCTGTGCGGCGGCCATGGCCGGCCCCATGTCCATGGTGATCGGTCCTAGGAAAAGGCCGAGGGCGATCAGGAGCGTCGAGACCAACCGGAACATGGCGGGCTTGTAGGAGCGCGCCCGCCATGCGGCAAGCGGACCGTGCGGGCGCGTTCCCTCGCGATCGCTCGATGGCATCCTCGTAGAAGGTTCAACAGTTTTGGCGTGGCGCGTCATGCCGTGGTCAGTGCCGCGCGAAGACGCGCTCGCCGGCTGGCCCGAACGACATCACGACATAGGGCTGCCGCTGCTGGCCCGGAACCGCCATGCCGGGAGAGCCCAGCGGCATCCCCGGGACGGCCAGTCCCGCGACGCCCCTCGGGCGCTGAGCCAGAAGCCGCTTGATGTCAGCCACGGGCACGTGGCCTTCGAAGACGAGCCCGTCGATGACGGCGGTGTGGCACGACGAGAGCCGCTGCGGGCCCCCCCGCGCGCGCTGGAAGGTGGCGCGCGAGCGGTCGTCCACGACGGTGACGCGCCGCTTGAACTCGGCGCGCACCTGCTCGGCCCACTTGGCGCAGCAGCCGCAACCCGGGTCGCGGTGCATCAGGATCGGCGTCGCGGCATTTGCCGCCGTCGCGACGAACATGGCGGCCAGTGCCGCGACCCAGTGTTTCTTCAACTGTTTTCCCTTCAGATCATCCAAGCGGATCACTGCGCCCGCTTGCCGTGCTGTCTCAGCCAGGCCTGCAGTTCGCCGATCTCGCGCTGCTGCTGCGTCGAGCTCTTCGTGGCCATCTGGCGCACGCGCGGATCGCGCGTCTGCCTCAGCACGATCTGCGACATCGCGATGGCACCGCGGTGGTGCTCGATCATCTTGCGGACCCAGGTTTCGGTCGCGTCGCCTCCGACCGCGGCCGTCATTTTGCGGTGCATCTCCATCTCGGCGGGCGGATACGGGTTGGCTGGCGTGGGCTGCATCATGGCGCCCATGGCCGAATGGTCCATCTGGCCGTGGTTCATTCTGCTGTGGTCGTCCGCCTGGCCGCGGTTCTGAGCGGCTGCGGGGTTGGCCATGGCGATCGCGATTGCAGCCAGGGCGAGGGGCGTCTTCCTCATCAGGTTCTCCTTCGTCTATCCCGCCACAGCCCATACGCAGATGGGGCAGCCAGCCCTCGCCAAAATCGCGCGCACTTCCGCAGGGGCGGCGCGCGATGTCGTCAGAGGCGTTCGAGCATCCCCTTCATCTGGTCGATCTCCCGCTTCTGGGATTCTATGATCTGGCTGCATAGCTGCTTGATCTCGGGGTCCTGCAGGTCGGCTTCGCGGCACATGAGTACCGCGCCAGAGTGGTGCGGGATCATGGAG
>DASVNT010000002.1:0-5678 GCA_036383715.1 Sphingobium sp. | reverse complement strand
GACCGAGGACTTCATCGACCTCAACCTCACCTACGACAATGCCGAAGGAAAATGGGGCGCCGCCTTCGGTGTCACCAACCTCACCAAGCAGCAGACCGTCACCGCAAACTTCATCTCCCTCTTCCCAGGAGATCCACAGCGTTGGACAGGGCGCATCTGGTTCAATTTCTGAGCCAGCGGGTCGCATGACCAACAGACAGAAGAGGGGGCTGCCATTGGCGGTCCCCTTTTTTGTGCACGTAAGGCGGAGGTGGCGAATATCGCCGGAGCAGGGTATTTGCCTCCTATCCGTACACCGGCCTTTCAAGCCTTTCTTGACGTGCGGAAACAAAAGCTGAACTAGGATAATTCCATTAGCAACTATACAAATCGTCCGATTTTTCGCCGAGCCAGGGGGATATGCATTGATTGACCGGGACGCGGCGGTACCGTTGTATCACCAGATATACCTGCAATTGCGCGACGAAATCCTCAGCGGTCAACGCTCGTTCGGCAGTTCCCTGCCCACCGAGCAGGAACTGTCCGACATTTACTCCGTGTCCCGCATCACGGCGCGGCGCGTCTTGACCGAGCTGGCGCAACAGCATTTCGTGGAGCGCAAGCGCCGCCTGGGCACGCGCGTCATCTTCCAGTCGCCTGCCAAGCCGATTGAGGCGAACATCGATCAGGCGGTCGATTCGCTGCTCGCCTTCGGTCGCCGCACCACGGTCACTGTGATCGAGGTTGCGACGGAGTTGCCGTCTGCCACCGTCGCTGCCGCGCTCAAGGTCGGGCCGAATGAACAGGTGGTGCGGGCCGTCCGCGTCCGCAGCATGGACAATGAACCGCTGGGCTATATCGTCAGCTATGTGCCCGCCGACCTGCACGATGTTATCACCGCCAAGTCGCTGGGCCGTGCGCCGATCCTGAAACTGCTGGAGGAGGCCGGGCACAAGGCCGAACAGGCGGAGCAGACGATCAGCGCGATGCAGGCCGACGCCGTGATTTCGCAGGCTCTGGAGATAGAGGCGCGCTCCGCCCTGCTGCGCATCAGCCGCACCAGTTACGACCGGCAGAACAAGCCGTTCCTGCTGACCTTTGCCCATTATCGCGCGGACAAGTTCACCATCCGTCTCGACCTCCAGCACCTCGGCACTGCCATCACGCCCACTTTGACGCCGGATGTGCGTTGAGGGCGTGACAACGCTTTAATTGATATATAAACAATACAATTGAAGCGGCGGCGGAGATGTGCAAACCCTG
Source organism: Sphingobium sp. (assembly GCA_036383715.1). Classification (GTDB taxonomy): domain Bacteria; phylum Pseudomonadota; class Alphaproteobacteria; order Sphingomonadales; family Sphingomonadaceae; genus Sphingobium. The sequence goes on along the minus strand of DASVNT010000002.1, from coordinate 4,436 downwards.
CAATCCGACGCGCGGTCGAATCATGCCCTTCGCACGGGCAAAGGGATCAGGAGCATCTTCGTGAAAGCATTTCAGATTGGCGAGCAGAACGGGCTTGAGGCACTGACCGCGACGACGCGGCCCGATCCCGTCGCCGCACCGGGTCAGGCCATTGTCGCGCCGCGTCTCGTCAGCCTCAACAACCGCGACCTCCAGATCCTGAATGGCATCTATGGGGTCAAGAAGCCCGGCGAGCGCATCCCCGTGTCGGAAGGCGTGGGCGAAGTCGTCGCCGTGGGCGAGGGCGTCACCAATGTGAAGGTTGGCGACCGCGTCATCAGCCCGCATTTCGTCAACTGGGCGGGCGGCGATTTCGGCTATCACGCTTTCGGTTATGATGTCGGCGTCAATCAGGACGGCTGGCTGGCCGAGAAGCTGGCGCTGCCCGCCACCGCGCTGATCCGCGTGCCGGACGCCATTGCGGACAAGGACGCCGCCGCGCTCCCTTCCGCTGGCCTGACCGCGTGGAATGCCGTTGTCGAAGTGGGCAAGGTCAAGGCGGGCGATACGGTCCTCTGCCTCGGCACCGGCGGCGTCGCGATCTTCGCGCTGCAGATCGCCAAGGCCAATGGCGCGCGCGTCGTCATCACCTCGTCCAGCGACGAGAAGCTGGAACTGGCCCGCCAACTGGGCGCGGACCTTACCGTCAACTACAAGACGCATCCCGAATGGGCCGCCGAAGTCATGGCGCAGACCAACAATGCGGGCGCGGACATAGTCGTCGAGACGGGCGGCCAGGGCACGCTGGGCCAGTCCATCGCCGCCGCCGCCGTCAACGGCCGCATCGTCATCATCGGCGTGACCGCCGGTCAGGGCATGTCGGTTCCGGGCTATGGCACGATCATCGGCAAGAACCTGACGCTCAAGGGCATTGCCAATGGCAGCCGCGAAATGCTGACCAAGCTGGTCCGCGCGGTCGAGGCCAACAAGATCGAGACGGTCCTGAACAAGACCTTCTCCTTCGATGCCGCGCCCGACGCCTACAGCTATCTCGCCGCTGCCGAGCATGTCGGCAAGGTGATGATCCAGTTCTGATGGGCATCGCGTCGCATCGGATCGTCGATCATGCGCTGGGTGTCGAATGGGCGGACCTGCCCGACAGCGCCCGGCGTGCGGCCCGCAACTTCCTGCACGACAGCATTGCGGTCGGCATAGCGGGCCGCAACGCCGCGCTGGCGGACGAGGCTTTCGGTGCTGCGCAGTTGTGGAGCGGGGAGGGCGGCAACGGCTTCGTCCTTGGCCGCCCCGGCGCGCGGTTGACGACGCCCCATGCGGCGTTCGTCAACGCCTATCAGATTCATGCGCAGGAATATGACTGCGTCCACGAACCCGCCGTCGCGCATCCGATGGCGAGCGTGGGCGCGGTGCTGCTCGCCGAGGCCAGCCGGTCGCCGGTGAGCGGTGCGGATTTCCTGGCGGCCATGGTCGCGGGCGTGGACATTGTCGCGACGCTGGGCGTGGCGGTGAAGTCGCCGCTCAAATTCTTCCGCCCGGCGACCGCAGGGATTTTCGGTTCCATCGGCGCGATCTGCCGGATGCGCCGCCTGTCGCCCGAAGTCTCCTGCAACGCTTTTGGCTATGGCCTCGCCTTCGCCAGCGGCACGATGCAGGCGCATGTCGAGGGCAAGCCGACGCTGGCCATTCAGGTCGCCGCCGCCGCCCGTTCCGCCGTCGAGGCGGTGGACCTCGCTCGCGCAGGCTTTGAGGGGCCTCAGGGTTCCATTGATGGCCCCTTCGGCTATCTCACCCTGTTCGAGGATGCGGTAGATCTGGAACCGGCGCTTGGCGACCTTGGGAAGCGGCAACGGATCGAGGAACTGAGCTGGAAGCCGTTTCCGACGGGCCGGGCCGCGCACGGCGCGATCATCGCCTTTCGCAGCCTGATCGAGGAACAAGGGCTTACGGCCGATACGCTCGACCGTTTCGTCTATCGCGCGCCGTCGCTCATTCATCGGCTGGTCGGGCGGCGTCCCTTTGCAGGGATGAGCATCGCCTATGCGCGGCTGTGCTTCGCATGGCTGGGCGCGGTGGTGCTGACCAAGGGGACGGTAGATCTGGCCGATTTTACGGCGGCGAACCTGTCCGATCCCGTACTGCTGGCGCTGGCGGAGCGGATCGTGGTGGAAGTCGACGATAATCCCGATCCCGCAGCCTTCGTGCCCGCGCTCGGCACCGCGACCCTGACCGACGGACGGGAGGTGTCGCATGTAGTGACGCAGCAATTCGGTTCGCCCGAATGGCCGCTCAGCCGGGACGAGCATATGGCGAAGGCGAAACGCTGCCTCGAATTTGGCGGATTGCCGGAGGTTCATGCCGATCTGGCGGCGCTGGTCGAACGGATAGACAGGGTTGATGACGTGACGGCGGCACTTATCGGATTGATGGAGCGGGGGCGGTAGGAGCGCGCTCCCCTCCATCGGCAGAGACATTCCACCGATCTTCCATCACCCCATTGCCCAACCCCGTCTCACCCCCTAGGACGAGGCGATGATCGTCCTGACGCCCATCGCGCTCGCGCTGGCTGGTGCGCTGCTCGCATTCTGGCTTGTCGTGTCGGTCTGGGCCGTGCGGTCCGGCCTTGTCATGCGCATGCGCGCGCGCGCTACCCGTAAACAGGTTGAGGTCATGGCCGACCTGCTGCAATCCGCCCCTGCCATCGCCGTCATCGTGCGCGCGGACGGGCGGATCGAGGCGCCGGACCGGCTGGCCGCGTGGCTGGGCCGGGACAGCGTGCCCGCTTTCGTATCCGAACTGACGGCACCGGACAGCGGCCTGAAACCAGACCATGCTGCGCAACTGGCTGACGAGATCGCTGCGGCGCAGCGGGGTAACCGCTCTTTTGTCCTGCCGGTGAAGGCGGAAGGGTCGGATCGTTCGTTGCTGGTCCGCGCCGTGCCGTTCGCGCCGGGGCATACCGCGCCGGGCGCCACCGTGCTGTGGATTTTCGATGCGACGGAGAGCCAGTCGCAGATCGATTCGTTGCGCGCCGAAGTGGGACGCTATCGCGAAGCGCTGGAGGCGCTTTCGGCGGTGATCGAGGCTGCCCCGATGCCGATCTGGTTCCGGGGCCTCGATCGGCGCATCCAGCTGGTGAACACCCATTATGTCCGCGCAGTCGATGCGGACTCCGCGGATCAGGTCATCAGCCAGAATATCGATCTGGTCGAGGATTTCGATGGCCAGTCGGCAGCGGACGCGGCGGCGGCGGCCAGTCTGGCGCGGACCGCCGTGTCGCGTACCCTGCCGGTCACGATCGGTACCAGCCGGCGCATGATGCGCGTCGTGGACGTGCCGCTGGGCGATCAGGGCGTGGCGACCTATGCGCTGGACATGCACGAGCTGGAGGATGCGCGGGCGGAGCTGCGCCACCTGACGCAAGCGCAGCGCGATATGTTCGACCGCATGTCGGCGGGCGTGGCGCAATTCGGCTCGGATCAGCGGCTGAAATTCTGCAACCAGCCTTTCACCAGCATCTTTGGCCTGACCCCCGATCAGGTCGCGAACGACACCGATTTCGAGCGCGTGCTGGACGCGATGCGCGACAGCGGCAACCTGCCCGAAATGCGCGATTTCCCGGCGTGGCGCAGCGAGCGGCGGCAGTGGTTCCTGAATCAGGCCCCGCAGGAGGATAACTGGCTGCTGCGCGACGGCATCCATATCCGCGTGGTTGCGCAGCCGCTGCCCGACGGCGGTCTCCTCCTGATCTTCGAGGATCGTACCGAGCAGGTGCAGCTTTCCAGTGCGCGCGACACGCTGCTGCGCGTCCGCACCGCGACGTTCGACAATTTGTTCGAGGCGATCGGCGTGTTTGCGGCGGATGGCCGCCTGCACCTGTGGAACAGCCGGTTCCGGTCAATCTGGGGCGTGGAGGAGCGCGTCCTGGCGGGCCATCCGCGCATCGATGAGTTGATGGCGTTGGTCGCCGACCGCCTCGCCAAGCCGCAGCAGTCCAGTCTGGTGCGCCAGCTGATCCGCGCCGCCACCAACGAACGGCGCCAGCGGGTCGGACGTATCGCCTTTGCCGACGGTCGTTATTTCGAGTTCGCCGCGATCCCGCTGCCCGACGGCAATGCGCTGTTCGCGATGCTCGATATCACCGACAGCCGCCGGATCGAACGCGCCCTTCGTGATCGTAACGAGGCGCTGGAGGAGGCGGACAAGGTCAAGACCGCTTTCGTGTCCAACATGAGCTATGAACTGCGCACGCCGTTGACCTCCATCGCCGGATTCTCGGAGATGATGATGGCGGGCTATGCGGGGACGCTGGGCGAAGTTGCGCGCGAATATGTCGAGGCGATCATGGCCAGCACGGAACGGCTGACCGACCTGATCGACAATGTCCTGGACCTGACGCAGGGCGCGGCGGGCGCGATCTCCATCGACCGGGAAACGCTGGC
>DASVNT010000001.1:0-5320 GCA_036383715.1 Sphingobium sp. | reverse complement strand
GGGCGGCAACCTCGTCTCCACGGTCGAGGCTCCACGCGGTCGGCGCGAAGGCCATAGCTGGCGGCTGGACAATGCGGAGCGGTTCGATGTGGCGCGCGGCAATGTCCAGAAGATCGGCAGCATCCTCGTCGCTCCCAATGTACGGCCGGACCAGTTCACGCTGGCGCGCGTCGATCCTGAAAGCATGTCCTATTGGGATCTGGGCGATGCGATCATCGAACTGAAGGCCGCTGGCCGTCCGACCGCCGAACTGGAGGGTGCGCGCTGGCATAAGATCGCCGGGCCGCTGTCCACATTGCTCATGCCGCTCTTGGGCGCGGTCGCGGCTTTCGGTGTGGCGCGGTCGGGCAAGCTGTTCATCCGCGCGGTCATCGGAATGGCGCTCGGCTTCGGCTTCTTCGTCGCGGACAATTTCGCGCTCGCCATGGGCGACCTGGGCGCCTACCCGCCGTTTCTGGCGGCATGGGCACCGTTCATGCTGTTCCTGCTCGTGGGCGAGACGGTTCTTATTTATACCGAGGAATAGGGCTGGCTGACGGGGGTGTGCTCTAGGTCGCGCCCTGTCGAGAGCGACCCCAGCCTTCGCTGGGGTGACGTGCTCTGGATTGCCAGAATCCACCCACGCCACCCAAACCCACCAGCCTTCAGCCCGAAATCTGCTCCGCCACCTTCGCGCCGCTCCGCGCACTCATGGTGCTGCGGACCAGCTTCGCGACCAGCGGGTACAGCCCGCCGTGATTGCCGCCATGATAGGCGGAATCCGGTCCCAGCGTTGCGACCAGTCGCCGATGCGCGACGGGCAGGGCGTGATAGGGGACGCTGGGGAGGAGGTGGTGGAGTGCGTGGTAGCGCAGGCCCACCGGCGCCCAGAGTTCGGGCAACAGACCGGGCGGGGGCACGTTGACGGAGTCGAGATATTGCTCCGTCACGCTCATCGTCTCGCCCTCATTCTCCCACAGATGCGCGACCAGCGTGCGAATCTGGTTGAGGACCATCAGCGCCGACAACACGCCGAGGAAGATCAGGAACGCGCGCAGCGGCACCACGCCCGTCGCCACCATGGCGATCAGCGCGACGGCCCAGACGCACGCCGCCGCCTCCTGCCACAGCCAGATACGGCGGAAATCGCCCTCCGGCGCACGGCGGCGATAGGCGGGGTTGGTGGCGAGCGCGGAGAAGGACGCGACCGTCTTGGCCCGGAGCGCGGGAATCGCGAGGCCGAGCGGCGTCAGCACGCCGAATCGGATCAGCACGCCCACTGGCGCCAGCGCGGACACGACCACAAACAGCGGCAGGGTCCACGGCTTCATCAGGGCCAGCGGCAGATACTCCGGGTCTTGCGCCGTGCCGTAACGGGTGCGGGCATGATGCTGCGTATGGACATTCTCGTAGAGAAAGCTGGGCATCATCAGCGGCACGCCGACCAGGGCGTTCCAGCCGAAGCGGAAACCCGGCAGCTCGCTATGCTTCATATGGGTGAGTTCATGGATGAAACTGCCTGCGCGATAGAGCGCCAGCACCGACAACAGAGCGGACGCCAGCGCCGCATAGCCATTGCCCAGCAGGATCGCGCCCGCCAGCGCGGCATAGCCGACCAGCGCCGACAGGCCGAAGTCGCTCCAGTAGATCAGGGGGCTGGGCCGGGACAGCTCGCGCGTCAGTTCCGCCGCGGCGCGCAGCATCGCTTCGTCTTCGCGCCGAGCGTTGCGACCGGCGGGGGGTATTGTCTCATTCATGCCCATATTCAATGCCATGCCACCAGATAGTGGCTATATCGTGGCGTTGCCAGCCCCCGGAACTCCCGTCTTGACGCGCGTGGATCGCTTGACAAGCGGAGAGACGGGGCCGACTGAACGCGCCGCATCACTACGGGAAAGACGTCAGCCTTGGCACAACAGGACATCATCGTCTCGCCGGTTTCGGGCAAGGCAGAGCTTCAGACGTTCATGGATTTCGCGTGGGAGGTCTATAAGGACGATCCCAACTGGGTCCCGCCGCTCAAGATGGACGTCAAGGAACTGCTGACGCCGGGCAAGAACCCGTTCTTCGAACATGCCGAGGCGCAATATTTCCTGAGCCGCAAGGGCGGCAAGGTCACGGGCCGGATCAGCGCGCATATCGACCGTCTGGCGCAGGGCATGCCCGCCGATCAGGGCTTTGGCCCCGGCACCGGCAACTGGGGCATGTTCGAGGCGACGGACGCGGTTAGCGCCGCCGCCCTGATCGCGGCTGCCGAAGAGTGGTTGCGCGCCAAGGGCGTGACCCGCGCCATCGGCCCCATTTCCCTGTCGATCTGGGAGGAACCGGGCCTGCTCGTCCATGGCTTCGACCACCCGCCGACGGTGATGATGGGCCATGACCGCCCGGAATATCAGGGCTGGATCGAGGCGGCGGGATATACGCCGGTCAAGCAGCTCAACACCTTCGACCTCGACATCACCAAGGATTTCCCGCCGCTGATCAAGCGGATCGTCGAGTCCGGGAACAAGAACCCGCGCATCCGCATCCGCGATGTGGACAAGTCGAAATTCGACGAGGAAGCGGCGACCATCCTCGCCATCCTCAACGACGCATGGGGCAAGAACTGGGGCTTCGTACCGATCACCGATTCGGAGATCGCCTTTACCGGCAAGAAGCTGAAGCCCATCGTCTATGAGGATCTGATCCGCATCGCGGAACTGGACGGGGAGCCGGTGGCGTTCATGATGACGCTGCCCGACCTCAATGAAAAGACGGGGGGCTTCAACGGCAATCTGTTCCCGTTCAACATCCTGAAACTGCTCTGGTGGCTGCGCAAGCCCAAGGTCAAGACTATGCGCGTGCCCCTGATGGGCGTGTTGCAGCGCCTGCAAAGCTCGCGCATGGCCAGCCAACTCGCCTTCATGATGATCGAGACGATCCGGCAGGCGTCGATCACCAAATATGGCGCGACGCGGGCGGAGATCGGCTGGATTCTGGAGGATAATCAGGGGATGGTCGCGATCGCCAACGCCATCGAAAGCCGGGTGAACAAGAGCTATATCGTCTATGACCGGACGCTTGGCTGACGCGTGAGATGACCGGAACGGGCGACCGAAAGGACCGCATCGCCGCTGCGTTCGGGCGAGCCGCCGCCAGCTATGACGATGCCGCCGCGCCGCAGCGGCAGGCCGCGGCGCTGGTCGCGGACCTCGCCCGGCAGCAGCGTTTGCCGAAGCGTCCCCGCATCCTCGAAATCGGCTGCGGTACGGGCATATTGACCCGCCATATCCGCGAGGCATGGCCCGACGCCGAGCTGATCGCCAGCGACCTGTCGCCGGATATGGTGGGGCAGGCGGCAAAGGGTGCGATGATCGCGGGCACCTTCCTGCCCATGGATGGCGAGATGCCGCCGTTCGAGGGGGCGTGGTTCGACCTGATCCTGTCCAGCCTCGCCTTTCAGTGGTTCGGCGACCTGCCTGCCGCGATCGCGCGCTTGTCCGGCTTATTGAGGCCGGGCGGCAGCCTGTTGTTCTCCACCATGGGCGCGGACAGTTTCGGCGAATGGCGCGCGGCGCATGCGCGGGCGGGGGAGACGGCGGGCACGCCGGCCTATCCCGACCTCGCCGCTCTGCGCGCGATGCTGGCGCAGTGGCCGGACGCCTTCGCGTTCGAGGAGCACTGGGCCTATGATTTCGGCGGTGCGCGGGGGTTTCTCGATCATCTGAAAGGGATTGGCGCCACCGTGCCGGAAGGGTCGCACAGCGCGCTGGGCGCGGCGGCGATGCGGAGGGTGATGCGCGCGTTCGATGCGGAGGGGGGAAGCAAGCTGACCTATCATGTGCTGTTCGGCCGGGTGACGCGGGTGGCCGCCTGATGGCCCCGATCCCTGCGATTCGCCTCGCCGTGCCGGAGGATGCGGCGGCGCTTGCCGTGCTCAAGCGGACGACCTTTCGCGAGACGTTCGTGGAAGGCTTCGCCATCCCCTATCCCCCCGCTGACATGGCGCGGTTCGAGGAGGAAAGCTACGGGCTGGCGCAGGTGGCGGCGGAACTGGCCGATCCGGACCATGCGACATGGGTGGTGGCGGGAGAGGATGGCGCGCTGGTCGCCTATGCCCATGCCGGGCCGTGCAAGCTGCCCCATGCGGATGTCCGGGCGGGGGAGGTGGAACTTTACCAGCTCTATATGTTGCGCGACCTGAAAGGGGGCGGGCTGGGCCGGATGCTGATGGAGCGGGCGCTGGGCTGGATGGAAGGGCGCGGCCCAGCAACGGGTGGGGGGCGTCCGTGGCTGGGCGTGTGGTCAGGCAATCAGCGGGCGCAGCGTTTTTACGCGCGCTTCGGTTTCGCGCAGGTCGGAACCTATGATTTCGCGGTGGGGGATCACCGCGATCATGAGTTTATCTGGCGGCGGGGTTAGCTGCTAATCTTCCCCTCTCCCGCAGGCGGGAGGGGGAAAGAAGGATCAGACCTCGCCAGCCATCAACGCGGGGAAAAAGCCCTCATGCCCGGCGCGCAGGTCGTCGAGCGCGACGGCGTGGTCGCTTTCCTTCAGCTCGAAGATAATGCGGTTGGCGATGGTGCGGCCCAGGCGCTCGACGGCGACGCCCTTGGCATCGGCCTGCGCCAATACCTCGACCATGGCGGCGTCACGCACGGTGACGATGTAGAGGCCCTGATCCTCGGCAAAGAGGCCCTCGGCGACGGTGCCGGTCAGGGGTGCATCGACAATGGCGCCGATGCCGCTGGCCAGCGCCATTTCCGCGATGGCGACGGCGATGCCGCCGTCCGACACGTCGTGCACGGCGGTCAGTGCGCCGCAGCGGATCGCGCCGCGCACGAAGTCGCCCGTCTTCTTTTCCGCGTCGAGGTCGACGCGCGGCGGCGGGCCGGCGTCCTTGCCCTCGATACCGTGGACTTCGCGCAGCCAGAGCGACTGGCCCAGCTCGTTGCGGCGTTCACCGACCAGCAGGATGATGTCGCCCGTGCCCTTGAATCCTATGGTCGTCATGCGGTCGATGTCGGGCAGGATGCCGACGCCGCCGATCGCAGGCGTGGGCAGAATCGCGCTGCCGCCGCCGGTCGCCTTCGATTCATTGTAGAGCGAGACGTTGCCCGACACGATGGGATAATCGAGCGCGATGCACGCCTCGCTCATACCCTGCAGCGCGCCGACGAACTGGCCCATGATTTCGGGCCGCTGCGGATTCGCGAAGTTCAGGCAGTTGGTGACGGCCAGCGGCTGTCCACCGACGGCGGTGATGTTGCGCCATGTCTCGACAATGGCCTGCTTGCCGCCCTCGACCGGGTCGGCATAGACATAGCGCGGCGTGCAGTCGGTGCTGATCGCCAGCGCCTTT